>NZ_JANZYP010000023.1 GCF_025506355.1 Sphaerisporangium corydalis
GGGGAAATGGGGGGGTGTCTCGAGGGGTGGCGGGTGGGAAGGGGGGATAAGTGCAGGTAGATGGGGTGTCGTCCTGGAACCGCGCCAAGATTTTTCTGAGCCGGACGGCTCGTTGCTCTCGCGAGTGGGTACGTCACGTTACGATTTGAATGCGAATCGTAATCTCTCGCGAACGACCTGAAGGAAGGTTTCCTTCCCCATGGGCAGCAAGCTGGCATTCCTCGGCCGTGACATGGCCGTCGACCTGGGCACGGCCAACACGTTGGTCTACGTGCGCGGGCGCGGCATCGTGCTCAACGAGCCGTCGGTGGTCGCGATCAACACCACCACCGGCAAGATCGTGGCAGTGGGCATCGAGGCCAAGCGGATGATTGGCCGGACGCCCGGCAACATCGTGGCGATACGCCCGCTGAAGGACGGCGTGATCGCCGACTTCGACGTGACAGAGCGCATGTTGCGCTATTTCATCCAACGGGTGCACAAACGGCGACACTTCGCCAAGCCGCGGATCATCGTGGCCGTTCCCAGCGGCATCACGGGAGTCGAGCAACGAGCCGTCAAGGAAGCCGGGTACCAGGCCGGCGCGCGCCGGGTGTACATCATCGAGGAGCCGATGGCGGCCGCGATCGGTGCCCGGCTGCCCGTTCACGAGCCCACCGGCAACATGGTGGTGGACATCGGAGGCGGCACCACCGAGGTCGCGATCATCTCCATGGGCGGCATCGTGACGAGCCAGTCCATCCGGGTCGGCGGTGACGAGCTCGACCAGGCGATCATCGCCTTCGCGAAGAAGGAGTACTCCCTGATGCTCGGGGAGCGCACCGCCGAGGAGATCAAGATCGCGATCGGCTCGGCGTGCCCGGTCGGGGACGACTGTCACGCCGAGATCCGGGGACGCGACCTGGTCACCGGGCTGCCCAAGACGATCGTGGTGTCGGCGGACGAGATCCGCAAGGCCACCGAGGAGCCGCTCAAGTCCATCGTCGACGCCGTCAAGTCGACGCTGGACAAGTGCCCTCCCGAGCTGTCGGGCGACCTCATGGACCGGGGCGTGGCCCTCACCGGCGGCGGGGCGCTGCTGAAGGGCATGGACGACCGCCTGCGCGACGAGACCGGCATGCCCATCCACCTCGTCGAGAACGCCCTCGACTCGGTGGCGCTCGGCTCGGGCAAGTGCGTCGAGGAGTTCGAGGTCCTGCAGCAGGTGCTGGTGCCGGAGCCGAGGCACTGATGGAGCAGGGGCTTTGATGGGGCCGGGACGCTGATGAGGGATACCCGCCGTGCGCGGTTGATCCTTGGCCTGTTGCTGGCCGTGGCGCTCGTCCTGATCACCGTCGACCACCGCCAGCGCGGTGACTCGCTGTTCGACCCCGTCCGCGCCGTCGGGGCGTCGCTGTTCGGCGTGGCCGAGCGGGCGGGCACCGGCGTCGCGCGGCCGGTGGGCGACTTCATCGACACGTTCACCTCC
Organism: Sphaerisporangium corydalis; assembly: GCF_025506355.1. GTDB lineage: Bacteria > Actinomycetota > Actinomycetes > Streptosporangiales > Streptosporangiaceae > Sphaerisporangium > Sphaerisporangium corydalis. The sequence goes on from NZ_JANZYP010000023.1 coordinate 1,469, forward strand.
GCACCGGAGTCCAAGAGGCGCATCGAGGTGCTGCGCGCGGAGAACGCCAGGCTGAGGCGGGAGCTGACCGCCCACAGCCTCGACCGCGAGAGGTCCGCCGAACTGACCCGCATGCTGGGGCTGTCCGGCCTCGGCGGGTACCGCGTGGTGGCGGCGCAGGTGATCGCCAGGCGGGGGGTGCCGGGGTTCGAGGACGCGGTCGAGATCGACGCGGGCACGGGCGACGGCGTGAAGCCGGAGATGACCGTGCTCAATGGGGACGGTCTGGTCGGCCGGGTCGTCCATACCGCGCCGGCGTCCGCCACGGTGGTCTTGCTGACCGACCCGGCGTCGTCGGCGGGGGCGCGTGTGGAGGGGAGCAACGAGATCGGCCTGATCACCGGTCTCGGCCCGGTCGCCGAGGGGCGGCTCGTCCGCTTCCGGCTCCTCGACGCCGCCGCGCCGCTGACCGCCGGGCGGCGCATCGTCAGCTTCGGCTCCCAGCACGGCATGCCGTACGCGCCGGGGGTGCCGCTCGGCACCATCCAGCGCGTGGAGGCCACGCCCGGCGAGCTCACGCGGGTGGCGTACGCGCGGCCGTTCGTGGACTTCAACGCGCTCGACGTCGTCGGGGTGGTCGTCCAGGCGCCGCAGCGTGATCCCCGGGACGCGATGCTCCCCAAACCCCCCGCGGCGGCGGCACGCGCCGATTCCGTCACACCGCCGCACCGTACGTCTCCCCCCGCCTCGCCGTCGCCCGTGCCGTCCTCGACGGCACGGGGTGCGCGTGAGGGGGGCCGAGGGCAGCCGGGCGCCACGCGGGCGCGCCCGGTACGGGTCCAGCGGCCCCAGGCCCGGTCACGCCCGAACGGCGCGCACGGGCGTCCGTCCGGGGTCCGCCATCCGGCGAGCGGCCGCCGTCCGAGCAGCGCTCGCGCTCGTCCGGGTGGCGCCGTGGCTCGCCCGGATGGTGCCGCGGCCCGCCCGGGTGGCGGAGGGCGCGCCCGCTCCACCAAGGATCACGCGGCTCGGGACGGCGACCAGCACCGTCCCGCGGGCAGGCGAGATCACCCCACCAAGATCCGCGAGCACACCGCCCGCGCCTCCGGCGGCGGCGAACGCGGGCACCGTCGATCAAGGAGCGACGAGCTCGAACGGTCGCACGCCGCCGCGCCTGGAGGCTCGGTGGAGCGCTTGCGGGGTGTGGCGTTCGGAGCGTTGAGGAGTGGCGTCTCCAAGGGCTCGCGTGCTGCTGCGCCCGGGGGTGCGGGGGCCGGGGGCCCAGAGCGGTTCCGGGGTGTGGTGGTCGGGGTGTTCAGGAGGGGTGTGCCTGGGTGGCTGGGGGGTGACGGTTCCGGGGGTTCGGGTGCGGGAGCGGCTCCGGGGTGTGGCGGTCGGGGTGACCGGGTGGGGTCGTGTTCGTGGGGCGGGGGCGTCGAGTTGTCGAGGGGGAGTGGGGCCGGCCGGGTGGTGGGGGTTGTGAGGGGGGCGTGGCGAGGTGGGCGAGAGGACATGAAGGCGTGATCCGAGCGATGGCGGCGGTCCTGCTCGTCGGCCTGATCATGGTCGTGCAGGTCACCGTCGTGAACCGCCTTCCGCTGCCGGGCGGCGGCGGCCCTGACCTGGTGCTGCTCGGGGTGGTGGTGTTCGCGCTGGCGCGCGGCGCGGTGGGCGGCGCCGCGATCGGCTTCGCCATGGGATTCGGCACCGACGTGCTGCCGCCCGCCGCCCATGTCATGGGCCAGTACGCCCTGGTCTTCTGCCTGGTGGGCTTCATGGTGGGCCGCGCGGCCGAGCGGGCACCGGGCTCGTCGGCGGTCGCGGTCATCGTCGCGGTGATGCTCGCGCCGGTCATGTCGGCCGGGGTGGGCGGGCTGCTCGGCGATCCCCGCGCCGACTGGCGGACGCTGGCCGCGCTGTGGCCGTCCCTGGTGATGTACAACCTCGCCCTCGCGGCGCTGATCTTCTGGGTGGTGTCCCGGTTCTCCCGCGAGCGCCGCAGGCGCGCGGCGGTGCCCACCGGCGCCTACCCGGTCCGGAGGCATGTGTGATCCGGGTCCGGTCCAGGCTGGTGGTGCTGCAGTTCCTCGTGCTGACCCTGCTCACCGTCCTGACCCTGCGCCTGTGGCAGGTGCAGGTCGTGCGCGGGGCCCAGTTCGTGGCGGCGGCCACTGAGACCCGCACCCGCGACGTGATCGTCCCGGCGGTGCGCGGGCAGATCCTGGACGCCGCCGGGCGGCCCCTGGTGCGCAACCGCACGGCGCTGGTGGTCTCGATCGACCGCGCCGAGATCGAGCGCATGCGGGACGGCGGCAAGGCCGTGCTCAAACGGCTGGCGGCGGTGCTCGGCCGTCCGGTCAAGGAGCTGCGGGAACGCGTCCGCCCGTGCGGGCCGCATGTGACCCGCCCCTGCTGGCCCGGTTCGCTCTACTCGCCGATCCCCATCGACGACAACGTCAGCCCCCGGGAGGCGCTGCAGATCCTGGAGCGGCAGGAGGACTTCCCCGGAGTCATCGCCGAGGTGCAGGCCGTCCGGGAGTACCCGCTCGGCGCGGGCGCCTCGCAGACCCTGGGCTACTTGCAGCCGGTCACCGAAGAGGAGCTGACCAAGCGGTCCAGCCTCAAGGCGAACTTCTCCGGTGTCGACCTCGTGGGCAGGGACGGCCTCGAGTACGTCTACGACGAGGCCCTGCGCGGGTCGCCGGGGCTGCGCAGGGTCCAGGTGGACCGTATGGGCAAGGTCCTCGGGGTCGAGCGGCAGACCTCGCCGGTGCCGGGCGACATCCTGATCACGAACATGGACGCGAACGTGCAGAAGGTCGTGGACCGGGCGCTCGCGAACGCGATGAAGAACGCGCCGAAGGCCGACGGCGCCGCGGCGGTCGTCCTGGACGTGAAGACCGGCGGGGTGATCGCGATCGGGAGCATGCCCGGCTACGACCCGGCGGTCTGGGCCGGCGGCATCTCCGAGAAGGACTACCAGCGGCTGCTGTCGGAGAAGGCGGGCCTGCCGCTGATCTCCCGGGCCACCCACGGCCAGTACGCGCCCGGCTCGACGTTCAAGATCTCCTCGGTGTCCTCGATGATCAGGGACGGCTATCCGCTGCGCGGGAAGTACGACTGCCCGGGCGCCGTCGACGTCGGGGGCCGGTCGTTCCACAACTTCCACGGCATCGGCATGGGCGTGATAGATCTCCACACGGCCCTGGTGAAGTCCTGTGACACGATCTTCTACCAGGCGGCCAACGAGATGTGGCGGCGTGACGGCGGGAACACGCCCGTGCGGCACCCCAAGGAGCCGATGACCACCACGGCCAGGGCGTTCGGGTTCGGGCGGAAGACCGGCATCGACCTGCCGGGGGAGGTGGCCGGGCGGGTGCCCGGCCGCGAGTGGAAGAAGAGCCTCTGGGCGGCCACGAAGCACCTGAGCTGCGCGCGGGCCAGGACCGGGTACCCGGAGGTCGAGAAGAAGGACCCCTCCCGGGCCGCCTACCTGAAGACGCTGGCCCACGAGAACTGCGTCGAGGGGTTCGAGTGGCACGTCAGCGAGGCCGCGAACCTCTCCATCGGGCAGGGGGACGTGCTGGTCACGCCGCTGCAGCTCGCGGCGGCGTACGCGGCCCTGGTGGGCGACGGCAGGCTGCGCAGCCCGCGCATCGCCAAGGCGCTCGTCCGGCCCGACGGCACGCGGGTGCAGGAGATCGAGTCTCCGGTGACCGGCCGGCTGCCGATCGACAAGGAGACCCGCGACTACATCCACGCCGCGCTCAGCGAGGTGACCTCCGACGGCACGGCCGCCGGCGCCTTCAGCGGCTTCCCGATGAACGTGGTGAAGATCGGCGGCAAGACCGGTACGGCCGAGGTCTACGGCAAGGAGGACACCTCCTGGTTCGCCTCGTTCGCCCCGGCCGCCGACCCGAGGTTCGTGGTCGTCGTCACGATCTCGCAGGGAGGCCAGGGCGCCATGGCCGCCGCCCCGGCCGCGCGGGAGATCTACGAGGGCATCTACGGCATCAAGGGCAAGGCGGCCCTGCCGGACGGCAAGCCGGCCACGCGCCTCCCGGCGATCAGGCGGGACGGGACGGTGGTCCAGTGAACCAGGCCCTGGTGCCGCGCGACCGCTCCTTCGTCCGCAGGGCGATGGGCGCGCAGTCGGCGGTGTGGCGGGTCGACGGGGTGCTGCTGGTCGCGGTCATGGCGTTGTCGATCATCGGCACGCTGCTGGTGTGGTCCTCGACGCGCACCTGGGCTGCGGGTGCGCCGACGGGGATGGTCAAGAAGCACGTGCTCAACCTCGCCATCGGGTGGGTGCTGTGCGGCATCGCCGCGCTGGCCGACCAGCGGACGCTGCGGATCTACGCGCCCGCCGTGTACGGGGTGGCGCTTCTCGGGCTGCTCGCGGTGATCACCCCGCTCGGCTCGACGATCAACGGGTCGCATTCGTGGATCCTGCTGGGCGGCGGGTTCGCGGTCCAGCCGTCGGAGCTGGCGAAACCGGCGCTGATCCTCATGTTGAGCGCGCTGCTCGCCGAGCCCGCCCCGGGCACCGACCGGCCCCGGACGCTCGACTTGCTGCTGTGCGTCGCCGCCGCGGCCATCGCGATGGGCATGGTCATGCTCCAGCCCGACTTCGGCACCACGATGGTGCTCGCGGTGATCACCGGTGGCACCCTGATCTTCGCCGGCCTGCGGAAGCGCTACATCGCCGGGCTGGCCGTGGCGGCGGGGTCGGCGGCGGCGGCCGTGTGGCTCCTCGGCCTGCTCAAGCCATACCAGGTGGCGCGGTTCACGGCGTTCATCAACCCGGCCAACGACCCGCGCGGAGCGGGGTACAACAGCACCCAGGCGCTGATCGCGATCGGGTCGGGGGAGCTGTTCGGCAAGGGGCTGTTCCACGGCGGGCAGACCACGGGGCGGTTCGTCCCCGAGCAGCACACCGACTTCATCTTCACCGTGGTGGGCGAGGAGTTCGGGTTCCTCGGCTCGGTCACGGTGGTGGCGCTGCTCGGCGTGGTGCTGCTGCGCGGCCTGCGCATCGCCCGGCATTGCGAGAACCGGTTCGGCGCGCTGGTGGTCGGCGGCGTCGTGTGCTGGTTCGCCTTCCAGACGTTCATCAACGTCGGGATGACCATCGGCATCATGCCGATCACCGGGGTCCCGCTGCCGTTCGTGTCCTACGGGGGGACCGCGACGTTCGCCAACATGATCGCCCTCGGGTTACTGCAGGCGATCCACATCCGCGAGCGCGCGTACTAGGCCGCTGGCGCGAGCCCCGGCGGGCAGGAACTACGCTTGGGGGCATGTCTGTCGAGTCGCTGTTCCCCCGCCTGGAACCGCTCCTGCCCAAGGTGCAGAAGCCGATCCAGTATGTGGGGGGTGAGCTCAACTCGACCGTCAAGGACTGGGACGACGCCAGCGTCCACTGGGCGCTGATGTACCCGGACGCCTATGAGGTCGGGCTGCCCAACCAGGGTGTCGCGATCCTCTACGAGATCCTCAACGAGCTGCCGGGGACGCTGGCCGAGCGCACCTACGCCGTCTGGCCCGATCTCGAGGCGCTCATGCGCGAGCACGGAGTGCCGCAGTTCACCGTCGACGCCCACCGCCCGGTGCGTGCGTTCGACGTGCTGGGCGTGTCGTTCTCCACCGAGCTGGGCTACACCAACCTGCTCACGGCGCTCGACCTGGCCGGGATCCCGTTCACCGCGGCCGACCGTGGCGAGGACGACCCGATCGTGCTCGCGGGCGGCCACGCGGCGTTCAACCCCGAGCCGGTCGCCGAGTTCCTGGACGCGGCGGTGCTCGGCGACGGCGAGCAGATCGCGATCGCCATCTCCGAGGTGATCCGCGAGTGGAAGGGCGAGGGGAGTCCCGGCGGGCGCGACGAGCTCCTGATGCGCCTGGCCTCGACCGGCGGGGTGTACGTCCCGAAGTTCTACGACGTGGAGTACCACCCCGACGGGCGGATCAAGCGGGTCGCCCCCAACCGGTCGGGCGTGCCGTGGCGGGTGCAGAAGCACACGGTCATGGACCTCGACGAGTGGCCGTACCCCAAGAAGCCGCTGGTCCCGCTGGCGGAGACCGTGCACGAGCGGTTCAGCGTGGAGATCTTCCGGGGTTGCACCCGGGGCTGCCGGTTCTGCCAGGCCGGCATGATCACCCGCCCGGTGCGGGAGCGGTCGATCACCACGATCGGCGACATGGTGGAGGCGGGCGTCAAGGAGTCCGGCTTCAACGAGGTCGGCCTGCTGTCGCTGTCCAGCGCCGACCACTCCGAGATCGCGGCGGTCGCCAAGGGCCTGGCCGACCGTTACGAGGGCACCAACACCAGCCTGTCGCTGCCCTCGACCCGGGTCGACGCGTTCAACATCGACCTGGCCAACGAGTTCTCGCGCAACGGGCGCCGCTCGGGGCTGACGTTCGCGCCCGAGGGCGGCTCCGAGCGCATGCGCAAGGTGATCAACAAGATGGTCACCGAAGAGGACCTGATCCGCACCGTCACCACGGCCTATGGCCAGGGCTGGCGCCAGGTGAAGCTGTACTTCATGTGCGGGCTGCCCACCGAGATGGACGAGGACGTCCTCGGCATCGCCGACCTGGCCAAGAAGGTCATCAAGGCGGGCCGTGAGATCACCGGTTCCCGTGACATCCGCTGCACGGTGTCCATCGGCGGGTTCGTGCCCAAGCCGCACACCCCGTTCCAGTGGGCCGCCCAGTGCGACCACGAGACCGTGGACCGCAGGCTCAGGCAGCTACGGGACTCCCTGCGCACCGACAAGCAGTACGGCAAGTCCATCGGCTTCCGCTACCACGACGGCCAGCCGTCGATCGTGGAGGGGCTGCTGTCCCGGGGCGACCGCAGGGTCGGCGCGGTGATCAGGGCCGTGTGGGAGGACGGTGGCCGTTTCGACGGCTGGAGCGAGCACTTCTCCTACAAGCGCTGGATGGACTGCGCCGAGCGGGCGCTGGCCGGTGAGCCGGTCGACGTCGACTGGTACACCACGCGCGAGCGCGAAGAGGTCGAGGTGCTCCCCTGGGACCACCTGGACGCCGGTCTCGACCGTGAGTGGCTCTGGCAGGACTGGCAGGACGCCACGACCGAGACCGAGGTCGAGGACTGCCGCTGGACCCCCTGCTACGACTGCGGGGTCTGTCCCACCATGGGGACGGAGATCCAGATCGGTCCGACGGGCCGGAAACTCCTCCCGCTGACCATCGTCTGACCCGCTGGATGGAAGCAAACACCGGTGGTAACCGTTGACGAGATAGGCCATCCGGTCACGGTGGTCTAGCCTCTTCCCGGAAGACGTGCGACCGGGTGGCCCTGAGGGGCCCGTATCCTGGGAAGATGACCGCCGACGCGAGACAGGAAGGATGACGTAGCTGAAGAACCCTGTTCCTGATGGGCCCCCGCCCCCGCCAGTGGTGCAGCGCCTCAGAGTGCGCTATGCCAAGCGTGGCCGCCTGCGGTTCACCAGCCATCGAGACATCTCGCGCGCCATCGAACGAGCGGTGCGCCGGGCCGGTATCCCGGTCGGCTTCAGCGCGGGATTCTCCCCCCATCCGAAGATCTCGTACGCGGGAGCCGCCCCGACCGGGGTGGCCAGCGAAGCCGAATATCTGGAGATCGGAGTGGTCTCGGCCTGCGAGCCGGACCGCCTGCGTGCCGATCTCGACTCATCTCTGCCGCCGGGACTCGACGTGATCGACGTCGTCGAGGCGCGGACGGGAAGCCTGGCCGACAGGCTGGAGTGCTCCGTCTGGGAGGTCCGCCTGCCCGGAGCGGAGCCGGACGAGGCGAAGAAGGCGGTCGAGATCTTCCTGGCCGCCGAGCGTGTCGACGTCGAGCGCCTGACCAAGAAGGGCCTGCGCCGCTTCGACTCGCGGGAGGCCGTCATCACGCTGACGGCCGACGAAGGAACAGCGAGCCTGGAGCCGAGCCAGCCATGTGCGATACTTCGTATGGTTGTCCGGCACGTTACGCCCGCCGTTCGACCCGACGACGTGCTCACGGGTCTGCGTCTTGTGGCTGATTTCGCGCCGCCGTCACCCCCCGCGGTGACCAGGCTGGCGCAGGGTCCGCTCGACGCGCGCACCGGTGGGACCGCCGACCCGCTCGACCTGGACCGCGACATTCGCGGCGGCGAGCCGGGACCGGCTGTGCAGCACGTCGGTGACCACAAATAGGACTTGGCGCCGGGCCTTCGGAAGGCGGCCTGGCGTACAGCGAGAGACGAGAGCTCCCGCGCGGCGCGGAGACGCGCCCGGGAGCCTGACGGGAGAACGCCCGCATGCTCGACAACGAGCCCATCGTCGGGGCCTCTGGCCCTGCTGATGGGGACACGACAGCACAGCAGGAATCGAAGCCGGTCCGGCGCCGCCGCGCGGCGAGCCGCCCGGCCGGTCCGCCGCCCGAGGAGGCCGAGCGCGCCGCGGGCCTGGTGAACGACCAAGCGGCCGCCGCCTCCGCGCCGGTCAACGGCGTGGCCACGGCCGACACCGCCGCCCAGCCCGCCCCGGGCCGCGCGGACACCATCGCCCCGGGCCGGGCCGGCACCGCCGCCGCGCCCGAGCAGGGCGGGGCGGACACCGCCGTTCAGCCGGAGGGCGCGCCCCCGGCGGAGGTCGCCGAGGCGGCCCCCAAGAGGGCGACCCGCTCGCGCCGCGCCGTGGTCAAGGACCCCGACGCGCCGCCGGCCCCCCGGCGCACGCGTACCAGGAAGGCCGCCGCGCCCGAGGCCGAGGCGAGCGTCTCGGAGGCCACGGGCGTGCCCGCCGACGCCCAGGCCGTGACGCAGGCCGGACCGGCCGTCGCGGAGGCCGAGGCCGGGCCGGTTCCCGCCGAGGCGGAGCAGGCCGGTGGCAAGGCCGAGGCCGCCGTCGCGCCGGCCGAGGCGGACGCCGCCCCGGTCAAGCGCCGGCGCACCAGGAAGGCCGCCCCGCCCGCCGAGGTCCCCGAGACCCCGGTGGAGCGGCCCGCCGCGAGCGTGGTGGAGGCCGAGGTCGCCTCCGCGATCATCGAGTCGCTGCCCGCCGAGGAGCCGCTGGACGACGAGCCCGCCGGTGAGGACATCGCCGAGGAGCCGCAGCCCCAGACGTCGGTGTTCGTCGACCCGTTCGGCCTCACCGCGACCGCCGAGACGCGTACGGCGCCGCCGACCGTGATGTTCCAGGCGCCGGCGGCGGTGTTCCAGCCGATCTTCCAGGCGCCCGAGCCGCGCCAGGCAGAGCCGCGTCAGGCCGTCGTGCCGCCGGTCACCCAGCAGCAGCCCGAGCCGCAGGACGAGCAGGCCGACGAGGCCGAGGACGCCGCCGACGCCGCGCAGGACGATGACGATGACCAGGACGACGCGAGCGGCCGTCGCCGCCGCCGTCGCCGGGGCGGCCGGGGCCGGGGCAAGACGCGTGACGAGATCGAGGACTCCGAGGACTCCGACGACGAGCCGAGGGCGGCGACCGCCGAGCAGGCCGAGCCCGCCGAGGCCGAGCAGTCGCGCGATCCCCGCGACCGCGACCAGGACGACGACGACGCCGGGTCCTCGCGCCGCCGGCGCAGGCGGCGCCGCAGGGGCGGTGACGACGCCGACGCCCCGGTCGACGACCCGCCGAACACCGTCGTGCGCATCCGCGCGCCCCGGGCCGGGCGTCCCACCTCGGTGGACGAGGTCCAGGGCTTCCGCGGCTCCACCCGCCTCGAGGCCAAGAAGCAGCGCCGCAGGGAGGGCCGCGAGCAGGGCCGCCGCCGTCCCCCGGTGATCACCGAGTCGGAGTTCCTGGCCCGCCGCGAGTCCGTCGAGCGCGTCATGGTGGTCCGCCGCCAGGCCGGGCGCACCCAGATCGCGGTGATGGAGGACGGGGTGCTCGTCGAGCACTACGTCGACCGCGAGGCCAGCCAGTCCTACGTCGGCAACGTCTACCTCGGCAAGGTGCAGAACGTCCTGCCGTCGATGGAGGCCGCCTTCATCGACGTGGGCAAGGGCCGCAACGCCGTGCTGTACGCCGGAGAGGTCAACTTCGACACCGCCGGGCTGGAGGGCCAGCCCAAGCGCATCGAGGCGGCCCTGAAGTCCGGGCAGTCGGTGCTGGTCCAGGTCACCAAGGACCCGATGGGGCACAAGGGCGCCCGGCTGACCAGCCAGATCAGCCTGCCGGGCCGCTACCTGGTGTACGTGCCCGACGGCTCCATGACGGGCATCAGCCGCAAGCTCCCCGACAAGGAGCGCAGCAGGCTCAAGGCCATCCTGAAGAAGGTCATGCCGGAGAACGCCGGGGTGATCGTGCGAACCGCCGCCGAAGGCGCGTCCGAGGACGAGCTGAGCCGCGACGTGGCCCGCCTGTCGGCGCAGTGGGAGAACATCCAGCGCAAGGCCAAGTCGGCCAGCCCGCCCGAGCTGCTCTACTCCGAGCCCGACCTGACCATCCGCGTGGTCCGCGACGTCTTCAACGAGGACTTCGCCTCGCTGGTCGTGGCCGGGGACGACGCGTGGGGCACGGTCGACGAGTACGTCCGGTACGTCGCCCCGCACCTGGTCGACCGCCTGACCAAGTGGGAGGAAGGCGACGTCTTCGCCGCCTACCGCATCGACGAGCAGATCTCCAAGGCGATGGAGCGCAAGGTGTGGCTGCCGAGCGGCGGCTCCCTGGTGATCGACCGCACCGAGGCGATGACCGTCGTCGACGTGAACACCGGCAAGTTCACCGGCCAGGGCGGCAACCTGGAGGAGACCGTCACCAGGAACAACCTGGAGGCGGCCGAGGAGATCGTCCGTCAGCTGCGGCTGCGGGACATCGGCGGCATCATCGTGGTCGACTTCATCGACATGGTCCTGGAGAGCAACCGCGACCTGGTGCTCCGGCGCATGCTGGAGTGCCTGGCCCGCGACCGCACCAAGCACCAGGTCGCGGAGGTCACCTCTCTCGGGCTGGTCCAGATGACCCGCAAGCGGGTCGGGCAGGGCCTGCTGGAGGCGTTCTCGACGCCGTGTGACTGCTGCAACGGGCGTGGGCTGATCGTCTCGACCGAACCGGTCGAGTCCAAGCCCGAGCCGAGGGGCACGCAGGGCAAGATGGCGGTCGAGAAGGCGGTGGCCGAGAAGCTGGAGAAGGCCGGTGCCGACAAGGTCCTCAAGGACGCCGGCGTCGCGGTCGCGGCGAACGGCGAGGGGGGCCGTGATAGCGTGACCGATGCGCTTGACGGCTCCTCCGACGAGGACTCCCAGGCGGCACAGCCTTCCGCCCGGGGGCGGCGACGCTCCCGAAAGGCCACCAGACCGGCCGGGCCGGCCGAGTAGCCCGGCAACCCGGCGATCCGTCCGGTTCGACCAGGGCACCCGCAATCCGGTATCCTAGTCAATCGGTGCGTCCGGTGGCGCGCCTAGCTTCGCGCGCCTACCCGGTTCGCCGGTCGTGTTTCGACGGTAGCTGGATGCAGAGGCGCAGCGTTCAGCGAGCAATTAGCCAGAAGAAGGGTTCCGCGGTGTACGCGATCGTTCGTTGCGGCGGCAGGCAGCAGAAGGTCTCCGTCGGTGACGTCCTCGAGGTTGACAAGGTCGCCGGTGAGGTCGGCTCCACGGTGTCGCTGGCGCCGGTGCTCGTCGTCAACGACGGCGATGTCACCACAGACGCTGCCACGCTTGGCAAGTTCCAGGTGACCGCCGAGATTCTCGGCGAGACCAAGGGGCCCAAGATCCGCATTCTCAAGTACAAGAACAAGTCTGGTTACAAGAAGCGCCAGGGTCACCGCCAGCGGTACACCCAGGTGAAGGTAACCGGCATCAACCCCGGGAAGTAGTGGTAGCGAACCATGGCACACAAGAAGGGCGCATCGTCCACCCGGAACGGCCGTGACTCCAACGCCCAGCGGCTCGGGGTCAAGCGTTTCGGTGGCCAGCTGGTGAACGCCGGCGAGATCATCATCCGCCAGCGCGGCACCCACTTCCACCCGGGCGACAACGTCGGCCGTGGCGGTGACGACACGCTGTTCGCGCTGACCGCCGGCCACGTGCAGTTCGGCAACAAGCGCGGCCGTCGCGCTGTGAGCATCGTCCCGGCCGCGGAGTAGATCCGCCGATCGGGAAAGGGCCGCCGCACCACGCGCACGCGTGGCGCCGGCCCGGCCAGAACGTTGATGAGGCGGATCGACTTATCGATCCGCCTCATCGTCGTGAGGGGGCATTAACCGGCGCACAGAGCGCGGCGGTGGCACGGCGTGGACCAGATGGCCACGCTTGTGAGGAGGAGTGGCAGTGGCTGAGTTCGTCGATCAGGTGGTCCTGTACATCAAGGCCGGTGACGGGGGAAACGGCTGCGCGTCCATCCACCGTGAGAAGTTCAAGCCGCTCGGCGGCCCCGACGGCGGGAACGGCGGCCGGGGGGGTGACGTCATCCTGGAGGTCGACCCCAGCACGTCCACCCTCCTGGACTACCACCACCGGCCGCACCGCAAGGCCGCCAACGGCAAGCAGGGCGCGGGCTCGAACCGCGACGGCGCCACGGGCGACGACGTCGTGCTGAAGATCCCCAACGGCACCGTCGTGAAGGACGCCAAGACCGGTGAGGTGCTGATCGACCTGATCGGCGCCGGCACGCGCTACGTCGTGGCCCAGGGCGGCCACGGCGGTCTCGGCAACGCCGCGCTCGCCTCCACCAAGCGCAAGGCCCCCGGGTTCGCGCTGCTCGGCGAGGAGGGCCAGGAGGTCGAGGCCCTGCTGGAGCTGAAGACCGTCGCCGACGTGGCCCTGGTCGGCTTCCCGAACGCCGGGAAGTCCTCGCTCATCGCGGCCCTGAGCGCCGCCCGGCCCAAGATCGCCGACTACCCGTTCACGACGCTGGTGCCCAACCTCGGTGTGGTCACCGCGGGCGAGACGGTCTTCACCGTCGCCGACGTGCCGGGGCTGATCCCTGGCGCCTCCGAGGGGCGTGGCCTCGGCCACGAGTTCCTGCGCCACGTCGAGCGCTGCTCGACCATCGTCCACGTGCTCGACTGCGCGACGATCGAGCCCGGCCGCGACCCGCTGACCGACTTCGGGGTGATCGAGGCCGAGCTGGCCGCGTACGGCGAGCTGGACGACCGTCCCCGCCTGGCGGTGCTGAACAAGTCGGACGTGCCGGACGCGCGCGAGCTGGCCGAGATGGTACGGCCCATGCTGGAGGAGAAGGGCCTGAAGGTCTTCACGATCTCCGCCGCGACCCACGACGGGCTGCGCGAGCTGTCGTTCGCGATGGCGGAGATGGTGTCCGCGGCCCGGGCGGCCAAGCCCGTCGAGGAGCCGACCCGCCTGGTCATCCGGCCCAAGCAGTTCGGCGACGCCGGGTTCACGATCAAGCGGATCAACGAGAAGACCTTCCAGGTGTCCGGCGAGAAGCCCGAGCGCTGGATCAGGCAGACCGACTTCAGCAACGACGAGGCCGTCGGCTACCTGTCCGACCGGCTCGCCCGCCTGGGCATCGAGAAGGCGCTCAGCGAGGCCGGGGCCAAGAACGGCGCCGAGGTGGTCATCGGGCCGATGGAGGGCGGGTACCTGTTCGACTGGCAGCCCGAGCTGGACGCCGAGGCCCACCAGGGCCCGCGCGGGTCGGACAACCGCGTCGGCTGACCCCCGGCCGGTCCCACGGTTTGCGGGTGCCGGCCCCGGCGGGGGTGCCATTGTGAAGCGGAGAAGGCAGGGGGAGCGAAGGTGGGGAGCGTTGACGACGCCGGTCGGGAGCGGGTGGCGACCGCCGCACGCCTGGTCGTCAAGGTGGGGTCGTCGTCGCTGACGACCCCGGGTGGCACGATCGACGTCGACCGGGTGGACGCCCTGGTCGACGTGCTCGCCGCCCGCGCCAAGCAGGGCACCCAGATCGTGCTGGTGTCCTCCGGCGCGATCGCCGCGGGCCTCGGCCCGCTGGGGCTCGCCGCCCGGCCGCGCGACCTGGCGACCCAGCAGGCCGCCGCCTCGGTCGGCCAGGGCGTCCTGGTCGCCCGCTACACCTCCTCCTTCGCCCGGTACGGGCTGCGCGTGGGCCAGGTGCTGCTCACCGCCGACGACATGATGCGCCGGTCGCACCACCGCAACGCGCAGCGGACCCTGGCCCGGCTCCTTGAGCTCGGCATCGTCCCGGTGGTGAACGAGAACGACACGGTCGCCACCGACGAGATCCGCTTCGGCGACAACGACCGGCTGGCCGCCCTGGTGGCCCACCTCATCCACGCCGACGCGCTGGTGCTGCTGTCCGACGTGGACGCCCTGTACGACGGCGACCCCCGGCTGTCGGGGGCGCTGCGGATCCCCAGGGTGAGCGGGCCCGCCGACCTCGAAGGCGTCGAGCTCGGCAGGTCGGGCCGGGTCGGCACCGGCGGGATGATCACCAAGGTGGAGGCGGCGCGCATCGCCACCGGCGCCGGGGTGCCGGTCGTGCTCACCTCCGCCGCCCGCGCCGCGCACGCCCTGGCCGGCGCGGACGTCGGCACCTACTTCCAGCCGGACGGCCGCCACCCCGGCACCCGCCTGCTCTGGCTGGCCCACGCGACCACCGGCAGGGGCCGGCTCCACCTGGACGACGGCGCGGTGCAGGCCGTGGTGGGGCGGCGCATGTCGCTGCTCCCGGCCGGGGTGACCCTGGTGGAGGGCGACTTCAGCGCCGGGGACCCCGTCGACCTGTACAGCTCCCGAGGCACGCCCGTGGCCAGGGGCCTGGTGAACTTCGACGCGGCGGAGATCCCTGAGCTGCTCGGCCGTTCCACGCGCGAGCTGGCCGCCAACCTCGGGCCGGAGTACGAGCGGGAGCTGATCCACCGCGACGACATCGTCATACTGGATCCCACCACCGAGAGCAGGAGCGCGAGGCATGTCTGAGGCCGATGACTTTCTGAAGGTCGCCCGCGCCGCCCGCGAGGCCGCCGCCGAGCTGGCGCCGCTGCCGCGCTCCCCGAAGGACGCCGCGCTGCGCGCCGTCGCCGACGCGCTGGTGGCCCGCGCGAAGGAGATCGTCGAGGCCAACGCGCTGGACGTCGCCGCCGCGCGCGAGGGCGGCACGCCCGAGACGATGATCGACCGTCTGCGGCTCGACGAGAAGCGCGTAGACGCCATCGCCGGCGCGGTGCGCGAGGTCGCCGACCTGCCCGACCCGGTCGGCGAGGTCGTCCGGGGGAGCACCCTGCCGAACGGCCTGGAGCTCCGTCAGCTCCGCGTGCCGCTCGGCGTCGTCGGCATCATCTACGAGGGCCGCCCCAACGTCACCGTCGACGCCGCCGCGCTGTGCCTGAAGAGCGGAAACGCGGTCCTGCTGCGCGGCTCCTCCAGCGCCTACCGGTCCAACACCGCCCTGGTGCAGATCATGCAGGACGCGCTGGCGGGCACCGAGGTGCCCTCGGGGGCCGTGCAACTGGTGCCGGGCACCTCACGGGAGTCCGTCGGGCACCTCATGCGGGCCCGCGGCCTGGTCGACGTCCTGATCCCGCGCGGTGGCGCGTCCCTGATCAACTCGGTCGTGGAGGGGTCGACGGTACCGGTGATCGAGACCGGTGTCGGCAACTGCCACGTCTACGTGGACGAGGACGCCGACCTCGGGGTGGCCATGGAGATCCTGGTCAACGCCAAGACCCAGCGCCCCTCGGTGTGCAACGCGGCCGAGACGTTCCTGGTCCACGCCAAGGTGGCCGAGGCGTTCGTCCCCGCCGCGCTGGCCCGGCTGGCGGCCGAGGGCGTGACCGTGCACGGCGACGAGCGGGTCGCCTCCTACGGCGCCTCCGGCGTCGTGGTGCCCGCCACCGAGGAGGACTTCTCCGAGGAGTACCTCTCCCTGGACATCGCCGCGGCGGTCGTCGACTCGCTGGAGGACGCCGTCGCGCACATCAGGCGGTACGGCTCGGCGCACACCGACGCGATCGTGACGCGTTCGCAGAGCGCGGCCCGGCGGTTCGTGGCGCTGGTCGACTCGGCGGCGGTGGCGGTCAACGCCTCGACCCGGTTCACCGACGGCGGCGAGTTCGGCTTCGGGGCCGAGATCGGCATCTCCACGCAGAAGCTGCACGCCCGGGGGCCGATGGGCCTGCCGGAGCTCACGTCCACCAAATGGGTCTATATCGGCGAGGGTCACCTGCGCACCTCCGCGGGCACCGTCATCGCGGGCGGCTAGCCGCAGTTGTTCTGACACAGAGTGAATGGCGTGTCGCTCCGGGTGAACATGGCGCCGGGGCGATTGACTGGTGCCCATGGGGATCGTCTGCGGATTCGGTTACGCCATCGCGGTGGTGGTGGCGGCTGACCGGCTGATGCTGTGGCTGGAGAGCCGGGGCCACGTCAACTGGCGGCGCAGGGGCCGGAAGGTCATTTCCAGCTATCCCCGGGCAAGGCTGGACAGCCTCTTCGAGGACGCGCCCCAGTCCCGGTAAGAACAGGCTCCCCGGTTCCGGGTAGAGGACGCGCCCGGTCTCCGTACGAGGAGGCTCCCGGTGGCCGGTGCCCCGGCGCGCTTCGAATACGGGTCTCGCGCATTTTCGGCGCGCCGCTGCCAATTATGGACGGATCGGCGCTATGGTGGCGTCTCCTATGGGTGGACGGCGAGTGGGCGGGCTCGGGCGAGTCGGCCCGTACACCATGCTGGAGCGCCTCGGCCGCGGTGGCATGGGCGAGGTCTACCTCGCCGTAGGCCGGCGCGGTGTGAAGGTCGCCGTCAAGATGCTGCGTGATCCGATCGGGGACGATCCCGAGGCGCGATTACGGCTCGACCGCGAGGTGCAGGCGCTGCGGCGGGTGGAGAACCCCTACGTGGCGCGCGTCCTGGACGCCGACCTGTCCGGCGACCGGCCCTACCTGGTGATGGAGCACATCGAGGGGGAGACCCTCCTCGACGCGGTGCGCAGGAACGGCCCCCTGTCCGGCGCCACCCTGATCGACCTCGCACGGGGACTGGCCACCGCGGTCGCGATCATCCACGCGGCCGGGGTGATCCACCGCGACGTGAAGCCCGCCAACGTGGTGCTGGGCCCCGACGGCCCGGTGCTGATCGACTTCGGCATCGCGCAGGTGTCGGACGCGACCCGGCTGACGATGACCGGCACCTTCCTCGGCACCCCCGGCTACTCCGCGCCGGAGGTCTTCGCCGAGGAGGACGTCGGCGAGCCCTCGGACATCCATTCGTGGGCGGCCACGGTGGCGTTCGCGGCCACCGGGCGCCCGACCTTCGGGCGGGGCAGCGTCGAGGCCCAGATGTACGCGGTGCTCAACGGGCGCGCCGACCTCGCCGGGGTGCCCGGGTCGCTGCTGCCGTTGATCAGGGCCTCGCTCAACCGGGAACCGGCCAAGCGGCCGACCGCCGCGCTGCTGTCGGACCGGCTGTCGCGCTTCGCCAGGGCCACGGCGCCCGCCGCGCCCACGCCGGCCCGCCCCGAGCAGCCCGCGGAAGGTCACTCCGAGGGAGACGAGGGAGCGCGCGGCCAGGACGCCGCCGGCGAGTCCCCGGGCAAGACGCGTGCCCGCGAGGCCGCCGAGCCGGCCGGGGACTCCTCGCCCGGATCCCGGAAGAAGGCGCCGCCCCGCCGCCCCCCGAGGCCGGTGGGGGCCACCGAGCGGGTCCGGGTGCGCCGTACACAGGCCGACGCCCCCGAACCCCGCTCGGGCGGCGAGGAGCGCCGTACGGGGGGTGAGGGGCGCCGCGAGGACCGGGTCAGGGTCGGCCGGGCGCGGCGCGTCACCACCGACGTCAAGGAGTCGCTGCTCGGCGCCGACACGCTGCGCGGAGGCGCGACCGCCTCGCCGCCGGGCAGCGCCGTCCTGATCGTGCTGGCCATGGTGGCGGTGCCGTGCGTGGTGGCGTCGGTCATCTGGCCGCTCGCCACCTTCGCGATCACCGCCGTCTTCTGCGTGCTGGCCCGCGCGTGGTGGAGCGGGCACTGGCTCGTACGGCACCGCAGGTCCTCGCGGGTGCGCGGGACGCTGCGGGTGGTGTCGTTCCCGATCGCGCTGGCCGGATCGGCGCTCAGCTCGGTGGTCTGGCCGGGCGTGCCCGCGTCCGCCATCGCCGCCTCGGCGTTCTGGGTGGCCGCCGGGGGGCAGATGGACGACGGGTGGTGGGCGCAGGCCGGGCCCATGACGGTCGCCGGGGTGGTGTTCGGCGTCGTGTGCGGGGGGATCGTCGGGCGCGAGGTCGAGCGGATCGGCATCCACGTGCCCGACCTGCGCAGAGAGGGCCTGCGGGCGCTGTCCGTGCTCGGCGGCTTCGTGGCGCTGTGCGCCGCCGCCGTGCGCGTACTGGCCTGGGTCCTTCCTCACGCCCTCTGAGGGCCCCGTGCGGGCCCAGGCCTGTGCTGAGGGAGGGACGCGCCCCCTGATCGCGCGCCCGGAACGCACGCGCCCGGCCCCGTGGGGCGGGAGGGCGTGCGGGGAGGACCGCCTCCGCGCCCGCCACCCGAGCCGCGTGCGGGGTGGCGTGGACGTGCGGATGACGATGCGGTGGTCCGGCCGCGGTCCATCGCCCGCGGGCCATGGACCACGGGGTGTGCGTCAGTCCCTGCGGGCGAACCGGTTGAAGATCCGCTCGCCGGCGTTGACGGCGCCCTCGGCCACGTCGCGCAGGACGCCGATGAACGGGTCCTGGGACTGGGCCCACGACTCGCGGTAGGAGCGGGCGGCGGCCTTGACCTCTTCGGAGACGCTGGCGTTGGCGTCGTCCTCACGGCGGGGGTAGTTGCCGGCGAGGATCGCCTCGTACTCGCCGTCACGCCGCCAGCGGTCGAGCTCGGCCACGCGCATGACCGCGAACGGGTGGGTGGTGCCGAGCAGGTTGAGGACCTTGAGCAGGCCGTCGCGCACGTCACCGGCGGTGTCGTACTCGCGTGCCTGGTCCAGGAAGGCCTCGATGTTCATCTCGTGGAGGCGGGAGCCGCCGGCGAGCTTCATCAAGGCCCGCATGCCGGCCTCGGGGTCCTGGCCGCACAGCAGGCCGCCGCGGTCGGCCGAGAGCTCGGCCTTGCGGTGCCACTCCTCCAGGGCCGTGACGATGATCCGCAGGCCGATGTAGCCGAGCGGGATCCAGGCGACGCGGGTGGCCAGGCGGGTCAGAATGGCGAGCATCGTGCCGTAGACGGCGTGCCCGGACAGGATGTGCGAGGTCTCGTGCCCGACGACGAAGCGGAGCTCCTCCTCGTCCATCAGGTCGAGCAGGCCGGTGTTGATCACGATGAACGGGTCGTCGAAGCCGATCGCCATGGCGTTCGGCTGCGGGTCCTGCTGGACGTAGATCTCCGGGATGCGGTGGAGGTCGAGCAGGTAGGCGCTGTCGCGGCCCATGTCGTACAGGGCGCGGAACTGGGTCTCGCTCGCGCGCACCGAGGAGGCGAGGAACATCAGCCGCAGGCGGCGCTCGCTGAACAGGCCCGACATCCGCTTGAGCACCGAGTCGAAGCCCGACAGGGAGCGCATCGCGACCAGGGCCGACCGGTCAGCTGGATGTTCGTAGGCCCGGGAGCTGATGCCGGGCAGCTGTACACGGTTGCGATCCGGGGTGGTGGTGGTCATGGTCGGCATGCTACGTCGGGGCGGAACGCCGCGCGCGGCCTTGGGGGCCGGATTGACGCGGGAGGTTTCCGAGGGGGTGGTTCCCGGCCGCCCCCGCCGGGCACGTTAGGGTCCCTCGCATGAGGAATGGGGCTCCCACCAGGCGGCTTGGCATCATGGGCGGCACCTTCGACCCGATCCACCACGGTCACCTGGTCGCGGCCAGCGAGGTCGCCCACCACTTCGACCTGGACGAGGTGGTCTTCGTCCCGACCGGGCGGCCCTGGCAGAAGGCGGACAAGATCGTCTCCGCGGTGGAGGACCGGTACCTGATGACGGTCATCGCCACCGCGTCCAACCCCCGGTTCTCGGTGAGCCGCATCGACGTCGAGCGGCCCGGGCCGACGTTCACGATCGACACGCTCCGTGAGATCGCCGCGCTGTACGAGCCGGACGTGGAGCTGTACTTCATCACCGGCGCCGACGCCCTGGCGCAAATCCTGAGCTGGCGTGATGTCGACGAGCTCTTCACCATGGCACATTTCGTAGGCTGTACTCGTCCGGGTCACGTCCTGCACGACCCGGGACTGCCTGAGGGAAAGGTCAGCCTCATCGAGATACCGGCGCTCGCGATCTCCTCTTCGGAGTGCAGGGAGCGGGTGGCGGGGGGAGAACCCATCTGGTATCTCGTTCCCGACGGGATTGTTCAGTACATCAACAAGCGGGGGCTCTACCGGGCATCCTGATAATGGAACCTGGACCGCGTATCCCTCACAAGGAGGAACAACCCACATCGTGACCGCATCGGAGAAGTCCCTCCAGCTCGTCCGGCTCGCCGCCGAGGCCGCGTCCGAGAAGCTGGCGGATGACATCATCGCCTACGACGTGAGCGAGCAGCTCGTCATCACCGACGCGTTCCTGCTCTGCTCCGCCTCCAACGACCGCCAGGTGCGCGCCATCGTCGACGAGATCGAGGAGCGCCTGCGGACCGACGCCCACGCCAAGCCGGTCCGCCGGGAGGGGGAACGGGAAGGCCGCTGGGTACTGCTGGACTTCCTGGACATCGTGGTCCACGTCCAGCACGAGGAAGATCGCACCTTCTACTCCCTCGAGCGCCTGTGGAAGGACTGCCCGTCGATCTCGCTTCCCGAGAGCGTCACCCAGGGCCAGTCCCAGCGGAGCCGGGAGACGTCTGGTGAGTGAAGGGAGGCACGGCGGGCGGCGGGTCGTCTTCTGGCGCCACGGTCAGACGCTGTGGAACGTCGAGCAGCGCTTTCAGGGGCACACCGACATCCACCTGGACGAGACGGGGATCGCCCAGGCCGATCGGGCCGCCTCGCTGCTCGCCTCCCTGCGGCCCTCGCTGATCGTCTCCTCCCACCTGCGGCGCGCCCACGACACCGCCACCGCGCTCGGGAAGCTCGTCGGGCTCGACGTCATGGTCGACAAGGACCTGCGCGAGCGCGGCGGCGGCGAGTGGGAGGGCCTGACCCGCGCCGAGATCGCGGCCGGCTGGCCGGTGGAGTACGCCGACTGGCAGGCGCCCGGCGGCGAGATGGTGACCGACGTCGCCGACCGCGTCGCCGCCGCCACCCGGCGCTGGGTGGACCGGCTGGAGGACGGCGGGCTGCTCGTGATCGCCTCCCACGGGGCGGCGATCCGGCTGGGGCTGGCCCGGCTGCTCGGCCTGCCCGAGGAGCTGTGGCCCGCCCTCGGCGGCGTCGGGAACTGCTCCTGGTCGGTCATCCACGAAGGCCGCAAGGGCTGGCGCCTCGTCGAGCACAACGCGGGAACGCTGCCCGAGCCGGTGAACAGCGACGACCGCCCCGAGACACCCCCCGCCGAAGGCTGACCCGGCCCCGGGCGCGGCCCGTCCCGGACGCCGCTCGGCGCTGGGGGGTCGGTGCGGGTGGTTTCGGGTGGGGAGGGGCTGGTGCGGGCCCGGTTTCCGGGCTGCGCGGGCCGCCTCCGGCAGGGGGTCGACCTGCCGATTAGGCGAACCGCGGGAAGTCGCTATATGCTCTCGGAGCGCCGCGACGGGATTACCCGGAGCGGCGACAAGGGGCTATGGCGCAGCTGGTAGCGCGCCTCCATGGCATGGAGGAGGTCTGGGGTTCGAATCCCCATAGCTCCACCCCTGGTGAAGCCCGGTCCCCGTCCAAGGGGCCGGGCTTTCCGCTTTCCACGGACACCTGGTCCCCGCCCCTGAGACGGCGGGCTTTCCGCTCCCAGAGCCCGGTGTGATCGCGACCGGGGCTCCCGCCGCCGGAACCGTTGCCTCTAGGGTGCAAGAAGCGGCTGATCTGGCCACACGCCCTCGAAGTCGGAGAATAGGCAGCAAGTGACTGACAAAGTGAGAAATTGGGCGGGAAACATCGTGTTCCGCGCGGAGCACGTGGACCGGCCCTCGTCCCTTTCGCAGTTGCGCGGCCTCGTCTCGCGAAGCCGCGAGGTCCGCGTCCTCGGCAGCGGGCACTCCTTCAACGCCATCGCCGACTCGGCGGGCACCCTGGTCTCGCTCGACGGGCTGCCACGGACGATCGAGATCGACAGCGCCTCGGCCACCGTCAAGGTCGCCGCGAGCGTGCGGTACGCCGAGCTGGGCGCCCGCCTGCATGCCGAGGGCTACGCGCTGCGCAACCTGGCGTCCCTGCCGCACATCTCGGTCGCCGGCTCCTGCGCCACCGCGACCCACGGCTCGGGCGACGCCAACGGGAACCTCGCCACGGCCGTCTCGGCGATCGAGATGGTCACCGCGGGCGGCGACGTGGTGGTCCTCGGCCGGGACACCGACGGAGACCGGTTCGAGGGGGCCGTCGTGGCCCTCGGGGCCCTGGGAGCGGTCGTCAGCCTCACCCTGGACCTCGTGCCCGCGTTCGACGTGCGGCAGTACGTCTACGAGGGACTCGCAGGTGAGGTGCTGGACGAGCACTTCGACGACGTCTTCTCCAGCGCCTACAGCGTGAGCCTGTTCACCGGCTGGCGCACGTCGGTGATCGACCAGGCGTGGGTCAAGCACCGCCTGGACGCCTCGCCCGCTCCCGACGCGTCAAGGGCGGGCGACCCGGCTCCGGCGGGCTCCGTCGGGGCCACCACGGCGGACGGGGCCGGGAACCCGTTCTTCGGGGCCACGATGGCGGACGGGCCCCGGCACCCCGTGCCCGGCGTGTCCGCCGTCCACTGCACGCGGCAGGCGGGCGTCCCCGGGCCGTGGTTCGAGCGGCTGCCGCACTTCCGCCCCGACTTCACGCCGAGCGCCGGGGAGGAACTCCAGTCGGAGTACCTGGTGCCCCGGGAGCACGCCGTGGCGGCGCTGCGCGCGCTCGCGGGCCTGCGTGACCACATCGCCCCGGTCCTGCAGATCTCCGAGATCCGTACGGTCGCCGCCGACCGGCTGTGGCTGAGCACCGCCTACGGGCGGGAGTCGGTGGCGATCCACTTCACCTGGATCAAGGACCCCGCAGCGGTGCTGCCCGTGCTGGGCCTGATCGAGGAGCGGCTGGCCCCCTTCGAGGCCAGGCCGCACTGGGGCAAACTCTTCACGGTCGCCCCGGAGGTCCTGCGGTCCCGGTACGAGCGGCTGCCGGACTTCCGGGATCTGGTCGCCCACTTCGACCCCACCGGCACCTTCACCAACGACTTCCTCCGCGACCACCTCCTCGGCGCCCCCTGACGGTCGCGTCCCGCTCTCGTGGCGTTCAGAGGGTGACGGCGATGTTCACGGGCCCGCCGACGCAGTCGTTCGTGGAGCCGCCATGTCAAAGCGGGAAGGTGAGGCGGTCCTCCCGGGTGTAGACGTTCATGGAGCCGCCGCGCAGGAAGCCGATGAGGGTCAGGCCCGCGTCCGCCGCCAGCTCGACGGCCAGGGACGAGGGGGCCGAGACGGCGGCGAGCAGGGGAATGCCCGCCATCACGGCCTTCTGCGCCAGTTCGAAGGACGCGCGGCCGGAGACCATGAGCACCGTCGACCGCAGCGGGAGCCTGCCGTCGCGCAGCGCCCACCCGAGGATCTTGTCCACGGCGTTGTGCCGGCCGACGTCCTCACGTACGCACAGAGGCTCGCCCGCGGCGGTGAACAGGCCGGCGGCGTGCAGGCCGCCGGTGCGGTCGAACACCCGCTGGGCCGCGCGCAGCCGGTCGGGGAGCGTGGCGACCACGGCGGCCGTCAGCCGCAGCTGGTCGTCGTCGACCGGCCAGCGGGCGACGGTGCGGACCGCGTCCAGCGACGCCTTGCCGCACACCCCGCAGGACGAGGTGGTGTAGAAGTTGCGTTCCATGGAGGTGACCAGGGCCACCGCTCCGCCGCCGAGGCGGACGTCGAGCACGTTGTAGGTGTTGCTCCCGTCCTGCGTGGCGCCCGCGCAGTAGCGGATCGAGTCGATCTCGCCGGGGGAGCCGACGGCGCCCTCGCTGACCAGGAAGCCGGCGGCCAGGTCGAAGTCGTCGCCCGGGGTCCGCATGGTGACCGTCAGCGGGCGGCCGTCCAGCCGGATCTCCAGCGGCTCCTCGGCGGCGAGCACGTCGACCCGCCGCGACAGGGCCTCGTCGCGCAGCCGCAGGATCGGCCGCCGGACCGTCACCCTGCTCACGGCGCGCTCCCCGGGGATCGCGAACCGGAGGCGGCCCTCGGGACGTCGGATCCTGAGGCGAGGGCGTCCTGCGGGGCTTCGGGCGCCGGCCGTGCGGGGGGCTCGGGGCGGACGTTCTGGACGTGCTGGTAGCCGAAGCGGCCCTTGATGCAGAGGTTGCCGTGGGTCACCGGGTTGTCGTGCGGCGAGGTCACCTTGACGATCTGGTTGTCCTGGACGTGCAGGGTCAGGTTGCAGCCGACCCCGCAGTAACTGCAGATGGTGGTCGTCCGCGTCTGGCGGGACTCCTCCCAGGTGCCCGCCGCCCGCATGTCGAACTCGCTCTTGAACGACAGCGCCCCGGTCGGGCAGACCTCCACGCAGTTGCCGCAGTAGACGCAGGCCGAGTCGGTGAGCGGGGCGTCGTACTCGGTGGAGATCGTCGCGTCGAACCCCCGGCCGGCCACGCCGATGGCGAAGGTGTTCTGCCACTGTTCCCCGCAGGCGTCCACGCACTTGTAGCACAGGATGCACTTGCCGTAGTCGCGGACGTAGAGGTCGTTGTCCACCTTCACCGGCTGCTCGACGGTGGCCGCCTGGGCGCCGAACCGGGCGGGCCGGGCGTCGTACTCCTCGATCCAGCCGGCCGCGCCCGGCGTCGCCGACAGGTCGGCCGAGGAGGCGAGCAGCTCCAGCACGATCTTGCGGCTGTGCCGGGCCCGCTCGGTCGAGGTGCCGACGACCATCCCGGCCTCGGCCTTTCGCGAGCAGGCCGGGACGAGGGTGCGGGAGCCCTCGACCTCCACCACGCAGACCCGGCAGGCGTTCTTCGGGGTCAGTGTGTCGCCGTAGCACAGGGTCGGGATGTCCTGCCCGGCCCCGCCGCACGCGTCGAGGATCGTGGCCCCTGCTGGCACCCGCACGGGCGCGCCGTCCACGGTCAGCTCGACCAGGCGCCGGGGCGGCGGCAGCGGGACGCTCATGGGGACTCCACCGTCGGCGCCGGGGCGCTGTTCGGCCGGCCGATGGGGCGGTGCGGGGGCGTCATGACGGCTCCGGGGAGGTGGGGGTGGTGACGGACAGGGGGAAGGCGCCCAGGCGGTCGATGGCGGACTCGACCGCGTTCCACGCCGTCTGGCCTAAGCCGCAGATCGACGCGTCGCGCATGGCCTGGCCCACCTCGCGGAGCAGGGTGAGGTCCTCGGCCCTCGGGGCGCGGCCGAGGCGGTGCAGCGCCTCCTCCTGGCGTACGGTGCCGACGCGGCAGGGCACGCACTGCCCGCAGGACTCGTCCCGGAAGAACTCGGCGATGCGCAGCAGGATGCGGGCCAGGTCGGCGCCGGCGTCCAGCGCCAGGACGACGCCCGAGCCGAGCGTCGCGCCCGCGGCGCGGGTGCCCTCGAAGGTGAGCGGTATGTCGAGGTCGCCGGGGCCGACGAACGCCCCGGCCGCCCCGCCGAGCAGCACGGCCCGCAGGCCGGCGGGCGTACCGCCGGCCAGCGTGAGGAGCTCGCGCAGCGTCGCCCCGAACGGCAGCTCGTAGACCCCCGGCCGCGCCACGGCGCCGGAGACGCAGAACAGTTTGGTGCCGGTGGAGCCCTTGGTGCCGGTCCGCGCGTAGGCGGCCCCGCCGCCCAGGAGGATGGCGGGCACGTTGACCAGCGTCTCGACGTTGTTGACCAAAGTGGGCTTGCCGAACAGCCCCTTCTCGACGGGGAACGGGGGCTTGCTGCGCGGCTCGCCCCGGTAGCCCTCGATCGAGTTGAAGATGGCCGTCTCCTCGCCGCAGATGTAGGCCCCGGCGCCGCGGCGGATCTCGATGTCGAAGGCGAACCCGTGGCCGAGGATGTCCTCGCCGAGCAGCCCGCGCGCCCGGGCCGTGGCGATCGCGTGCCGCAGGCGGGCCGTCGCGCGGGGGTACTCGGCCCGGATGTAGAGGTGGCCCTTGGCGCAGCCGGTGGCGTACGCCGCGATGGTCATGGCCTCCACCAGCGCGTACGGGTCGCCCTCCATCAGCACCCGGTCCTTGAACGTGCCGGGCTCGCTCTCGTCGGCGTTGCACACCAGGTGGTGGGGGCGGACCGGCTGGGCCGCGACCGCCGCCCACTTGCGCCCGGCGGGGAAGGCGGCGCCGCCCCGTCCGACGAGCCCGGACTCCTCGATCTCCCGGATGGTCCCGAGGGGTCCGAGCTCGAACGCCCTGCGCAGCGCGGCGTAGCCTCCGGTCGCACGGTAGGCGTCCAGGCTCGCCGGATCGACGACGCCGACGCGACGCAGGAGCACGAGCCCCGGGTCCCCCGCCTGCGGCACCGCCTCCTCGGCCGCGGGCTCCTCCCGCGCCACGAGGACCTGGTCCCCGCCGGGCGCTCCGGGGGCGGGTTCGGCGGGGGCGTGGACGGTGGCCCGGGGCGGGGCGCCGGCCTCCAGCGTCAGGGCGGCGGGGGCGCGCTCGCACAACCCCAGGCAGGGGGCGGCCACCCATGAGGTGCCGGGCGGGCCGAGCCGCTCCTGGACGTGCCGCCGCACGTCCTCGGCGCCGCGCGCGTGGCAGGCGAGGTCGGTGCAGACGTGCAGCACCCGGGCGGGGCGCGGCTTCAGCGACAGCAGGGAGTAGAACGTGGCGACGCCGTACGCCTCGGCGGGCGGCACCGTGAGGCGGCGGCAGATGTAGTCGAGGGCGCCCTCGCTGATCCACCCGACGCGGTCGTTGACGGCGTGCAGCGCCGGCAGCAGGAGGTCACGCCGCTCGCGGGCCGCGTGGCCTCCCGAGGCGAACCGGAGGTCCTCGTCGGTGCGCCGCCCGCCGTGCCAGGACGAGGGGGGCGGCCCGAGGACCGCGTCGACGGCGGCGCGTTCCTCGTCGGCGGGTTCGGCGTCGCGGAACCTGAGGTCCACGGCCCCTCACCCGGCCTGGGCGGGGACGAGCCTGTCGACGCGGACGGCCGCCGCCTTGAACTCGGCCGTCCCGGCGATGGGGCAGGTCGCCTCGATCGTGAGGGCGTTGGTGTCCACCTCGTCGGGGAAGTGCATGGTCATGAAGACCAGGCCGGGGCGCAGGCCGGGGTCGATGTGCACCGGCGCGACCACCGAGCCGCGCCGCGAGCTGATCCTGGCCTTCTCGCCCTCGGCCAGCCCGAGCCGGGCCGCGTCCTCGGGGGAGAGCTGGACGCGTTCGCCCTGGCGCAGCGGGGAGGCGAACCCGGACGACTGCACGCCGGTGTTGTAGGAGTCGAGCGTGCGGCCGGTGGTGAGGCGAAGAGGGTACTCCTCGTCGAGCAGGTCGACGGGGGGTGAGTGGCGCAGGACGGCGAACGGGGCGGCGGGGCCGCGCCGTGCCGGGTCGCTCTCCCACAGCCGCCCGTGCAGGAACGGGGGTTCCAGGCCGTCCTCCGAGGGGCACGGCCACTGGATGCCCTGGAGGTCGGCCAGCCTCTGGTAGGTCATCCCGGTGTGCGCGGGCGACAGCGCGCGGACCTCGTCCCACACCTGCTCGGCGCTGTCGTGGTTCCAGTCGTGGCCGAGGCGGCGGGCGAGGGCGCACAGGATCCAGATGTCGTCACGGGCCTCGCCCGGGGGAGTGATCGCCTGCCGCACGCGCTGCACCCGCCGCTCGCTGTTGGTGAACGTGCCGTCGCTCTCGCACCAGGCCGCGCCGGCGGGCAGCACGACGTCGGCCATCTGGGCGGTCTTGGTGAGGAAGATGTCCTGGACGACGAGGTGGTCGAGCATGCTCAGCCGTTTGACGCAGCTCAGCGAGTCGGCCTCGGACTGCACGGGGTTCTCGCCGATGAGGTAGCAGGTGGTGACCTCGCCCTCGGCCATGGCCTCCAGCATCTCGGTGAGGTTCAGCCCGTACCTCGGCTGGATCGGCACCTGCCAGGCCCGCTCGAACCTGGCGCGGATCACCGGGTCGAGGATGTCCTGGAAGCCGGGCAGCCGGTTGGGGATGGCGCCCATGTCGCCGCCGCCCTGCACGTTGTTCTGGCCGCGCAGCGGCGACAGGCCCGAGCCGTACCGGCCGACGTGGCCGGTGAGCAGGGACAGGTTGATGAGCGCACGCACGTTGTCGGTCGCGTTGTGGTGCTCGGTGATGCCGAGGGTCCAGCAGAGCTGGGCGCGGTCGGCGCGGGCGTAGGTGTGGGCGAGCTCCCTGATCGCCTCGGCGGGCACCCCGGTCACCTGCTCGGCCGCGGTGAGCGTCCAGGGCTCCACGGACGCGGCGAACTCCTCGTAGCCGGTGGTGGCGCGCTCGATGAAGGCCGTGTTCCGCAGGCCGGCGTGGATGATCTCACGCGCGACCGCGTGGGCGAGCGGGATGTCGGTGCCGACGTTCAGCCCGAGCCACCGGTCGGCCCACTGGGCCGTGCCGGTGCGGCGGGGGTCGACGGCGAACATCCTGGCGCCCTTGTGCACGCCCTTGAGCACGTGGTGGAAGAAGATCGGGTGGGCGTCGCGCGCGGCCGACCCCCACAGGACGATGACGTCGGCGTCCTCGACCTCCTGGTAGGAGGAGGTGCCGCCGCCGCTGCCGAAGGCGGCCGACAGGCCGGCGACGCTCGGCGCGTGGCAGGTGCGGTTGCAGGAGTCGACGTTGTTGGTGCCGGCCACGACGCGGGTGAACTTCTGCGCCACGTAGTTCATCTCGTTGGTGGAGCGTGCGCACGACAGCATGGCGAAGGCGTCGGGGCCGTGGCGGCCGATGTTGCGGCGGAAGCCCTCGGCGGCGCGGTCGAGCGCCTCCTCCCAGGTGGCCCGCCGCAGGACGCCGTCCTCGCGCACGAGGGGGTGGGTCAGCCGGTCGTAGTGCTCGGCTCGGTTCTTCTTCACGGGCGTGTCCTCCGGGCGGGGTGGATCAGAGAATACCGTATGCAATCTACGGTATGTATTCCTAGGACGCGGGCACAAGGTTGCGCCGCACCTGCTCGTCCAACAGGTCGGTCACCGCGTGGATCGAGCGCAGCGCGGGCACTTCGGTGCCGGTCAGGTCTGCCAGCTCGACCACCGCCGACAGCAGGACGTCCAGCTCCAGCGGCTTGCCCTTCTCCAGGTCCTGGAGGGTGGAGGTCTTGTGCTCGCCGGCCCGCTCGGCCCCGGCGATGCGGCGCTCGATGGAGATGTTCGGGTCGCATCCGACCCGCCGGGCCACCTCGACCGTCTCGCGCATCATCGCCACGACCAGCTCCCGGGCACGGCGGTGCCGGCAGATGCCGGCCATGGTCGCCCGGGCCAGCGCGCTGATCGGGTTGAACGCGATGTTGCCCATCAGCTTGATCCAGATGTCCTGCCGCAGGTCGGGCTCGACCGGGCACTTGAGCCCGCCCTCGATCATGGCCGCGCTGAAGTCGGCGCAGCGGCCGGACGGGGAGCCGTCGGGCTCGCCGATCGAGAAGCGCGTGCCCTCGAGGTGGCGGACCACGCCGGGGGCCTCGATCTCGGTGGCGGCGTAGACGACGCAGCCGATCGCGCGTTCCAGGGGGAGCGCGGCGGTGACCGCCCCGTCCGGGTCGACGCTCTGGACGCGGTACCCCTCATAGGGGCCGGGCAGGCGGTGGAAGTACCACCAGGGGATGCCGTTCTGGGCGGCGACGATGGTGGTGGTCTCGTGGAGCAGGGGGCGGACCATCGGCCCGGCCGCCGCGTAGGCGTTGGCCTTCAGCCCGAGGAAGACGTGGTCGACCGGCCCGATCTCGCTCGGGTCGTCGGTGGCGTGGGGGTGGGCGGTGAAGTCGCCCCGGGGGCTCAGCACGCGCACACCGGACTCGCGCATGGCGGCGAGATGTGCCCCTCGGGCGACGAGATGCACCTCGGCGCCCGCCCTCTGCAGGGCGGCGCCCACGTACGCGCCGATGGCACCGGCGCCAAGAACAGCGACCTTCATGAAGCAGCTCCGGTCTCGCGTCGATGATTGTATTCGGTATACAGTATGGAAAAGTTCGGGTCAAGGATCCTGGCGGCGACCGGGCGCCGATCCCCTCGTGGGGCGGGCTTCGCGGTCACATCGGCGCGAGAGCCGCCGTGAATGGGTCTGGACAACACGTCGCGAGGGGGTTAACGATGGCTCTCATACGGTATGCAGTATGCACTTTGAAAGGATGGACCCGATGTCCCAAGCAGTGACCCAGCCCGCAGAGCCCGCCCCCGAGCGCATCTCGGGCGGTCACCTCGTGGCCAAGGCCCTGAAGGCTGAGGGCGTCGATGTGATCTTCACGCTGTGCGGCGGCCACATCATCGACATCTACGACGGCTGCGTCGACGAGGGCATCGAGGTCATTGACGTGCGCCACGAGCAGGTGGCCGCGCACGCCGCCGACGGCTACGCGCGGATCACCGGCAAACCCGGGTGCGCGGTGGTGACGGCCGGCCCCGGCACCACCGACGCGGTCACGGGCGTGGCCAACGCCTTCAGGGCCGAGAGCCCCATGCTGCTGATCGGCGGGCAGGGCGCGCTCAGCCAGCACAAGATGGGCTCGCTGCAGGACCTCCCGCACGTCGACATGATGACGCCGATCACCAAGTTCGCGGCGACGGTCCCCTCGACCGAGCGGGTGGCCGACCTGGTGTCCATGGCCTTCCGCGAGTGCTACCACGGCGCGCCGGGGCCGTCGTTCCTGGAGATCCCGCGCGACGTGCTAGACGCCACGGTCCCGCTCGACAAGGCGCGCATCCCCAAGGCGGGGCACTACCGCGCCTCCACGCGCCAGGCCGGCGACCCCGCCGCGATCGAGCGCCTCGGCGACCTCATCGCCCACTCCGAGAAGCCCTGCGTCCTGCTGGGCAGCCAGGTGTGGACGTGCAGGGCCACCGCCGACGCCGTCGACTTCGTCCGCGCGCTCAACGTGCCGGCGTACATGAACGGCTCGGGCCGGGGCACGCTGCCGCCCGGCGACCCGCACCACTACCAGCTCTCCCGGCGGTACGCGTTCTCCAACGCGGATCTGATCATCATCGTGGGGACGCCCTTCGACTTCCGCATGGGCTACGGCAAGCGGCTGTCCGACGACGCGACCGTCGTGCAGGTCGACCTCGACTACCGCACCGTCGGCAAGAACCGCGACATCGACCTCGGCATCGTCGGCGACGCCGGCCTGGTGCTCGCGGGCGCGGCCGCCGCGGCGACCGGCAGGGAGGACAACGGCAGCGCCCGGCGCAAGAGGTGGATGGAGGAGCTGCGCGAGGTCGAGACCAAGGCGTTCGAGAAGCGGTTGCCCCGCCAGCTCTCCGGCTCCCGCCCGATCGACCCCTACCGGCTCGTCCACGAGAT
The DNA here is from genome assembly GCF_025506355.1 of Sphaerisporangium corydalis. Lineage (GTDB taxonomy): Bacteria > Actinomycetota > Actinomycetes > Streptosporangiales > Streptosporangiaceae > Sphaerisporangium > Sphaerisporangium corydalis. Next base: position 32,755 of record NZ_JANZYP010000023.1, read on the forward strand.
CAACGAGTTCCTCACCGAGGACACCATCTACATCGGCGACGGCGGCGACATCGTCACCTTCTCCGGCCAGGTCGTGCAGCCGAAGTCGCCGGGCCACTGGATGGACCCCGGCCCGCTCGGCACCCTCGGCGTCGGCGTGGCGTTCGCGATGGCGGCCAAGCACGCCCGCCCGGACAAGGACGTGGTCGCCCTGTTCGGCGACGGCGCCTTCAGCCTCACCGGCTGGGACTTCGAGACCATGGTCCGCTTCGACCTGCCGTTCATCGGCGTCGTCGGCAACAACTCCTCGATGAACCAGATCCGCTACGGCCAGGCCGCCAAGTACGGCGAGGCCAGGGGCCGGGTCGGCAACACCCTCGGCGACGTCAGGTACGACGAGTTCGCGCGCATGCTCGGCGGTCACGGCGAGGAGGTCCGCGACCCGGACGACATCCGTCCCGCGCTTGAGCGGGCCCGCGCGTCGGGCAAGCCGGCGCTGATCAACGTATGGATCGACCCGGACGTCTACGCCCCCGGGACCATGAACCAGACGATGTACAAGTAGGGAAACCAGGAGATGAGCAGAGCACTCGAAGGCGTGCGCGTCCTCGACATGACCCACGTGCAGTCCGGTCCGTCCTGCACCCAGATCCTCGGCTGGCTCGGCGCCGACGTCGTCAAGCTCGAGTCGCCCTCGGGCGACGTCACCCGCGGGCAGCTCCGCGACGTGCCGGGCGTGGACAGCCTCTATTTCACGATGCTCAACTGCAACAAGAAGAGCATCACGCTCAACATGAAGAGCGAGCGCGGCAAGGAGATGTTCACCGGGCTGGTCCGCGAGGCGGACGTCCTGGTGGAGAACTTCGGCCCCGGCGCGGTGGACCGCATGGGCTTCACCTGGGAGCGGCTGCGCGAGCTCAACCCCCGCCTGGTCTACGCGTCGATCAAGGGGTTCGGCCCCGGCCGGTACGCCGACTTCAAGGCCTACGAGGTGGTCGCCCAGGCCATGGGCGGCTCCATGAGCACCACCGGCTTCGAGGACGGCCCGCCGCTGGCGACCGGCGCCCAGATCGGCGACTCCGGCACCGGCGTGCACACCGTGGCGGGCATCCTCGCCGCCCTCTACCAGCGCGAGCACACCGGCCGGGGGCAGCGCGTCCAGGTGGCCATGCAGCACGCCGTGCTGAACCTGTGCCGCGTCAAGCTGCGCGACCAGCAGCGGCTGTCGCACGGCGCGCTGGCCGAGTACCCCAACCGCACGTTCGCCGAGGAGGTGCCCCGGTCGGGCAACGCCTCGGGCGGCGGCCAGCCGGGCTGGGCGGTCAAGTGCGCCCCCGGCGGCCCGAACGACTACATCTACGTGATCGTGCAGCCGCCCGGCTGGCGGCCGATCGCCCAGATCATCGGGCGTCCCGAGCTGGCGGAGGACCCCGAGTGGGCCACGCCCGAGGCCCGGCTGTCCAAGCTCGACAAGATGTTCCAGCTCATCGAGGAGTGGACGAGCCTGCACGGCAAGTGGGCGGTGCTCGACGCGCTCAACGCCGAGAACATCCCGTGCGGCCCGATCCTGTCGACCAAGGAGCTCATCGAGGACGAGACGCTCAGGAGCCAGGGCGTGATCGTCGACGTGGAGCACCCCGAGCGCGGGAGGTTCACCACGGTCGGCAGCCCCATCCAGCTCTCGGACTCCCCGGTCACCGTCACCACCCCGCCCCTGCTGGGCGAGCACAACGCCGAGGTCTACGCGGGACTCGGCCTGTCCGCCGGCGACCTCGCGGAGCTGCGACAGAACGGAGTGATCTGAATGGCCGGTAGCGGTGACACGGTCCGCGAGGTCCTGGACAAGGCCCGGGCCGAGGGCCGTACGGCGCTGACGGCCCCCGAGGGCAGGAAGATCTGCGAGGCGTACGGCATCGTCACCCCCGGGGAGGGCCTGGCCACCACGGCGGACGAGGCGCTGGCCATCGCGGCCGGCATCGGGTTCCCGGTCGTGATGAAGATCGTCTCCCCGGACATCCTGCACAAGACCGAGGCCGGCGGCGTCATCGTCGGGCTGCGCACGCCCGAGGAGGTGCGCGCGGGCTACGACCAGATCATGGCCGCGGCCGGCGCCTACGACGCCGACGCGGCGATCGACGGCGTCCAGGTGCAGCGCATGATCGGCGCCGGGCACGAGGTGATCATCGGCGCGGTCACCGACCCGACGTTCGGCAAGATCGTGGCCTTCGGCCTCGGCGGCGTGCTGGTGGAGGTGCTCAAGGACGTGACCTTCCGGCTGGCGCCGCTCACGCGCGGCGAGGCCCTCGGGATGCTGGACGACATCAAGGCGGCCGAGGTCCTGCGCGGGGTGCGCGGCGCCGAGGCGGCCGACCGGGAGGCGCTGGCCGCGATGATCGAACGGGTCGGCGCGCTCGTCGCCGACTTCCCGGAGATCTCCGAGGTCGACCTCAACCCCGTATTCGCGAGCGCGTCAGGGGCGACGGCCGCCGACGTGCGCGTCCTGCTCGACCCCGAGCCCGTGCGGCCGGTGGAGCGGCTCTCGCGCACCGAGATCCTCGCCTCGATGAACCGCATCTTCAAGCCGAGGTCGGTCGCGGTGATCGGCGCGTCGGCCGAGACCGGCAAGATCGGGAACTCGGTGATGCGCAACCTCCTCGACGGCGGCTACCGGGGCCAGGTCTTCCCGATCAACCCCAAGGCGTCCGGCATCATGGGCCTGCCCGCCTACGCGAGCATCGCCGACGTGCCGTTCGAGGTGGACGTCGCGGTGTTCGCGATCCCGGCGAAGTTCGTGGCCGCCGCCCTGGAGGAGGCGGGCGCCAAGGGCGTGGCCGGAGCCATCATGATCCCCTCAGGTTTCGCCGAGACCGGCAACCACGAGGGCCAGGCCGAGATCGTCGAGATCGCCCGCCGGCACGGCACGCGGCTGCTCGGGCCCAACATCTACGGCTATTACTACACGCCGGAGAACCTCTGTGCGACGTTCTGCACGCCCTACGACGTGAAGGGCGGCGTGGCGCTCACCTCCCAGAGCGGCGGCATCGGCATGGCCATCCTCGGCTTCAGCCGCACCACCAAGATGGGCGTGTCGGCGATCGTCGGCGTGGGCAACAAGGCCGACATCGACGAGGACGACCTGCTCACCTTCTTCGAGCAGGACGAGAACACCCACTGCGTGGCCATGCACATGGAGGACCTCAAGGACGGGCGCGGCTTCGTCGAGGCCGCGCGGCGCGTCTCACGCCACAAGCCGGTGATCGTGCTCAAGGCCGGGCGCACCGCCATGGGCGCCCGCGCGGCGGGCTCGCACACCGGCGCACTCGCCGGCGACGACAAGGTGTACGACGACATCCTGCGCCAGGCGGGGGTCGTCCGGGCGCCCGGGCTGAACGACATGCTGGAGTACGCGCGCTCCCTTCCGCTGATGCCCACCCCCCAAGGGGAGAACGTCGTCATCATCACGGGCGCGGGCGGCTCGGGGGTGCTGCTGTCCGACGCCTGCGTCGACAACGGGCTGACCCTCATGGAGATCCCGGAGGACCTCGACCAGGCATTCCGGGCGTACATCCCCCCGTTCGGCGCGGCCGGCAACCCGATCGACATCACCGGCGGCGAGCCCCCGAGCACCTACGCCAACACCGTCAGGCTGGGGCTGTCCGACCCCCGGATCCACGCGCTGGTACTCGGCTACTGGCACACGATCGTCACCCCGCCGATGGTCTTCGCCGAGCTGATCGCCCGCGTGGTGGCCGAGGAGCGGGCCAAGGGCAACGAGAAGCCCGTGGTCGCCTCGCTGGCCGGGGACACCGAGGTCGAGGAGGCCTGCGCCTACCTGTTCGACCACGGCGTCGTGGCCTACCCCTACACGACCGAGAAGCCCGTCGCCGTGCTCGGCGCCAAGTACCGCTGGGCCAGGGCGGCGGGCCTGCTCGGCTGAACCCCCGGAAGGCGCCGGGCGGAAGGTCCGCCCGGCCGGGCCCGGAGAGTACCGGGCGGTGGGCCTTCTGGCCGGTCCACCGCCCTCCCGCCCTCCGCGCCGCCTTCCGCGCACCAGATCGACCGCGTCCGCACCGCCCCGTGCGGGGCGGGAAAGGAGGCCCGTATGTCCACGTGCACATGATCATCCCCCCGGTCGCGTGACCGGGGGAGAGGTCGCCGGTCGCGGTCAGCCGCGCCGGCCGGGATCGACAGGACGCCGGGGGACAGGGAGCAATGGTCAGCGCCGAGGAAAGCAGTTCACATGACCACAGTGGTACCAAGTCATCAGGAGATCACCGACAGTAACGGCCGTGTCTACCGGATCGGCGAGAGCCCCCGGGACATCATGGGACGGCCACGCTGGCTGATGGTCCTCCTGCCGTGGATCGGCATGATGGGCATCAGCGTCTCGGAGTACGCATTCGGCTCCGCCGAGGAGACGTTGCACGACGCGCACGGGTGGTCCTCCACCAACATCTTCTGGCTGCTCAGCGTCTGGGTGTTCTTCCAGGCGGCGGTGGCCTTCCCCGCCGGGTACCTCCGGGAGACCGGCAGGCTCTCGGCCAGGGCGGCCATGATGCTCGGGGCGGGCGGCGCCTTCCTCGGCTACCTCGCGCTGAGCCACGCGCCCAGCATCTTCTGGGCCTACCTCGGGTTCGGCCTGTTCGGCGGCGGAGGCGCCGGGCTGGTGTACGCCACATGCATCAACATGGTCGCCAAGTGGTTCCCCGAGCGGCGCGGCGGCAAGACCGGGTTCGTCAACGGCGGGTTCGCCTACGGTTCGGTGCCGTTCGTCTTCATCTTCACCACCTACATGCACACCGAGAACTACCAGTCCGTGCTGGACCTGGTCGGGGTGTACGTCCTGGTCGCCGTGCTCGTCAGCGGGCTGTTCTTCAAGGATCCGCCGAAGAACTGGTGGCCCGCGCACGTCGACCCGTTACGCGGTCAGGTCAGCTCGCGCAGCCTGCGCAAGAACCCGCCGGCGGTGCGTCAGTACACGCCGAGGGAGGCCGTGCGCACCGGCATGCTCCCGCTGATGTGGGTGTGCCTGCTGTTCACGGCGGGCGTGAACATCTTCGGCATCGCCTTCCAGGTCCCGTTCGGAAAGGAGATGGGTTTCGCCGGCGGCATCGTCGCCCTGGCGATGAGCCTGAAGGCCATCGTGAACGGCACCGGGCGCGGCGTCATCGGCTGGATCTCCGACCTGGCCGGACGGCGTCAGACGCTCACCATCGTGTGCGTGATCCTGGGGCTGGCCCAGTTCGCGGTGCTGTGGTCGGGGTCGATCCACAACATGCCGTTATTCCTGCTCTCCTCCATGGTCTCCGGCTTCGGCGGCGGGGCGATCTTCCCGCTGTTCGCGGCCATGACGGCCGACTACTTCGGTGAGAACAACAACGCCACCAACTACGGTCTGGTCTACTCCTCCAAGCTGGTCAGCGGCCTGCTCGGATCGGGGATGGGCGCGGTCGTGGTCGGCGCCTGGGGGTACGGCGGCGCGTTCGTCATCGCGGGAGGCACCAGCCTGCTGGCGGGCGCGCTCTCGCTGATCCTGCGTCAGCCGGGACGGCCGCGCAGCGCCACGGCGGCGCCCGTGCCGTCCGGCGCGACCCTGACACCCGCGTCCGAACAGGCTTCTGGCTGAGCCCGCGGACACGGCGTAGAGATCGGCTCGTTGGTCCGGCCTGACCGGAGGTTCAGGCGTGCGGCGACGCGTCGGCCGTCATGAGGGCGTCCCCTGCTCTCGGCGGCCGGCGCGTCGCCACACGCCTCCCCGGCGCGAAGTACGCGAAGTAGATGAAATGCCTTCTCGTCGAATCTCCTCCTCGGATGTTTCGCCGGAGCGAGCCATGAATGACGTTCATGTCAATTCCCGAGCGCGGCGGGGGCCCGCCGCTTCCTGCGCTTGCTCGGGAGCGGCTCGGCGGGCTCGTCCTCGCCGAGCTGGCTCAGGTAGAGGTGGCGGGTCTGTTCGGTGTGGTTCTTCATGATCTCGCCGGCCTGGTCCTCGTCGCCGTCGGCGATGGCGGCGATCAGGGCGGCGTGCTCCTCCCAGGAGGCCCGGCCGCGCTGGCGGGCCACCGGCGTGTGGTACCACCGGACCCTGCGGGACACCTGGGCGGCGAGGTCGCTCAGCACCATGTTGCCCGAGAGCTCCATCACGGTGGCGTGGAGCTCGGAGTTGATCGCCACGGCGCCCTCGACGTCGTCGGCCTCCACGGCGGCCAGGCCGCGCGAGCACAGGGCGCGCAGCAGGGCCACGCCCTCCTCGGTGTGGTGACGGGCCGCCAGCCGCGCGGCCTCGGTCTCCAGCAGCGCGCGCACGGCGAGGAGCTGGTCGGCCTCCTCGGCGGTGGGGGCGTGCACGAACGCGCCGTGGCCGGGGTGCAGGTCGACCCACCCCTCACCGCTGAGGAGCTGCAGCGCCTCTCTGATCGGCTGCCTGGACACGCCCAGCATCTCGGCGAGCTCGCTCTCGGCGAGATGCTGTCCGGGGCGCAGATGGCTGCTGATGATGAGTTCGAGCAGCGCCTCGAAGACGCTCTCTCTGAGCGGGACAGGACGCGCGATCTTGGGTGCGGCTGCCTTGCCCGCCAGATCCGACCGCGACATTTCAACTCCAGAACGGTGACGGGTGCGCCGGATGCGTACCCACTTGTTGTTTTTCGTCAACTGCCTACAGCATACAGTCTTGATTGGCTCGCTCTAAGGTGAGCCCGATCACACACCGGTGGGCAGGGTGGCCGGGCGCCCCGGCACCCGCAGGTTCCGGCTGGCGGTCGCCGTGAGCGCCGCGACCAGCGCCGCGAGCGTGAACGCGGCCGGCAGGCTCGCCGTCGTCCAGGCCGCCGCCGCGAGCCCGACGCCGATCAGCCCGGCGACCGCCTTGGTGCTGTAGACCACGCCATGGATCTCCGCCGTGCGCTCCTCGCCGAAGAAGTCGCGCACCAGGCCGGCGATGAGCGGGTAGAACGCGCCGCCTCCCGCGCCCGCCAAAGCGGCCCCGATGAGCAGGGCGGCGGCCGAACCCGTGGCCGAGCCGACCGCGAGCGGGAGCTGGCCGGCGCAGAGCACGGCGAGGACCGCGGCGAGCACGCGCCTGCGCCCGGCGACCTCGGAGACCACCATCGCGCACGCGCGCCCCGCGCCGTTGAGCGTGATCAGCAGGGTGAGCCCGGCCCACGGCGCCGCGCCGCCCGCCGACGCGACCGCGACCACGTCGAAGACCGAGACCGCGCCCGCGAAGACCAGGATCGCCGCCAGCTTGGACAGCGCGCCGGTGCGCAGCGCCTGGCCCATGGAGAACTGGCGCACGGCGGGCGGGGTCCTGCGCAGCATGAGCCGGTCGAGCGCGTGCCGGCGGGGGTCGACCCCGGCGGGCCACCAGTGCGGCGGGGGGAGCCGGACGAACACGGCGGCGGTTCCGACGGCGGCCAGCGCGACCAGCGCGGACACGGCGAACGCCGGCCCGAGGTGGCGGGGGACGAGACCGGCGACCACGGCGAGCGGCGCGGCGCCGTAGGCGTAGGCGCCGGTCACGAAGCCGACCCGCGTCGCGGGCCGTTCGGGGTACCAGCGCGCGACCGTCTCGGTGCAGACCCCGTACACCAGGCCGCCGCCGACGCCGCCGAGCAGCGCGTACCCGGCCGCCGCCACCGGCGAGCCGCCGGGCAGGGCGACCGCGAGCAGACCCGCGGCGCTCAGCGCGGCCCCCGCCCAGAGCGCGGCGCGCACGCCGAGCGCGCCGCGTCGCAGCAGGCGGATCGTGGGGATCGCGGCGGTGGCCTGGCAGACGATCCAGACCGCCAGCGGCGCCAGGACCGAGAGGACCGGGCCGCCGCGCGAGGCGAGCAGGGCGGGCGCCGCCGCCGCGTACCCGTACTGCAGGGGGGCGATGGCGAGCATCGCGGCCCAGGGCAGCCAGAACATCCAGGCCCTCGACCGGCCGAGCAGGTGCCGGTCGCTCTGCCCTACGAGGTAGGGACGGCCGCGCCAGTCACGGATCAGCTGTGTTTTCTCCATACTGTATGGAATAACTCTGATGGGATCGCCTGTCGAGGCCTGGACGGCGGTTCTTCCATACGGTATACCGTATGGAAGAACCGTAAGAGGAGTCGCATGGACCTGTTCGAGTACCAGGCGAAGGAGCTCTTCGCGCGGCACGGCGTCCCCGTCCCGCGCGGCCGCGTCGCGTCCACGCCCGAGGAGGCACGGGCGGTCGCGGCGGAGCTGCGGACGCCGACCGTGATCAAGGCCCAGGTGAAGACCGGGGGCCGTGGCAAGGCGGGCGGGGTGCGCCCCGCGCCCGGCCCGGCCTCCGCCGAGGTCGAGGCCGCGCGGGTGCTCGGCATGGACATCAAGGGGCTCACCGCCCTGACGGTGCTCGTCGAGCAGGCCACGGTGCCGTTGGAGGAGTACTACGCGGCCTATCTGGTGGACCGGGCGGGCGGTGCCTTCATCGCGATCGTGTCCGCCGAGGGCGGCATGGACATCGAGGAGGTGGCCGCCACCCGGCCGGACGCGCTGGTCACGACGCCGGTCGATCCCGCCGTCGGCATGGACGGCAGGTCGGCGCGGCTGCTCGCGTCGCGCGCCGGGCTCCCCGCCGACGTCCAGGACGCGGTCGCCGACGTGCTGGTCCGCCTGTGGCGGGTCCTCGTCGAGGAGGACGCGCTGCTGGTCGAGGTCAACCCGCTGGCCGTCACGCCGGACGGCCGCGTGCTCGCCCTCGACGGGAAGGTCACGCTCGACGACAACGCCGCCTTCCGGCACGGGCACGACGCGTTCGCCGAGGTGCCCGCGGCGCACGGCGCGGCGGGGCTGGAGGCCAGGGCCAAGGCCAGAGGGCTCAACTACGTCAAGCTCGACGGCGAGGTGGGCGTCATCGGCAACGGCGCGGGCCTGGTCATGTCGACCCTCGACGTCGTGGCCTACGCCGGCCAGTCCTCCGGCGGCGCGCGGCCCGCCAACTTCCTCGACATCGGCGGCGGCGCGTCCGCGCAGGTGATGGCCGACGCCCTGGAGATCGTCCTGTCCGACCCGGACGTGCGGGCCGTGCTGGTCAACGTCTTCGGCGGCATCACCGCCTGCGACGCGGTCGCCCACGGCATCGTCTCGGCCCTCGGGATGCTCGGCGAGCACGGCGTGCGCCACCCGATCGTGGTCCGCCTGGACGGCAACAGCGCCGAGGCCGGGCGCGCCGTCCTCCACGCGGCCGGGCATCCGCTGGTCCGCGTCGTCGCGACCATGGACGCCGCCGCGGAGCTCGCGGCGAGCCTGGCCGCCGCGTGAACGGCATCGGCCTGCGGGCATTCGAGGCGGGCCGCGTGGGCGGCCGGGAGGAGCAGCGACGATGGCCATCTTCCTGACCAAGGACAGCAAGGTGCTCGTCCAGGGCATGACCGGTGCGGAGGGCGCCCGGCACACCGCGCGGATGCTCGCCGCCGGGACCGAGATCGTGGCCGGGGTCACCCCCGGCAAGGGCGGCAGGTCGGTCGACTTCGGGGAGCGCGCGCTTCCCGTCTTCGGTTCGGTGGCTGAGGCGACGGCCGCGACCGGCGCCGAGGTGTCGGTCGTCTTCGTGCCGCCGAGGTTCACGCGCGACGCCGTCGAGGAGGCGGTGGACGCGGGCGTGGCGCTGTGCGTGGTGATCACTGAGGGCGTGCCGGTCCACGACACGATCCGGTTCGTGGCCCGCGCCCGGGCCTCGGGGACCACCCGGATCATCGGCCCGAACTGCCCGGGACTGATCAGCCCCGGGCAGTCGAGCGCGGGCATCATCCCGGCGGACATCACCACGGCGGGTCGTATCGGGTTGGTGAGCAAGTCGGGGACGTTGACGTACCAGTTGATGTACGAGCTGCGTGATGTGGGTTTCTCGACGGCGGTGGGCATCGGTGGTGACCCGGTGATCGGGACGACGCACATCGACGCGCTGGAGGCGTTCCAGGCGGATCCGGGTACCGAGGCGATCGTGATGATCGGTGAGATCGGCGGGGACGCGGAGGAGCGTGCGGCGGCCTACATCGAGGAGCACGTGACCAAGCCCGTGGTGGCCTATGTGGCGGGGTTCACCGCGCCTGAGGGTAAGACGATGGGTCATGCCGGGGCGATCGTGTCGGGTTCCGCGGGGACGGCGCAGGCCAAGAAGGAGGCGCTGGAGAAGGTCGGTGTGCGGGTCGGCAAGACCCCCAGCGAAACCGCCCGCCTCATGCGCGCGCTCCTCGGTGGGTCCGGGCGGGGTGGCGTGTGAGGGGCGGGGGAGTGGGGGCGGGGCTCCGGTTCGATGTCAACCTGTCCATCCTGTTCACCGAGCTGCCGCTGCTGGAGCGGCCGGGAGCGGCGGCCAAGGCCGGGTTCGACGCCGTCGAGCTGTGGTGGCCGTTCGACCGGCCGGATCCGCCCGAATCGGACCTGGACGCCCTGCGGCGGGCCATCGAGGACGCCGGGGTCCGCCTGGTCGGGCTGAACTTCGACGCCGGCGACATGGGCGCGGGCGACCGCGGCCTGCTGTCGCGTCCCGGTGACGCCGACCGGTTCCTCGCCAACGTCGACGTCGCCGCCGGGTTCGCCGGGTCGCTCGGCTGCCGGGTGCTGAACGCGCTGTACGGCAACCGGGTGCCCGGCCTGCCGGAGGCGGCCCAGCGCGAGCTGGCGCTCGCCACCCTCTCCCGGGCGGCGGGCGCGGCGGCGAAGGCCGGCGCCACGGTCGTGGTCGAGGCGCTCAACTCCTACGAGAACCCCGGCTACCCGATCACGTCCTCGGCCGCCGCGTTCGCGCTCATCGAGCAGGTGGGCGCCCCCAACCTCGCCTTCCTCGCCGACCTGTACCACCTGCACCGCATGGGAGAGGACGTGCCCGCGTTGATCGACCGCGACGCCGGCCGGTTCGGCCACGTGCAGATCGCCGACGACCCCGGCAGGGGCCGGCCCGGCTCGGGCGCCATGCCGTACGACCTGATCTTCGCGCGCCTGGCCGCCGCCGGATACCGGGGCCACGTCGGTCTCGAGTACCGGCCGGCCGGTCCCAGCGCGGAGAGTTTCACCTGGCTGGAGGAGACCCCTTGACGATCACGCGAACGGCGTTCATCGGGCTCGGGATCATGGGCGGGCCGATGGCGGCCAACCTGGTCCGGGCCGACTATGACGTGACCGGGTACGACATGAGCCGCGAGGCGGTGGAGCGCCTGGTCGCCGCCGGCGGCAGGGCGGCGGCGTCGGTACCCGAGGCGGTGGCCGGCGCGGACGTGGTGATCACCATGCTGCCCGACTCGCCCCAGGTCGAGGAGGTCGCGTTCGGCGGCGACGGGCTGCTGGAACACGGCAAGCCCGGCATGTTCCACGTGGACATGAGCACCATCAAGCCCGAGACGTCCTGCCGGGTGGCCCAGGCGGCGACGATCAAGGGGATCCGGCCGCTCGACGCCCCGGTGAGCGGCGGCGAGCGCGGCGCGGTCGACGGCACGCTCTCGATCATGGCCGGTGGCCACGCGGACGACTTCGAGGCGCTCCGCCCGCTGTTCGGGGTCCTCGGCACGACGGTCCGGCACGTCGGCCCCTCCGGCGCGGGGCAGACCGTCAAGGCGGCCAACCAGCTCGTGGTCGGCGGGATCTTCGGCCTGGTCGCGGAGGCGATCGTCCTGCTGGAGGCCTCGGGCGTCGACCCGGAGAGCGGGCTCGACGTGCTCGCGGGCGGGCTGGCCGGCTCGCGGATCCTCGAACTCCGGCGGCACTCCATGATCAAAAGGGAGTTCGCGCCGGGTTTCCGTATCGACCTGCACCACAAGGACATGGGCATCGTGCTGGCCGCCGCGCGCCGCGCGGGCGTCGCCCTTCCCCTCACCGGCCTGGTCGCCGAGCTCATGGCCGCCGCCAAGGCCCAGGGGCACGGCCACCTCGACCACTCCGCGCTGCTCAAGGTGATCGAAAGGATCAACGGGTGAAACGGATCCCCTGCATGGAGGCCGTCGTCGCCGTCCTCGCGTCCGAGGGCGTCGACACCGTCTTCGGCATTCCAGGCGCGGCGATACTCCCGCTGTACGCGGCGCTGCGGAAGAGCCCCGTCCGGCACATCACCGTCCGCCACGAGGAGGGCGGCACGCACGCCGCCGACGGCTGGGCCCGGGTCACCGGCAACGTCGGCGTCTCCATCGGCACCTCGGGCCCGGCCGGCACCAACATGATCACCGGGTTGTACACCGCGCTCGCCGACTCGATCCCGATCATCTGCGTCACCGGGCAGGCCGCCAGGAACAAGCTCCACCAGGAGTCCTTCCAGGCCGTCGACATCGTCGAGATCGCCCGGCCGGTGACCAAGTGGGCCGTGCAGCTCAAGGAGCCCGCCCAGGCCCCGTGGGTGTTCCGCGAGGCCTTCAGGGTCGCGCGCTCGGGGCGTCCAGGACCGGTGCTGATCGACCTCCCCATCGACGTGCAGCGCGGGACGTGCCTGTACGACGAGGAACTGGACGAGCCGTTCCCCGTCGACGTGCCAGAACCGACCCCGGCCTCGGTACGGGCGGCGGTCGGGCTGCTGGCCGAGGCGGCACGGCCGCTGATCCTGGCCGGCGGCGGCGTCGTGGTCGGGGACGCCTCGCGGGAACTGCGCGCGCTCGCCGAGTACCTCCAGGTCCCGGTGCAGGTGACGCTCATGGGCAAGGGCGCCTTCCCCGAGGACCATCCCCTGTTCGCCGGGATGGCCGGCATCCAGACGCAGACCCGCTGGGGCAACGCGGCGTTCCTCGAAAGCGACCTCGTGCTCGCCGTCGGCGCCAGGTTCGGCGACCGGCACACCGGCGACCTGGAGGTCTACCGGCGCGGGCGCCGTTTCATCCACGTGGACATCGAACCCACCCAGATCGGCCGGGTCTTCGAGCCGGACCTCGGCGTGGTCGGGCACGCCCGGCCCGCGCTGGCCGCCATGGCCGACGAGGCCCGCCGCCTGGTCCGGCCCCGCGAGACGGGCCGGTGGGCGCGCCGGGTCGGCGAGCTGCGCGCGACGCTGCCCCGGCGCGACGACTTCGACGACGTGCCGATCAAGCCGCCCCGGGTCTTCAAGGAGATCAACGACTTCTTCGGCAGGGACACCACGTTCGTCACGGCCATCGGCCTGTACCAGATCTGGTCGGGGCAGTTCCAGCGCACCTTCCTGCCCCGCCGCTACCTGGTCTGCGGCCAGGCGGGGCCGCTGGGCTGGGAGATCCCGGCGGCGATCGGGGTCAAGTGCGCCCACCCGGAGCGCCAGGTCGTGGCCGTCGTCGGCGACTACTCCTTCCAGTTCATGATGGAGGAGATCGCGGTGGCCGCCCAGTACCGCATCCCGTTCGTGATCGTGATGATCAACAACGAGTACCTCGGGCTGATCCGGCAGGCCGAGCTGCCGTACGACATGAACTACGCGGTCGACCTGCACTACGGCGAGGGCGGCATCGACCACGTCAAGCTCATGGAGGCCTTCGGCTGCCCGGCCAGGCGGGTCGAGGTGCCGGGCGATCTCAAGGACGCGCTGGCGTGGGCGAGCGCCGAGGCGGAGCGCGAACGCCTCCCCGTGCTCGTCGAGGTCATGGTCGAACGCGAAGCCAACGCCGCCATGGGCCCGTCCCTCGACGCCATCACCGAATACGAACCCCTTCCCGAGATGGCGCTGGCCGTCGACTGGTCCGACTGACCACTTTCGCTTCCCCCATCTCGGAGGCGCGCCGAGATGGGGGAACAGACGGGGTCGTCCGGTTCGAGGGATGGATGAGGAGGCAAGTCATGCCGCTGGTGCTGAAGCCCGGGACCTCGTGGTCCGACGCCTACGAACGGTGCCGTGCCGCGGCGCCCGAGGCGTTTCATGACGATCGGGTGCTCAACCGGTGGGGAGGGTACTGGCGGCGGGACGGCCGGCCGGCGCCGGACTTCTCCCCCGTTGACGGCACCGCCGTCGCCGGCCCGCCGAGGCTCGACCGGCCGGCCGCCGTCAAGGCCGTGCGGGCGAGCGTCGACGAGCACGCGCGGTGGCGCCACGTGCCGCTCGGGGAGCGGGCCGCACGGGTGACGGCGGCGCTCGACGCGATCGAGGCCCACCGCGACCTGCTGGCGCTCCTGCTGGTGTGGGAGATCGGCAAGCCGTGGAAGACGGCACGCGCCGACGTCGACCGGTGCGTCGAGGGCGTCCGGTGGTACGTCGCGGAGGTGGGCGGGATGGTCGCCGGCCGCGTCCCGCTGGACGGCCCGGTGAGCAACATCGCGAGCTGGAACTACCCGATGAGCGTGCTCATGCACGCGATGCTGGTCCAGGCACTGGCCGGGAACGCCGTCATCGCCAAGACCCCGACCGATGGCGGGCTCGCCTGCCTGACCCTGGCGTGCGCGCTGGCCGTCCACGAAGGGCTGCCCATCACCCTGGTGAGCGGCGGGGGAGGGGAGCTGTCCCCGGCGCTGGTGCGCGGCTCCGGCATCGGCTGCGTCTCCTTCGTCGGCGGGCGGGGCTCCGGCGCCCAGGTGGCGACCTCGCTGGCCGGCCTCGACCGCCGGCACGTCCTGGAGCAGGAGGGGCTCAACTGCTGGGGGGTCTGGGAGTACGGCGGCTGGGAGCTGCTCGCCGGGCAGATCCGCAGGACCTTCGACTACGGCAAGCAGCGCTGCACCGCCTACCCGAGGTTCGTCGTGCAGCGGTCGCTGTTCCACGAGTTCCTGGACGCCTACCTGTCGGCCGTCCGCTCGGTGCGGTTCGGCCATCCGCTGGCGGTGGAGGACCCCGGCGATCCCCTTCCCGAGCTGGACTTCGGACCGCTGATCAACAGTACGAAGGCCAAGGAGCTGGCCGACCAGGTCGACGAGGCGATCGCCCGGGGCGGGGTCCCCCTCCACCGGGGCTCGCTCGGCGAGGGGAGGTTCCTGCCCGGTCAGGACACGTCCGCGTACTTCGCGCCGGTCGCGCTGCTGACCCCGCCGGGCTCCTCGCCGCTGTTCCACGCCGAGCCGTTCGGCCCGGTCGACACCGTCGTGCTGGTGGACACCGAGGCCGAGTTCCTGGCCGCGATGAACGCGAGCAACGGCGCGCTGGTCGCGACGATCTCCTGTGACGAGGAGGAGACCGCACGGCGGCTGGCGGGCGAGGTCCGCGCGTTCAAGGTGGGGATCAACGGGCCCCGGTCCCGTGGTGATCGCGAGGAGCTCTTCGGCGGTCTCGGAGCCTCCTGGCGCGGCGCGTTCGTCGGGGGCGAGCTGCTGGTGCGCGCCGTCACCCTCGGCCAGGAAGGCGAGCGCATCCCCGGCAACTTCCCCGACTACACTCTGTTACCCCGCCGCTGACCTACAGGGTGGGTTTGCGGGGGATCAGGGTGGCGGGGACGAGGGCCAGGGCGCCGAGGGCCACCGCCCACCAGAAGCTGCCGGAGAAGGCCTGGGTGACCGCGCCGGCGGCGTCCGCGCCGTGGGCGGCCGCGTCGGCGAGCGTGCCGTCCGAACCCGGGACCCCCGACCGGAGGCGGATCTGCAGGACCACGGCCAGCATGGCGACGCCCAGCGAGCTGGCCACCCGGATGGCGATGTTGCTCACGGTCGTCGCCGCCGGGATCGAGGTCTTCGGCATCCCCTGGTAGAACGCGGCCGACATCGACGGCAGGATCAGGCCGTGCCCGAGCCCCACGACGAACAGTGCGACGGCGAGCACCGGCACCGCGGTGGCGGCGTCGATCTGGGTGAGGGCCAGCGTTCCCGCCGTGGCCACGGCGACGCCGGTCATCCCGATGCCACGAGAGCCGAGGCGGTCGGTGAACCGCCCGGCCAGCGGCATGGTGATGATCGCGCCGACCCCCAGCGGGGCGAGCAGCAGGCCGGCGTCCAGGGCGCTCGCGCCTCTCATGATCTGGTAGTAGAGCGGCGTCAGGACCAGCACACCGAAGATCGCGGCCGAGTAGAGGACCAGGGTGCCCACCGCCAGCAGGAAGCCGCGGTACCGGAACACCCGGAGGTCGAGCAGCGCCCGCTCGCCCCTGCGCAGTGACCACACGACGAACGACACGATCAGCACCAGGCCGGCCCCGAGCCCGGCGAGCGCGCCGGCACCGGTGAGGCCGTCGCCCTCGCCGACCTGGGAGAGCCCGTACACCGTGGCCGCGAGGCCGGGCGACAGCAGCGCGAGGCCGACCCCGTCCAGCCTGCTGTCCGCGCGCCGGTCCTCGTCCTTCGGGAGCAGCCGGATGGCGAGCAGGAGCGCGATCGCGCAGAACGGCACGTTGACGTAGAATAGCCAGCGCCACGCCAGGTGGTCGAGGATCCCGCCGCCGAGCACCGGCCCGAGGACGGGCGCCAGCATGCCCGGCACGGCGATCACGGCCATCGCCCGGCCCATCCGCTGGGGGCCCGCCTCGCGGGCGAGCATGCTCTGGCCGACCGGCATGAGCAGCCCGCCGCCGATGCCCTGCACGACGCGGAACGCGATGAGGCTGGGCGCAGACCAGGCGATACCGCAGAGCAGCGAGCCCGCGATGAACAGCGTGAGCGAGGTCAGCCACATCGTCTTGGCCCCGAACCGCTCGACCACCCAGCCGGTGATCGGGATCGTCATCGACAGGGCCAGGGTGTAGCCGGTGATCACCCACTGGATCGTCGAGAGGGAGGTGTCGAAGTCCCTGCCGAGCGTGTTGATCGCGACGTTGACGATCGTGGTGTCCAGGATCGTCATGATCGCGCCGAGCGCCACCACCAGCGCCATCCGTTTGAGCGCCGGATCGAAACCGGTGGGGGCCTCTTCGGTCGTCGTCGTCATGGGGGAGGGTCCTCTCCTTTTCGTACGCTGTAGCGTCTGACCGTACACCGTATCGCCTGTTCCGTACACCGTAGCGATTTGCGCTACGCCGTACAATGTGCCGTGTGAACGAGGCCGGAGAGCGGGCGCGCGGCCCGGTGTGGGTGCGCGAGGCGGGCAAGCGGCGATCGGCGCTGTCGCGTGAGGCGATCGTGGACACCGCCGTCGCCCTCGCGGACGCCGAAGGGCTGGCGGCGGTCTCGATCCGCCGCGTCGCGGGCGAACTGGGCGCCAGGGCCATGAGCCTCTACACCCACATCGAGCGCAAGGAGGACCTGCTCGACCTGATGTTCGACAAGGTCGCGAGCGAGACGTGCGTGGCGGGCGGGCTGCCGCCGGGGTGGCGCGAGGGGGTCTCGGCGATCTCCAGGGCCACGCGGAACGCCATGCTGCGCCACCCGTGGATGGTCGACCTGGCCGCGCAGCGTC
Source organism: Sphaerisporangium corydalis (assembly GCF_025506355.1). Lineage (GTDB taxonomy): Bacteria > Actinomycetota > Actinomycetes > Streptosporangiales > Streptosporangiaceae > Sphaerisporangium > Sphaerisporangium corydalis. The sequence goes on from NZ_JANZYP010000023.1 coordinate 49,937, forward strand.
CGAAGATCGGGCCCAACAGCCTGCGCCACGGCGAGCAGTCGCTCACGGCGCTCGCCGGCCTCGACCTCGACGACGAGGCGAAGGGGCTCATCCTCACGGCGGCCGACGACTACACCTTGGGGCACACGATCCGCGAGGTCTCCAGGGGCGTCGCCGTGCGGCGGGATGGGGGCAGCCAGGCCGAGCGGGAGGCGCTCCTCCAGCCCTACATCAGCGAACTCATGGAGACCGGAGACTTCCCGAACCTCGCCCGGTTCATGAAGACGGACTTCCCGGGTGCGGTGGACAACTTCGAGCGCGGCCTGAAGTGGCTGCTCGACGGTCTCGCGGCCGACCTGTCCCTCCCCTGACCGCGCCCGCGCCGGCCGGGGAAGATGTCCACAACTGGCCACTACCTATCGTGACCAATTAACTGCAATTTGCTGTCGTCGGCGGATATCTGCGGCGATAGTCGGAGGGTTCAGGTCTTCGACGTCGAAAGGCTGCGATGAGATCCCTCCGGCACCCCCTCCTCCTGGTGGCCACGGCCATCGCGATGGTCATGTCCCTCGCCAGTCCCGCGGCCGCCGACCCGCCCGAGGTGACGCTGTCCCTGTCGCCCGCTCAGGTCACCACCGGAGGCTCGGTGACGGTGGGCGTCACGGTCACCAACGTGCACGGCTTCACCGTCCTCAACGCGGCCGCCAGGCTGTTCACCAGCCCCGTGGCCCTGCCGTCCTACGCCACGCTGACCGGCTGCGCGGGCGCGGCGGGCGCGTGCTCGACCGTGTCCGACGGCACCGGGCCGATCGGCTTCCAGGCGCCGGTCGGAGCACTGGCGGGCGGCGCCTCGGCCACCGTCACGTTCACGCTGGCCATCGCGCAGAACGCCCAGCCAGGCGAGCGGACGTTCCAGGGTGAGCTGCGCGGCTCCAACTACGCCTCCGAGATCGTCAACGGGCCGGTGCTGACCATCGTCAGCGAGGCCGACGCGGCCGTGGCGCTCACCGCCGCCCCCAAGCTCGGCCTGCTCGTCCCGAAGATCGAGTTCACCGTGCGGGTCACCGACAACGGGCCCGGCGTGCTGCGCGACGCCACCGTCACCACCCCGCTCCCCGCCGGGTTCACCGCCGTGTCGAGCGACTGCGCCACCGCCTCGGGCACCGTCACCTGCACGACGGGGCAGGTCGCGCTCGGCGGGTCGGTGACCAGGAAGTTCTCGGTCCCGGTGGGGCTGCTGAGCATCGGGGTGCCGTACACCTTCCGTGCCACGCGCACCGCGTCCGACCCGGCCGACCCCGTGTCCTCCAACGACGCCGCACAGGTCCGCTGCACCGTCCTGTCGATCGTGCTCGTGACCTGCTCCTGATCCCGGCTCCGGCCGGCGCGTGGCGGGTCCGCGGGGGCGGACCGAAATGAGGATCGGGGTGGCGGGCCGATAATCTACCTGCCATGACCCCGTGTTCCCCGGCCGTGCGATGATCGGCGCCCTCGCCACCGCGCTGATCATCGGCTCGCTGCTGCTGGCCGCGCTGTGCGTGATCGTGGCACTGCGGGACCGGCCCATGGGCATCGTGCTGCTCTCGGGCATCGGCCTGCTGGAGCTCGCGCTGCTGACCCAGGCGGGCGTCGGGATCGCCAAGGTCGTCGGCGGCGAGCATCCCGCAGAGACGGCGACGTTCATCGGCTACCTCGCGGGTTCGATCCTGATCCCCCCGGTCGCGGCCTTCTGGGCGCTCGGCGAGCGCACCAGGTGGGGCCCGGCGGTCGCCGCCGTCGGGTGCTTCGCCATCCCCGTCATGGTCGGCAGGTTGCTGCAGCTCTGGCAGGGGACCGCATGACCGGTACGCGGGTGAACACCGGGCCCGGCCGCCTGCTGGTCGCCGTCTACGGCGTCTTCGCGCTCGCGGCCGGCGCCCGCGCCGCGGTGCAGATCGCGACGAAGTACCACGAGGCGCCCCTGGCGTACGTGCTGTCGGCGTTCGCGGCGGCCGTCTACATCGTGCTCACCGTGGCGCTCGCGCGCGGCGCGCGCGGGACGGCCCTCGCCGCCTGCGTGATCGAGCTGGCCGGGGTGCTGGTCGTCGGCACGCTCAGCGTCATCGATCCGGCCGCGTTCCCGCACGCCACGGTGTGGTCGGGCTACGGCAGCGGCTACGGTTTCATCCCCCTGGTGCTGCCGCTGGTCGGCCTCCTGTGGATTTTCCGCACCCGCGGGCCCGAATAGGCCAGGGTCTGCGGGGCAGGGCAGGTCTTCGTACCCACAAAAAAGGGAGGAAGCCTGATGAGCACCATCGAGCACTCGGTCGACGTGGCCGTGCCCGTGCGGACGGCCTACAACCAGTGGACCCAGTTCGAGAGCTTCCCCGAGTTCATGGAGGGCGTGGAGTCGGTCAAACAGATCGACGACACCCGCTTGCTGTGGAGCGTCCAGGTCGCCGGCGTGCACCGCGAGTTCGCGTCGGAGATCACCGAACAGCGGCCCGACGAGCGGGTGGCGTGGCGGTCGCTGGAGGAGCCCTGGCAGGGCGGCGTGGTGACCTTTCACCACATCACCGACGACACCACGCGGGTGATGCTCCAGATGGAGTTCTCCCCGGAGGGGTTCGTCGAGACCGCCGGCGACAAGCTGCAGCTCGTCCGCATGCGGGTCCACGGGGACCTCGAACGGTTCAAGAAGTTCATCGAGTCCAAGGGGCATGAGACCGGTGGCTGGCGCGGTGAGGTGCCCGCGCCCCTCGACGGCGACCACAGCGCCGCGGCCCGTACCGCTCCGGACGCCGACGTGATGCGGGGCACCGGCGCGACCGCCGGGTCCGGCGTGGTTCCGGAGACGATCCCGGCCGCGCGGCCGGAGGCCGTCCCCGGCGCGATGGCGGGTCCCGGGCCCGTCCACCGCCCCGACGACCCGATGCCGCCGCAGCCGGTCCAGCGGGAGTACCCGCCGGACGCGGCGCTCCCGGCGCCGGGCAGCGGGCCCGTCTCTCCCACGGGCACGCCCCGCTGGGACGACGAGCCGCCGCTCACCCCGGAGCGCCTCGCCTGACGCGCTGACCGCGTCCGGGCGGCACCGGAGTCCAGGCGACACCGAAAGGGGACAGGGCCGACCCTGTCCCCTTTCCCATGTCACGAAATATCGGGCCCTGAACTGGAGTTGGAGCCGGTCGGGGGTGGAAGCGGGAGGCCGGGGTCAGGAACCGGTGCCGGGTAAGGCGGGGTGGGGGCCGGGAGGCAGGACGGGGCGGAGGGGAATGTGGGGGGCGGGATCTGTTAGTCTTGGGGATGTCCAATCATCCTATGATTCGACAACCCCTCGACACGCGAAGGACTGACCCCCGCGATGACCGTGCTCGCCCCGGACGGGCCCCTGACGACCGCACAGGCACGGAGGCCGGTGACCGCACCGGCGCGGAGGCCGGCCCGTACGGGATCGATCGCGTGGCTGGTCGTGCTCGGCATCGTGCTCGCCGCGCTCAACCTGCGCACCGCCGTGACGAGCGTCGGACCGGTACTCCAGCAGGTGAGTCAGGCGCTGGGCATGTCGGGGGTGGTCACCGGCCTGCTGACCACCCTGCCGGTGCTGTGCTTCGCGGTGTTCGGGTCGGTGACCCCGTCCCTGGCCCGGCGCGTCGGCGAGCACCGCCTGCTGCTGGCGGCGCTGGTGTTCCTCGGTGCGGGCCTGCTCGTCCGCGCCCTGGTCGGCTCCGCCTTCGTCTTCCTCGCGGCCAGCGTGCTGGCGCTGTCCGGGGGCGCGATCGGCAACGTGCTGATCCCGACCCTGATAAAGCGCCACTTCCCGCGCCGCACCGGGGCGATGACCACCCTGTACGCGACGGCCCTGGCCGTCGGCACCATGCTCGCCGCCGCCGCGACGGTCCCGATCCAGCGGGCCGCCGACGGCAACTGGCACGTCGCTCTCGGCGTGTGGGCGGCACTCGCCGCTGTGGCCGCCATTCCGTGGCTTGCGCTTCTGCGCAGTGAGCCGGAGCGGGACAGCGCGCGAGACGGCGCCGGGACGCGAGCCCTGGTGCGCACCCGGCTGGCCTGGGCCATCGCCGGATACTTCGGCAGTCAGTCGCTCGTCGCCTACGTGATGTTCGGCTGGCTGCCCCAGTTCCTCCAGGACAAGGGGTACACCGCCGCCCAGGCCGGTGCCAGTCTGGCGGTGTTCGCGGCCCTCGGCATCCCCGTCGCGCTCGCCGTGCCCGCCATCGCGGCGCGCACCGCCGGCCAGCGCCCGATGATCGTGGGCTTCGCCGCCCTCTACGTCGTGGGCTTCGCCGGCATGCTGGCCGCCCCGGTGTCGACCCTGTGGATCTGGGTGATGGTGGTCGGCGTCGGCATGGGCTCGTTCCCGCTTGCGCTCACGCTGCTCGCGCTCCGCACCCGCCGGGCGGAGGTGACCGCCGCGCTGTCCGCGTTCGGGCAGAGCACCGGGTACCTCATCGCCGGCGCGGGCCCGATCGTGGTGGGCGTGCTGTACTCCGCGAGCGGCGGCTGGGCGCTGCCGTTCGCGCTCCTGTTCGCCGTGATCGCGGCCCAGGTCGTGACCGGTTGGTACGCGGCGGGCGACCGCTACCTCGAGGACGAGCTCGCCTGAGACGCGCCGTGGCCCGGCGCGCCTCGGTGTCCGCTCAGGCGGGCACGGGGTCGCGCCAGCTCTGGTCCGCCTGGATCCAGCCGGGGTAGCGCGGCGGGACGCGGCCCGCCGCGTCGAGCTCGCCGAGGTCCTCGGGGGTCAGCTCCACGTCGGCCGAGGCGAGGTTGGCGGTCAGCTGCCGGGTGTTCCTGGCCCCCACGATCACGCTGGTCACCGCGGGCCGGGTCAGCACCCAGGCCAGCGCCACCTGGGCGACGGTCGCGTCATGACGGCCGGCGACCACGCGCAGGGCGTCGACGATGTCGTAGGCGCGCTCCTTGTCCACCGGCGGCAGATCGGCCTTGCTCCGCCGGGCGTCCCGGTCGGCCGAGCCGGCGCGGTCGAACTTCCCGGACAGGAAACCCCCGGCCAACGGGCTGTAGACCAGCAGTCCCAGCTTCTCCTCGAGCAGCATCGGCACGAGCTCGGCCTCGATGTCCCGGCCGGCCAGGGAGTAGTACGACTGCGAGGAGACGAAGCGCGACAGCCCGCGCAGGTCGGAGACGCCGAGCGCCTTCGACATCTGCCACGCCGCCAGGTTGGACGCGCCGATGTAGCGGATCTTGCCCTGGCGCACCGCGTCGTCGAGCGCGGCGAGCGTCTCCGCGATCGGGGTGATCGCGTCGAAGTTATGGATCTGGTAAAGATCTATGTGGTCGGTCCGCAGCCGCCGGAGGCTGCCCTCCAGCGCGCGCGTGACGTGCAGCCGGGACAGGCCCACGTCGTTGGGGCCGGTGCCCATGCGGGCGGCGAGCTTGGTCGCCAGCACCACCTCGTCGCGCCGCGACGCCAAGATCCGCCCGAGCATGGTCTCGCATTCGCCCGCGGCGTACATGTCCGCGGTGTCGACCAGGTTCACGCCGGCGTCGAGCGCGGTGCCCACCAGGCGGCCGGCCGCTTCCAGATCGAGGCCGCCGATGATGTTCCACGGCGCGGTGTCACCTCCACCGAAGGTCATGGTGCCGAGGGCGATGCTCGAGACGAACACCCCGGTATCGCCGAGCGGGTTGAACCGCATGTGCGTTCCTTTCTGCTGACTCGTGGTTCAACCTAGGCAGGGCATGACGCATAATCCATGGTCAGGAGTCCAGGATCCTTCTTCGACCGTCCAGGAGGGCACGTGGATCCGCTGTCCGACGTACTCGCGCTGCTGGACGTCCGCGCGGCGCTTCCGTCCCGGTTCGAGGCGACCGGGCGGTGGGCCCTGCGGTTCGAGCCCTACCAGCACCTCAAGGTCGGCGCCGTGCTGGAGGGCCACTGCTGGATCAGCTCGGAGGGAAGCGACCCCGTGCACCTGCGGGCGGGGGAGTGTTACCTGCTCGCCAGCGGGCGGTCGTTCACCTCCGCCTCCGACCTGGACACCGAGCCGGCCGACGGCATGGCGGTGTTCGCCAGGAGCTGGCCGGACACCGTGTACCACACCGGCGCCCCCACCGGGCGGGACGATCCGGGCCGCACGGTCCTGGTCGGCGGGGCCGTGATGTTCGACGACACCACGTCCATGCTGCTGCTGGACAACCTGCCCTCGTGCGTGCGCATCGCCGCGGACAGCCACCGGGCCACCGTGCTGCGCCCGACCCTGGAACTGCTCGGCGCGGAGACCTCGGCCGACTCGCCGGGGTCGGCCACGATGCGGGAGCAGCTGACCACCGTCCTGTTCGTCCAGGCGCTCCGCACACTGCTGTACTCGGACGCCTGGGCGGACGGGCGGCCCACGGGGTGGCTGGGCGCGCTGGGCGACCAGCACGTCGGAGCGGCGCTGACGGTGATCCACCGCGAGCCTTCTCGCCGGTGGACGGTCGCCGACCTGGCGGCCGAGGCCGGCATGTCGCGGAGCGGCTTCGCGTTGCGTTTCCGCACCCAGGTCGGCCTTACGCCGCTCGACTACCTGGCCCGGTGGCGCGTACGCTCCGCCGCGCGGGCGCTGCGGTCCACCGACCGCACGGTCGCCTCGATCGCGGCGGAGTTCGGGTACGCGTCCGAGGGCGCCTTCAGTTCCGCCTTCAAACGGGTCACCGGCCAGGCACCGACCGAGCACCGCCGCGCCCCCGAGGGGATGCCGGTCAGTCGTGGTGCGGGTCCTCGCTGGTCCATCCGGCCTGCTTGACGCTGGTCTGCATGAGCAGGGTGCCGGCGCCGAGTCCCCGGTAGGTTCCGGCGGTGATCGTCTGCTTCTCGCCGATGACGGTGTGGGTCTCCGGGTCGAAGATGATCATGTATTCGAAGGCGGCGTCGCTCTCGTCGATCATCTTGCCGTCGGCCGCGATCCCGATCCCCGCGCGGCCGTCGGAGGTCGTGACGTCCTGCCGGGAACGCACGCCCGGCAGGTCGGCCAGCACCCGGAACGCCTCGGCCCTGACCTTGGGCGACGCGGGCTGGTCGATCAGGAACACGAACCCCTGCTGCAACTTGGCGGCCGGCCCGGCCTCCTGTCCCGCGGCGCGGGGGAACAGCAGCTCCTGGAACCGGCCGGGGTCGGCGGCGATCCTCTCCTTGTCCTGCCAGTTCAGCAGGGTGGCCGGGGAGCACTTGGGGGCGGCCTCCGGCCGGGCGCAGAGCTCCTTGAGCGAACGGGCGGCCTGCCGCTTGTCCTCCGGTGAGGCCTTCTCCTGCCGCCAGTCGCCCTCGCCGGTGGTGTAGGTGACGAAGTCCTCGTTGTTGCGGACCTTGAACGAGGAGGGGGAACCCGCCGACTCCCAGGCGGCCTTGTCCCGGTCGGTCAGGGGGTGGGCGGGCAGGTCACGCTGGAAGGTGACGTCGGTGTCGCCGGCCGAGGGGGAGCGCCATCCGTCGAACTCGCTGGGAGCCAGGATGGTGTAGCTGGCGGGCCCCTCGACGGTGCCGGTGGAGCCACCGACCGTGTGCAGCCGCCAGAACCGGCCCTCCGGCTCGGCCGCCGCCGTCCGTGCCGCCGCCAGCAGGATCGTCCGGGCCGTCGGCTGCCCGGAGGCGGTCGACAGGGCCACCGGCGGGGCGGGAACGGTGACCGGGCCGTCACCGGAGCCGGAGCCGGTGATCGTGATCGCCACCGCGGCGATCGCGGCCGCGGCGGCGAGCCCCACCGGCACGGTCCCCCGCCGCCACCCGCGAACACGCAGGACCGGCACGTCGGCCCAGTCGCGCCCGCCACGACCGTTACCGCCACGACCGCGCCCTCCACGACCGTGCTCATCCCCGCCTCGGCCGTGGCCGCCAGGACCGCCAGAAACGCGGCTTCCGGCGGTCTCGGCGGTCACGCCGGTCTCGGCGGCGAGCCGGGCGCGGACGCGGGCCCTGAGCCCGTCGTCGGGGGCGATCCGGCCGTAGGCCTCGCGCACCATCTTCAGATCGTCCATGGTCATGCCTCTCGGGGAAGGTCGAGGTGGGTGCGGTACATCGGATTGGTGTCGCCGAGCACGGCGCGCACCTTCTTCCTGGCGCGGTTCAGCCGGGATCCGACCGTCCCGTAGGGGATGTCCAGCGCGGCGGCGATCTCCTGGTGGGTCAGCCCGGCCAGCGCCACCAGCAGCAGCACGTCCCGGTCCCGCTCACTCAGCGAGGCGATCGCCCTGGCCAGCTCCGGGCGCAGCCGCTGCGCGGTCACGGCGGACAGCACCTGGTTCTCCGGGCTCTCGGCGGGGGGCTGCGGCGCCTGCCGGCCCATCGCCCGCAGCGCCCGCACCTCCACCCGCCGCTGCCTGCTGACGCGGTGGGTGGCGATCCCGTACAGCCACGCCCGCACCCCGCCCTGTTCGGCGTCGTACCGCGACCGGTTCCGGAACGCGGACAGGAACACGTCCGCCACCACGTCCTCGGCCGCGCCCGCCCCCAGCCGGGCGGCAACATATCGGTGGATCTCCGCGAAGTACGCCTCGAACACCACCGCGAACCGTTCCGGCTCGGCGAGCGAGAGCCGCACCTCGGCGGCCTCGTCCACCCCCGGCCCGGCGGTCATACAGGAGTCCTGGTCATCGGTCACCTCTCGGCAGGACGAAAGCGGTCACCGGGTATAGCCCGCACCCCGCGACCGCTTTCACGCCCGCCACCGCACGACCGTCCCCGCCACCTGCACGCGACCAGCATGCCACCACGTCCGCCCAGGTCAGAGCGGCGGAAGGAGGACGGTCAGTCGTTCTTGAGCCGGCCACGACGGTGTGATCATCCCCGGAGGTCACGGCCCGATGCAGGACCTGGCCGTCGACGCCGACGTCGCCCGAATTCTCACGGCCCTGCTGCGGACCCCACGAAGGTGGTGGCCTCGCTGTGCCACGGCCCGGCCGCCTTCTTGTCCGCGTTCGCCGCCCGCGCCTGACCGGCCGTCCCCGCGTTCCGCGGACCGGAAGGGCGCCGGTAACGTGCGGTCCATGACAGCGTGTGGTCCTCCCCGCATCCCCGCAGGCCTCGCGGCCGTCCGCCCGGCGACGTGACCGGCGCCCGCCCCCGGGGGTTCTTCGCCGGCCGCACGATCACCGGCCTCGCGCGTGACCTGGACGCGGGCGTCCTGTCCGCCGCCGAACTGGTCGAGCACGCCCTGGACGCGATCGTCGCGCTCGACCAGGCGCTCAACGCCTTCGTGACCGTCGACGCGGGCGGAGCGCGCCTGGCCGCCCGCCGGGCGGACGCCGAACGCGCGGCCGGCACCCACCGGGGGCCGCTGCACGGGATCCCCGTCGCGGTGAAGGACATCATCGACACCGCGGGCCTGGCGACCCGGATGGGCTCCGCGCACTTCGCCGACCACGTCCCCGCCCAGGACGCCACCTGCGTGCGGCGGCTGCGCGAAGCCGGCGCGATCATCGTGGGCAAGACCACCACCCACGAGTTCGCGTACGGCCCCACCGGCGACCGGTCGCACAACGGGCCCTCACGCAACCCGCACGACCCCGCGCGGATGACCGGCGGGTCCAGCGGCGGCAGCGCGGCGGCCGTGGCGGCGGGCATGGTCCCCCTCGCGGTCGGCACCGACACCGGCGGTTCGGTGCGCATCCCGGCGGCGCTCTGCGGCGTCGTCGGCTTCAAGCCCGCGTTCGGCGCGGTGCCGGTGGACGGGGTCTTCCCGCTCGCGTCCTCACTCGACCACGTGGGGGTGCTCGCCGGCACGGCCGAGGACTGCGCCCTGGCCTTCCACGTCCTGTCCGGCCGCCCGCAGGGCCCCGCCGCCGCCGAGGCGGACGACGAGGGGGACGCGGGCGCGCCCCGGGTCGGCTGGCTGGCCTCCGACGCGGCCACCCTCGCCGACCCGATGGTCAGCGGCCTGGTCAGGGCCGCGTTCCCCGGCAGCGACGAGATCCCGTTCTCCGGTGTCTCCGAGCTGTTCGGGACCTACGCCGCGATCCAGGGCAGCGAGGCGTACGCCGTGCACGCCGACCGGGTCGCGCGGGCCCCCGAGCTGTTCGACCCCGAGGTGCTGCGACGGCTGCGCCACGCCAGCGCGGTGCCCGGCTGGCGGTACGTCCGCGCGCTGGAGGCCCGCGCGTCCTTCCGGCGGCACGCCGCCGGGCTCCTCGGCCGGTACGACCTGCTGGCGCTGCCGTCCGTCGCCGTCGCGGCCCCGCCGATCGACGCGCGCGACCTCGACCTCGGCGGCGTCCAGGTCAAGGTCCGCGACGTCCTGCTCGCCCTCACCAGCCCCTGGAACCTCGCCGGCCTGCCCGCGCTGAGCGTCCCCGCCGGGACGGTCGGCGGCCTGCCGGTGGGCGCCCAGCTCGTCTGCGCCCCCGGGCGTGAGAGGACGCTCTTCGCCTACGCCGACCGCCTGCGGGCCCGCCTCGGCTGAGGGTCAGACGCTCTCGGTCGTACCGGGCCCTCCGAGTTGTGCGAGCTTGTCCGGGTTCGCGATGAGGTAGACGGTCTGCACGAGACCGCCGGACAGCAGCAGCGAGATCACCGTGATGGGCTTCCCGTCGAGGGTCACGATGGCCGCGGGGCCGCCGTTCACCTCGGCCGTCCGCACCTCGTAGACCATCGTGCCGGGGAGGCCGAGCGAGGCCAGGAAACGGAGCACCCCGCTCTCGGAGGCGGCGGCGTCGAGGAACCGCGCGACCTTGCCCGCCCCCTCGATGACGCGGACCGGCGCCCTGGCCTTGCCGCCGCCGTCGGCGACCAGCCGGACGTTCTGGGCGAGCAGCTCCAGCAGCCCGTCCACGTCCCCGCCGGAGCACGCGCCGATGAAGCGCTCGGTCACCTTCCGGCGTTCGGCCCGGTCCACGTCGAAGCGGGGCCTGCGCTCGTGCACGTGGTCGCGCGCCCGCCGGGCGAGCTGCCGCGTCGCGGGCTCCGCGCGGCCGATCACCTCGCCGATCTCGACGTACGACATGCCGAACGCCTCGCGCAGGACGAAGACCGCCCGCTCCAGCGGGGACAGGGTCTCAAGGACGACCAGCAGGGCGAGGTCGACGGAGTCGGCCAGCTCGACGTGCTCGGCGAGGCCGGGTTCGGTGCTGATCGGCTCGGGCAGCCACGGCCCGACGTACGCCTCGCGGCGGGCCTTCACCTTCCTCAGGCGGTCGATGGCCAGCCGGCTGGTCACCCTGATCAGGTAGGCCCTCGGGTCCTCGACGCGGGAGGCGTCGACCTCCGACCAGCGCAGCCACGCCTCCTGCACCACGTCCTCGGCGTCGGCGGCGCTCCCGAGGATCCGGTAGGCGACGCCGGCCAGGACCCGGCGGCTCTCCTCGAAGATTTCTACGGACATGTTCCACCAGACGGTTCGGCACCCCTCCGACGTGACATGGCGGTCCCCCTGACTTCCGGAGGGGCGCCCGTGCGGTGATCGCCGCCACCGGCGCCCGGGGTCATATCTGGTTTCCACGCGGTGGCCAGATTCCTATAGACTGTCGGCGCATCGCAAGGGGCTATGGCGCAGCTGGTAGCGCGCCTCCATGGCATGGAGGAGGTCTGGGGTTCGAATCCCCATAGCTCCACAGAACGGCCCAGACCGGGAATCCGACCGGGGGAGGCCGGGCACGATCGTGGAACGTAGAACGCCGAAGGTGCTGGTCCGGCGGGCGCTGCCGACCGAGCCGGGCGTGCGGGCCTCGGCGTCGCTGTTCGTGACCGAGGCCGAGAGCCAGGGGATTCGTGCCGGTCGCCGCATGCTCGGCGTCGGTCCAGAACCCGCAAGCGAGCACATCGCCTCGGCCCTGCGCGTGGAACCCGGCACGGACGTGCTGGCGCGGCGCAAGCTCCTGACGGCCGATGACGTGCCCGTCCGCGTCGCCACCAGCTTCTTCCGCCTCGACCTGTTCGGCGGGACCCCATTGTGCGCCCCCGACTTCGTCCGGCCCAGCCTGCAGGCCGGCATCGCGGCCCTCGGCTTCCGCTTCGGCCACGCCGAGGAGGTCCTGCTCGCGCGCCGGCCGACGGCGTTCGAGGCCGAGACGCTGTGGCTCGACCCGGGGGAGTGGGTCGTCCAGATCGTGCGGGCGGGGTACGCCGCCGACGACACCCCGGTCCACGTCCTGGAGACCGTCTGCGCCGCGTCGCGGCACGTGTTCCCGATCAGCCAGGTGACCGGCGCCGACGAGTTCTGACCGCCGCAGGGACGGCCGCGACCAAGGCCCGGCACGGCCGGGCGGGTGGGGGTACCGGGATCAGGCAGGCGCGTGACGAGGCCGCCGGGGTCGGCGGTCCGCTCGGCGTATCCGGCTCCCACCAGCTCGGCGACGATCTTCGAGGCGCCCTGCTGGGTCATGCCCAGCCGCGCGGCCAGCTCGCTGATCGGGGGCTCGGCGCCGATGAGGTGCTGGAAGACGTACCCGTGCGAGAACCGCAGGCCGGTGAAGCCGGCGGTCTCCAGGTCGCGCTGGACGGGCGAGGCGGCGCCGAACCCGACGAACAGCGCGAGGGTGCCGAGGTCGAGATCGGCCGGCTCCACGTCGGTGCGGGCGGCCCGCCGCTACCACGACGCCGTCTCGCGGGGTGTCACCGGAGACGCGCTCGCGGAGTTCTTCACCCCCGATCTCGTGCACCACGAGCTGCCGAACGCGCTGATCCCCGGCGGCCTGGTCCGCGACCTGGAAGGGATACTGAAGGCGGCCGACCGGGGCCGCCGCGTGATCGAACGCCAGAGCTTCGAGGTGCTCAGGGTGGTGGCCGAGGGCGACCGTGTCGCGCTGGAGGTGTCGTGGTCGGGCGTGCTCGCCGTGCCGCTCGGCGACCTGCCGGCCGGGCACACGCTCCGCGCCCATGTGGCGACCTTCCTCGACGTCCGGGACGGCCGGATCGCCGGGCAGCGCAACTACGACTGCTACGACCCGATGAAAGCGGTGTGAGACGGCGGTCGCCGGACCTCGGGGAAGCTTGGAAACGGGTCGACCGGAGGCCCGCCGCTTGGGACACTGTCCCGCATGCTGTGGACGTTCACCTCGGTCCTCGACGAGTTCCCCGGCGCCGCCGACGCGTGGCTGCGCCGCGACCCCGTGCGCAACACGGTCGCGCTGACCGTGCTCGGCCGCCTGCGGCACGGGCTGTGGAACGAGGGCCTGATGCTCGGCTGGCTCACCGAAGGCGACGAGGTGCGGGGAGCGGTCCTGCACACCCCGCCGTACTCGCTGGTCCTGGCCGACATCCCGCTCAGATCGGTGCCCTCGCTCGCCGAGGGGCTGCGCGGCCGTGAGATCACCGGCGTGAGCGGGCCGGTGGCGCAGGCCGGCGCCTACGTCGCGACGTCCGGCCGCCGGGAGCTGAGCCGCATCTCGCAACGCCTGTACCGGCTGGGCGAGCTCCGGCCGCCGTCCCTCAGCGGCACCGTCCGCGTCGCCGGGGACGACGACATCGAGCCGGCGGCCGAGTGGATCCGCGCCTTCATGGCCGAGGCCGAGCCCGGTCACGCCGAGGACGACCCGCTGCCCCAGGTCAAGCACCGCGTCGGGCAGGGCGAGTTCGTGCTGCTGGAGGACGAGGGACGGCCGGTCGCGCTGGCCGGGTTCTCACTCCCGATCATCGGGATGTCGCGCATCGGCCCGGTCTACACCCCGCCGGAGTCCCGAGGGCGCGGGTACGGCTCCTCGGTGACCTACGGGGCGACCCGCGCGGCCCAGGACGCGGGCGCCGACCTGGTCCTGCTGTTCACCGACCTCGCCAACCCGACGTCGAACTCCATCTACCAGACCCTCGGCTACCGCCCGGTGGCCGACTACGCCTCCATCGCCCTGGCTTGACACCGGGGTGGTGGCCGGCTGGAGAACCGCTGGGAAACACGTCGTTCAGCCGATGGCTCATTCCCGGTCAAGACCATCCGTAAAGGGCCGGATCCGGTAGGCGATACCTCACGCATCGGGTTCGCCGGGTCGCCGTCGCGTGACCGTGCGCGTGCGCGGGCGGTCCCCGGCAGCGGCGCCTCCGGCCGGGCCGCAGCAGGCCTCCTTCCCCTCTGCCAGCGGGGATCCGGCCGGCGGTGAGGTGTGATCACCGGGGGTGACGGCCGCCGCCGGTGAGACGTGGCAATTGCCGGTCCGCCCCCGGCCGTGATCCGCAATTGCGTTTAAAAGCGACAAGATCCATATTTGGCCCCCTATATTGCTAACTCCGGCCCTGACTGGCCTTGACTTAGTGTGTAATATCCCTCTATCTATGAGAGTCGGATAACAGGTTCCAGTGGTGGGTGGACGGGATGACAGCGAGAGGCTCGCGCCAGGCACACCGCGCCGCGCAGGCCGGCGCGTTCGACCGCATCGGTGAGCGTTATGACGAGGCGTTCCCCTACAAGGGCGGGCAGATAGCGTCCGCAGAGTGGCTGCTCCGCAAGCTCCGCCCGGGCGCCCGGGTGCTCGACGTCGGCTGTGGCACCGGCCTGCCGACCGCCAGGCAGTTCGTCGACGCCGGGTGCGAGGTGACGGGCATCGACATCTCGCCGGTCATGCTCGACATCGCGAAACGCAACGTCCCCGAGGCCGATCTACGCCGGATCGACGCCGTGGAGCTGGACGTCGGCCTCGGCCGGTTCGACGCGATCGTGGCCTACTTCTCGCTGTCGATGCTCCGGCGGGACGAGATCATGACGACGCTGCTCACCCTGCACGAGCTGCTCGTCCCCGGTGGCTGGCTGGCCCTCGGCATGGTCGAGATCGACGTGGACAACGCCCCGGTCCGCGTCCTGGACACCCCGGTGCGGATGACCGGGTACGCCCGGTACACCCTGCGGGCGGTGGTCCAGGAGGCCGGGTTCAGCGTGCGTGAGCAGATGGACCTGGCCTACGTGCCCGCGACCGAGGACGAGCCCCTGGAGATGCAGCTGTTCCTCAACTGCCGCAGGAACACCTTCTGACCCGTGCCCGCGCCCGGCCGTGCGCCGGTGGGCGGGTCGGCGGAGCCCGCGACATGTGCGGCGGGCATGATGGAGATGATTGACGGGCAGGGAGCGAGACGCTTAAGTTCCGGATACCGACTGGTCGGTTTGAACGGAGTGGGGCGTATGCGGGTACAAGACCGGATCGTCGTCGTGACCGGGGCGGCCAGCGGCATCGGGCGGGCCATGGCGCGGCGGTTCGCGGCCGAGGGTGCGGCCGGGGTCGTCGTCGCCGACCTGGACGAGGCGGGCGCCACCCAGGTCGCCAAGGACATCGGCGACCAGGCCATCGCCGTGCGGGCGGACGTCTCCTCGCAGGACGAGGTGCGCGCCCTGATCGACACCGCCGAGGAGGCGTTCGGGCCCGTCGGCCTGTTCTGCTCCAACGCCGGGGTGATCACCGGCCAGGGCCTGGACGCCGGCGACCTCGAATGGACCAGGACGATCGCGGTGAACGTCCTGGCCCACGTGTACGCCGCGCGCGTGCTGGTGCCGAGGATGGTCGAGCGGGGCGGCGGCTACCTGCTGCACACGTGCTCGGCCGCCGGGCTGATCAGCTGCCCGGGGGACGCGCCCTACTCGGTCACCAAGGCGGCGGCCATCTCCTTCGCCGAGTGGCTGTCGATCCACTACCGGACCAAGGGCATCGGCGTGAGCGTGCTGTGCCCGCAGGGCGTGCGGACCGGGATGCTCAGCGGGGACGTCGACGCCCAGCACCTCACCGCCCGCGCCGTCGTCGCCTCCGGCCCGATCCTCACCCCGGAGGCGGTGGCCGAGTCCGTGGTCGAGGGCCTCGACGCCGAGCGGTTCTACATCCTGCCGCACCCCGAGGTCGCCGAGTACGTCCGGCGCAAGTTCGACGACCCCGACCGGTGGCTGTCCGGCATGGCCAGGTTCGTCGATTCGCTGGAGGCATGAGATCCGTGGTCAGCACGCACACCGCCAGGAGGGCCTGGCGCCGGCTCGAGCCCGTCCACGGCATGATCTACTTCGTGCCCGAGGCGGTCAAGCAGTTCACGGCGCTCGGCGTGTCCGACCGGCAGATGGGCTACTTCGCCTCGCGCGCCGCCGCCCTGGGCCGGGCGAGCGCCGAGGTGGTCATCGCGACGTTCTACAACTTCAACCCCGAGCTGGTACGGCGGGCGCTCCCGGCCGTCTGGGAGATCACGACCCCCGAGCAGCTCCTGGACGCGCGCCTGCGGGCGGCGGGCGACGCGCTCCAGCGCGCGGGCCTGGACCGGCACCCCGACCTCGCCGAGACCGTCACCCTGGCCAGAAGGGCGGCCGAGGCGGCCTGCGAGCACCTGGAGGGGCGCCCGCTGTTCGCGGCGCACACCACGCTGCCCTGGCCCACCGAACCCCACCTCGTGCTGTGGCACGCCCAGACGCTGCTGCGGGAGTTCCGCGGTGACGGCCACGTCGCGGCGCTCACCTTCGAGGGGGTCAACGGCCGCGAGGCCCTGGTCCTGCACGCGGCCAGCGGGGAGGTGCCCGCCGTGTTCCTCAAGGCCAGCCGGGGCTGGAGCCCGGCACAGTGGCGGGAGACCGAGGACGACCTGCGCGGGCGCGGCCTGCTCGGCGAGGGCCTGACCCTCACCGAGCGCGGCCAGGCCCTGCGCCGGGGCATCGAGGAGCGCACCGACACCCTCGCGCTGCCCGCCTACGACGTCCTGGGAGAGGACGACTGCGCCCGCCTCGCCGAGATCGCCCGCTCCTTCGGCAGGGGCGTCGTCGACAGCGGCCTGCTGAACGTGGGCTGACCTCCGCTCACCGGGCCCGCCGGGGCGCTCACGGCCACCCGGCGGGCGCGGGGGCGGGTCACGTGGCGGAAACGGTTAGCAGTCGCTTGGGTGACGGGTCAGGCCACCGGCGCCCGCTCTCCGTCGTAGGGGGTGATGCCGAGGGAGGCCTCCTATGAAGACCCGAGTCCTGGCCTGTGTCCTGATCGCGCTCGCCCTGATCCTCGCCGCCTGCGGCGGGTCGTCGAACGACACCTCCGGAGCCCGGGAGCCGGCCTACCCGCCCGCTCCCGCCAACGGGAACGAGAACGAGAACGGGCGCGCCGCGAACCCGACCGCGGTCGCCCCCCGGTCGGAACCCGAGCCGAGCGCGCGGGCGAGCTCCACCTCCCAGGGCGTGCCCGCCGAGACGGTGAGCACCTTCGCCCTCGACGTGGACACCGCCTCCTACGGGTACGCGCGCGGCCAGCTCAAGGAGGGGCGGCTGCCCGAAGCGGACCGGGTGCGGCCCGAGGAGTTCGTCAACGCCTTCCAGCAGGGGTACGCCGAACCCTCGGGCGACGGCTTCGCGGTGCAGATCGACGGGGCCAGGGGGGCGGCCGACGAGACCGCGCTGCTGCGCGTCGGCCTGCAGACCAGGACGGCCGAGGCCGCCGCGCGCCGTCCCGCCAACCTCACCTTCGTCGTGGACGTGTCCGGCTCGATGGCCGACCCCGGCCGGATCGACCTCGTGCGCGACGCCCTGAACACGCTGGTGGACCAGCTCGGCCCCGGCGACCAGGTGTCGATCGTCTCCTTCAGCGACGAGGCGCGGGTGCGCCTGCCGATGACGCCCGCGAGCCGGCGCGGCGACCTGCATCGCGCGATCGACGCGCTCGGGGTCGAGGGCTCGACGAACCTGGAGTCCGGCCTGGTCACCGGGTACGACCAGGCGGCGCGGGCCTTCCGGCCCGTCGCGACCAACCGCGTCATCCTGCTCTCCGACGGTCTGGCCAACACCGGCGACACCTCCTGGCAGGGCATCCTCGACCGGGTCGAGGAGCAGGCGGGCCGCCAGATCACGCTGCTGTGCGTCGGCGTCGGGCGGGATTACGGGGACGCGCTGATGGAGCAGCTCGCCGACAACGGCGACGGCGCCGCGGTCTACGTCAGCTCCACCGAGGAGGCGCGCAAGATCTTCGTCGAGCGGCTGCCCGCCAACCTCGACCTGCGGGCCCGCGACGCCAAGGCGCAGGTCGTGTTCAACCCGGCCACCGTCGCCTCCTACCGGCTCCTCGGATACGAGAACCGGGCGCTCGCCGAGAAGGACTTCCGCGACGACTCCAAGGACGGCGGCGAGGTCGGGCCGGGCCACGCGGTCACCGCGCTCTACGCCGTGCGGCTGCGCCCGGGGACCTCGGGGCAGCTCGCCATGGCGAGCGTCCGCTGGCAGGACCCCGACAGCCGCGAACCCGCCGAGGTGAGCCGCGCCGTGGAGGTGTCGGAACTGTCCGGCGCGCTGTGGGAGGCGTCCTCGCCGAGGCTGCAGGTGGACGCCGTGGTCGCCGCCTTCGCCGAGCGGCTCCGGCATTCGGACAACGAGCTGTTCGCCGAGGACCTCGACGGCCTGGCCGGGCACGCCGAGCGCCTGGCGAAGGCGACCGAGGACCCCATGGTCACCGAACTGGCCGACCTGATCCACAAGGCCGGCTCCCTGCGGTGACCACCCGCCGGGGGCGGGCCGGGCGGTCCGCCGAAAAGTTCGTCCCCGGCGCGATCTCCGATAGACTGGAGGGGTACCGAGGCGGCCCGGCCGGCCGTCCCCGGTGCCACCAGGGGCTATGGCGCAGCTGGTAGCGCGCCTCCATGGCATGGAGGAGGTCTGGGGTTCGAATCCCCATAGCTCCACGCGATTCCGAACGGCCCCGCACTCTGTGGTGCGGGGCCGTTCGCCGTCCAGCGCCGCTCCGCCCCTCAAGGTCTCTCTGACCCCAGGGCCTCGTCCTCTTGACCCGGAGTCCTGTCTTCCACCGGCCGAGGGCCGGTCAGGGGTGAGGGCGCAGGACCGGGCGCAGGGCGTCCAGGACGGAGGCGTCCTCGATGGTGGAGGGGACCGGGCCCTCGGTGCCGTCGGCGATGCCGCGCATGGTCTTGCGGAGGATCTTCCCCGAGCGCGTCTTGGGCAGGCCCGGCACGATGTCCACCCGCCGCAGGCTCGCCACCGCGCCCACCTGGTCGCGGACCAGGCGCACCAGCTCGTCGCGCAGCACGGCGTGGTCGGTGCCGACGCCGCTCTTGAGCACCACCAGCCCGCGCGGCACCTGCCCCTTCAGCTCGTCGGCCACGCCGATCACCGCGCACTCGGCGACGGCGGGATGGCCGGCCAGCACGGCCTCCATGGACCCGGTGGACAGGCGGTGCCCGGCGACGTTGATGACGTCGTCGGTGCGGCCCATGACGAACAGGTAGCCGTCCTCGTCGACGTGGCCGCCGTCGCCGGTCAGGTAGTGGCCGGGGTAGGCCGACAGGTAGGAGGCCACGTAGCGCTCGTCGTCCTGCCAGAGGGTGGGCAGCGTGCCCGGGGGCAGCGGCAGCCGCAGGCAGATCGCGCCCTCCTCGCCCGGCGCGCACTCCCGGCCGTCGGGGTCGAGCACCCGCACGTCGTACCCGGGCACCGGGACCGTGGGGGAGCCGGGCTTGATGGGCATGGGCGCCAGGCCGCGCAGGTTGGCGGCGACCGGCCAGCCGGTCTCGGTCTGCCACCAGTTGTCCACCACGGGGACGCCCAGCTTGTCGGTGGCCCAGTGGTAGGTGTCGGGGTCGAGCCGCTCGCCCGCCAGGAACAGCGTCCTGAGCGAGGAGATGTCGTACTTCGCCAGGAGCGACGCCGAGGGGTCCTCCTTCTTGATCGCCCGGAACGCGGTCGGCGCGGTGAACAGCGTGTTCACGCCGTGGTCGGCGATCACCCGCCAGAAGGCCCCGGCGTCCGGCGTGCCGACCGGTTTGCCCTCGTAGAGGACGGAGGTGGCGCCGAGGAGCAGGGGGCCGTACACGATGTAGGAGTGGCCGACCACCCAGCCGACGTCGGAGGCCGCCCAGAACACCTCCCCGGGCGCGACGTCGAACACGTTGCGCATGCTCCACAGCAGGGCGACGGCGTGGCCCCCGTTGTCACGCACGACGCCCTTCGGCTTGCCGGTGGTGCCGCTGGTGTACAGGATGTACAGCGGGTCGGTGGCGGCGACCGGCACGCAGCCGGCCGGTTCCGCGGCGGCCATCGCCTCGGCCCAGTCGAGGTCGCGACCGGGCACCATCGTGGCCGGGGCCTGCTCCCGCTGCAGGATCACGCACCGCGCCGGCTTGTGCCCGGCGAGGTCGAGCGCGCCGTCCAGCATCGGCTTGTACTCGACGACGCGGCCCGGCTCGATGCCGCAGGAGGCGGACACGACGACCACCGGGCGGGCGTCGTCGATGCGCATGGCCAGTTCGCGGGGGGCGAACCCGCCGAACACCACCGAGTGGACCGCGCCCAGGCGGGCGCAGGCGAGCATGGCGACGACCGCCTCGGGCACCATCGGCATGTACACGACCACCCGGTCGCCCCTGCCGACGCCGAGCCCCTTGAGCACGCCGGCGAAGCGTGCCACCTCGGCGAGCAGCCCGGCGTAGGTGTAGGTGCGCGTCGTGCCGGTGACGGGACTGTCGTGGATCAGGGCGGCCTGGTCACCGCGCCCGGCGGCGACGTGCCGGTCGAGGGCGTTGTGGCAGGTGTTGAGCTCACCGCCGGCGTACCACCGGTAGAACGGCGCGTTCCCCGCGTCCAGCACGGTCGCGGGGTCGCGGTCCCAGGTGACGGCGCCGGCGGCCTCGCCCCAGAAGCCGCCGGGATCGGTGACGCCGCGCGCGTAGACGTCCTCGTATGACATGGTCGCCCCACCTGCCGATCGTTCGACGAACCGCCATCATGACGCAGCGGAGCGGGGGAACGACAGGGCTCGCGGGCGGGGGATCGGGTCGCGCGAGGCACCGGCCGGGTCGCGCGAGGTCCCCGGCCGGAGCGGGCGCGGTCCTCAGCCGGTTCGCTGGGGCCGGGCGACGACCAGGCCGCTGCTCGCGGTCGTCCCGTACTGCTCGATGGTGACCCGCACCGGCACGTCGCCGCAGGCCAGCACCTCCTCGGGGTGCGCGCGGACGATCGCGGGGTCTCTGAGCTCCACGTACCGGTTGAAGGACGCGTACAGCTTCGCGGGGGTGACGGGGGCGGGCTGCACGAGCAGCATGGCCGCCTGCCGCATGGCCTCCATCAGGGCCATCCCGGGAACGTGGTCGACCGTGTGGTCGAACA
Organism: Sphaerisporangium corydalis; assembly: GCF_025506355.1. Classification (GTDB taxonomy): domain Bacteria; phylum Actinomycetota; class Actinomycetes; order Streptosporangiales; family Streptosporangiaceae; genus Sphaerisporangium; species Sphaerisporangium corydalis. The sequence goes on from NZ_JANZYP010000023.1 coordinate 70,885, forward strand.
GCACCGGGTGGGCGGGGTCCACCCGGAGCAGCCACGCGTCGTCCAGGCCGGCCGGGCCGAGCACGACGTCCTCGGGACGGTCGCGGCCGACGAGCGCGGGGGCCACCGGTTCGGGGAGGGGGGCGGGCGGGCCGCCGGGCCGGGCGGCGGCGCGCAACCGGTCGTAGGCGGCCCGGGACACGCAGTCGAAGGCCCCCTCGCCCATGCCCACGAGTCGCCCGTCCCGGTAGAGGTCGACGTGGGCGCGCAGCCCCGCGAGGTTCCTGCCCCGGTGGCGCACCTGGCTGCGGGTGAACCGGAGCACCAGGTTGGTGGGGCCGGTTCCGATGGTCAGGTCGCCGAGGTCGGCCTCGTAGGAGAGCTCCCACAACAGGAACTGGTGGTCGAGCGGGCAGCCCAGCTCGGCGTGGCTCACGACCAGCCCGGCCTGGCGGATGGTCTCGGCGATGAGCAGCGGATCGTGGCGCCCGCCGACCGGCCGGTGGAAACTGTGCGTCCTCGGCCACTGGGCCGCGAGGATGGTGGTCTTCTCGTCGAAGGGCCGCCAGCCGGTGATCATCACCTCGGAGACCGCCGCGCGGTGGACAAGGTGGCGGGAGACCGGCTGCTCGAACAGCGCGGGTCCGGCGGTCACATCGAGTTCTTGGTGCATGGTCATGGTCGTTACCTCTTTGCAGTACCTGCCTGCTAGGCGGCCCAAGGGGATAGAATACCGACCGAGCGGTTTCTTTTAGGAGGAGCTTCGTACGTCATGGCGAAACAGGCGCGTGCGGTCGCGACCCGGCAGCGGGTCCTGGAGGGTGCGGCGGAGGTCTTCGAGGAGTACGGCTACGCCGCGACGACCATGGCCCAGATCCTGGAGCGCTGCGGGGTGACGAAGGGGGCGCTGTACTTCCACTTCGGTTCGAAGGAGAAGCTGGCGAGGGCGATCCTGGACGCCGACGAGAAGCTCCTGGCGACCCTGGTGTCCGGAGACCGCTCACCTCTCCAGGTCGTCATCGACGCCAGCCACGGCTTCGCCAGGGAGCTTCAGACGAACGTCATCGCCAGGGCGAGCGTGCGGTTGGCGATCGAGCACGGCACCTTTTCAAGGGTTGAGTTCACCACCCACGTGATGTGGCAGGAAGGGACCAGGGAACTCCTGGCCCGGGCGCGGCGGCAGGGCGACCTGCTGCCGGATATCGACATCGACGCGGTGGCCGAGACCGTGGTCGCGGCGTTCACGGGGGCTCAGATCGTGTCGCAGGCGGTGTCCGGCCGGCGTGATCTGCGGCAAAGGCTCACGAACTTCTGGAAACTGGTGTTGCCGGGGATCGTGCCGGGTGATCAGATCAGGCGGTTCGATCCCGCGGGCGGCTAGACCAGGGTGTAGCCGCCGTCCACCGGCAGGGTCACGCCGGTCACGAAGGACGCGCGGTCGCTCAGCAGCCACGCGGCGGCTTCGGCGATCTCCTCGGGTTCGGCGGTCCGGCCCTGCGGGGTGGCCGCGTGCAGGAGGTCCTCGATTCCCGGCCGCAGGGCGAACCAGGCCTCGATCATCTCCGACCTGGTCGTTCCCGGGGCGATGGCGTTGACCCGGATGCCGTGCGCGGCGTACTCGGCGGCGGCGGCCCGGGTCAGGCCGACGACCGCGTGCTTCGATATGACGTAGGGCGCCGCCACGGGGGTCGCGACCAGGCCGCCGACGCTGCTGGTGTTCACGATCGCGCCGCCGCCGCCGGACAGCATCTGGGCGATCTCGCGGCGCGTGCAGTTCCAGACGCCGCGCAGGTTGACGTCGACGATCGCGTCGAAGACCGTGTCGTCCATCAGGTGCATGGGCGACTGCTCGGCCCCGAGGCCCGCGTTGTTGAAGGCCACGTCGAGCCGCCCGAAGTTCTGGACGGCGGTGGAGACGGCCCGGTCGACGTCGGCGGGCCGGGTCACGTCGGTGACCGCGTAGGCGGCCTCGAACCCCTTTCCCGTCAATTCATCGACCAAGTCGCTCAATTCCCGTTCCCGTCGTGACGCGAGTACCACTGCGGCGCCTTCGCGGGTGAATACCCGCGCCGCCGCGGCTCCGATGCCGCTGCTTGCCCCGGTGATAAGGGCAACCTTTCCTGCTAATGTACCCCACATGTCCTTATTGTCGCCGCGTCCGCTGCTGTCTGCAATGGCATGGAATGTGTAAATCATGTGAATTCTGGAATGGCATCGAATATATTGGGATATAGCTTTTTATGGGGTTATGTACTGGCGCGATAACGGTGCACGAGGGCCACCGCCATGGCGCCCTCGCCCACCCCGGACGCCACCCGCTTGACCGAGCGGGCGCGCACGTCGCCCGCCGCGAAGACCCCGGGCACGCTGGTCTCCAGCAGGTAGGGCTCGCGTTCCAGGTCCCAGCTCGCCGGCGGCACGTCGGTCCCGGTCAGGACGAACCCGTGGTCGTCACGTTCCACGGCGCCGTCCAGCCAGGCGGTCCTCGGCCGGGCGCCGATGAAGGTGAACACGAAGCCGGCCGGCTCCTCGGTGGTCTCCCCGGTCGCCACGTCGGCCAGGGTGATGGTCTCCAGGCGGTCGACGCCGGACAGCGCCACGACCCGGGTGCCGGTGCGCACCTCGATCGAGGGCGTCCTGCGGATCTCGTCCACGAGGTACTGCGACATCCCCGCCTCCAGGGAACCGGCCCTGATCAGCATGGTGACCCTGCTGGCGAACCGGGCGAAGTGCATGGCCGCCTGCCCCGCCGAGTTGGCGCCCCCGATGACGTAAACGTGCTGGGCGACGCACGACTGGCTCTCGGTCGTGGCGGCGCCGTAGTAGAGCCCCGCGCCGGCGAAACGGTCGGCGCCGGGGACGTCGAGGCGGTTGTAGGAGACGCCCATGGACAACAGGACGATCTCCGCGCTGATCTCGCCGCCGTCGGCCAGCGTGATGATCCGCGCCGGGTCGGCCCGGCGCAGGCCCGTCACCTCCACGGGGTACAGCAGCTCCGCCCCGAAGCGGCGGACCTGCGAGACCGCCCGCCGGGCCAGATCGCGCCCGGAGAGCCCCGCGGGGAAGCCCAGGTAGTTCTCGATCAGGCTGGAGGTGCCCGCCTGCCCGCCGGGGACGTCGGAGTCGACCAGCAGGGTGGACAGCCCCTCCGAGGCGGAGTACACACCGGCCGCCAGCCCCGCGGGGCCCGCGCCGATGATGACGGTCTCGTAGTGCGGGCGGGAGGCCGTCGCGGACAGGCCGAGGCGCTCGGCGAGCCGCGCGCTGGTCGGCGCCGACAGGTGGTCCCCCTCGGGGAACAGCACCAGCGGCAGGGAGTCCCCGAGGCCCTCGGCCAAAAGCCGCGCCTCGGGGTCGGTGCCGACGTCCAGGAACCGGAACGGCTGCTCGTTGCGGGTGAGGAAGTCGCGCACCGCGTGGGTCGCCGGGGAGACCGGGAACCCGACGACCTTGATGCCCTGGTAGGCGGGCCGGTAGGCGGCCAGCCAGTCGGACAGCAGGTCGTCGAGCACCGGGAACAGGCGCTCCTCGGGCGGGTCCCACGGCTTCATCAGGTAGTGGTGCAGGCGGACGCGGTTGATGGCGGTGATCGCCGCGTCGGTGTCGGCGTAGGCGGTGAGGAGCACGCGCCGGGCGTCGGGGAACCGTGCCCCGGCCTCCAGCAGGAACTCCACCCCGGTCATCTCCGGCATCCGCTGGTCGGCCATGAACAGCGCCGGCTCGTCACCTCGGTCGTCGAGCGCGTCCAGGATGTCCAGCGCCTCCTTGCCCGACGAGGCGCCGAGCACGCGGTAGCGGCCGGAGTAGGCGGTGCGCAGGTCACGCCGCACCGCCCTCAGGACCTGCGGGTCGTCGTCGACGGTGAGGATCACCGGGCGGCCGGTCTCGTCGGTCACTGGTCGATGACCTCCTCGTCCAGGTAGCACCACGCCCAGCTCTCGCCGGGCTCCGCGGAACCGGCGACCGGATGGCCGGTGGCGCGGTGGTGCTTGGTGGCGTGCCGGCCTCGGGAGGAGTCACAGCATCCGACGTGCCCGCAGCTCAGGCACTCTCGGAGGTGGACCCATCGCTGGCCCAGCGCGAGGCACTCCTGGCACCCCTCGGATGTGGCCACCACCTGGCGGATCTGGGCGACGTGCGAGCATTGGGCCACGGCGGCCTCCATGTTCGGGAACTACACAGGCCAAGTGATCCACACGATAGGCACGACGCGCCGGATGCGGATGCGGACCTGATTTAGTCCGGCGAATCCAGGCCGCCCCGAACCCCTGGCACGGCACACCCGACAAAGTGTCGCCGGGTCCTTTGACCGCCCGCGCGGCCGGTGCCACGCTCCCTTTCACCCGGCGTGAGAGGAGCCGATCCATGGGCGACACGAGCGTGCTCGCGGGGGAGTTGCGGGCGCATCCGCTCTTCCACGGGCTCAAGGACGACGAGTACGGCTGGCTGTCGGCGGCGGCGCGATCCCGCGAGCTCGACGACGGCGAGGTGCTGTTCACCGAGGGGACCCCGGCGAGGTTCTTCGTCGTGCTCCTGGAAGGGGAGCTGCTCATATCCAAGGTCGTGGACGACAGGGAGGAGGTGCTCGCCCGGCACTCCACCCGGCCCGGCGCCGAGACCCGCGCCTCTCTGGCCCACACCTTCACCGGCGAGCTGTGCGTGCTGGCCGGCGACGCCTACCTCGCGACCGCCACCTCGGTCGGCCACAGCCGCGTCGCGCTGTACGAGCGCGACTCCTTCCTGCAGATGCTGGTGCGCACGCCGAGGGTGTCGGAGCTGGTCATCCCCGTGCTCGCCCTGCGCGCGCAGGACATGATCGTGAGCGCGGGCCGCCGGTCCACGCTGGCCTCGCTCGGGACGCTCGCGGCGGGCATCGCCCACGAGCTCAACAACCCCGTCGCGGCCGTCACCCGCGCCATCGGCGAGCTCGACGACGCCGTGGCCGAGCTGGAGGAGGCGGCCGGCGCCTGGGGCCGAACGGGGACAGAATCGGAGCGCGCGGCCGTCCACGCCGCCCAGCGCGACTGGCTGGCCCGCCCGCGCGGCTCGGGCCCCGGCGACGCGCTCGGCATGAGCCGGCTGGAGGAGAGCCTGCAGGACTGGGCCGAGGACCACGGGCTCGACGACGGGGCCTGCCTGGCCGAGCTGCTGGCCGAGCGGGGCGCGGACGTGGCCTGGCTCACCGACCTCGCGGGGCGGCTGCGCGAGGACCACCTGCCCGCCGCCCTGCGCTACCTGTCGGAGAGCCTGCGGGTCCGCTCGTCGGCCGTCGACGTGCGCGAGGCGGGGACGCGGGTCTCGGCGATCGTGCGCAACACCAAGGAGTACACCAACCTCGACCGGGCGCCGGAGTCCGACGTCGACGTCCGCGAGGGCCTGGAGGCCACCCTGGCGATGCTCCGCCCTCAGCTCGCCGGCATCACCGTCGTGCGCGACTACGCCACGCCGCTGCCCCGCATCCCCGGCTACCCGACCGAGCTCAACCAGGTGTGGACCAATTTGATCGACAACGCGGCGGGCGCGATGGCGGGCGGCGGGCGGCTGCGGATCAGCGCGCGCGGCGAGGGCACCTGCGTCGTGGTCGAGATCGCCGACACCGGCCCAGGGATCGACCCCGCGGTGCTGCCGCGCGTGTTCGAGCCGTTCTTCACGACCAAGGACATCGGCTCGGGCACCGGGCTCGGCCTGCACCTCACCCACCGCATCGTGACCAGGCGCCACCGCGGGTCGATCACGGTGCGCTCGTGCCCGGGGGACACCCGCTTCCTGGTGCGGCTGCCCGGGCGGGCGGCGGATGAGCCGGCGCCGGACGCGGATCCGCGAGCGGTTCCCGTCGCGGCCGGTAGCGGATCTCCGCCCAGGTGAGCAGGGTGAGGACGGCGGCGAGGGCGGCGGTCACGGTGAGCGCGGACAGGCCGCCCGACTCCGCGCCGAGCGCCAGCGCGCTGAACGCGGCCGTGACGCGGGCGGTCAGCAGCCGCCCGCTGAGCGGGCGCCGGATCACCAGGTGCGCGGCCGTGGTCGCGAGCAGGAAGGCGGCGGCCCCGCCGGACAGGGCGAGGCCCGCGCCGGCGGGCAGATGCGCGTCGGAGGCGTGCTCGATGAGGACCTCAGAGCCGACGGCGGTGGAGGCCAGCCCGGCGAAGATGAGCAGGTGGCCGTAGCCGTAGGCGAACCCGCGCACGAGCGTCGAGCGCCCGCTGGTCAGCGCGTCGATGATGACACGGTGGTCGACGTGCTCGAAGTAGACCCACCACAGGCACGCGGCGATCACGAACGCGAAGAACGCGACGGGGAACGCGGCCGGGGTCCAGCCGGTGCCCCGCGCCCCCCAGGCGACCGCGAGCACCGACTCGCCGAGCACGATGAGGGTGAAAAGGCCGAGCCGTTCGGGCAGGTGGGAGGCGTGCGCGGGCGGCGCGGACACCGTCAGGTAGGCGAGGAACGGCGTGGCGATCTCGACCGCCAGCGCCAGCCCCCACAGGCCGAGGTGCCAGGGCGCGGGGACGGCCACCGAGACCAGCCACAGCACCCCGCCGCCGCCGAACCCCGCCACGTAGATGCCGCAGAGCTGGCGGAGCGCCGCGTTCTCCGGCGCGGAGCGGCGGGCGTACGCGTACAGGCCGACCAGGATGGCCTGGAGCCCGGCGTTGGCCAGCGCGAAGCCCCGCGGACCGCCGAGACCGGCCCCGGTCGAGGGGCCGGTCGCGACGCCGATCGTCCCGGCGAGCGTCAGGGAGCCGAACATGCCGGCCAGCAGGGCGATCCTGAAGACCGTCGCGTCGCTCTCGAACAGGTCGGCGTAGTAGGCGAAGCTCATCCACACCCACCACACCGGGACGAAGAGCGCGAGGAACACCAGGAACCCGTGCGCGGTCAGGTCGCCGCGCAGCATGCGGGCCAGTTCGGAGACCGCGACGACGAAGACCAGGTCGAAGAACAACTCCAGCCACGACGCGTGCGTCTCCATGGTGGCGCCCGAGAGATGCCTGAGCCTGGGTGTGCGGGCGGTGCTCACAGACCTCCTACGGGAGAACGAGCCCGCCGGGCCGGCGGGCTCGGCGGGCTTCCTACAGGACCAGTTCGGCGGGTACGTGCCCGGCGGGCATGTCGATCACACGCAGGACCGCTCCGGCCACGTCCTCGGGACGGAGCATCGAGGACGACGGGGCCCAGGAACGCGCCCAGTCGGCCATCGGCGTGTCGACGAGCCCCGGGCAGATCGCGCACGCGGCCACGCCCTCCCCGCGCAGCTCCTGGTGCAGGGCCGCGGTGAAGCCGACGACGCCGAACTTCGCCGCGCAGTACAGGGAGAACCCCGGGTCGGCCCGCTTGCCCGAGACCGAGGCGATGTTGGCGATCACCGGCCGCCCTCCGCGCGAGGCCTTGCGCAGGTACGGCAGGGCCGCCTGGCAGAACAGGATCGTGGCGCGCAGGTCGACGTCCAGCACCTCGGCCACGGTGGCCTCGCTGTAGGAGTCCAGCGGCCCGGCCGCCAGCACGCCCGCGCTGTTGACCAGCACGTCGAGCCGGCCCCAGCGCTGGATGTGCGAGGCGACCGCGGTCTGGGCGGCGCCTGGGTCGGCGACGTCGGCGACGACGGTGTGGGTGCCCGACCCGAGCCGGCCCCCGGCCCTGGCGAGCCTCGCGGGGTCGCGGCCGAGCACCGTCACCGCGTACCCGCGCGCGGCCAGCGCCGCGGCGACGGCCAGGCCGATGCCGCTGGAGCCTCCGGTGACCAGGGCCGCCTGCGTTGGTGAGCTCATCGGTGCCTATCCCTCCACGATGTCGGGGACGATCGAGGCCATGGCCCGCTCGGCGAGCGCGCCGATGGTGAGCGCCGGGTTGGTGCACGCGGCGCTGCCGCCGGGCACCAGGGCGCCGTCGACGACGTACAGCCCGGGGTAGCCGTTGACCCTGCCGTACTCGTCGGTCGCCATGCCGAGGGGGACGCCGCCGCAGGGGTGGCCGGTGGTGCCGGGGTCGATGGCCTCGACCTTGCCGGTGCCGAGGCGTTCGAACGTCGAGCGGGCGCCGTCGGCGATGACGGTGACCTCGGGGTCGCCGGAGGGCCAGGTGAGGCTCACCGAGTCGGTGCGGCCGTCGTAGCCGAACGTGCCCTTGGGCGGGCCGAGGCCCATGCCGATGAGGCCCATGAAGCCCTCGGGCATGCCGGCCTGCGGCACGGGCATGGCGGCCATCGCGATGGGCGCCACCGGGTTGTCCAGGTCCTCCAGTACGGCGCCGGCCGGGCCGCCCTCGCTCGGCCCGGTCGGCGGCAGGCCGCTCCGGATGATCACCAGATCGCCGTTGGCGCCCCATCGGGTGCCGACGGACTCGGCCAGCTTGGGAAGCGCGCCGGTCTCGCGGGCGCGCACCAGCAGCTTGCTGGTGCCCACCGAGCCGGCGGCGAGGAAGAGGTGGCGGGTGTGGAACTCGCGCCGCGCCAGCACCCTGCCGTTGTCGTCGATCTCGTTGAAGGCCACCACGTAGCCGGTGCCGTTCTCGCGCACGTCGGTGACGACGTGCAGCGGCAGCACCTCGACGTGGCCGGTGGCCTCCGCCCGCGCCAGGTAGGTGCGGTCGAGGCTGCGCTTGGCGCCGCTGTTGGAGCCGTACCAGATCTCGCCGGCGATCAGCGAGGGGGGAATGGTGCCGGCGAGCTCGGCGCGGATGACGTCCCAGTCGAGGCCGAGCTCGAACAGCCGGGCCGGGATGCCGGCGGCGCCGGCCTCCTCCAGCAGGACCCGCTGGCCCCGGTAGTGCTCGTGGGCCAGCACGTCGGCGGGCATCTCGGCCACGCCCACGGCCTCGCGGACCTTGGGCCACCACACGTCGTCCAGCTCGTCGTAGTCGAGCCAGGCGGGGAACGCGCGGGCGAACAGGTCGCGCCTCGGCTGGTACAGGACGGTGTTGTACACCAGCGAGCCGCCGCCCACGCCGACGCCGGTGAGCACGTCGACGCCGTTGCCCTTGACGCGTTCGAGCACCCCCGCGTACACGTCGATCGGCAGGCCCTCCTGGGCGGGGGCCACGGTGACCGGGCTGAGCCACGCGGCCCGCCCGTCGGGGGCGCCGTAGGTGGCGAAGGTGTCGTGGGCGTCGGTGACCGGCCAGCGGCGCCCGCGCTCCAGGACGACGGTCTGGACGCCGGCCTCTCCGAGCCGCAGGGCGGCGACGGCGCCGCCGAACCCGCTGCCGACGACGAGTGCCTCAGTTTCGATCATTGTCGCCTCCCGCGATGAGCAGGGTCACTTCGTGGTCTGCGCCCAGGACCTCTTCGGCGAGGTCACGGGGGGTCTTGCCGTCGTGCCCGACCAGGTCGAGCGGCGCGCCCGCCTGGACGAGGAGCCGCGCGCATTCGGCGTAGCCGTGCCACAGCGAGTCGTGCAGCGGGCTGTAGCCGTTGGTCGCGCCCTGGAACCCGAGGTCGATGCCGGGGCGGGTGACGAGCAGCCGGGTGATCTCGACGTGCCCGTTGTAGACCGCCTTGTGCAGCGGGACGGCGCCGAAGGTGGGCTCGACGGCGTTGACGTCGGCCCCGGCGGACAGGAGCGCCTCGACGATCTCGGTGTGCCCGTCGCGGCACGCCACCAGCAGGGCGGTGTGCGCGTCGTTGAACCCGTTGACTAGCGGCCAGCGCAGGTCGACGGGGAACCCGGAGCCGAGCAGCGCGCGCACGGCGGCCACGTCGCCCGAGGTGACGGCGTTCATCAGCGCGTGTCCGTGCGCCGCCGCCTCGTCGGCCTCCTCGCGGGCGCGGAGCAGCTTGTCGGACTCGACGAGCCGTTCCTTGCCGAAGGTGTTGACGTTGAGCTCGTAGTCGAAGTGCTCCTTCAGCGAGAAGCCGTAGTGCGTGGACAGGTTCAGGCCCGCGCCGTGGCCGAGCAGCACGTCGACGATCTCGGGCCACTTGAACCACAGGGCGTCCATGAGCGGGGTGTGGCCGGTGGTCGCGGCCACCGCGTCCACGAAGGCGCCGGCGTCGAGCAGGGCGCGGACCACCTCGGCGCTGCCGCCCTGGCAGGCCTTGTGCACGGCGGTCGCGCCGGCGCCGGTGTCGGTGGTGAGGACGTCGGCGCCCGCGGCGAGCAGTGCTCGCACCGCGGGCGCGTCGGCCAGGCCTGCGGCGATCATCAGAACGGTGAGTCCGGTGTCGGGGTCGCGTTCGGAGGGATCGGCGCCGGCCTGGAGGAGGGCGTGGATCTCGTCCATGGCACCGCGGCGTACCGCGGCGGTCAGCTCGCCTTTCATGTGCCACCTTTCGGTAAGGCATCCGTTGAGGTGGACAGTAGGGCCGGCCGCTCCCGGTCGCCATAAGGGCGCCTTTTTCGCCGGGCACTTTGTCAGTTGGGCGATCGCCCGGAGCGCCCCGAGGATAAACCGATATTTCGGGAATACCACGCGACTTGACTTAAATGACGGTTTTTAGGGGCGAAGTCGAGAAGTCGCGACATGTCCTTTGACGCTCCCCGATTTACGCTGCGATGCTCAATTCCAAGATCCTCTCCGGCAAAGGAGATTCCATGATCCATCAGTACATCCTGGCGGCCCCCAAGCCGGGCATGACCCCCGAGGAGTTCCAGGACTACTGGGTGCACGTCCACGCGGTGAAGTTCGCCGCCAAGATCCCGCAGATCCGGCGCTACCTCATCGACTCGCGGGTGCCCTTCGACGGCGACCTCGGCCGGCCGTCGCTCCCGCACCAGGGGATCGCGGAGATCTGGCTCGCCAACGAGGAGGAGCAGCTCGCCTCCCTGCAGACCGAGGAGTTCCTCCAGGGGGCCAGGCTCGACGAGCCCAACTGGGCCGCCTTCTGGATGACCATCGTCCTGGACACCGACGCGCACGAGATCGTCCCGGGACCGCCGCTCACCGACACCTCCCCGTCCTGGGTCAAGATGACGACGCTGATCAAGCGCAGGCCCGGCCTGTCGCTCGGCGACCACCGCCGTCAGACCCTGGGGAACTACGCCCCCGAGGTCAGCGGGCTGCCCGGGCTGCGCCGCCACGTGCACGCCCACACCAGGGACGGCTACTACACCTTCGGCGAGGCGGCCTTCGACAGCGTCGAGCAGATCTGGTTCGACGACCTCGACGCCCTCCGCGAGGCGCTGGCCTCGCCCTACTACGCAGAAAGGGTGCGGCCGGCGCTCGACGCCGTCGCCGACCCCGCGCACGTGTTCTCGCTGACGGCCAGGGAGGACTGGATCATCGGCCCGCAGGAGAAGCCATGAGCAAGAAGATCCTTGTCGTTCTCTCCGAGCACGGTTACTGGGGCGAGGAACTGCTCGGCCCGCTGACGCAGTTCGACCAGCGGGGCTACGAGGTCGTCTTCGCCACCCCCACCGGCAAGCGCCCCTACGCGCTGCCGCCCAGCATGGACTCCGACTACGTCGACCCGCCGCTCGGCCGGGGCGTCACCTCGCCCGAGGTCGCCAAACTGACCCGCGAGCTGGACGAGTCGGGCCGGCTCGCCCAGCCCCTCGACATCTCCGGGTGGCTGCCCGAGCGCCCCTACACCGCCGACCCCGGCTACCTGCGCGGGCTGGAGGCCTACCACCGCGCGGTGGCCTCGGTCGAGACGCAGATCGAGGCCTACGACGCGATCCTGATCGTCGGCGGCAGCGGGCCGATCGTCGACCTGGCCAACAATGAGCGCGTGCACGCGCTGATCCTGTCCTTCCTGCGGGCCGGCAAGCCGGTCGCCGCCGAGTGCTACGGCGTGGCCTGTCTGGCCTTCGCCCGCGACTGGGAGGACCGCAAGAGCATCATCTGGGGCAAACACGTCACCGGCCACTGCAAGGAGTACGACTACAAGGACGGTACCGGCTTCCTCGGCACCGACTTCAACATGGGCCCGCCGCCGTACCCGCTGGAGTACATCCTGCGCGACGCCACCGGACCCGAGGGCCGCTACCACGGCAACTTCGGCAAGGAGACCTCGGTCATCGTCGACTACCCGTTCATCACGGGCCGCTCGACGCCCGACTCCTTCCTCACCGGACAGAAGATCGTCGAGGCACTCGAAGACGGCCTGCGCCGTTTCGGCTGGTGAGCAGGACGTGACCAGACGCGGCAACGAGGCGATCATCGAGCAGTTCCTCGCCGACGGCATCACGCACATGTTCGGGAACCCGGGCACGGTCGAGCAGGGTTTCCTCGACGCGCTGGAGAAGTACGACGACTTCCGCTACATCCTGACCCTGCAGGAGACGGTGGCGGTGGGCGTCGCCGACGGGTACGCCCGCGCCACCGGCGGCCCGGCGCTGGTCCAGCTGCACAGCGGGGTCGGCCTCGGCAACGGCATCGGCATGCTCTACCAGGCCAAGCGCGGCCACACGCCGCTGGTGGTCATCGCCGGCGAGTCCGGCGTCCGCTACGAGGCCATGGACGCCCAGATGGCGGCCGACCTGGTGGCCATGGCGCGGCCGGTCACCAAGCACGCCACCCGGGTCACCGACCCCTCGTCGGTGCTGCGCGTGCTGCGCCGCGCCGTCAAGATCGCCATGACGCCGCCGCGCGGCCCCGTGTTCGTGGCGCTCCCGCTGGACGTGCTCGACCGGCCCAACGACGAGCCGGCCCAGCCGTCCGTGATCCCGCACACCGCCTGCGCGCCGGTCCCCGAACTGGTCAGGTCGGCGGCGGCGCTGCTCGCGGGCGCCGAGAGCCCGCTGATCCTGATGGGCGACGGCATCGCCGCCTCCGGCGCCCAGGAGGAACTGACCCGCGTCGCCGAACTGCTCGGCGCCGACGTGTGGGGGGTGGAGCTGTCGGAGATGTGCATGGACGGCCGCCACCCCCTGTTCCGCGGCCAGCTCGGCCACATGTTCGGCGAGGTCAGCCGGGCCGTGGTGGAGAAGGCCGACGCGGTCCTGGTCGTCGGCACCTACCTGTTCCCCGAGGTCTTCCCCGACCTGGTCACGCCCTTCAGGCCGGACGCCCGCATCGTGCACATCGACCTGAACGCGTACGAGATCGCCAAGAACCACCCGGTGACGCTCGGCCTGATGGCCGACCCCAAGGCCACGCTGGCCGCGCTCGAAGGCGAGCTGGCCCGGTCGATGAGCCCCGGGGACCGGGACGCCGCCGCCCTGCGGCTACGGCGCGGCGCCGAACGGACCGGCGGCGGCACCGGCGACGACTCGCTGCTCGCCGCCTTCGCCCAGCGGCTCGCCGAGCGCGCGCCCGAGGACCTGATGGTCTTCGACGAGGGCCTGACCGCCGCCGGGGTCCTCGGCACCTACCTGCCGCCCCGGCTGCCCGGGCACTGGTTCCAGACCCGCGGCGGCTCGCTCGGCGTCGGGATCCCCGGCGCCATCGGCATCAAGCTCGCGCACCCGGGCAAGACCGTCGTCGCGTTCACCGGCGACGGCGGGAGCATGTACACCATCCAGGCGCTGGCCACCGCGGTGCGCGAGGGCGTCGGCGCCAAGTTCGTCGTCTGCAACAACCGCAGCTACCGGCTGCTCGACCTCAACATCGAGCAGTACTGGCGCGAACGGGACATCCCCCTGCACGCCTTCCCCCGCTCGTTCAACCTGGCCCACCCCGACCTCGGCTTCGTCGACATCGCCAAAGGCATGGGCGTCGAGGCGATGCGCGTCGAGAAGCACGGCCAGGTCGACGAGGCGGTCGAGCGGATGCTGCTGGACGACAGGCCCTTCCTCATCGACCTCGACACGGAGTAGCCCGTGGTCAACGCGCGCGTCGCGATCCTCATGGAGAGCGACTTCTACGAGCCCGAGATCTTCTACTACCAGCGCAGGTTCGCCGAGGAGGGCGTGACCCTCGACTTCCTGACCCGGCTCTGGGGCCAGGAGTCCATCACCTTCACCGGCCACGAGTACCGGGCGCCCTTCGCCGTCTCCAAGAGCCTGGAGCACGTCGACCCGGCCGGCTACGACGCGGTCATCGTGCCCTCGGGCATGGTGTCGGACCGGCTGCGCTACACCGAGGACGTCAACCGGCTCGCCCCCGCCACCGACTTCCTGCGCCGCGCCTTCGAACACCCCGCTGTCATCAAGGGGATCATCTGCCACGGCATGTGGCTGGCCTCCTCCATCCCGTACACCGTGCGGGGCCGCAAGATCGTCTGCCACAACAACCTGGTCGGCGACGTGCGGAACATGGGCGCCGAATACGTCGACGAGGACGTGGTCGTCGACGGCGACCTGGTGACCGGCCGGTCCGGCCAGCACTGCCACCTGTTCGCCAGGACCCTCGTCGAACTGCTCGCCCGCAAGGACCTCGCCCCGAACGGCCTGCTCTCCCAGATGGACCCGTCCTCGCAGAAGGACCTGGTCGCACAGAAGGGTGGAACCCCGTGAACTTCACCTTCTCCGACACGATCGCCGGTCAGGTCACCGCCTACGACAGGCAGGCCAAGACCGCCACCGTGTCCACCGCTGACGGCCGCCAGTTCGCCGTGTCGGTGGACGGCGAGCCGAGCGCCGAGCTGATGCGCAACCTCGGCGAGCCGTACACCGACGCCTCCGGGCAAATCGACGCGATGCTCACGCCCGGCCGGTTCCTGTTCGCCTACGGGGTCTTCTACCCCAAGGGCGAGGGCCAGATCTTCGACGCCAAGCGGATCATCTTCCTCGGCAGGCGCCCGGGCGACTTCCGCTTCGAGGAGTCCGGCTGGTGGATCCACCAGCTCGAGGAGATCGCCGCCTTCTACCGCAAGGCGCAGTTCGGCGACGGGCCGGTCGACTTCTCCGAGTACCGCACGCTGCTGCGGCTGGGCGGCGAGAAGACCGGCAGCCACGTGCAGGAGACCGACACGATCTCCCGGCTGGTGTACGGCATGGCGTCGGCGTACATGCTGACCGGTGACGACACCTACCTGGAGGTCGCCGAGCGGGGCACCGAGTACCTGCGGTCGCACCTGCGCTTCGTCGACACCGACGAGGACATCGTGTACTGGTACCACGGCCTGCGCAAGGACGGCGACATCGAGCGCAAGCTGTTCACCTCGGAGTTCTCCGACGACTACGACGCCATCCCGATGTACGAGCAGATCTACGCGCTCGCCGGCCCGATCCAGACCTACCGGGTCACCGGCGACCCGAGGATCAAGAGCGACGCGGACGCCACCCTGCGGCTGTTCGACCGGTTCTTCCTGGACCGCGAGGGCGGCGGCTACTTCTCGCACATCGACCCGATCCTGTTCAGCGCCGACCACGAGTCCCTGGGCGAGAACCGGGCCAGGAAGAACTGGAACTCGGTCGGCGACCACGCCCCCGCGTACCTCATCAACCTGTACCTGGCCACCGGCGACCCCGCCTACGCCAAGTTCCTGGAGTACACCTTCGACACCATCGTGGAGCACTTCCCCGACGACAAGAACAGCCCGTTCGTCCAGGAGCGCTTCCACCGGGACTGGTCGCACGACACCACGCACGGCTGGCAGCAGAACCGCGCCGTGGTCGGGCACAACCTCAAGATCGCGTGGAACCTCATGCGGATGAACTCGCTCAAGCCCAAAGCCGAGTACTCCGAACTGGCCGCGCACATCGGCGACATCATGCCCCCGATCGGCAGCGACCGGCAGCGCGGCGGCTGGTACGACGTCGTGGAGCGGGCCCGCCGCGAGGGCGAGGACCGCTACCGGTTCGTCTGGCACGACCGCAAGGCCTGGTGGCAGCAGGAGCAGGCGATCCTGGCCTACCTGATCCTCTTCGGCACCACCGGTCAGGAGCGCTTCCGCGACGAGGCGCGCGGCGCTGAGTCGTTCTACAACGCCTTCTTCCTCGACCACGACGAGGGGGCGGTGTACTTCAACGTGCTGGCCAGCGGCCTGCCGTACCTGCTCGGCACCGAGCGGTTCAAGGGCAGCCACTCGATGAGCATGTACCACTCGTCCGAGCTGTGCTACCTGTCCGCCGTCTACAACAACCTGCTCATCAACGGCAAGTCGCTGGACCTGTACTTCAAGCCCGACCCGGACGGCTTCGCCGGCCGCACCCTGCACGTCTCGCCCGACCTGCTGCCCCCCGGCTCCATCAGGATCGCCTCGGTGGAGATCGACGGCGAGCCGTACCAGGACTACGACGCCGAGGCCCTCACCGTCCACCTCCCCGAGGCGACCGGCCGGGTCAAGGTCAAGGTCAAAGTGGAGGCCACGCGATGAGCGTCAACGTCACCACGCGGAGCGCCGACGGGATCACCCTGGTGCGCCTCGACGGGGAGATCACCAGCAACAGCGCGCCCGGGGTGCAGGACCGCATCCTCCCGCTGGCCGGCGACACCGGGAGGCTGCTCATCGACTTCACCGGCGTGCCGTACGTGTCCAGCGCCGGGCTGCGGATGCTGCTGCTCCTCTACCGGCGGGCCCAGGCCGCCGACGCCAAGATCGTCCTGGTCGGCCTGTCGGAGGAGGTCAGATTCGTGATGTCGGCCACCGGGTTCCTCGACTTCTTCGAGATCGGCGACGACGCCGAGACCGCGATGGGCGGCGTACGGCCATGACCGCCGAACGCATCGACTCCTTCCCGACGCGGCAGATCGACGGGTACCGCGTCAGCCACGGCAGGCCCTTCCCCTACGGCGCGCACGTGGTGCCCGGCGGGGTCACCTTCTCGGTGTTCTCCGACCGCGCCACCTCCATGACGCTGGTGCTGTTCGAGCGCGGCGCGGACAAGCCGATGGAGGAGCTGCGGTTCCCCCCCGAGTACCGGATCGGGAGCGTCTTCGCGATGACCGTCTTCGGGCTCGACCCGGAGAACCTGGAGTACGGCTTCCGCGCCGACGGCCCGTACGACCCGGCCAAGGGCGACAGGTTCGACGCCGCCGGCATCCTCACCGACCCGCACGCCCGGCTGCTGTCCGGGCGCGACACCTGGGGGGTGCCGCCCGACTGGAGCAACCCCTACCAGTACCGGGCCGTGATCGCCCTGGAGGACTTCGACTGGGAGGACGACGCCCCGCTCGGCACCCCCACCGAGGAACTCGTCATCTACGAGACGCACGTCCGCGGCTTCACCCGGCACCCCTCCTCGGGGGTGTCGGCCCCGGGGACCTACGCCGGGCTCCGGGAGAAGATCCCCTACCTGCGGGAGCTCGGGGTCAACTGCGTCGAACTGATGCCGATCTTCGAGTTCGACGAGTTCGACAACTCGCGCGTCAACCCCGGCACCGGGGAGCGCCTGTACAACTACTGGGGCTACAACACCATCGGGTTCCTCGCCCCCAAGGCCGGGTACGCGGCCACCGGGCGGTACGGCATGCAGGCCGACGAGTTCAAGGCCCTGGTCAAGGACCTGCACAAGGCGGGCATCGAGGTCATCCTCGACGTGGTGTTCAACCACACCGCCGAAGGCAACGAGCAGGGGCCGACGATCTCCTTCAAGGGCCTGGACAACGCCACCTACTACATGCTCACCCCCGAGGGGTACTACTACAACTTCAGCGGCACCGGGAACACCGTCAACTGCAACCACCCCGTGGTGCGCGACTTCGTGCTCGCCTGCCTGCGCTACTGGGTGTCGGAGTACCACGTCGACGGGTTCCGCTTCGACCTGGCCGCGATCCTCGACCGCGGCCCCGACGGCAGCCCGCTGCCCAACCCGCCGCTGCTGGAACAGCTCGCCTACGACCCCATCCTGCGGCACAGCAAGCTCATCGCCGAGGCGTGGGACGCCGGAGGCCTGTACCAGGTCGGCCACTTCCCCAACTACGGCCGCTGGGCGGAGTGGAACGGCAAGTACCGCGACGTCGTGCGCAGGTTCGTCAAAGGAGACGAGGGCACCGTCGGGGAACTTGCCGCAAGGATCGTGGGCTCGCCCGACCTGTACGGCGGGCGCGGCCCCACCGCGTCGGTCAACTTCATCACCGCGCACGACGGCTTCACCCTCAACGACCTGGTGTCCTACAACGACAAGCGCAACGACGCCAACGGCGAGGGCAACGCCGACGGCGCCAACGACAACAACAGCTGGAACTGCGGCGCCGAGGGGCCGACCGACGACCCCGAGGTCAACGCGCTGCGGACGCGGCAGATGAAGAACGCCCTGGCCATCCTGCTCACCAGCCAGGGCGTCCCCATGCTGCTCGCCGGCGACGAGGTCGGCCGCACCCAGCTCGGCAACAACAACACCTACTGCCAGGACAACGAGCTGTCGTGGTTCGACTGGGACCTGGTCACGGCCAACGCCGAACTGCTCAGGTTCGCCCAGAGCATGATCGCGTTCCGGCGGGACCACCCGATCCTGCGGGAGGCCAGGCACCCGCTCGGCGTCGACTCCGCCGGGGTCGGCCTGCCGGACGTGAGCTGGCACGGCGTGCGGCCGTGGGAACCGGACTGGTCGCCGGGCAGCAGGCTGCTCGCGGTGATGCGCTGCGGGCGCGACGCCTCCGGCGGCAGGGACCACGTGTACGTGGCGATGAACTCCCACTGGGAGGGCCACGACCTGGAGCTGCCCGAACTCTCCGGCGGCGCCGTGTGGCGGGTCTTCGCCGACACCGCCGACCCCGGCGGCACCGCCGAGCGGCGGGTCGGCGGGCGGCGCCACCACATCGGGCCGCGCTCGGTCGTGATCCTCACCGGCTCCACCGCCTAGACCGGCGCGCACGACCCCACCGGCTCCGGTGAACGGACCGGTTCCCACGACCAGGAGGCCCCCGTGGCATTCACCGCAACCCTCAGTACGAACGCGGACATCGCGACCATCCGCCTCGCCGGCGAGCTCGACGCCTCGACGGCGCCCGAGTTCCACGAGGCCATCGACGACGCCGCCGCGACCGGCGCCGGGCGCGTGGTCATCCAGGCCGCCGAGCTGACCTACATCGCGAGCGCGGGCCTGCGGGCCCTGGTGTTCGCGCGGCAGAAGCTGGGCGAGGACATCGTCATCGAGATCACCGGCGCGACCGAGCCGGTCATCCGGGTCATCCGGATGGCCGGGCTCGACCACAGCTTCGAGATGACCGGTTAGCGAGGAACCGTGCCCCGGATCCCCGCGTCACTCGAAGCGCTCGACGAGGTGGCGGGTTACGTCCTGGCGCTCGCCGAGCGCGCGGGACTGCCCGCCCCCCGCGCCCACCGGCTGCGGCTGGCGGCCGACGAGCTGGCGACCAACATCGTCGTCCACGGCTACCGGGAGACCGGGGGCGTGCTCGCCGTGGAGGGGGGTGTTGAGGACGAGGCCGTCTGGATCAGGTTCGAGGACGAGGCGCGGCCGTTCGATCCCCGGGCCGGGCTCCAGCGGCCCGACCAGGACATCCCGGTCGCGCAGCGCCGCATCGGCGGCCTCGGCGTGTTCCTCGCGCTGACCGCCCTGGACGGTTTCACCTACGAACGGGTGGCCGGACGCAACATCAGCACGCTGCGGATCCTCAGGGATGGAGCGACATGACGCAGACCGGCGTACTAGTCCTGGACGACAGCCCCACACTGCCCCCGCGGCTGCGGCAGGCGCTCGAAGAGGCGGGGACCACCGTCCAGATCCGCTCGCCGGCCGACGTGCTCGCGGCCGAACGGATGCCCCCGCTGGACGTCCTGCTGGTCTCGGCCGAGGTGCCGCCCAACATCGTCCGCGCCGTCGCCAGGCGGCTGGACGACGAGGGGCGCCACCCCGAGATGCTCGCGTACACCGAGACCGACTTCGGGGCCCTCGAACGGCACATCCGGGGCGGGCTGGACTACCTGGTCCCGCCGTTCCTCACCTCACTGGTCCGCACCCGGCTGCGAAGCTGCTACGTCCGCGCCGAGCTGGGGCGCACGCTCCGCCACATCGAGACCCAGGCCGACCTGCACCGCTACGAGCGGGAGCTGGAGATCGGCAGGGAGATCCAGCTCGGCTTCCTGCCGGACTCCCTGCCGACGCCCGACGGCTGGGGGATCGACGTGCGGTACCGCCCGGCGCGCACGGTCGCCGGCGACTTCTACGACGTGTTCGAGCTGGTCAACCGCCGCCGGCTCGGGCTGGTGGTGGCCGACGTGTGCGACAAGGGCGTGGGCGCCGCGCTGTTCATGGCGCTGATCCGCAGCCTGCTGCGGCACACCGCCGAGCAGAGCGGCACCCAGAGCCTGATGGCCGTCGACCTGATGGCCGGCGAGGACGGCCGCACGGTGCCGGTGGTCGGCGCCACCCCGCTGCTCAACGCGGTCGTCGGCACCAACGACTACCTCACGCGCAACCACCTGCGGCAGGGCTACTTCGCGACCATGTTCTTCGCGGTGCTGGACCCGCTGACCGGCAGCCTGGTCTACGTCAACGGCGGCCACAACCCGCCCGTGCTGGTCAGGGCCGGCGGCGGCGCGCCGGTGGTCCTGGAACCGACGGGCCCCGCGGTCGGGGTGCTCCGCGACTCGGCGTTCTCGCTCGGGCACGCCCACCTCGACCCCGGCGACGTGCTCTTCATCTACACCGACGGCGTGACCGAGGCACGCGC
The DNA here is from genome assembly GCF_025506355.1 of Sphaerisporangium corydalis. Classification (GTDB taxonomy): domain Bacteria; phylum Actinomycetota; class Actinomycetes; order Streptosporangiales; family Streptosporangiaceae; genus Sphaerisporangium; species Sphaerisporangium corydalis. The sequence goes on from NZ_JANZYP010000023.1 coordinate 91,258, forward strand.
GCCGGACCGGAAGTTCTTCGGGGAGGAACGGATGCTGGACCTAGTGTGCGGCGGTGCCCGTACGGGCGCCGACCTGCTCCAGCGAGTGGACAGCGCGCTGAACGGCTTCGTCGGCACGGCGGAGCAGTCGGACGACATCACGATGATGACGGTTCACCGGGTGGCGTCCTGATGGCCCGGATCATCACGATGCACTCCTACCGGGGGGGCATCGGGAAGTCCAGCATGGCGGCCAACATGGCGCTGCTGCTGGCGGCCGAGGGGCGGCGGGTCGCGCTCGTGGACGCCGACATCCAGTCACCCGCCGTGGACACCATGTTCGGCTTCCCCGGCGGCCCCGCCAAGTGCTCGCTCGTCGACTACCTGGTCGGCCGGTGCGAAATCGAGGACGCCGTCCGGGTCGTGCCCGGCAACGGGCTGTTCATCGTGCCCGCCAGGACGGGCCTGCCGGCCATCCACGAGATCACGGCCAACGGGTACGACGTGGGGCTGCTGAACGAGGGGTTCAACCGGCTCATCGACCGCCTGGACCTGGACGTCCTGCTCCTGGACACCCACACGGGCATCAACACCGAGACGGTGATGGCCGTGGCCAGCTCCGACGCGCTGGTCATCGTGACCCGCGCGGACCGGCTCGACCTCGCGGGCGCCGCGGAGAGCGTCGCGCTGGCCGACCGGGTCGGCTGCGTGCGGCGGGCCCTCGTGGTGAACATGGTGCCCGACGCGACCTCGGACGACGACCTGGTGCTGAAGGCGGAGACCGCCTACGGCTCCCCGGTCACCGCCGTCCTGCCGTACGTGCCGGAGATGGCCGAGCTGGCCGGCGAGCAGCTCTTCGTCACCGCCCACCCCGGGCACGCGCTGGTCACCGGCTACCAGAGGATCAACTCCGCCGTGCTCGACGGTGCGGCATGAGGCCCCCCGTGCGGGGGATCGCGCTGGTCGGCGGCAAGGGGATCAGGGCACGGCCGCTGACCCTCACCACCCCCGACTACCTGCGCAGCAAGGCCGCCATGCGCCTGGTGGGGCGCAGCCTGGTCGAATGGGCGGTGGAGCTGCTGCGCGCCCAGGGCGTGACCGACTTCAGGGTGGCGGCCAACGGCAGCGAGAACCGGTGCCAGACCAAGGCCATCCTCGGCGACGGCGCGCGGCTAGGCGTCTCGGTCCACTACTCGCGGCCCCGGTTCGACCCCGCCAACACCGGCTCGGGCCACGCGACCCTGCGCTGCCTGGACCACTGGGACCTCAACGGCCTCGCGCTGGTCTTCCCCACCGACTCGGTCTTCGACTTCGACCTGGCCGCGATGGTCCGGCGGCACCGGGAGACCGGCGCCTCGGTCACCGTCGCGACCGTGCCGCGCTCGCCCGCCGAGGCGGCGGGCAAGTACGGTGTGCTGGTCAGCGGCGGGGACGGCATCGTCACCCGGTTCGCCGAGAAGCCGTCCATGGAGTCGGCGGAACGGCTCGCGCGCGGCGGCGCCCTGGAGACCAACGCCGGGATGTACCTCATCGACTGCCAGGCGCTGCGGATGGCGGCCCGGCGGCCGGCCCTGGCCGAGCTGGGCCTGCGCCGGCTCGACTGGGGAGGCGACCTGCTGCCGTACCTGATCTCGGCGGGCTCGCGGGTGGCCTCCCACCCGATCGCCAGGTTCGGCGACCTCGGCACCCCCGAGGACTTCCTGCGCACCATGCGGGAGGTCCTGCGCGACGAGTACCCGGCCATCAGCGCGCGGATGTGGCCGGCCACCGGCCAGGGCGGCGGCGTGCGCATCCACGAGAGCAGCCTGGACCTCAAGGACGAGGTGTCGGGCCGCTCGCTCGCCGAGAAGATCCGCGACGGCGTCGTGCGCATCGGGCCCGGCGTGCGGATCGGCAGGGACGTGGAGATCGGGCCCGGCGTCGTGCTGGCCCACTCCGACGTGGCCGACGGTGTGGACATCGGGGAGGGGGCCCGGTTGCACGGGGTCGCCTGCGGCGAGCACAGCATCGTGGGCCCGCGTGCCCGGCTGAGCGACTCGGTCATCGGGACGGCGGTGGAGATCCGGGCGGGAGCGGTGCTCGAGGAGTTCTGCGCGCTCGGAGACGAGGTCAGCGTGCACGCGGGCGTCCACCTGCGCGGGGTCAGCGTGTTCCCCCGGCTGGACGTGTGGAGCGACGCGCGGGTGCCCGACGGCGCCTGCCTGGTCAAACCCTCCGACGTGCTCAGGTGGTCGCACCGCGTGGCTTGACAACGCAACTTGACTGAGTCTTGATGCTTGGCTGTTTACCGACGATGAACGCGGAGTAACCTGACCAGAACCAATCACGGGCATAGCACTCTGATCCGGGACACGGGAGAGATGAAATCGTGAATTTCATTCTCAGGAGTGAGGAATCGCTCTCCGGTCGTCCCGGTTTCTTCCCCCGCAGGCTGGGCGACTCCGACCTGCGCCGGCTCGGGGACGGCCGTCACGAGCGGCTCTGGCAGGTCCTCGGCGCGCACACCACGGCACTCGGCACCGCCTTCGCGGTGTGGGCGCCGAACGCCCGGGAGGTCCGGGTCGTCGGCGACTTCAACGACTGGCGCGGCGCCGGCCACGCCATGACCCACCGCGGCGTCTCGGGGGTCTGGGATCTGTTCGTCCCCGGCGTGGGCGACGGCTGCCGCTACAAGTACGAGATCCTCGGGCTCGACGGCCAGTGGCGCCACAAGGCCGACCCGCTGGCCGCCGCGTGCGAGCGCCCGCCCGCCACCGCGTCGATCGTGTTCACCTCCGCCCACCGCTGGGGCGACGCGCGGTGGCTCACCCGCCGCCCCGGGTCGCCGCACAAGAGGCCGATGAGCCTGTACGAGGTCCATCTCGGGTCGTGGCGGCCGGGCCTCGGCTACCGCGAGCTGGCCGAGGAGCTGCCCCGGTACGTCGCCGACCTCGGCTTCACCCACGTCGAGCTGATGCCCGTGGCCGAGTGGGCCGCCGACCAGCACCTCAGCACCGCCTTCTACGCCCCGAGCGCGCGCTACGGAGGGCCCGACGACTTCCGCCACCTGGTCGACCGCCTCCACCAGGCGGGGATCGGCGTCGTCCTCGACTGGACGCCCCGGCGCTTCGGCCCGGAGGAGTGGGGGCTCACCCGTTTCGACGGGTCGTCCCTGTACGAGGGGGAGGAGCCGTCGGCGTTCGACCACTCCCGGCCGGAGGTGCGCGGCTTCCTGCTGGCCAACGCGATCTTCTGGTGTTCGGAGTACCACGTCGACGGCCTGCGCGTCGGCGGGGTGGCCTCCATGCTCCGCGGGCCGGGCGGCGACGCGTTCCCGGCCGGCGCGGTACTCGACGACTTCGGGCCCTTCCCCGTGGACGGCGATCCCGGCGCGATGGCGCCGCCGCCGGACGACTCGCCGGGCGCGACCCTGCTGCGCGAGGTGAACGCCGCCGTCGCCCGGCTCCACCCGGGTGTGGTGACCGTCGCGGAGGAGTCGGGCGTGTGGGACGGCACGGCGCCGCTCACCGCCCCGGGGAGCCTCGGCTTCGGCCTGAAGTGGAACACCGGATGGACCCACGACTGCCTCGGCTACCTGGCACGGGACCCGGTCTACCGCAGGTACCACCACGGGGAGATCACCTTCCCCATGGTCTACGCCTACTCCGAGCACCACGTCCTGCCGGTCTCCCACGCCACCGGGCCCCTGTCGCGCGACATGCCGGGGGACCGCTGGCGGCGCCGCGCCACCGTACGGGCCTTCCTCGGCTTCATGTGGGCGCACCCCGGCAAGCAGCTGCTGTTCATGGGACAGGAGTTCGCGCAGGAGGAGGAGTGGTCCCCCGAGCGCGGGCTGCGCTGGGACCTGGCCGACGACGAGGTCCGCGACCTGGTGCGCGATCTCAACTCGATCTACGCGGGCCTGCCCGCGCTGTGGCGGCTGGACTCCTCGCCCGAGGGGTTCCGGTGGATCGCCCCCGACGCGGCCGAGGAGAACGTCCTGGCCTTCCTTCGTTACGACCCCGACGGGCGGCCGATGGCGTGCGTGTGCAACTTCTCCCCGGTGGTGCGGCGGGACTTCAGGATCGGCCTGCCCTTCGCGGGACGGTGGTCGGAGGTGCTGAACACCGACGCCCTGCCGTACGGCGGCAGCGGGGTCGGCAACCTCGGCGGGGTGGAGGCGGTGGAGCTGCCCTGGCACTGCTGCGCGGCGAGCGCCTCCATGGTGCTGCCGCCCCTGGCGACGATCTGGTTCCGTCCCGCACCGCCGGACCGTCCCGCACCGGCCGTCCCCATCTGACAAAGTCGGCCGGGAGCCATTCAAAAAAACCGCACGGGCGGTATGGTTTTCTTGGCACCCAGCGGGGTGTGCGCCTCTTCTCGAACTCTCGAGGCGCGGACTGGAGGGGGTCGCCGGTGGGCGTCAGCTCGTTCTCCTCCGAACAGGAGAAAGTCTCATCGGAGTTCTTCGCCCGTTTCTGCGGCATGGTGTTCTCGTCGCTGAAACGGCGCGACCAGCGGCGCTGGGCCAGGCTCTACCTGCGAGGGCTGCTGTCCATCGAGGGGCGCAAGACGATGCGCGGCATCGCCTCCCTGGAGAGCGGCCCGGCGGTGGAGCAGAGCCTGCAGCAGTTCATCAGCCAGTCGCCCTGGGGGTGGATCACCGTCCGGCGCACCCTGGCCGGCTTCGTCGAGCAGGCCATCCGGCCGATCGCGCTCGTCGTGGAACCGCTGGTGATCCCCAAGTCGGGGGACCACACCGTCGGCGTGGAACGCAGGTTCGTCAGGAAACTCGGCCGGCTGGCCAACTGCCAGCAGGTCGTCGGCGTCTGGCTGGCGTCCGAGCAGGCGGCCTGCCCGATCGACTGGCGGCTCATCCTGCCGGAGTCCTGGACCGGCGACCCCGGCCGGCGCCGGCGGGCGGGCATCCCCGACGACGAGGTCAGCCTCAGCGTCGAAGAGTGCGCCGCCGAGGTCGTCGCGGCCATCACCGGCGCCTGGGGGCTGCGGCAGCGCCCGGTCGTCGTGGACGCCCGGGAGATCGACATCGGCCGCATGATCTTCGAGTTCTCGGCCCGGGGGATCCCGTTCGTGCTGCGGGTGCCCGAGTCGATCCCGGTCAGCCCCTCCGACCCGAGGATCCCCCTCGGCACGGGCCGGCGCATCCAGGCGGGCCAGCTCATCGACGCGCTGCGCGACGTGAGCCGCATCGTCGAGTCCCCGAAGAGCGCGGGGGCCGCCCAGCGGCCCGGCAACGACCGCGCCGGCTACGCCGTGAGCGCCCGGGTCCACACGCCCTACCGCTCCTCGACGGCCGAGCCCGGCGAGCCCGCCCTCACCCTGCTCGGCGCCTGGACCGTACCCGAACAGCGCTCCGCCTCGGTGTGGCTGACCAACATCAACCAGGCGCCCCCCGGAATGCTGCTGCGCATCGCGCGGACCGCCGAACGGGTGGCGTGGGAGCGCGCGGGAGTGACCCACCACCTCGGGCTGCGCGACTTCGAGGGGCGATCCTTCCGGGGATGGCACCACCACGTCACGCTGGTGTCGGTCGCGCACGCCTTCTGGACCCTGCTGTCGGAGGGCGGCAACCAGTTCCTGTACCCGACGACCCCGGCCGCCGCCGTCCCCGGCGGCAGGGCCGGCCGCACGGCCTGAGCCGGTCAGGCCCTGAAGGTGTGCCGGTAGGCGAGGGGAGGGACGCCCACGGTCGCGTGCAGGTGCTGGCGCAGCGAGACGGCCGTCCCGAACCCCGACAGGGCGGCCACCTGGTCCACCGGCAGGTCGGTGGTCTCCAGGAGGTGGCGGGCGCGCTCGACCCGCTGCCGGACCAGCCACCTGGCCGGGCTCACGCCGGTCTCCTCCCGGAACCGCCGGGTGAAGGTGCGCACGCTCATGCGGGCGTGCCGGGCCTGCGCGGCCAGGTCCAGTCGCTCGCCCAGCCGTTCGAGCATCCAGGCCCTGGTGGGGGCGGTACCGGCGCCCTCGGGCACCGGCATGGGACGCTCGATGTACTGTGCCTGGCCGCCCTCCCGCCACGGCGGGGTCACGCAGCGCCGCGCCACCCGGTTGGCGACCTCGCCGCCGTGGTCGCGGCGCACGACGTGCAGGCACAGGTCCAGGCCGGCGGCGACGCCCGCCGAGGTGAGCAGGTCGCCGTCGTCGATGAACAGCACGTCGGGGTCGAGCCTGACCCGGGGGAACAGCGACGTGAACCGGGCGGCGTGCCTCCAGTGGGTCGTCGCCGGCCGGCCGTCGAGCAGGCCCGCCGACGCCAGCACGAACGCGCCGGTGCAGATCGACATCAGCCGGGAACGGCCGGCCGCCTCCCGCAGGGCGGTGCGGACCTCGCCGGCGAGCGTGCCGTCCCGGAGCGGGGACCCGTCGTGGATCCCCGTCACCACCACCGTGTCCGCCGTGCGCAGGGCAGACAGGTCGTGGTCGGGCAGCACGCTGAACCCGCCTGACCCGCGCACGGGACGCCCGCCGGGCGTGCAGGTCACCACCTCGTACAGGCGCCGGCCCGCCGCGTCCTCCGCGACCCAGAAGACCTGGCCGGGGATGCCGAGGTCGAGGGTGGCGAAGTCGTCCAGCGCCAGGACCGCGATGCGATGCATGGCCGGATTCTTGCACATATTGGCTATCAAGCCACTCGCCGCGAATAGCTGGGAGAACGCATGATTGTCCGCATGACGCTGACGACGGACGTGAGACGGGGATGGCGGCCGCACCGCGCGTGGGTGGTGGCGGGCGTCGCCTTCGTCGCGATTGTGGGGGCCGCGGGCTTCCGGGCCACACCCGGGGTCCTGATCACCCCCCTGGAAGAGGAGTTCGGCTGGTCGCGGGGCACGATCTCGCTCGCCGTCTCGGTGAACCTCATGCTGTACGGGCTCACCGCGCCCTTCGCCGCGGCCCTGATGGACCGGCTGGGCATGCGCCGCGTCGTGGCCGCCGCGCTTCTGCTGGTCGCCCTCGGCAGCGGGCTCACCGTGTTCATGACCTCGAGCTGGCAGCTCGTCGCCTGCTGGGGCGTCCTGGTCGGGCTCGGCACCGGGTCGATGGCCCTGGTCTTCGTCGCCACGGTCACCGACCGGTGGTTCGTCCGCCACAGGGGCGTGGTGACCGGCGTGCTCACCGCCGGGGGCGCGGCGGGCCAGCTCGTCTTCCTGCCCGTGCTGGCCTGGATCGCCGAAGGGCCGGGGTGGCGGACGGCCGCGCTGGTCGTCGCCTGCGGCGCGCTGGCCGTCGTGCCGCTGGTCTGGCTGCTGCTGCGCGACCGGCCAGAAGAGGTCGGCCTCACCGCCCTCGGGGCCGAGCCGGGGACCGTACGCGAGGTGCCCGTCGCGCGCCCGGGAGGGGCGGCGGCGCGGGCGCTGGCCGTGCTGAGGTCGGCGGCGCGCACCCGCTCGTTCTGGTTCCTCGCGCTCGGCTTCGCCATCTGCGGGGCCAGCACCAACGGTCTGGTCGGCACGCACTTCATCCCCGCCGCCCACGACCACGGCATGCCCGAGACCACCGCCGCCGGGCTCCTGGCCCTCATCGGCATCTTCGACGTCACCGGGACGATCTTCTCCGGCTGGCTCAGCGACCGGGTGGACCCGAGGCTGCTGCTGGGCGCGTACTACGCGTTGCGCGGCGCCTCCCTGCTGGTCCTGCCCACCCTGTTCGCGTCGACGGCCCAGCCCAGCATGCTGATCTTCATCATCTTCTACGGCCTCGACTGGGTGGCCACCGTCCCGCCGACCGTCGCCCTGTGCCGCACGATCTACGGCCCGGACGGCGCGGTGGTGTTCGGCTGGGTGTTCGCCTCCCACCAGATCGGCGCGGCGATCGCGGCCGTGGCCGCCGGCGTGACCCGCGACCACCTCGGCCACTACGACGCCGCCTGGTACGGGGCGGGGCTGCTGTGCGGGCTCGCCGCGATCATGTCGCTCCGGGTCGCCAGGAAGGGCGGGACGCCTCCGGTGAGCCCTCCCCGCGCCGAACCGGTCGCCACGACCTCGCTTCCCTGATCCGTCCTCCCCGGCTCGGGCGGGTTCCGACACGCGTCCCAAAGGCGGACATTTCACGCGAGGGTGGTGCCGGCCTGAGATCCTTGGAGGGTGAACCGGCCAGACCAAAGAGTGCTTCCTCTCGTCGTCCGCATCGAGCGGGCCACTCCGCCCGAGCGCACCGACGCCCTGGAGGCGGCGGCTCTGGCGGTGCTCACCCTGCTCACCGACGAGCGGGCGATGAGCGGCGAATGGGCCGAGGCCGTGCGGGCGTGGGAGTCCATCGGCATCAGGAAGGTCGTCCGCCGGGCCAGGGGCACCGAATGGCGCCGCGTGGAGGAACTGCCCGGGATCACCGTCACGGCCCGCACGGCCGAGGTGCGCGTCCACCCGCCGATCCCGCTCGACGCCTGGCCCAAGGAACTGTCCCGGCTCCAGGTCTCCGGCACCGACCTCACGGACACGGCGCCCCCGGAGCCGCCCGTGCCCGGCGCGGCGGTGCTGTGGTTCAACCCGGCGCTGGAGATGTCCGCGGGCAAGGCCATGGCGCAGGCCGGGCACGCGGCCCAGCTCGCCTGGTGGGGCACCGACGAACAGGAACGGGCCGTGTGGCACGCGAGCGGGCTGCCCATCGCCGTGCGCACGGCCGGGCCGCATCGCTGGGCCGCTCTGGTGGACAGCGGGCTCCCGGTCGTGCGCGACGCGGGCTTCACCGAGATCGAACCCGGCTCCCGCACGGTCGTCGCCGACGCGTCATGGCTGCGCGCGGGCGGTCACCGCCCGGCCGGCTGGGGGCCGCTCCGCAATCCCTCCCGCTAGCTCCGCGGTCGCGTTTCACGAGGTCAGGTGGGGTGAGGGCGGTCATCGGGCGGGCACTCGTTCCCGAAGTGTGATCGGGAACAGGGGCGAGAATTCCGGATTTGCCGTACGCTCCGATCGTGCCAAATGGGGTGGGTGGGAACTACGGGACCAAGGCCGTCCCAACGTATGTAATGGCGGACGCGGAGACCGCGCCGCTACCGAAGATAGTGATCGAGGAGCCTCCGCCGCCGCCGCCCGTCAAGCGTCCCCTGTTCGCGCGCTTGGGCGACGTGCCGATGCGCGTCATCTACCGTGGCGTGGTCGGGGGAGTGGCCGCGCTCGCCGTCGCGGCCGCCGCCGTCGTGTTCTTCGTGACCGGCTGGGACAGGGGGACGCCCACGGCCGCCGGGCCCTCGGACGTCGAGTCCCTGGTCACGCCGCCCGCGCCGGGCTCCGCCTCGGCGGCGGCCCCTCTGGAACCCGTGCCGTCGGGATCGGTGCCGTCCGGCTCCGTGCCCTCGGGCTCCCCGGAAGCCACCTCGTCCGCGTCCGTCTCCGCGTCCGTCTCTGTCTCTGCGCCGGCGCCCGTTTCGGCGCAGGGCACGGCCTCGCCGGTGGCCTCGCCGACGCCGGGCAAGAGCGCGCTCGACCTGGCCAAGGCCGACCCCCGCGTGCCCAGGCTGCCGGCCGAGCGGAAGCTGCGGGCCTTCCGCGGGCACGGCACCCCGACGAAAGGGCGCGTGAAGGACAAGCGCTCCGGGATCACGTTCGCCCGCTTCACCAAGACCTGGAAGCGCGTCACGTCCTCGCCGTTCGCCACCCGGCGCGTGCTTCCCGGCGCCAAGGGCGCGAAGCACCGCGGCCTGCTGGCGACGTGTCCTGTGCCGATCGCGGTCCAGGATCAGATCAGGGACACCGCCTTCCTCGCCGCCCGCTGGACCCTCAACTACCACCCGGCCGGCTCGAAGATCAGCTGGACGGCCTCGCAGCCGATCAAGGCGGGCAAGCGCGAGGGCTGGCTGCTCGGGTACCGCGTGCACTACAAGGTGGGCGGTAAGAACCACCAGTCGACGGCCGCCGTCGCACTCGTGGAGGTCCCCTCCGGCAAGCCGGCCCTGGTGTTCATCACCATCCCCGACGCGCAGAAGAAGCGCTGGTCCGACATCACCACCCTGATCACCAGCCTCCGGCCGATCTGACCTTCCGCCGGTCCCGACGACCCCGAAGCCGCGCTCCGGTCCGCCGCTCCCCTAGGCTCGTGGTCCATGACCGAGATCATCCTTGCCTCCGCCTCGCCCGCCCGGCTCGCGGTCCTGCGCGAAGCCGGCCTCGACCCCGAGGTCATCGTCAGCGGCGTCGACGAGGAGGCCGTGACCGCCGAGTCCCCCGCCGAGCTCTGCCTGGTCCTCGCGCGCGCCAAGGCGGCGGCCGTCGCGGAGATGGTCGCCCAGGGCCTCGTCATCGGCTGCGACTCCGTCCTGGAGCTGGACGGGCAGGCGTACGGCAAGCCCAAGTCGGCGGAGGAGGCGACCGGGCGCTGGCGGTCCATGCGCGGCCGCACGGGCCGGCTCCTGACCGGGCACTGCGTCATCGACACCGCGACCGGGGCCGAGGCGGCACAGGTCGCCTCGACGACGGTGCGCTTCGGCACGCCGAGCGACGAGGAGATCGCGGCCTACGTCGCGAGCGGCGAACCCCTGCGCGTCGCGGGCGCCTTCACCCTGGACGGCCGGGGCGGCTGGTTCATGGACGGCATCGAGGGGGACCACACCAACGTGATCGGCATCTCGCTGCCCCTGCTCCGGCGCCTGTTCGCCGACCTGGGCGTGTCCGTGACCTCCATCTGGAAACAAGGATCTTTCCATTGATCTTGCGACTATCCGGACGACAGGCGCTAACCTGCCGGGCATGAACAGCATCGGGCAGCCCATCCGGCGTGGAGTCGGTGGCTTCGCCGACGGGATCAAGTACTTCTTCCAAGGGCTCGGCTGGGTGGCACGCAACCCCGGCCAGTGGCTCTTCGGGCTCATCCCCGCGCTCATCGCGCTGGTCCTCTACGTCGTCACCCTCGTCCTGCTCGGCACCTACGCGGGCGACCTCGCGGCCTGGGCCACACCGTTCGCCGACGGCTGGAGCGCGGGCACGCAGAACGCCCTGCGGGTCCTGCTCGGCCTGGTCATCTTCGCGCTCGGCCTGGTGCTCTCGGTCATCACGTTCACCGCCGCCACGCTGGTGATCGGGGAGCCGTTCTACGAGAAGCTCTCCGAGCGGGTCGAGGAGGACATGGGCGGGGTGTACAAGGGCGCCGACGTGCCTTTGTGGCGGTCGATCGCCCGATCCGTCCGGGACAGCCTGATCACCCTGGCGTACGTGCTGATGTTCACGATCCCGCTGTTCGCCCTCGGGTTCGTCCCGGTGGTCGGGCAGACCGTGGTGCCGGTGCTCGGGGCGGCCGTGTCGGGTTTCTTCCTGACCGTCGAACTCACCACGATCGCGATGGAACGCCGGGGTCTCGCGCGCAAGCAGCGCTTCGCCCTGCTGCGGGCGGACAAGTCACCGGCGCTCGGCTTCGGGGTCGTGGTCTTCGTGATCTTCCTGATCCCCTTCGGCGCGGTCGTCGCCATGCCCGCTGCCGTGGCCGGCGCCACCATCATGGTCCGCGGCCGCCTGACCCCCCACCACACGACCACGCCCTGACCGTGCGTTCCCGTGGCGCGCGACTCGTTCAGGCCGGGACGGCGGACCAGGTGACGGCCGGAGGGCGTACGGCCGCGCACACGGGGAGGCCCTTCGCGTCGGTGAGCCCCAGCCGCGCGAGGAGCACCCCTGAGCGCATGGCGGCCTCGACCACGTCCGGAGTCAGGGCGTCGAGCATCAGCTTCGCCCGGCGGAACATCTCGAACCCGCCTTCGTCCCCCACGATGCCCCACGAAAGGTAGACGAACCGGCCACCGGGGCGACCCTGGACGTACGGCCCGGTGATGTCGACGCCGTCCGGGCCGGGGGTGGCGCCGCACTCGAGCGTCCACACCGCCGAAGGCGCGTCACCCGCCTGCGGCTCGAGGATCTCCTCCGGCCGTCCGCGCTTCTGCACCCCCACGTGCACGCCGCCGTTCTGGTGGGTATCCCACGTACGACCTGGCAGATCAAAGCCTTCGATCCGAATCCGCATGTCACCATCCTGGTCCGCTTCTGAGTGTTCCGCACTCCGCCTGGGCCGTTGTCCACAGGAGGATGGTGCCGGGCGGGCCTTCTGGGCCGTTGTCCACAGGAGGATGGTGCCGGGCGGGCCTTCTGGGCCGTTGTCCACAGGAGGGTGGTGCCGGGCGGGCCTTCGTCCACAGAACGTCGCTCGGCGGACACGTCAGGTCACCCGGTCCGTGATGCTGGCGCCCATGACACCCCCACCGATCCTCCTCACCTCTCCTGACGACATCCTCGGAGCGGTCCCCTATCTGCTGGGTTTCCACCCCGCCGACAGCCTCGTCATCATCGCCTTCGCCGGCAGGGGCGTGCGCGGCAGGCTGCGGGTCACCACGCGGTGGGACCTGCCCTTCCCGGACGGGTCCCTCGCCCGGCTGGTGCCGTTGCTCCGGCGCGAGAACGTCACCCACACGATCCTGGCCGGGTTCGGGGACGGCGCGATCGTCACCCCCGCCGTCGACGAGGTGATCCGGCTGCTCGCCGGCACCGGCATCACGGTGGTGGAGGCGCTGCGCGCCGAAGGCTCCCGCTACTGGTCGTACGTGTGCGGGCAGGTCGCGTGCTGCCCGCCCGAGGGGCGGTCGTACGATCCGGTGTCGGGACAGGTCGCGGCCCAGGCGACCATCGGCGGGCTGGTGGCGCTGCCCGACCGCGAGAGCCTGGAACGGTCGGTGGCGCCGATCGGGGGGCCGGAGCGCGCGGCGATGCGCGAGGCGACCCGGCTGGTCACCGCCCAGGTCCGCGCGCGGCTCCTCGCCACGCCCGACCCGTCGGAGGTCCCCGGCGCGCTCGTCTCCGAAGGGCTGGCCCGGGTGCGCCATGCCATCGAGGCGTTCGCCCGGCGTGGCCGCCTCCCCGACCACGAGGCCGCGCTGCTCGGCGTCGATCTCGCGGTGGTCCGCGTCCGCGACGAGGCGTGGACGCTCATGGACGACCGCACGCAGGACACGCACGTCGCCCTATGGGCCGATCTCACCCGGCGGCTGGAGCAACCGTTCGTGCCTCCCGTCGCGTCCCTGCTCGGCGCCGCGGCCTGGCGGCGCGGCGACTGCGCGCTCGCGGGCATCGCGGTCGAACGCGCGCTGGCGGCCGACCCGTCCTACTCCATGGCGAACCTGCTGGCCCAGGGGCTCCAGCAGTTGATCAGCCCCGAGATCCTGCGCCACCGCATGCCGACCCCCGGGGAACTGGACGCCAGCATGGGCCGGGCGACCATGGAATGGCTCCATCCCATGCTCGGCCTCCTCGACGACCGGACCGCCCCGGCCCCGTAGCTGTCCCCCCGGCCCGCTACTCCTGGGCGGGGCTGTTCTTCCGCCGCTCGTTATAAGCGCGCATCCTGCCGGGATAGCCGGTGAGCTGGACGTCGTACACGGGGAGGGCGAGGTTGCGCGCCACCTTGATGATGACCGCGGGCGAGCCGACCCGCCGCCGGGTCCACTCGCCGTCGTGGGCGACGGCGACCGCCGTGGTGTCGGTGGCGAAGGTCTCCGGCTCGACGTAGAACTCGACACCGACGCGGGACTTCGCGAAGGCGATCAACGCCTCGATGTCGCCGTCATTGGCTTCCCGGTCGAATCTGACGATCTTCGGGCCACGCAGCCGACGAATTCCGTAGCGATCCCGCCATCCCATATCCCTTGTATACCCGGACCGGCCGACAAATGGGCGCCTCGGGGCCACATCGGGGTCGGGTCGGGGTTGTTCCGGATAGACCGCACCCGTCATGACTCCAAGAATGAGAGGGCGACCATTCTGAAGGAAAGGTACGACCACCATGGCAGGGGTAGTGAGACCTTTGGCGACACCGTCCGCTGGAGGGTGGGGGCCGGCACCACACCCTCAGCTCCGAGTGACCAACCAGGACCGCGACCACGTGGTCGAGCACGTCACCAACGCGTACGCGGAAGGCCGTCTGGACAAGGACGAGTTCGACGAGCGGGTCCATCTCGCGATGACGGCCCGCACGCACGGCGACCTCGCGCCGATCATGTACGACCTGTTCCCGGCACGGCCCGCGGCCCCCGCGCCCCGGCCGATGACGAGGGATCCCCGCTACGCGTCCGCGGTCACGGGCGGGGACAGGCTCGGCGCCGTGGCGGCTCACCTGCTCCCGCTGTGCGGCCTGTCCATCATCGGTCCGCTCATCATGCTGCTGACCGGGGGGAAGACCTCGCCCTACATCCGGCGCCACGCGGTGGAGTCGCTCAACTTCCACCTGACCGTGCTCGGCGCGACCATCCTGCTGCCGTTCACCATCATCGGGATCGTCCTTGTGCCGTTCATCTGGATCGCGGCCTTCGTGCTCGGCATCGTCGGGGCCGTGGCCGCCGTCAGCGAGTCGCCGTTCCGCTACCCCCTGACCGTCCGCGTCATCAAGTGACCTCCCGCCCCTCTCAACGCGTGAGATGTAGGTCATCGGGCGAGGACGTCGTACTTCACGGTCATCGCCCCGGCGTCGAGGTTCCCGATGGCGTCGAAGGCGGCACGTGAGAGGTCCAGGCAGCGACCGCCGACGTAGGGGCCGCGGTCGTTGATGCGGACGGTCACGCTCTTGCCGTTACCCGGGTTGGTCACGCGGACGCGGCTCCCGAGCGGGAGGGTCTTGTGGGCGGCGGTCATGGCGTTCGGGTTGAAACGCTCACCGCTGGCCGTCATCTGGCCTTCGTCGTAGAACGACGCCCCGCAGGTGCCGGACGCCAGGACCCGGACCTTGGCGGCGGGTTTCTTGACGGCCTTCTTGGCCTTGGCGGTCTTCTTCGGCGCGGGGGCGCCGTCGGCACCCGCTGCCACGGAAGCCGAGGCCTCCGGCGCGGGCGTGGAGGTGCCGCCGTCTCCGGACCGGCCGGCCGAGGGGGTGGCCTCGGGGGAGGGCCGGGTAGCGGCGAGGGGGGCCGTCCCGTCGGAGGCGGGCGCCGAAGGCACCGGAAGGACCTGTCGCGGCGACGCGGCCGTGCGGGGAGCCGGCCCTGCCGTCCCCGCCGCGAAGGGGTCGGCCGGCAGCGCCGAGCCGGTCTGGTCCGTGGCGGGAGCGGTGGCGGACGTACGACCGTCCGGGCCGAGCCCGGCGGCGGTGGTGGTGAGCGGGGATTCACCGCTGTCCACGGCGATCCAGATACCGGCCGCCGCGGCCACGAGCACCACTGAAGCGGTGACGAGGGAGAACCAGTTGCGCCGCGCGGTGAGGCGCACTCGCGAGCCGAGCGTCCTGCGCCGGTGGGTGGGGGGATCGTTCAGGTCCAAGAAGAACCACGTCCTAGGTAGGGGGAGGACATGGACGGCGGGCGCTCACGAGCGACCGAAGAGACACGACCGAAGCGCCTACGGACCGTCCTATCTACGCACTTGGCATAAAGGAGTCGTTAAGTAATTTCCGGTACCATATGGGACAAACACGATGCAAAGTACTCAAAGCCCACGTAAAGTGACGTAAGTCACTAACAGCTTGATCACAACCCACCACAAAAAGTGATCACGAGAGCCCCTCGCCCCCCACCCGCGCGCCCGCGACAAGGCGCGGGGTGGGCTGGAAAGGGAGTCCGTGCGGGCGCGGGGTGGGCTGGGCGCGGGGTTTGCGCGGGCTCGCGGCAAGGCGCGGGGTGGGTTGGGAGAGGAGTTCGCGCGGACTCGCGGTACCTGCCGTCGTGGGTAGGTTCGCCGAACCGGGCCCGCCCTCCGCCGCCGCCGACCACAGTGTCCGTGGAGGGTGCACGTCGCAGGAGGGGAGGGAGGGGGAGGGGGCGGGAAGTTG
Source organism: Sphaerisporangium corydalis (assembly GCF_025506355.1). GTDB lineage: Bacteria > Actinomycetota > Actinomycetes > Streptosporangiales > Streptosporangiaceae > Sphaerisporangium > Sphaerisporangium corydalis. Next base: position 106,963 of record NZ_JANZYP010000023.1, read on the forward strand.
ATGAGAAGTTAAAGGCGGCGGCCACTTGGGCGCGCTTCTAGAGCTGAGATCGGCTTACCCGATGGCCGTCAGCGGGGTGGGGGCCGCCAAGGGGCTAGAAGACTAGAAGAGGAGTTCTCTCACGGAGTCGACGGTGTCGGCGTCTTCGGGGCGCTTGTCGGGGCGGTAGCGCAGCACACGGGCGAATCGCAGCGCCATACCCCCCGGGTAGCGCGGCGATCGCTGGACGCCGTCGAAGGCGACCTCGACGACGATCTCCGGACGCACCCTGACCACCCACTCGTCGCTCGGCCCATCGGCCAGCGCGAGGAACCGCTCGGTCTGCCAGGTCAGCAGCTCGTCCGTGAGGCCCTTGAACGTCTTGCCCAGCATGACGAAGTCGCCCGACTCCGGATCCCTGGCGCCGAGGTGCAGGTTCGACAGCTTGCCCTCGCGCCGCCCGTGCCCCCACTCGGCGGCCAGGACGACCAGGTCGAGCGTGTGACGGGGCTTCACCTTGACCCAGCCCGCGCCCCGCCTGCCCGCCGCGTACAGCGTGCCGGGCGACTTCACCACCACGCCCTCGTGCCCTCGGCGCAGGACGTCCGCGAAGAACGCCATGCCCTCCTCGGGATCGGCGGTCACCAGACGCGGGGTCAGCAGTTCCTCGGGCACGGCTCGCACCAGCGCCGCGTGCCGTTCGCTGTCGGGAAGTTCGAGCAGGTCCTGGCCGCCGACGCGCAGCGCGTCGAAGAAGAACACGCTCAACGGGGTCGTCTCGCGGAGCGTGGCCGTATCGATCTTGCTGGACACCCGGGAGGCGGTCACCTGGAACGGCTCCGGCCGTCCGTCCGCCCGCAGGGCGATCACCTCACCGTCGAGCACGATGTCATCGACCGGGAGCGCGAGCACGGCCTCGACCAGTTCGGGTACCTGGGCAGTGATGTCGTCGAGTGTCCGGGTGAACACCTTGACCTCCGGGCCCGAGCGGTGCGCCTGCACGCGTACCCCGTCGAGCTTCCACTCCAGCGCCACGGCCTCCCCGCCGAGCCTGTCCAGCGCGGCCTTCACGTTCGGGGCGCTCTGGGCCAGCATGGGGGAGACGGGCCGGCCCACCTCCAGGCGGAAGGACCGCAGCGCCTCCACGCCCCCGGTCAGCGCGGCGGCGCCCACCGCCGGCAGCCATCCCCGCAGCATGAGGGCGCGCCGTACCTCGGCCGCGGGAGTCCCGGCCGCCTTCGCGACCGCCTCGATCATGACCCCGTTCAGGGCGCCCTGCCGTAGTTCGCCGCCCAGCAGGCGGAGCAGGAACGACTGTTCCTGGCGGGTCACCGCGCGGAACAGCTCCTCGACCAGGTCCTTCCTCGCCGCCTGGGAACCCGGTCCGGCCTGGGCCTTGATACGGCTGAGCAGGTCATCGACGTGCGTGAGGGTCGCGCTGGCGATCTGGCGGGGCTCGGGAAGGTCCTGAAGGGTGCGCCAGCCGACGCCGATCTGCCGCTGGGGAAGCTCCCCCGAAAGGTACGCGACCGCGATCTCGGCCTCGTCGGGGGCGACCCTGCTCAGCAGCTCGGCCAGGTGACGGATCTTGGCGAGGCGAGCCGAGTCCGCCGCGACGGCGGCCGAGGTGCGTGCGAGATCGATGAGCAACACAACTCTCATCGTGCCAGTTCAGCCACCGCCCCGCTCCCACAGGTAGCGATATGCACGAGATATCCGACGAAGCCCTCCACCGAGCGAGAAACCCCCCAGCCCTAGACAACGGACCACGGACCGAATCCGAGACGGCACTTCGTGGTCGTGGGGTCGGAGCCGGGGCGCCTGCCGTGTTTCACCGGGCCGGTGTCAGTCAGGTGGACACCGTGGTGGAGGAGGCGTGGCGCCCCGGCGCCGATGGACGCGCGATGGATCGCCCGGCGCGGAGGGTCGTCGACCGCTCGCCTGGCCGTCGAGCCGGGTGGTCAGCTCACGCCGAGGAGGTCGACCACGAAGATCAGCGTCTCACCCGGCTTGATGGCGTTGCCCGCGCCGCGGTTGCCGTAGCCGAGCTGGGGCGGGATCGTGAGGCGGCGGCGTCCGCCGACGCGCATCCCGGCGACGCCCTGGTCCCAGCCGGCGATGACGCGGCCGGCACCGAGGGGGAACTGGAACGAGTCGCCGCGGTTCCACGACGCGTCGAACTCCTCGCCGGTCGAGAACGCGACGCCGACGTAGTGCACGTTCACCATGTGCCCGGACTTGGCCTCCTCACCGTCTCCCACGGTGATGTCTACGATCTCGAGATCCGCCGGCGCGTCGCCCTCCGGAAAGTCGATCTCGGGCTTCTCGAGTGCCACGTGTGCTCCTTGACTAGGGTGTGCGCCCCGTAGTGGATTGAGGCGCGCCTGGACCGTACCGACCGCCTTCCGGCCGACCGCACGACTCTACGGGGTCCACGCCCCAACCGGACTCCCAGGTAGCCCCTCCACCCCCCACCCACCCCCCCAACACCCCGAGCCGCCACGCCCCGAAACCGCCGCCTCGTGCGGCGGCTGGCCGGTGGGCGTTTGCGTGAGTTGCTGGACTTCTTGGGGTGGGCGTTCGCTGGCTGTATCGCTCAGGTGGTGGTTTGTCGGGGGAGCCGGCGCCCCGGGGTGGGGCGCCGGCGTTGGGTTACGAGTTCGGAGGTACGTCCTCGCTGGTGGGGGTGGCGGGGGCGGGGGTTGCGGCCGGATCGGTGGATCCGGTTGGGGTGGGGGACTCGGCCGTGGTCGTTGTGGCCTTGGGGGTTCTTGTCGTGGTGCGCCTCGTCCGAGTCGGCTTGGGAGCCGCAGGCGTCTTGGTGGCGGTGGCGGTGTCGGAAGTGGCCGCCTCTGTGGGTGCCGCCGTCGGCGTACCGGCTGCGGTGCCCTCGGTCGCCGGGTTCTCCGTCACGGGGGAGCCGGTCGTGGAGGAGTCGATCGGGGTGCTCTCTGCCGTGGAAGAGCCGGTCGCAGGGGAGTCGGCGGGAGGGGCCTCGGCCAGGGATGCTTCAGCGGGTACCGCTTCGGCGGGCGCGGGCTTGGGCTTTGCGGTCGACGTCCTGACGCGCTTCGCCGGGGTGGACGGGGTCGCGCGCTTCGTCGAGGTGGAGGAAGAGGCGGAGGAAGTGGTGCGCCTGGTCGAGGTGGACGTCCTGGCGGGCTTGCTTTGAGCGGGCGGCGTGACCGCTTCGGCCTCCGGGGTCACAGCCGAGGCCGGGACTTCCGGTGTGAAGGTCTCCGAGACGGGAGTCTCCGACACCGGGGCTTCCGAGACGGGGGATTCGGAGAGCGGAGTCTCTGAGACCGAGGCTGAGGCCGTGGTTGCGGAGGCGGTGGGCTGAGGGCCGGGTGACGGGGTGGGGGTTTCCGGTGTGACGGGGTCGGTCACCGGGGGCTTGGCCTTGGTGGCTCGGGGCTTTCTGGGTGCTCGGGTGGGCGCGGCGGAGGCGGGCTTGCCGGCCGCAGCCCGTACGGCTGACAGCGGGATGGCGACGGTGGCCTCCTCCATGGCCTCGGCCTGGGTGGTGGCCGGACGCACAGAGCTGGCGGGTGACGGCATGGTGCTCGGCTGCTCGAGAGACGGCATGGTCTCAGCCGAAGAGGCCGCGCTCGCTGCGGGCTCGTAACCAGGCCTCTCCAGATCGGTCACGGTGTCGCCGGAGTCGGCGGCGGGCCTGTCCAGATCCGACACGGTGTAACCCGGCCCGGAGGTGTCCAGGTGCGACGCGGTGTATCCGGGGCCCGAGGTGTTCTGATCCGATGTGGTTTGTCCCGGGCCTGAGGTGTCCGGATCCGGAGTGTCGTCCGAGCCGGAGGCGCCTGCGTAGTCGGAGGAGGTGCCGGACGGAGCGGAGGGGGTGCCGGACGGAGCGGAGGGGGTGCCGGACGGAGCGGAGGGGGTGCCGGACGGAGCGGAGGGGGTGCCGGACGGAGCGGAGGGGGTGCCGGACGGAGCGGAGGGGGTGCCGGACG
>NZ_JANZYP010000024.1 GCF_025506355.1 Sphaerisporangium corydalis
GGGTGGCGGTGGTGGCCGTGGAGTGGGGGGTGGGGGTCGTCTCGGGGGAGGGGGGTGGCGGAGGGCAGGAGGATGACGCCTAGGGCCGCGGTGTCGGTGCGGCGGAGCTGGCGCATGGCCTGGGTGAGCTGTTTGGAGCGGGCCGCGCGGCTCTCGACCACCAGCAGGGCGGCGTCGGCGCGTGCGGCCTGGTCGGTGCGCACCCAGATGGGCGCGAGGCCGGTGAGGGCCACGCGCAGGTCGTCGGCGATCGGCTCGGGATCGGTCCCGGGGGACACGCCACGGACGAGGAGCTCGCCGCCGTCCCGGAGGTGGCGGGCGACGGCCATGGCGAGTTCGCGCAGCTCGCGGGCGTTCTCGCCCTCGCAGAGGACCGGGAGCCCGCTGAGCCGCTCGACGTCGGCGGCCGTGCGCAGCCGCGTGTCGAGGCGGTCGCGGGCCATGGCGGCGCCGGCCCCGGCGAGCAGGCCGAGGAACAGGCCGCTGCCGAGGTAGAGCGGCGGGTTCGGCTGGGCGGGTGAGGTGGGCGAGCGCGCGTCGCTGATGATCGAGCCAGGGAAGACCGTGACGGTCTTGAGTGCGTCGTACTTCACGGTGAGGTTGTAGACCTGCCGGGTCTGGAGGTTCTGCCGCTGGACGGCGATGGTGCGCGCCGCCGATCCGTCCGCCAGGCGCGGCAGCCCGGCCGCGGTCTTGGCGAGCGCGGCGCCGACCTCGCGCAGCTTGCCGGACAGCACCTTGAGCTGGGCGTCGAGCGCGCGCGTCGCGGTCGCCTCGCGGTTGGCGAGGTAGGCCTTGGCGAACGCCTGGGCGCCGGCCGCGGCCGAGACCGGGTCGCGGGAGGCGTACGACACGGCGAGCACCGCCGAGTTGGGCGGAACGGTGACCGTGACGCGGGCCCGCAGCGCGTCGGCGTCGGCGGCCTTGAGCGTCCGCGCGGCCCGGATCGCGACCACGGCGGACCGGGCGATCTGGGCCTCGGTGTCGAGGTTGAGCGGTTCGCGCTGGCGCTGCGTCGTCTGGTTGGTCTGGTCCTGCGCGCCCGTGGGGGACACCAGGAGCTCGGCGGTCGCGACGTAGGTCGGCGGGGTCGTCGCCAGGGCGGCGCCGCCGCAGCAGACGCCGGCGATCAGGAAGATGGTGAGCACGACCCGGCGCCGCAGCAGCATCGAGCCGAAGTCGGAGGTCTCCCGCCCGGTGGCCGGGCCGCGGACTGGGGACACCGGGTGGCTCATGGGTGCGGCAGGCCTCTCGGTGCGGGGGTGTTATGCATATCTGTCCATTTGTGTCTTTTGTGGTGCTCGGAAGTGCCGTGCGGTGAACGGCCTCCCGGAACAGATCCAGAGAACTATAGGCACAAACCAAGATTCCTCGATCCCGGACCGCGATATTTGTTGGACCCCCCGATCTGGCCGCCCACCAGGCAAAACCGGATATTTGCCTAATTAAGAATCCGCAGGTCGGCGAATGGGTGCCGAGTTTCCGGCGGCCCGGCCCTCATTAGTGGGAAGGTGAATATCGTCCTTCGGAGGAAACGGGTAAAAGGGGGGTTTGGCCGCGTTGCGCAAAGTGACGAGAATATGGGTTTTTGGCATTGGGATCGCCGCCGGCTGCGGGCTGATCGTCTACGGCGTGGCCGCCGTCCGACCCCGGCCGGACGCCTTCCCCAGGGACCGCTCGCCCGTGATCGACATGACGCCCCCGAGCGGGGCCCCCGGCTGCGCCGCGACGGCCAAGCTCATTCCGAGCTGCGGCGCGTGGTGGGGCGTGGCCCCCGACGTCTTCGGCGGCCGGCCGCCGTCCCGTGCCATCGTCTCGGCCGAGGAGCGCATGGGACGCAGGGCCGACATCGTGCACGTGTACCACCGCGGCGGTGACCCGTTCCCCACCCCCGAGGAGCGGCGGCTGGCCAGGAAGCGGCTGCTGCTGATCAACTGGAAGCCGTCCGTGGACGACACCTGGGCCGAGATCGCCGACGGCGCGATCGACCACCGCATCGACCGCGTCGCCGACCGCGTCAAGAGGCGGCTGCCCGGCCGGTTCTTCCTCACCATCCACCACGAGCCCGAGAACGACGTGCGCGAGCGGGCGGGATCGGGCATGACCGCGGAGGACTACGCGGCCATGTACCGCCACGTGGTGCTGCGCCTGCGCGCCCGGGGCGTCAGGAACGCCGTCACGGTCATGACGTACATGGGCGCCCCCAACTGGGCGGCCAAGCCGTGGTTCGAGCGCCTGTACCCCGGTGACGACGTCGTCGACTGGGTGGGCCTCGACCCGTACGCCGACCGCCGGGTGAACGACTTCGCCAACCTGGTCGACAAGACCCGCGAGGACCACGCCCGCTGGCCGGGCTTCTACCGGTGGACCCAGACGCGGTTCCCCGGGAAACCGATCATGGTCGCCGAGTGGGGGGCGTTCGAGCGGCACGACGACCCGGCGTTCAAGGTCGCGTTCTTCGAGTCGGTGCGCCGCCAGATCCGCGGCTACCCGCAGATCAAGGCGCTGGTCTACTTCGACTCACCGCGCGCGCCGCGCGGCGACACACGGTTCGACTCCACCGTCGAGGCCGGCCGCGCCTTCACCGAGCTGGCCCGCGTCCCGTACTTCAGCTCGACACCCGTCCCCGACCACTGAAGCCCGGGCATAGCGCCCAGGACGTCAGCGGAGCCAGCCGCCCGAGGTCAGCAGGTCCAGCACCGAGCCGACGGCCCGGTCGACCGTCATGCCGGTGGTGTCGAGGGTCAGGTCGGCGTCGTCGGGCTCCTCGTACGGGTCGGAGACGCCGGTGAACTCGGGGATGAGCCCGGCCCGCGCCTTGGCGTACAGGCCCTTGCGGTCGCGCCGCTCGCACTCCGCAAGCGGTGTGGACACGTGCACGAGGACGAAGTCGGCCCCCACCGTCTCGGCCATGTGGCGCACCTCGTCGCGCGTCGCCGCGTACGGGGCGATGGGCGCGCAGATGGCGAGGCCGCCGTGCCGGGCGACCTCGGCCGCGACGAAGCCGATCCTGCGGATGTTCAGGTCGCGGTCCTGTTTGGAGAACGTGAGCCCGGCCGAGAGCAGCCGCCGTACCACGTCGCCGTCGAGGTAGGTGACCGTGCGACCGCCGCGTTCGAGCAGGACGTCGTGCAGCCCCCGGGCGATCGTCGACTTCCCTGATCCGGACAGACCGGTGAAGAAGACCACCAGGCCGCGCCGGTGCGGAGGCCCGGGAAGCGTGATCGGCTCCGGCCCGGCCAGGTGCTCGTCGGCCCCGTAGGCGGTGGCGATGTGCTCGCGGAGCTCCAGGTCGATCTCGGGTTCGCGGGGGGCCAGGGGGACCACGACGACCCGGGTGCCGGACGGGAGCCCGTCGCGCGCCTTGAGCGCCGCCCGCACGACCGCGGGCCCGCCCTCGCCGAACGCGAGCGGGAGCAGCAGGATCGTCGCGTCCAGTTCCCGGGCGGTGGCGGTGATCTCGTCGAGGTGGTCGAGCGGCCCGCGCATGGTGACGGCGAGGACGGGACGGTCGCCCGCCTCCGCGCGGACCTCGGCGGGGGGCCGCCGCAGGCGGGCGAAGGGCCCGTGCTCGGGGGCGCCGTGCGACTTCACCGGGCCGGCGACCAGGCCGTCGGCGGCCCGCTCGGTGACGGTGACCGTGGCGAGCGCGACGCCTTCGGGGTCGCGCAGGGTGAGCTCCTGCCCGGCGGACACGGGGTGGTCGGGCGGCAGCGTCAGCGTGACCAGGTCGGGCCAGGGGGTGCCGTCGGCCAGGCGCCCGTTCTCGATCACCGAGGCGGTGTCGGCCGAGCCCAGGAAGCCCGTGAGGGGGTCGAACGCGCCGGAGAGCAGCAGCTCCAGATCGGCCAGCTCGCGGGCGTCGGGCACCCACTCGGGGGTTCCGTCGGGATTCGCCGTCATCTGCTCCACATTCTCACGAGGCCAGGATCGCCAGGCCAGGATCCCTGGGTCAGGATCACCAGGCCAGGATATTGGGGTTCGCCGGCCGTCGCGGCGGCCGGGAGACCAGCGGCACCCTACCGGCCGGCGGAACCCCACGGGGCGGGAGGCATAGCGGAGGCGGGCGGGGCGCGTCCAAAGGCTGACATCGACCCTCTGGAGGTGATCGTGGACGTTGCCGAAGAGCGACGTTTCCGCGAGTTCGTGTCGGCGCGCTCGCCGGCGCTCATCAGGCTCGGGTACCTGCTGACGGGCGGCGACCAGCACGCGGCGGAGGACCTGCTGCAGACGGTCCTGGCCAAGACCGCGGCCAGGTGGGGCCGGATCGACGATCCCGAGCCCTACGTGCGGCGGGCCATGTACCGCCAGCAGGTGAGCTGGTGGCGTCTGGCGTCCCGGCGCCGGGAGACCACGGTCGCCGACATGCCCGACATGGCGGGGCGCGACGACACGCACACGGCCGACCTGAAACTCGTCCTGCGCCACGCCCTGGCCCGGCTGACCTCGCGCCAGCGCGCCGTCCTGGTGCTCCGCTACTTCGAGGACCTGCCCGAGGCGGAGGTGGCCCTGATCATGGGCTGCTCGGTCGGTACGGTCCGGAGCACGACCCACCGCTCGCTCGCCAGGTTGCGCGTCGTCGCGCCGGAACTGGCCGATCTGCGTACCCCTCACGAGACCTTCGAGGAGGTCACCTCATGAAGCCCGAGAGCCTGCTGGCGGACACCCTGCGCGACTGGTCCAGGGAGGCGGAGGTCCCCCACGACCTCGCGGACCGGGCCCTGCGGGGGCGGACCCGGCACCGGTTGAGGCGGACCGCCTCGGCCGCGATCCTGACGGCCGCCGTGGTCGCCGCCGGGGTCGTCGTGCCCCAGCTCGTCCGGGACCAGCGCGCGGTCACCACGACGGCCGGTCCGTCGGACGAGATCCGGATCAGCGTGGCGCCCTCCGAGCCGGCCGAGACCGACGTGCGCACGGACACGGAGAACTCGCCGCCGGTGAGGCTCATCGCGGCCGGGCGGGTCGCCGTCTCCGCCTACACCATCGTCAGGGCGGAGAAGCTCCCCGATGAGATGGTGCATTACCGGTACACCTGGTACCTGTACGACCCGGCGGCCGGGACGTACGAGAAGACCCCCTGGGCGAAGCTGGACGTCGCGCCGGGCCTGAAGTACGCGGCCGTGCTGGAGGACGCGCTGCCGGTCCGGCGGGTCGGGATCGTCGACACCTCCACCCGCGCGATCGTGAAATGGATCGGCCTGGACCACCCGGTGGCCGACGTCGCCTGGTCCCCCGACGGCACGCGGCTGCTCACCACGGCCTACGACCGGGACCCGGACGTCCGCCTCGACTACACGGCCGAGGGGCGGCACGAGCCGGCGTCCCCGTCCCGCAGCGGGTTCCACCTCGTGGACGTGAACTCCGGCGCGGCGGAGTTCCACGCCCAGCCCGAGCCGCGTACCGAGAACATGTGCCCCTCCGACAGCGACCTGGGCCCCTTCCACTGGACCGACGACGGCGCGCTGATCTGGGATTCGACGTGCACCACCCCGTCGAAGACGTTCTACGACCTCCAGGGCGCCCCGCACGATCCGCCGAACGGGTGGATCCATCCGTGGATGAGCTCGGAGGAGGCGGGGATCTCCCCCGACGGGAGGTTGTACGCCGACGGCGGGGCACCTCCCGGCCCGCAGACGAGGGTGCGGAACGTCGAGACCGGGGAGATCGCCGGGACGCAGACGATGTTGCAGCTTCTGGCCTGGGCGGACGACGAGCACCTGATCGGGCTCGGGTGCGCGGGGAAGTGCGAGGACGAGTTCCACAGCGGGCTGGCGCTGGTCGGCGTCGACGGTGAGCCGGTCACCCGGTTGTCGGCCGATCAGAAGAACTCGGACTCACCGGGAAGCTGGCGGCCGATCTTCACCCGCCGCTGACGGTCACCGGCCTCGTAGAAGCGCGCGGGTGGCCGCGCGCCGGTGGTCAGATGAGGCGGGCGAAGTGGTTCTGGGGTTTGCGGATCACCAGGATGATCTCGTCGCGCGTGGCGGGCAGGCGGTCTCCGGACAGCCTGCCCACCGCACGGCACACGGCGCGCGCGATCCTGGCGTGCGGTCCGCGCAGCGCCGGGCCCGACGTGCCCGAGTAGTCCTCGGCGATCATCAGCCCGCGCATCAGGCAGTAGGAGTGGATGCCCTCCCGCGAGGCCACCTGCTCGTAGATCGCCGGGAGGGGTCCCACGGCGCCGTCCGGGGCGAACCAGGACCACACGAGCCCGCGCGGCCGGCCGGGCAGCAACCGGTCGCAGAAGCCGTACGCCGTGGCGCGGTCGCGCATGCGGATCAGCAGGAGCCCGCCGGGGCGCAGCGCGTTGACCAGGCGGTCGAGGACCAGCTCGGCGTGCCGCACGCGTTCGAGCAGGAACGCGGCGTGCACGACGTCGAACGTGCGGGGCAGCAGGGGGGCGGCGCGCAGGTCGCCGATGTAGCGGGTGTCCAGGTCGCCGCGGCCCTCGCACGAGGCGCGCAGCACGGGCAGGTCCTCGTCGATGCCGGTGATCCTGGTCTCGACGCGGTCCACCTCGATGGTCTGGCCGTGGCCGCATCCGGCGACCAAGATGTCCAGCCGCCTGCCGAGCTGTTCGGTCCACAGCTCGCGGATCCGCTGGCCGAACACGTCGCCCTGAGTGGCCGGCACCCATCGAACCTCTGACATGTGACTCAGGGTAGTCATGAACGCTCTCGCTGTAGTGGATTCGCCTTGCTAAAGGGCCGTTCTTCATCACGCGAGCCTCCCCGTGACCAGGCCGGGTGCCCCTCGTGACCAGGCAGGGGTGGGCCTCCGCCCGTCCTGGGCCCCCGGCCTCCCGTCCCGGCGGGACCGATTCGATCGGGTGGAGGGGTGGTTCTCGGCGTGGTGAGGCCGCAGGGGAAGTAGCCTTGTGGTAATCCCGGTGAATTCGACGACCCGGGGTAGCGCGCGTCGCTCCGCACAGCCGCGTCCAGCCGTGTGCGTTCACACGGAGTGATCCGAGGCCGTGTCGCTGGCGCGCACGGTGGCGGATCGGTTACGTGGGATGTTCGAGGTTGAGCAGACGGTCCGCGAGGCGTACGAGGACAAGACGGGCGTGACCATGTGGGGGCATTTCTGATGAGTCTTTCCGGATTGCTCGACCTAGTGGTCGCCGACCCCCGGCTGGCGGGCGCCCTTGAGCGCACGGGGGAGGACGTCAACCTGATCGCCCCGCCGGCCCTGCGGCCGTTCGCCCTGGCCGGGCTGGCGCGGCAGCGGCCGGTGCTCGCCATCACCGCGACCGCGCGGGAGGCCGAGGACCTGGTCGCCGCGCTCACCGGCCTCGTCGGGGAGCACGCCGTCGCCGTCTTCCCCGCGTGGGAGACGCTGCCGCACGAGCGGCTGTCCCCCCGCAGCGACACCGTGGGCCAGCGCCTGGCGGTGCTGCGCAGGCTGGCGCACCCCGTTCCCGGCGACCCCGCCGCAGGCCCGCTCAGCGTCGTGGTGGCCCCGATCCGGGCCGTGCTGCAGCCCCTGGTCACCGGCCTCGGCCATCTGGAGCCGGTACGGCTGCGCTCGGGTGACGACGCCGACCTGAACGACGTGGTCGGGCGCCTGGTCGCGAACGGCTACCACCGGGTGGACATGGTGGAGAAGCGGGGCGAGGTGGCCGTGCGCGGCGGCCTGCTGGACGTGTTCCCGCCCACCGAGGAGCACCCGCTGCGCCTGGAGTTCTGGGGCGACACCATCGAGGAGATCCGCTGGTTCAAGGTCGCCGACCAGCGCTCGCTCGAAGTGGCGGACGGCGGCCTGTTCGCGGCGCCGTGCCGCGAGCTGCTGCTCACCGACGAGGTCAGGGAGCGCGCCAGGGAGCTCGGCGAGCTGCATCCCCCGCTCAAGGAGATCCTCGACCAGCTCGCCGAGGGCGTACCGGTGGAGGGCATGGAGGCGTTCGCGCCCGTGCTCGTCGACGGCATGGACCTCCTGCTGGACCACCTCCCCGCCCGCGCGTCGGTGTTCGTCTGCGACCCCGAGCGCATCCGCAGCCGCGCGATCGAGCTGGTGCACACCAGCCAGGAGTTCCTCGAAGCCTCATGGATCAACGCGGCGGCCGGCGGCGAGGCCCCGATCGACCTGGGCGCCGCCGCCTTCCGCAGCCTGGCCGACGTCCGCGACCAGGCCCGCGAGCTGGGCCAGCCGTGGTGGACCATCGCCCCGTTCGTGACCACCGGCCAGGCGGGCGCGGAGGCCCCCGGCCGGTTGACGGCCCAGGGCGGCGGCCCCGCGGCCGGGCACGGCGACGGCAGGCCCGACGACGACACCTACGACGGCAGCGAGGTCGTCGAGCTGTCGGCCCGCGAGGCCGAGTCGTACCGCGGCGACACCCAGCGCGCCCTCGGCGACATCAAGGGGTGGCTCGGCGACGGCCGGGCGGTCGTGCTGCTCAGCGAGGGCCACGGGCCGGCCGAGCGCATCATCGAGCTGCTCAAGGGCGTGGACGTCGCCGCCAGGCTGGTGCCGTCCCTTCCCGACGCCCCCGGCAAGGACGTGGTGAACGTCACCACCGGCCGCGTCGAGCACGGCTTCGTGAGCGACACCGTCGTGGTGCTGACCCACCTCGACCTGGTCGGCCAGAAGGCCTCCACCAAGGACATGCGCCGGCTGCCGTCCCGCCGCAGGAACATGGTCGACCCGCTCCAGCTCAAGGTCGGCGACTTCGTCGTGCACGGCCAGCACGGCGTGGGGCGCTACATCGAGATGGTCCAGCGCTCGGTCCAGGGCGCGACCCGCGAGTACCTGGTGATCGAGTACGCCAAGGGCGACCGGCTGTACGTGCCGACCGACCAGCTCGACGAGGTGACCCGGTACGTCGGCGGCGAGTCGCCCACGCTGAACCGCATGGGCGGCGCCGACTGGGCCAAGGCCAAGTCGCGGGCCAAGAAGGCCGTCAAGGAGATCGCCGGCGAGCTGATCCGCCTGTACAGCGCCCGCATGGCCTCCCCCGGCCACGCCTTCGCCTCCGACACCCCCTGGCAGCGGGAGATGGAGGACGCCTTCCCGTACGCCGAGACCGGCGACCAGCTTGAAGCGATCGACGAGGTCAAGCGCGACATGGAGCGCTCGGTCCCGATGGACCGGCTGATCTGCGGCGACGTCGGCTACGGCAAGACCGAGATCGCCGTGCGCGCGGCGTTCAAGGCCGTGCAGGACGGCAAGCAGGTCGCCGTCCTGGTGCCGACCACCCTGCTCGTCCAGCAGCACCTGTCGACGTTCGGCGAGCGGTTCGCGAGCTTCCCGGTGATGGTGCGGCCGGTGTCGCGGTTCCAGTCCGACGGCGAGGTCAAGGCGACCCTCGAAGGGCTCAAGGACGGCACCGTCGACATCGTGATCGGCACGCACCGGCTGCTCAACCCCGACATCCGGTTCAAACAGCTCGGCCTCATCATCGTCGACGAGGAGCAGCGCTTCGGCGTCGAGCACAAAGAGGCCATGAAGCACATGCGGACGCAGGTGGACGTGCTCGCCATGTCGGCGACGCCCATCCCGCGCACGCTGGAGATGGGCCTCACGGGCATCCGGGAGATGTCGACCATCCTGACGCCCCCCGAGGAGCGCCACCCGATCCTGACCTTCGTCGGCCCCTACGACGAGAAGCAGATCGCGGCGGCCGTGCGGCGCGAGCTGATGCGCGACGGCCAGGTGTTCTTCGTCCACAACCGGGTGTCGTCGATCAACCGGGTGGCCGCCCGCATCCGCGAGCTGGTCCCCGAGGCCCGCGTGGCGGTCGCCCACGGGCAGATGAACGAGCAGCAGCTCGAGAAGATCATGGTCGGGTTCTGGGAGCGCGACTTCGACGTGCTCGTGAGCACCACCATCGTCGAGTCGGGCCTGGACATCCCCAACGCCAACACCCTGATCGTGGACCGCGCGGACAACTACGGCCTGTCGCAGCTCCACCAGCTGCGCGGCCGGGTCGGCCGGGGCCGCGAGCGCGGTTACGCCTACTTCCTGTACCCGCCGGAGGCCCCGCTCACCGAAACGGCACACGAGCGCCTGGCGACGATCGCCCAGCACACCGAGATGGGCGCCGGCATGTACGTCGCCATGAAGGACCTGGAGATCCGCGGCGCCGGCAACATCCTCGGCGCCGAGCAGTCCGGGCACATCGCGGGCGTGGGCTTCGACCTGTACGTCCGGATGATGGCCGAGGCCGTGCAGGAGCAGAAGGCGAAGCTGGCCGGCGAGGAGTTCGTCGAGGAGCGCGCCGACGTCAAGGTGGAGCTGCCGCTCAACGCGCACATCCCCCACGACTACGTGACCTCCGAGCGGCTGCGCCTCGAGGCCTACAAGCGCCTGGCGGCGGTGGGCACCGGGGCCGACATCGTGGCCGTCCGCGAGGAGCTGGTCGACCGGTACGGCCGGCCGCCGCAGGAGGTGGACAACCTGCTGGAGGTGGCCCGCTTCCGCGTGCACGCCCGTGGCGCCGGGCTGACCGACGTGGCGCTCCAGGGCCAGCACATCAGGTTCGCGCCGGTGGCGCTGCGCGAGTCGCAGCAGGTCCGCCTGGACCGGCTGTACCCCAAGGCGATCTACAAGGTGGCCGCCGGGTCGCTGCTGGTGCCGGTGCCGAAGACCAAGCCGATGGGGGGCCGCCCGCTGCGCGACCTCGATCTGCTCAAATGGTGCACCGACCTGGTCGAGGCGATGTTCCTGGAGCCCGCCAGGGCGTCCGGGGCTCGATGACCGATCTCGTGCGCGGTTTGAGTAGAGTAAGCCCGCGTCTGTCGAAGGGACCGTTAGTGAAGTCGAACCGTATGCGCGCGCTGCCGGTCGTCGTGGCGGCCGTGTTCGCGGGCGCCGGGCTCACCGCCTGCTCCGCCCCCGTACAGGCCGGAACCGCGGCCACCGTCGGCGGCGACCGCATCACCACCGGCCGTCTCGACTCCGAGGTCAGGGAGTTCCAGGCGGCGCTGAAGACCGCCAAGATCACCGAGGCGCAGCTCCAGCTCCCGTCGGGGGTCCCGAGGGCGGTGCTGCTCCAGATGATCTCCATCCGGCAGTTCCAGCAGTTCGCCCAGCGCAACGGCGTCACGGTCTCCGAACGCGAGATCGCCGACTTCCTCACCGAGCAGGGCGGCATGGCCAAGATCGGCCCGGCGGCGCTCTCCAAGGGCGTGCCCCCGTCGGAGACCCGCGAATGGGTGCGCACGGCGCTGATCTACCAGAAGTCGCTGCAGCAGTTCGGCGCCAACCTCACCGACCAGGCCTCCGTGCAGGCCGCCCAGGTGAAGCTGTTCGGCCAGATGGACACCATCCCGGTCAAGGTCTCCCACCGCTACGGCACCTGGGACCCGCAGCAGGGCCTCGTCGAGGAGGCCCGGTTCGGCAAGCCCGCCCCGGGTTCCGAACCCACGACCCAGCCGGATCCCGCCGCCGGGCAGTGAGGTGACCCTCGTCGTCCTCACCACCTCGCCCAGGGTGGCCCCCGGCCTGCTGAGCGGGCGGGCGTGGTCGGTCCTCGGCTCCGGCCGGGTGCTGACCGGCTCCGCCGACCACCCCCTGTTGCCGTACCTGGCGGACGAGGGGATCCCGGTCGAGGTGGTGGCGCCCGATCCCGGCGCGCTGGCGCGCGAGGGCCGCGACGGCACGCTCGTCTGGCTCGCCGCCCTGAACGGCGACGAGCCGCTCATGCGCGCCGTCGGCCGCGCCGCGCTCGCCATGGAGGACCCCCCGGTCATCGAGCTGGTCCCCGGCTCCTACGACCTGCCGGGCGCGCGCCTGCTCGACCTGGTGACCGTCATGGACCGGCTGCGCCGCGACTGCCCGTGGGACGCCAGGCAGACCCACGCGTCGCTCGTGCCCTACCTGCTGGAGGAGTCCTACGAGGTCCTGGAGACCATCGAGGACGGCGACCACGCCGCCCTGCGTGAGGAACTGGGCGACCTGCTGCTCCAGGTGGTGTTCCACGCCCGCCTGGCCCAGGAGCGCGCGCCCGAGGACGGCGGCTTCGACGTGGACGACGTCGCGGGCGGCATCGTCGACAAGCTGGTCCGCCGCCATCCCCACGTGTTCGCCGAGACCGTGGTGAGCGGGGCCGAAGAGGTCAGCGACAACTGGGACACGATCAAGGCGGCCGAGCGGGCGGAGAAGGGCTGGGAGTCGCTGCTCGACGGCGTCCCGATGGGCCAGCCCGCGCTCTCCCTCACCCACGGTCTCCAGGGCCGCGCCGAGCGGGCCGGGGTCCCCGAATCCCTGTCCCGGGCCGTCGGCCAGGGCATCGGGCGCGAGCTGTTCGACCTCGTACGACGGGCCCGCGCGGCCGGGATCGACCCCGAGGCCGAGCTACGCGCCGCCGCCCGCGCCTACCGCGAACGCGTCCGCACCTGGGAGCGTTCCGGCCGCGAGGCCGCAACGGGGGAGCGGTAGCCGTGGCGGCCGGCGGGGCCCGATAGGCTCAGCAGGCAAACCGTCCGCAACCGCATCGCGCACGACGGCGCGGTGGCCGGGTTCCGGGGGCCCTCCCCGGGTTGACCGATCTAGGAGCGCTTCGTGGCTGCCATCGAGGCCGTTACCGCCCGCGAGATCCTCGACTCCCGTGGTAACCCCACGGTCGAGGTCGAGATCCTGCTCGACGACTACAGCACCGGCCGCGCGGCCGTCCCGAGCGGCGCGTCCACCGGCCAGTTCGAGGCCGTGGAGCTGCGCGACGGTGACGGGCGTTACGGGGGCAAGGGCGTCCAGAAGGCCGTGCTCAACGTCACCGACGAGATCGCCGACGAGATCATCGGCTTCGACGCCGAAGAGCAGCGGCTCGTCGACCAGACCATGCTCGACCTCGACGGCACCCCCAACAAGGGCCGGCTCGGCGCCAACGCCATCCTCGGCGTGTCGCTGGCCCTGGCCAAGGCCGCCGCCGACAGCGCCGACCTGCCGCTGTTCCGCTACGTCGGCGGGCCCAACGCCCACGTGCTGCCGGTCCCCATGATGAACATCCTCAACGGCGGCGCGCACGCCGACAGCAACGTCGACATCCAGGAGTTCATGATCGCGCCGATCGGCGCCGAGACGTTCTCCGACGCGGTGCGCATGGGCACCGAGACCTACCACGCGCTGAAGGGCGTGCTGAAGGAGAAGGGCTACGCCACCGGCCTCGGCGACGAGGGCGGGTTCGCCCCGAACCTCCCGAGCAACCGCGACGCGCTCGACCTGATCCTCGTGGCCATCGAGAAGGCCGGCTTCACCCCGGGCGAGGACATCGGGCTGGCGCTGGACGTGGCCGCGAGCGAGTTCCACTCCGCCGGCGTCTACACCCTGGACGGCAAGGGCCACTCCTCCGACGAGCTGATCTCCTTCTACGAGGACCTCGTCCGCTCCTACCCCCTGGTCTCGATCGAGGACCCGCTGAACGAGGAGGACTGGGAGGGCTGGAAGGCCATCACCGCCTCGCTCGGCGGCAAGGTCCAGCTCGTGGGCGACGACCTGTTCGTCACCAACCCCGAGCGCCTGGCCCGGGGCATCGAGGAGGCCTCCGCCAACGCCCTGCTGGTCAAGGTCAACCAGATCGGCACGCTGTCGGAGACCCTCGACGCCGTGGACCTGGCCCACCGCAACGGCTTCCGCTGCATGATGAGCCACCGCTCCGGCGAGACCGAGGACACCACGATCGCCGACCTCGCCGTGGCCACCAACTGCGGCCAGATCAAGACCGGTGCCCCGGCGCGCTCCGACCGCGTCGCGAAGTACAACCAGCTCCTCCGCATCGAGGAACTGCTCGACGACGTGGCCCGTTACGCGGGTCGCGGAGCGTTTCCGCGGTTCCGGGGCTAGTTTTCTCCGTACGGCTTGCGCCATTTGCGCGTAAGCCGTACGGACCTGGGGGGATCATGAAGAAACGACCGCAGCTCACCGGCCGGGCCGCGATCCTCGCGGTCGTCGTGTGCGCGATCGCCATGAGCCTCGCGTACCCCGTGCGCGAGTACGTGGCGCAGCGTCGCCAGATCGCCCAGCTTGAGAAGCAGGAGGCGCAGGCGCTCAAGGACCTCCAGGCGCTCGGCGAGCGCAGCAAGCGGCTCGACGACCCCGCCTACATCAGGCAGCAGGTCAGGTCCCGGCTGCACTACTGCGGCGTCGGCGAGGAGTGCCTCGTCCTGCTCGACGCGGCCAAGAAGGCCAAGCAGCCCAAGGCCGGCTCGCCGCCCGCCGAGCGGGCGCCGTGGTACCAGACGCTGTGGGAGTCGGTCGAGGCGGCCGACCGGGGCACCGGCCGCCGCGTCGAGATGGGCCGCACGCCCGCGCCGTAGCGCTCGCCGGGGTGGGCCGCACGCCCGTAGTGTTCGGCGAGGTGAGCCGTGCGCGCCGTAGTGTTCGGCGAGGCAGGTCGCACGCGCGCGCCGTAGTGTTCAGCGAGGCGGGCCCGGCCCGTGACGTACTTTCCTGGGAGTGGACGATGGTGGATCCGGCCGACGCGGCCGCGGTGGAACGGCAGCTCGGCCGGCCGCCCAGGGGACTGCGGGCGGTGGCCCACCGGTGCCCCTGCGGGCTGCCCGACGTCGTCGAGACCGCCCCGAGGCTGGCCGACGGCTCGCCGTTCCCGACCCTGTACTACCTGACGTGCCCGAGGGCGGCCTCGGCCATCGGCACGCTGGAGTCCTCCGGGCTGATGAAGCGGATGCAGGCCCGGCTGGCGGAGGACGCCGAGCTGGCCTCGGCGTACGCCCGGGCCCACGACGACTACGTCGAGCGGCGGGACAAGGTCGCCTCCGAGGACGGGCTGGAGCCGCTGCCCCGGGACATGCAGAGCGCGGGCGGCATGCCCGGCCGGGTGAAGTGCCTGCACGCGCTGGTGGGCCACGAGCTGGCCGTACCGGGCGCCAACCCCTTCGGCCGCGAGGCACTCGCCGCCCTGCCCGACTGGTGGGCCGACGGCCCCTGCGTGGACGCCTCCGGGGACTCGGCGGACGGCCCGGCGACGAGCCCGGCGGAGAACGTGGTCGAGGGTTCGGCGGGGGAGGGGGCATGACGCGGGTGGCGGCCGTCGACTGCGGGACGAACTCCGTCCGCCTCCTCATCGCCGACATATCCGGAGACGAGCTGTCCGACGTCGAGCGGCGGATGCGCATCGTCCGGCTCGGCGCCGGAGTGGACAGGACCGGGCGCCTCGCGCCCGAGGCGCTGGACCGCACCTTCACCGCGATGCGCGAGTACGCCGGGCTGATCAAGGAGCACGGCGCCTCGCGGGTGCGCGTCGTGGCCACCAGCGCCACCCGGGACGCCGCCAACCGTGGCGACTTCACCGACGGCGTCCGGGAGATCTTCGGCGTGGAGCCCGAGGTGATCACCGGCTCCGAGGAGGCCCACCTGTCGTTCACCGGCGCCACCATGGGCCTCACCGGGTTCGAGCTTCCCGTCCTGGTCGTCGACATCGGCGGCGGGTCCACCGAGTTCGTGATCGGCTCGGCCGGCGTGGACAGCGCGATCTCCGTCGACATCGGCTGCGTGCGCCTGACCGAGCGCCACCTCTCGTCCGGTGCGACCCCGGAGGCCGTGGCGGCGGCGGTCGCCGACATCGACGCGGCCCTGGACCGCGTGGCGGCCGCGGTGCCGGTGGCCCGTGCGCGCGCGCTGATCGGCCTGGCCGGCTCGGTCACCACGGTCGCGGGCATCAGCCTCGGCCTGACCGGCTACGACCCCAGGCGGACCCACGGCGCGCGGATCCCGGCCGCGCGGGTCCGTGAGGTGTCGGAGCGGTTGCTCGCCATGACCCACGACGAGCGGGCGGCGATCCCGGTCATGCACCCCGGCCGCGTGGACGTGATCGGCGCGGGTGCCCTCATCCTGGACCGCCTGGTCGGCCGGTTCGGCTTCGCCGAGGTGATCGTCAGCGAGCACGACATCCTCGACGGCATCGCCCGCGGCCTGACCCCCTGACCTTCCGGCCCTCGAACGGGCCCGACCTCTCGAACCGGCCCGACCTCATCGGCCCGACCCGGCCTCTCGGACCGGCCCGGCCCGTGAGCGACGGTCGCCGGTCCGGGCATCGGGCGCGGGCTGGCACGATCGGAGCCATGAGCTTCGTTCCCCCAGGCAGCGGATGGCCGGACGACCCCGCCGGCCCGGACACCCCGGTGGCGGCCACCCCCGAGCAGGTGCGCGAGCTGGCCGGGTCCAGCGACGGCCTCGGCGAGCTCACCGCGCGGCAGTCGGTGTGCCGGGCGTGCCCCCGCCTGGTGGAGTGGCGCGAGGAGGTCGCCGACGTCAAGCGGCGCGCCTACGCGGGCGAGACGTACTGGGGCCGGCCCATCGCCGGCTGGGGCGACGAGAAGCCGCGCGTCCTGCTCGTCGGGCTGGCCCCGGCGGCGCACGGCGGCAACCGCACCGGCCGGGTGTTCACCGGGGACCGCAGCGGCGACTGGCTGTTCGCCTCGCTGCACCGCACCGGGCTGGCCGCCCTGCCGACCAGCACCCACGCGGGCGACGGGCAGCGGCTGATCGGCGCCCGCGTGGTCGCCGCGGTCCGCTGCGCGCCGCCCGCCAACAAGCCGGCCGTCGAGGAGCGCGCCGCGTGCTTCCCCTGGCTGGTCAGGGAGCTGGAGCTGGTCGCCGAGCCGGTCCGCGTCATCGTCGCCCTGGGCGGGTACGCCTGGCAGGCGGTCTGGCCGGCGCTGCGGGAGGCTGGCTACACCCTGCCGCGGGCCAGGCCGGCGTTCGGCCACGGCGCCGAAGCGGAGATCGCGTACGGCGCGGAGCCGGTCCGCCTGCTGGGCTGCTACCACCCGAGCCAGCAGAACACCTTCACCGGCCGGGTCACCGCGGACATGCTCGAAGCGATCTTCAGGCGTGCCGTCGAGCTGGCCGGATGAGCGCTCCCGGCGGGGAGTGAAGTACGTCACGTGCCGAAAAATTTCCGGTCTTCTGCCCGGAATCCAGGGAGTAAGTGTACGGATCCGGAAAGATCTCCTGTTTTCCCCAATAAGTGATTGGCGTCGGCGACCCATCTGGCGTAACCTTGTGAATGGTTTCACAAGCGATACGCCACGAAGGGGCACCCAGGTGGACCACAAGGCCAAGCACATCCTCATCGTCGGCGGAGGGTACGTCGGTCTCTACACAGGACTCCGGCTCCAGCGCGCCCTGCGCCGCGAGCTCAAGTCCGGCAGCGTCCGGATCACGGTCATCGACCCGCAGTCCTACATGACCTACCAGCCCTTCCTTCCCGAGGCCGCGGCGGGCAACCTGTCCCCGCGTCATGTCGTCACGCCGCTGCGCCGGGTGCTGTCCAAGGTCCGCATCCGCAACGGCAAGGTCACCAAGGTCCACCACGCGAACAGGTCGGTGACGTTCGAGCCCAACGCGGGCCCGAGCGAGGAGATCGAGTACGACGTCATCGTCATGGCCGCCGGCTCCATCTCGCGCACCCTGCCCATCCCCGGGCTCGCGGACGCCGCCATCGGCTTCAAGTCCGTCGGCGAGGCCATCGCGCTGCGCAACCGCGTCCTCGCGCTCCTGGACCGGGCGGACTCGACCGACGACGAGGAGGTCCGCCGGCGGGCGCTCACCTTCGTCGTGGTCGGCGCCGGCTTCGCGGGCGTCGAGGCCCTGGCCGAGCTTGAGGACATGGCCCGGGACGCGGTGAAGTACTACGACAGGCTGAGCGAGAAGGACCTGCGCTGGGTGCTCGTGGAGGCCAGCGACCGCATCCTGCCCGAGGTCGGCCCCGAGATGGGCCGGTGGACCCTTGAGGAACTGCGCGAGCGGGGCATCGAGGTGAAGATGAAGACCCTGCTGAAGTCCTGCGAGGGCGGCCATGTGGTGCTCTCGGACGGCGACGCCTTCGAGTCGGCGACGATCGTGTGGACCGCCGGGGTCAAGCCCAGCCCGGTGGTGAACGCCGGGGACCTGCCCCTGGACGAGCGCGGCCGGATCATGACCACGACCAAGCTGACCGTCTCCGGCACCAACGGCGCCTTCGCGGCGGGCGACGTCGCGGGCGTGCCCGACGTGACCAACCCCGGTCAGTACTGCGCGCCGAACGCCCAGCACGCCGTGCGGCAGGCCAAGGTCCTCGCGGACAACATCGTCCGCCACCTCCAGGACCGCCCGCTGCGGGAGTACCGGCACAAGTACGCCGGGTCGGTCGCGGGCCTCGGCCTCCACAAGGGCGTGGCCAACGTTTACGGGGTCAAGCTTCACGGATTGCCTGCGTGGTTCATGCACCGCACGTACCATCTGTCCCGGGTGCCGACCGTGAACCGTAAGGTCCGCGTGGTGGCCGACTGGACGCTCGCGCTCTTCTTCAAGCGGGAGACCGTCTCACTCGGTGAGATCGAGTCCCCCCGCGACGACTTCAGGGCCGCGGCAGCCACAGGCTGACTGCTTCCGGTACGGCTCGCGCCGCAATGTCTGGGGCGCGAGCCGTACTGTTCTCTGTAGGCATAACAGAGATGGCGTGGTGAAATTGGGCTACTTGAGCGGTCTGTTGTTCATTGCCCGAGTCACGGGGGCGCGTGACGTATACCGTTATCTTGCGCACTACGGAAGGAAGAGCAGAGACGTGGGCTCTGACCCGTTACGCAAGTGTGGTCCGTTACGTATGATTACGGCGCCCCCGTAGCCCAATGGCAGAGGCAAACCCCTTAAAAGGGTTCCAGTGTGGGTTCGAGTCCCACCGGGGGCACCCGGCCGACTATATGAAACGACCCGCTGGCAGTAACGCACTCCCGCGCCTATATCCTTGTCGGTTTGCCGCCGGTCGCGTGCGTTTATCGCGAGGGTCCAAACCGGTCAAACCCCCGGCCGTTCCTCGGCCGGTGGTGAATCGTTACCATCCTGTGCCGTTTCCCGGCGGCGTTCATCCGGCCGTCCCGCGCCCTCCGCGCCCCGCTCCCCGGCCTGGGCCGTCAGGATGGCCGCCGTGGCCTGGTCGGCGGGCAGGAAGGCCTCCAGCTTCAGCTCCGACAGCGTGACGTCCACGGCCGTGGCGAAGGTCGTGACCGTGGTGACGAGCCGCAGCTCGCCGCGCTCGGAGGCCAGCCGCAGCGGGACCGCGAAGCCCAGATGGCCAGGACCCACGGGCGAGGGCGGCGCGTACGACCGCAGCTCGGCGTGCAGGTCCGCCAGCCGGCCGCCGGGGTCGCGCAGGGAGTCCTGGTGCAGGCGCTCGACGATGTGCCCGGCCCATTCGGCGAAGTTGCGGATCCGGGGCGCCATGCCCCGGGGGTGCAGGGCCACGCGGTAGGCGTTCACCGGGGGCGCCAGCAGTTCGGGGGCCACTCCCTCGCAGAGCACCTCGAAGGCCGCGTTGGCGGCCACCAGGAAGCCGTACCGGTCGACGACGATCGCCGGGTAGGGCAGGTGGCCGTCCAGAATGTGGTCCAGCGCCGCGCGCACCGGCGCCAGGGCGGGATCCTCCAGGCTCGTCTCCGGGTACACCGGCGCGTACCCCGCCGCCAGCAGCAGCCCGTTGCGCTCGCGCAGCGGCAGCTCCAGCGACTCCGCCAGCCGCACGACCATGGAGCGCCCCGGCGCCGACCGGCCGCTCTCCATGAAGCTGATGTGCCGCTGGGTGGTGCCCGCGCGGATGGCGAGGTCGAGCTGGCTGAGATGGTGCCGGGTCCTGCGTTCACGCAGGGCCTGAGGGAAGTCCACCCACCCAGTTGTAGCCCCTGCCGGCGACGCCCGGCGATTCCGTGCGGGGAATTGCCACCATTCACCGGCGGCACGCACGCTTCGCCCCATGGATGATGAGATTCGCCTGGGAGTCATGCTCCCCACCGGACGGGACCAGTGGGGCGTGGGCACCGACCCCCGCCGCCTGCTCGGCTTCGCGACCCGGGCCGAGGAGCTCGGCTTCGACTCCGTCTGGGTCAACGACTCCCTGCTCCTGCCGCGTATCGAGGCGCTGACCATGCTGGCCGCCGTGAGCTCGGTGACCGAGCGCGTGAGGCTCGGCACCGCCGCGCTGATGCCGGTGCTCCGCCGGCCCGTGCAGGCGGCCGAGGCCCTCGCCTCCCTGGACCTGCTGTCGGGCGGCCGGCTGACCGTGACCGTGGGCGCGGGCTTCCCCGGGCGGTTCGGCCGGCCGCTCCACGAGCTGTCGCAGGTGCCGTGGGAGGGGCGTTTCGCCCGCCTCGACGACACCGTCGCGCTCTGGCGCCACCTGTGGACGACCGAGGCCCCCGGCTCCTACCACGGCACGGTGCTGCGCTTCGACGACCTGCCACGCGGCACGGCGCCGTACCAGCCGGGGGGACCGCCCATCTGGCTCGGCGGCGCCTCTCCCTCGGCCCTGGCCCGTACGGGCCGGCTGTACGACGGCTGGCTGCCCTACCCGCCCGACCCCGCCGACTACCGGTCCGGCCTGGCCACCGTGCGCGAGGTGGCCGGAGAGGCGGGACGGGCGCCGGGGGCGGTCACCCCGGCGCTGTTCGCGACGATGCTGTTCACCGAGGACGCGGAGAGCGGGCGGCGCGCGCTGGACGCCTTCACCCAGGCGAACTACACCCTGCCCGTGGAGATCGCCGAGACCATCCAGACCATGGTCGCCGGGCCGTTCGCGCACGTGGCGGAGCACCTCGGCCGCTACGTCGCGGCCGGGACCAGGCACATCGTCTGCCGGATCGCCGCGCTGGACCTCGCCGCGCAACTGGACCAGCTCGAACAGGTCATCGAGCTCGGGAAATCGCTGAAAGCCGGGCGGCCGTGAATGGCCGGGGCGGCGGCGAATCGTCCCGCCGCGACCGGGACGGGCCGGGCCCGAATCGGGGCGGCCTTTGGGTCCCCGGGGTGGCGCGTCTTCCGCCCAATCGGATAGTCGCATTCCCGGGAGCGCGCTATCGGATATGACTCCCCGTAATTACGCGAAAACGATGGCCCTCCCAAGAAAGGGATTACTTCTCAGTATCCTCGTAAAAACCTCCTCGGATGGGGTTATCGGGCGCGACCTAACGCCCGTGCGGCCGGTTCCCGTCCGCGGGCCCGGCCCGGAGGCCCGGCGGCCCGGCCGGGGGGGTCACGCGCGCGGTGCCGGCCGCGCGCGGAGTGATCGAAACGCGACCTGGGGGCCGGAACTCGGGTGTGCGCTCGCTCGTTGTATCCGTTGCCGTTGGATGTCGGCCCGCCCGTCGTCCAGCGGTGGAAAAACGGCAGGGGCCCTCCTGACCGCCGTAACGGATGCGAAGCTATGTGCTACAGGCGGAACCTCCTGTGAGGCTCGACCGAACAGGCTGATCGCAGGTCGCAGTGGAGGCAGTGATGCAGAGTAAGAACCCGGTTCTGAGCAGGCTGGGCCAGCAGAACGACCGCCGGGGCTGGGCCGGCCCCACGGCGAGCCCCCAGACCTTGCAGGGCATGTACAACGCCCCGTCGTACGCGGGCCCGCCGCCGCCCACCGCGACCCGGCCGATGACGATCGACGACGTCGTGGTCCGCGGGTTCATCACCCTCGGCACCCTGGTGGTGTCCGCCGCGCTCGCCTGGTACTTCAACGTGGGCTGGGCCCTCGCGGCCCCCGCGGTGATCGTCGGCCTGGTGCTCGGGCTGATCGTCTCGTTCCGCCAGAGCACCAACCCCGCGCTGATCCTCGGCTACTCCGTCGCGTACGGCATCGCCATCGGCGTGATCAGCAAGATGTACAACGACATGTACTCCGGCGTCGTCCTGCAGGCCGTGCTCGGCACCATGGTCGCGTTCGCCGGCGTCCTGTCGGTGTACGCGCTCAAGATCTTCCGGCCCACGCCGAAGTTCACCAAGTTCGTCGTCGCGGCCGGTTTCGCCGCCGTCGGGCTGATGCTCCTCAACTGGGTCGCCAGCATCTTCGTGGGCGGCGGCCTCGGCCTGCGCACCGACAGCCCGATCGGCTGGATCTTCAGCGTCGCGATGATCCTGCTCGGCTGCTTCTTCCTGCTGCTGGACTTCGACGCGGTCGAGAAGGGCGTGCGGGCCGGCGTCCCCGAGAAGTACTCCTGGCTGATGGCCTTCGGCCTCACCGTGAGCCTCGTCTGGATTTACCTGGAGATCCTCCGCTTCATCAGCATCTTCTTTAACAACGACTAGATCTTCGCGGACGCCGCGACCTCCGGCACGGGAACGGCCGCCGATTTTTCGGCGGACCGTTTCTGTCCGGCATGGCCATCGAACCTTTGGGTAAGCCCACGGACAGCGACTAATGATCTACCTCGTGTAAGTGAAGGCTGGCCATTGGGGTCTTGCCATCACGGGGCTGGTGATGCAGTGTCAAGCAAAAGAGGCTTCACTCATGGAGGTGCCCATGTCGTTGAACCACTCACTGGAGACGCAGAACAAGCTGGTCGCAAGGGTTCCGGACATCACCGGACGCGCACTCCCAGAGTGGTTCCAAGCCATCGACAACGGCCCGGCTTTCCTACGGTGTGACGAGCGGGCCAACTGGCTCGCCGACGAGCACGGGCTGACCCACGGCTACGCCGCGGCGATCGTGATCGAGCACGAGCGGCAGCGCCGTTCCCGCATGGGCTTCATGTAAGCCCCTGCCCGGCCCTAGCGCGCCCACGTCATCTGATGGCGTGGGCGCGACTCGCGTCCCGGCCCGGCGGCGGTCCTTCGGCCGTGCCCGCCGGGATCGACGCCTCGCACATGGATCATCATGGACTCATGGATCTCGACGAAGCCCGTGAATTCATCAGGAACAACCACCGCGCGGTGATGGTGACCCGGCACGCCGACGGGCGCCCGCAGACCTCCCCGGTGACGGTGGGCGTGGACGGCGCAGGTCACGTGGTGGTCAGCACCCGGGAGACCGCCGCCAAGGTACGCAACCTCCGCGAGGACCCCCGCGTCATGCTGTGCGTGATGACCGACGCCTTCTTCGGTCAGTGGATCCAGGTCGAGGGCACCGCCCGCGTCGTGCCGCTCCCCGAGGCCATGGAGGGGCTCGTGGACTACTACCGCGACATCTCCGGCGAGCACCCCGACTGGGACGACTACCGTGCCGCCATGGTCCGGGACCGGCGGGTGATCGTCAGCATCGACCTCACCCGCGCCGGCCCCGATGTCCACGGCTGACGGCGCCGCCCGCTCAGGTCAGGTGCGCGGCGGCCCGGTCAGCCCAGCCGCTCCAGCACCATGGCCATGCCCTGGCCGCCGCCGACGCACATCGTCTCCAGGCCGACCGACTTGTCGCGGAAGCGCAGGCCGTTGATCAGCGTGGAGGTGATCCGGGCGCCCGTCATGCCGAACGGGTGCCCGACGGCGATGGCGCCGCCGTTGACGTTGAGCCGGTCCAGGTCGATGCCCAGCTCCTGGTAGGACGGGATGACCTGGGCGGCGAACGCCTCGTTGATCTCCACGAGGTCGACGTCGCCGATCGACATGCCCGCCCGGCCCAGCGCCTGCCGGGACGCCTCGACCGGCCCGAGGCCCATGATCTCGGGGGACAGGCCGGTGACGCCGGTCGACACGATGCGCGCCAGCGGCGTGATGCCCAGTTCCGCGGCCTTGACGTCGCTCATCACGATCACCGCGGCGGCGCCGTCGTTCAGGGGGCAGCAGTTGCCCGCGGTGACCGTGCCGTCCGGCCGGAACACCGGCTTGAGCTGCGAGACGGCCTCGTAGGTGGTGCCGGCCCTCGGGCCGTCGTCCTTGCTCACGACGGTGCCGTCCGGCAGCGTCACCGGGGTGATGTCCTGCTCCCAGAACCCGTTGGCCAGGGCCTTCTCCGCCAGGTTCTGCGACCGGACGCCGAACTCGTCCTGCTCCCTGCGGCTGACGCCCTTGATCCCGGCGACGTTCTCGGCGGTCTGCCCCATCGCGATGTAGACGTCGGGAAGCTGGCCGTCCTGGCGCGGGTCGTGCCACTCGGGGGCCCCGCCCCCGGCCGCGGCGTCCGTGCGGGTCTTGCCGTCGAGGAACAGGTGGTTGGTGGTGTCGGGCAGCGAGTCCGAGCTGCCCTTGACGAAGCGCGAGACGACCTCGACGCCTGCGGAGATGAACACGTCGCCCTCGCCGGCCTTGATGGCGTGGAAGGCCATGCGGGTGGTCTGCAGGGACGACGAGCAGTAGCGGGTGACGGTGGTCCCCGGCACGGTGTCCAGGCCGAGCAGCACCGAGACGACGCGGGCCATGTTGAAGCCCTGCTCGCCGCCCGGCAGGCCGCAGCCCAGCATCAGGTCGTTGACGTCGTTCGGGTCGAGCTGCGGGACCTTGTCCAGCGCGGCCCTGATCATCTGAGCGGTCAGGTCGTCGGGACGGATGTCCTTGAGCGACCCCTTGAAGGCTCGGCCGATCGGCGACCGCGCCGTCGCGACGATTACTGCCTCGGGCATATGGCTCTCCTGGGTTCGTGGCAGGGCTCCCTCCAGCGGAGGTTACCCCGCGGTACGGCGATTGCCACGACCCGGGGCGGTAGAAACAGAACTTTGTACGGGAGGCCCCGTGAGCGGATCACGAGGCCTCGGACGCGGATGTGCGGCCGGACCTGGCCCGACGCTCGGGACGGGCGGGCGCCTCAGCCGTACATGCCGGTCACCCTCAGCCGTACATGCCGAGCACCTCAGCCGTACTGGCCGAGCGCCTCAGCCGTACATGCCGGGCGCCGAACCGGTGGTGTCCCGCACGGCGTGGAGGGCGCCCTTCTCGTCACGCCACAGGCGCCAGCCGTTCTGGCTGCCGGTGAACCACGCGGGAGGGGCGCCGGACCCGGCCACGCGCCTGCCGGTCGCCAGGTCGAACTCGCACAGGGACGCCACCGAGTAGAAGCCCTGGGCCAGGCCCGTGAGCGCCAGCGGCTTGGGGTCGGTGACGCAGAACGACCAGCCCTGCCGGCCCTTGACCGGCGCCGCCTTCCCCGAGGTGAAGTCGAACGTGGCGCCCGCGGCGTTGGGCTTGAGGAAGTCGAGCCTGCCCATGTCCTGCGGGAACGCGAGCCACCATCCCGTGCCGGGCACCTGGTCGACGGTGATCTGCCCGACCACGCGGCCGGATCGGGGGTCGAGGCGGGCGAAGCCGCCGTACTGCCCCTTCGCGTCGATGGGCCGCACGATGGGCGCGAAGCCGGGGTTGCCGCTCGGGTAGACGCGCACGACGGAGGGGCGCAACCAGTTGACCTTGCCGTCCGCGAGCTTGACCGAGAACAGGCCGAAGGCCGAGGTCGTCTTCTTCTTCAGGTTGGTGAACGGGGCGACGTAGCCCACGAGGTCACTCCCGGCGCTGCCGAAGGACCAGCCGCCCGACAGGTCGATGCCGGGGCTGAGCGCCTGCTCGACGTTGATCTGCCAGCTCCGCGCCCCCGTCCGCAGGTCGTGCGAGGACAGCACGGGGTGGCGGGCCATGCGGAGCATGACGACCTTGGCGGCGTCCGACCACTCCACCTCGGCGATGCCGGGGAGCTTCCACAGGAGCTTTCCGGTGAGCGGGTCGAGCACGACCATGCGGGCCGTGGTCAGGGCGGTGTTCTCCGCCATGCACAGGTAGGCGCCGCAGCGCTGGGGGCCGAAGGTGGAATGGACGGGACGCGCCCACTTGCGCTGCCCGGTGCGGGCGTCGCGGGCGACCAGTGTCGCGTTCCATTTCCCCTGTTTGAGCGGCTCGATCGAGGCGACGACCCCCTGGCCGGGGCCGGCCTCCACGACGGCGGGCGGCTGCACCCCCATCCCGGGCAGCCGCCCGGCGATCGTCGCGGGATCGGCCCACAGCCTTCTCCCGCTGGACAGGTCGAGGGCGGCGGTCTCCAGGGTGCCGTCCTGTCTCATCGAGGTCACCGCGGCCACCCCGGCGGCCACGGTCGCGCGGCTGACGGCGTTCACCTCGGTGTTCTGCCAGGTCGGATGGGCCTCGTCGATGGCCGCCTTGCTGCTGGAGCAGCCGGCCAGGGTCAGGGCCAGGGCTAAAGCCGAAGCTGGTTTAGCGAGGGGCCGGATCACGGTCATTTGACTCCAATGCGGGCAGAGTGGCAGCTCTGTCGCGGAGGGTGACCGGATCTAGGCGCTACGAGGCATCGCCCCTGGCCGACGGCGAAGTATCGTGGCCCACATTCCGTGGGGGCCGGTCGCTCGGCCGGCGACGCGGGTCGCGGAGACCTCGGTGCCGGACTCCTCCGCGGCGATGGCCGCCGCGAGGTATATCGATTGCGATCCCTCGCCGCGCTCGGGTGCGGGCTCTGGCCACAACCCCAACGCAGCGCATACAGAAGGTAGCACTACGTAAGCGGACTGTTGGTAGCCTCGCGCAGATGGGTGGTATCGGTCGGGTCCGAACATCTCGCCGGGATATGAGGCGAATTCGGGGCCGAGGATGTCCGCGAACGCCACGGTGCGCCCGCCCTCCTCGATCACCGCGACCGTCTGGGCCGCCGCGAGCTGGCGGCTCCACCGCCGCGTGACCCAGCGGAGCGGCTGGCCGATCGGCCTGATCGTGCCGAGGTCGGGGCAGGTGCCGACGACGACCTCCGAGCCCGCCTCGCGAAGCCGCCGTACGGCCTTCTGCAGGTGACGCACGGCCTCGGCGGGCTTGGCCTGGGTGGTGACGTCGTTGGCGCCGACGAAGATGATCGCGATGTCGGGACGCACCTTCAGCGCGCGGTCGACCTGGATGCCGAGGTCGGCGGAGACCGCGCCGGACCGGCCGTAGACGTTCAGCCGCACCGGCAGCTCGGCGATGGCGGCCAGGCCGTTGGCGAGGAGCACGGCGGGGGTGGTGGAGGGGTCGGTCATGCCGAGCCCGACGGAGGTCGAGTCGCCGAGCATGACCAGCCTGATCGGCTCCACCGGCCCGCCGTCCTTCCGGCTCGGCCACTCCCCGTAGATCCCGTCGGAGGCGGGCCCTTCCATGCCGTGCGGGCGGCCGACGAGCCTGCGGGCCAGCATCGCCTCCGCCATGAGAAGGCCGTACACGGCCGCTCCCAGCGCGGTGACGCCCCCGCTGCCGACGGCGGCCGCGGTCGCGATGCGCCGGGCTGCCCGTGCGGTTCCAGGCGTCCACATCACGTGGTGTCCTTCCTGATCCTCGTACCTTCGGCGGCGTTTCCCATCATGGTTCTGTGGCTGTATGTGGTGATTCGTAGATCTTTTTCGGCCTCGTCATAGTCCTGAGCACTATGATCGCCGCCGTTCGGATTCGCCAAGGGCGCGACTCGCGGAAGCCCGTCCCCGGGAGTGGTAGTCGTGACGGTACGGTGTGGAATTGAAACCCGCCGGAGACCAGATCATCCAGGGAAGACCGGCATCGGCAAGCTGATGAAGCTTCGGTAAATGAGGTGTTATTCCCGGTGCGCGTTCACGACTCGCTCATCGAGCTCATGGGCAACACTCCGCTCGTGCGCCTCCGCAAGGTCACGGCCGGAGTGTCGGCGCAGGTCCTGGCGAAGGTCGAGTACCTCAACCCGGGCGGCTCGGTGAAGGACCGCATCGCGCTGCGCATGGTCGAGGCGGCCGAGCGCTCAGGGGAGCTGCGGCCCGGCGGCACGATCGTGGAGCCCACGTCCGGCAACACGGGCATCGGGCTGGCCATCGTCGCCCAGGACAGGGGCTACCGCTGCCTGTTCGTCGTCCCCGACAAGGTGGCCCAGGACAAGATCGCCGTGCTGCGCGCGTACGGCGCCGAGGTCGTCGTCTGCCCGACGGCCGTCTCGCCCGAGCACCCCGAGTCCTACTACTCGGTCTCCGACCGCCTGGCGCGCGACACCCCGAACGCCTGGAAGCCCGACCAGTACTCCAACCCGGAGAACCCCGCCAGCCACTACCACACCACCGGCCCGGAGATCTGGGACCAGACCGACGGTCGCGTCACGCACTTCGTCGCCGGCGTCGGCACCGGCGGCACGATCAGCGGCACCGGGCGCTACCTCAAGGACGTCTCCGGCGGCCGGGTCCAGATCATCGGCGCCGACCCCGAGGGCTCGGTCTACTCCGGCGGCTCCGGGCGGCCCTACCTGGTCGAGGGCGTCGGCGAGGACATCTGGCCGGCGACCTACGACACCACGGTCGCCGACCGGATCATCGCGGTCTCCGACAAGGACTCCTTCGGCATGACCCGCCGCCTGGCGCGCGAGGAGGCGCTGCTGGTCGGCGGCTCCTGCGGGATGGCCGTCGTGGCCGCGCTCAAGGTGGCCGCCGAGGCCGGGCCCGAGGCGGTCGTCGTGGTCCTGCTGCCCGACGGCGGCCGGGGCTACCTGTCCAAGATCTTCAACGACGACTGGATGGCCGACTACGGCTTTTTGACCTCCGCCAGCGAGGAGGGGTCGGTCGGCGACGTGCTCGGCCGCAAGTCGCCCGGCCTGCCCGAGTTCGTGCACACCCACCCGCACGAGTCGGTCAGCACGGCCATCGCCATCATGCGCGAGTACAGCGTGTCCCAGCTCCCCGTGATGAAGGAGGAGCCCCCGGTCATGGTGGCCGAGGTGGTCGGCTCGATCGTCGAGCGCGACCTGCTGGAGGCCCTCTACCGGGGCAGGGTGCGCGGTGAGGACCCCATCGAGGAGCACATGTCGGCGCCGCTGCCCATGATCGGCTCGGGCGAGCCGGTCTCGGTGGCCATCGAGGCGCTGGAGAAGGCCGACGCCGCCGTGGTCCTCGACGACGGCAAGCCGATCGGCCTCATCACCCGCCAGGACCTCCTCGCCTTCCTGGCCAGCACCGTCACTCCCTGACCCCGCGCGCCCGGAGGCGTACGCGGAGGTGTGCCTGGACGTGCGCCCGGCGGTCGGTGGCCCCGTCGGGCACGGCCGTCCGGGCGCTAGGTCGGGCGCGGGCCTGGGTGGGCGGCTGGGGGTGTGTCGCCGGTGGGGAACCAGGCGTGCACCTCCCAGGTGCCGTCCGGCATGGCCCCGGCCGCGAAACGGCCGCCGACGGCCTCGACCCGCTCGGCCATGCCCACCAGCCCGAACCCGCCGCCCAGCCGTGAGACGCGCGGGTCGGCGGACGACCGCTGGTTGCGCACCCGCAGCAGCACCCCCGGTCCCTCCCGCAGCAGCCCCGCCCGCACCCAGCCCGCCTTGGGCGCGTGCCGCCGCACGTTGGTCAGCGACTCGCGCAGGACGCGGTGCAGGGTGGTGAGCACCTCGGGGGCCAGGTCGTCCTCGCTGACGCCCTGGCCGACGTCGAAGGCGACCCCGGGGCCGTCCGCCGAGAACCGATCCACCATCAGGCGCAGGTCGGCGAGGGTCGTGCCGGCCTCGCGGGACGCGTCGTCCCCGGCGCGGAGCAGCCCGACCAGGCGGCGCATGGAGGTCAGGGCGTCGGAGCCGGCGCCGGCGATGGCGTCCAGCGCGGGCACGACGGCCTCGGGCATCTGGGCCGCCACGGTCCTGGCGGCCTGGGCCTGCACCACGATGCCGGTGATGTGGTGGGCCACCAGATCGTGCAGCTCGCGGGCCAGCTCCAGCCGCTCGGCCCGCCGCACGGCGTTCACCGTCTCGGTGCGGCGCTCGCGCTGGAAGCGCAGGTAGCCGCCGATGCACGCCGCCGTGACCCAGGCGACGAAGAACAGGTAGCCGAAGCCGACCGTTGCCAGCGACCCATGGCCGCGCAGGGCGACGGCCAGCTGCAGGGTGATCATGGACAGCAGCGATAGGAGCGCGGCCAGCCGCAGGGGCTCGACCCAGCGCAGCACCCCGACGGTGAGCAGCAACAGGGAACCGCCCTCGGCGAAGCCGGGGGTGCCCTGCCAGGGGAGGATCCCGATGGTGACCGAGACGGACGCGGACATCCCCATCAGAAGGATCATGCCCTGGACGCGGAACCGGTGGCGCAGCAGGTAGGTCCCGATGCCGATCAGCCCGCACACCGGTACGGCGTACTGGGCATGGCCGAGGGAGTGCGCCGCCGCGGAGTCGGCCAGCAGGAGGAGCCCGAGCCAGCCGACCATCGCGACCTCGCTGAGCCGCTGAATCCAGGAGACGAACCGCCGCGTGTCCCTCACGACCCCCGAGCGTAAACGCACCCCCGCACCAAGGAATCCCCCATTCGGCCGACCCCCACCCACGCACGCCGGTCGGCCTGCATGGTCTTCGCGGGCGAGGGTGGGACGTGCTAGGCCGGGGCGGTGTCGGGCCACCAGGCGCGGGTGCCGAGCATCGCGGTGAGGCCGGGGACGACGACGAGCGAGAGCGCCGCGCCGCCGGCCACCAGGCAGACGCCGGACAGCACGTCGTACACGGTCGCGGCGAGCGTCCCCGCGACCAGGAGGGCGGCCAGCGCGGGCGGGCCCGCGTACTTGATCGCCAGGGCGGAGGAGGTACGGGGGTCGCGGCCGGTGCCGGTCGCCTCGCGCACCCGCGCGAGGACCAGCAGTGCCGTGGAGACCGTGACGGCCAGCGTGAACATGAACACGGCGAGCTGGTCGCCCGGCCGCGCGGCCGTCGTCCCGGCGGCCCACGCGACCAGCAGGGCCCCGGACGCGACGTACGCGGGGGAGACGAGGCTCCGCAGGACCAGGGCGAGGACGAGCGCCACGAGCACCCCGGCCACGGCCACGACGGCGGCGGGGAGCGGGGCCGGCACCAGGACGGGCCCGGTCGCCCCCATCGCGAGGATCAGCCCGGCCGCCACCGGCGTCCACGCGGCCGGGTGGGCGGCGACGGCGAGCCCGAGCCTGGTGCCGCCCTTACGGGGGCCGGAGGGACGACCCTTGCGGGGACCCGGGCGGCGGCGGGACGGCCAGGCCAGCAGGGGGGCCAGCACCGTGAGCAGGGCGGGGAGCAGGGTGAGGGCGACCAGGATCCCGGCCGACGCGGTCACGGCGAGCGCCGGGCCGAGGCCGCGGGTCCCGGCACCGAGGGGCAGCGCGCCGCAGGAGACCGTCCAGGCCGCGTACGCCGTCGCGACCACAGGTCCGACCCGGTCCAGGCAGGTCTGGACGGCGACGGCGGGCCCGTCGCCCGAGGACAGGCGTTCCTTGAAGCGGTGGACCATCATGACGGCGCACCCGAGGGCCGTGCCGTACGCGAAGAGGGCCGGCGGGGCGGGCAGGCCGAGGGCGGAGACCACGACGGCGGACATCCCGTGGACGGCCACCGCCGCCAGCAGGGCCAGGGGCACGGCGAGGGGGGAGCGCAGCACGGCCGCCAGCGCGAACAACACCACCCCGGCCGCCACCATCCCACCCCCACCCCCCGGCACGGGCCCATACCCCCCAAGCAGCCCAGATCCCACGGCGCCTGGAAGGCCGGGGCCCGGGACGCCCAGGAGGGTGATGAAGGGGTCCTGGCGGGTCAGGATGAGGGCGGCGAGCGCGGCCGTCCAGAAGGCCACGACCCACCACGCGTGGCGGGTCGTGAGCCTGCCGATGACGTCGAGCACTCGCCCTCGCTCCCGTCGTACCTGGCCGAGCCCCTCCCGAACGGACGGTGTTCACCCCGAGCCGGGGCCGCCACGATTCCGTACGCCGGATCGGACCGGGTTCGCGCCCCTGGGGTGGGGCGGGTTGGTCCTTGAGGTGACCGTAAGGGGGCGGGTGGGGAGGGGGCATCGGGCCTGGGGGCGATTCTTGTCTCGTCCTTTGGCCTTAGTGCGGAAGGCGGGGTTCGTCCTCCGGGAGGGCGATAGCGTGGAGCCATGATTGAAGGCTTCGAGACTTTGGCCATTCACGCAGGCCAGGAGCCCGACCCGTACACCGGTGCGGTCGTGCCTCCCATATACGCCGTATCGACCTACAAGCAGGACGGTGTCGGCGGGCTGCGGGCCGGATACGAGTACAGCCGGTCGGCCAACCCCACCCGCACCTCCCTGGAGGAGTGCCTGGCCGCGATCGAGGGCGGCACGCGCGGGATGGCCTTCGCCTCCGGCCTCGCCGCCGAGGACACCCTGCTGCGCACGGTGTGCCGGCCCGGCGACCACGTCATCATCCCGAACGACGCCTACGGCGGCACCTACCGCCTGTTCGCCAAGGTCCTTTCGCGATGGGGCCTGAACTACGATCCGGTGCCGCTCGGCGACATCGACGCGGTGCGCGCGGCCGTGCGCCCCGACACCAAGGCGATCTGGGTGGAGACCCCCACCAACCCGCTGCTGGGCATCTCCGACATCGAGGCCCTCGCCTCCATCGCCCACCAGGCGAACGCCCTGCTGCTGGTGGACAACACCTTCGCCTCCCCCTACCTGCAGCAGCCGCTGGCGCTCGGGGCCGACGTGGTGGTCCACTCCACGACGAAGTACATCGGCGGGCATTCCGATGTGATCGGCGGCGCCCTGATCACGCGTGACCGCGACCTCGGCGCCGAGCTGGCGTACCACCAGAACGCCCTGGGGAGCGTCGCGGGGCCGTTCGACGCGTGGCTGACCCTGCGCGGGATCAAGACGCTCGCCCTGCGCATGGAGCGCCACAGCGACAACGCCGAGCAGATCGTCGACCTGCTGATGGCGCACCCCCGGGTCACCGAGGTGTTCTATCCGGGTCTCGCCGGGCATCCCGGGCACGAGGTGGCGGCCAAGCAGATGAAGCGGTTCGGCGGGATGGTGTCGTTCCGTGTCGCCGGCGGCGAGGAGGAGGCGGTCGCGGTGTGCGACCGTACGAAGCTGTTCATCCTGGGCGAGTCGCTGGGCGGCGTCGAGTCGCTGATCGAGCACCCCGGCCGCATGACGCACGCCTCGGTCGTGGGTTCGCCCCTGGAGGTCGCCGGAGACATCGTGCGCCTGTCGGTGGGCATCGAGACGGCGGAGGACCTGATCGCCGACCTCAGGCAGGCTCTGGGCGCGTAGAGAGGCATCCTGGGCCCGTCGTGAACGGGCTCAGGGGTTGAACCAGACCATCAGCACGAGGATCACGAGCCAGATGAGCGCCATGACCGACGACAGGGTGGCGATCCTGCCGGTCTGGACCTTGGCGTCGTCCTCGGGGATGTCGTTGGAGAGCACGCGGACGGCGGTGCTCTGGTCGCGGTCGATGATGACCAGCAGCACCGCCGCCACGATGAACAGCGTCATAGAGACCGACAGGTACGGCTTGCCGATGTTCCGGCCGGCGATGGCGAGGCCGAACAGGAAGACGCCGAGGGTGAGGACGCCGAAGATGCGCGTCGTGCGGTGCAGATAGCGCAGCACGGCGCTGTCCCTGGCCCTGATGTAGCGCGGAGTGAACATGGTCGCGGCGGTCACGGGGCCGATCGCGAAGATCGCGAAGCCGATGTGCAGCCAGAGCAGAAGTTTGTCGAGGAACGACATGCCGCTGAGGCTATCGTCTGGCCGATCAACGGGGAACGGCCCCGGGTGAGCCCTACGCAATCATGAGCGGCGGCTCAGGGTTTCGGGAGGTCCGGCACGTCCCGCGCCGCCACCTCGGGGAGCTCGGTCTCGTCGTGGGCGGGCGGTTTGGGGGCCCGGTGGCGGTTGTTCACGGTGACCTCGAACATCATCACCGTGAACACCATCAGGACCAGGAGAGCGGCTGCCGCGAGCATCGCACTCTCCTTTCGGCACCGGCGGAACCCGGAGTTTCTCGGTCAAGCACTCTTAATGAATATCCTCCGAGATCGCATATCGATCGGCAAGTGATTAACGCCCGCAAGAAAACGCGCCGGTGGTCATCGGAAACCACGGCAGAACGTGACATACCCCTGCGAACCGCCGTTCAGACGGCGCGGGGTCAGCGGGTGCGGCGGGCCCGCAGGAAGTCGCTGACGACGTACTCGCCGAGACGGTCGGCGCTGGGGGAGAAGACCCGGCCGCCGTTGCGCCGGGCGACCTCGTCCACGAAGTCCTTGAGCCGCTCGTCGGTGGCGAGCATGAACACGTTGATCGTGGCCCGGCGGCGGGTCATCTTGTCGACCTCCGCCAGCGTGAGCTCCAGCGTCTCGCGGGACGGCGGCCACTCGAACCAGTAGCGGCCGTTGCGCATGAGGTGGGCGGTCGGCTCGCCGTCGGTGACCACGAGCACCACGGGCTCGAAGTCGGGGTGCCGGTCGAGGTGGCGGCCCGCGATCAGCAGGGCGTGGTGCAGGTTGGTGCCCTGGACCATGTCCCATTCGAGCCCGGCCAGCTCCTCGGCCTGCAGCACCCGCGCGTAGTTCGAGAAGCCGATGATCTGCACGGCGTCCCCGGGGAACTTGGACGCGACCAGCGCCTGCAGCGCGAGCGCCGTCTGCTTGGCCGGCGCCCAGGTGCCGCGAAGGGCCATGGAGTAGGACAGGTCGACCAGCAGGCACACAGCGGCGGCCGTGCGACGCTCGGTCTCGGCCACCTCGAAGTCGTCCACCGACAGCGCCACCCGGCCCTCGCCGCTCGCGCCGCCGTCGCCCCGCCGCACGCCGTTGACCAGGGTGCGGACCACGTCGATGGGCTGCTCGTCGCCGAAGCGCCACGGGCGCGAGGAGCCGGTGAGCTCGCCGGCGGCACCGGCGTCGCGCTGGTCGTGGTCGCCGCGGCGGCCCGCGTCCAGCGAGTCGAACACCCTGCGCAGGGCGGTCTCCCCGAGCCGGCGCACGGCCTTCGGGGTGAGCTCCAGCTTGCCGCGCTGGCGCCGGAGGTAGCCCTGCTGCTCCAGCTCGCGCTCGATCTGCTTGAGCGTCTCCAGGTCGTCGACGGCCGAGCGGCCGAGGGCGCGGCGGATCGCGGACTCGTCGACGTCGTCGAGCCGGGCGCCGGGGTAGTCCTGGCGGAGCGCCGCTTCGAGCTGGTCGAGGTCGGCGAGCTCCTCGAGGGCGCTGACCGCGTCCCCCATGCCGAGGGGTTCTTCGCCGTTCATCCGCTCGGGGGTGTCCCAGGGCAGGTCGGGACGGCGGGCGTACAGGGACTCGCCGAGGCGGGACATCTGCTCGCCGAGGCCGGCCTGCTCCAGCGTCTGGTCGATCAGCCCCTGGAGTTCCGCGCGCTGCTCGGGGGTCATGGAGGCGAGCATCCGCTGGGTCGCGGCGGCCCGGCGGGCCAGGATGTCGACCAGCTCTTCGAGGTCGCGGGGATTCTCCGGAAAGAATTCCCCGTGTTTCTCCATAAATTTGTTGAAATCATCTTGGGTGTGCTGACCGCGGGCGTCCCGATCCAGCATGTCGTTCAAATCCGACATCATCTGCCGGACCCGTTCCATCGATTCCGGGTCGGGATTGGCCAGCGCGTCGCGCATGCCGCGGAACTGGCTGTCCAGCACCTCCCGGCGCAGCAGGTCGCGCAGTTCCTCGAACGTCCGCCGGGCGGCGGGGGACCGCCACTCGTAGGAGCCGAGCTGCCGCACCGCGCTCGCCGTGTCGGCGGGCACGGAGTCCAGCTCGGTCTCGCGCAGCCGGGCCTCGTCGGAGGGGTCGGGGAACAGCTCGGCCCGCTCCTGCCCGATGGCCTTGTCCAGCAGGGCACGGGCACGCTCCAGCGTGCCGTCCAGGTTGCCGCGCTCGCGCAGCTCGCGGCGGCGTTTGTGCACCTCGCGGAGCAGCTCGTCGAGGCCGCGCCGGTCCGGAGCGCCGGGCAGGCCCCGCCGCAGCAGGTCGCGCAGGGAGTCGGCCGGGTTGGAACCCGACAGGATCGCGTCGCCCATCTCGTCGAGCGCGGCGCGGACGTCGTACGGCGGTGCCAGCGGATCGGGCCCGTCGTGGTACTCGCCGTATCGGTAGCCACTCATCTCTTGTGACCCTAATCGTCGTGTGCCGGTATGCGAGGACTCAGGTGCGGTAGACGGCGCCCCCGTCGACCTCGTCCTTGGACAGGCGCCGCATGAGGTAGAGCCCTTCGAGCGCGAACTCCAGCGCGGCGGCGGCGTGCCCGGGGGACTCGTCGCCCTCGCCCATGCCGACGGCGGACATGATCTTGGCGAGCCCGTTGACCGGCCCGATCTGGTGCAGCAGCTCGGTCGCGGGCGTCAGCTCGCCGGACTGGATCTGGATGCCCTCGCTGAACTTGTCCAGCAGCGCGGACAGGTCCATGCCGCCCAGCGTGCCGCGGAAGGTCTCGGCGGTCGCCCGGCGCAGCAGGTGGGCGAGCACCTCGACCTCGCGGCCCTCCTCGCTGACCTCGAACTCCACCTTGCCGCGCAGCGTCGGCACGATGCCCGGCAGGTCGCACACCCGGGTCACGGGCCGCTCCTCGCCGGTCAGCGCGGCGCGGCGTACGGCCGAGGCGGCGGCGGTCTCGGCGGCGGCGATGGAGAACCGGGCCGAGACGCCGGAACGGGAGTCCACGGCGGTGGACTCGCGGACCAGGCGGGTGAAGCGGGCGATGGTCTCCACGAGGTGGTCGGGCAGCTCGGCGCTCAGGCCGGGCGGGTCGGCCGCCACGCCGCCGGTCTCGCCGAGGTCCTGGCCCCGCCAGTTCAGCGCGGCCTCCTGGCGGATCAGGGCGAGCTCGTCCTCCAGGGTCGGCGGGTAGTGCGTGCGGATCTCGGCGCCGAACCGGTCCTTCAGCGGGGTGATGATGCGGCCCCGGTTGGTGTAGTCCTCGGGGTTGGCGCTGGCGATCAGCAGGATGTCCAGGGGCAGCCGCAGGTTGTAGCCGCGCACCTGGATGTCGCGCTCCTCCAGCACGTTGAGCAGCGAGACCTGGATGCGCTCGGCGAGGTCGGGCAGCTCGTTCACCGAGAAGACGCCCCGGTTGGTGCGGGGCACCAGGCCGTAGTGGACGGTCTCGGGGTCGCCGAGGGTGCGGCCCTCCGCGATCTTGATCGGGTCGACGTCGCCGATCAGGTCGCCGACGGAGGTGTCCGGGGTGGCGAGCTTCTCGCCGTACCGGTCGTCGCGGTGCTTCCAGGCGACCGGCAGCTCGTCGCCGCGCTCGGCGGCCAGGCGCGCGCAGCGGACGCAGGCGGGAGCGTACGGGTGGTCGTTGATCTCACAGCCGTCGATGACCGGGGTCCACTCGTCGAGCAGAGTGGTGATCGTCCGGATGAGCCGGGTCTTCCCCTGGCCGCGCTCGCCCAGGAGCACCAGGTCGTGCCCGGCCAGCAGGGCA
Source organism: Sphaerisporangium corydalis (assembly GCF_025506355.1). GTDB lineage: Bacteria > Actinomycetota > Actinomycetes > Streptosporangiales > Streptosporangiaceae > Sphaerisporangium > Sphaerisporangium corydalis. The sequence continues at coordinate 36,780 of NZ_JANZYP010000024.1, forward strand.
CGCTCGAGGTGGGGGAGCACGGTGTCGTCGAATCCGACGATGCCCGGGAATCTCGGCTCGCCTGAGCGTAATCTGGCGAGCAGGTTTTCGCGGATCTCCGCCTTGACCGTGCGATAGGTATGTCCACTTTCGCGCAGGTCACGGAGAGTGCGAGCCTGCGGCGGTTCACTTCGTGGTGTGGGCGATTCATGCACGCAACGAGACTACGTCCCGTAGGGAGGTTACGGCAGCTTATACACATTTCGGATCTTGACCATTGCGTGACGCGCCGCACGCGTCGTTAGTCCCGTAGTGGGGAGAATCCGGCCAAGAGGGGCAATTTACGACGCGCTACGACTCACGACACAAGACGCGCTACGGCTCACGACACAGGAGGAGGCGAGGCGTGTGGCAGTGCTGACGAGCAGGTTCGCCGACGGTCTCGCCATCGGCTCCGATCTGGTCTCCGCCGCCGAGACCGCGGTGCGCCAAGCGCTTTCCGGCCTGTCGGGACCGGCCGACCTCGTGTGCTTCTTCATCTGCGGCGACGACCCGGAAGAGGTGGCCCAGGCGGGCCTGCGTGCCATGCGCATGGCGCCGGGGGCGCAGGTCATCGGTTGCAGCGCCACCGGCGTGATCGGCGACGGCCAGGGCGTCGAGCTGACCTCGGCGGTCAGCGCCTGGGCCGGGAGCCTGGGCGGCGGGCGGGTGACCCCCTTCGCGCTGGAGACCCTCCACATGGAGGAGCGTTTCGTGATCATCGGCCTGCCCGACCGCGGCCAGGACGACCAGGTGGCGATCCTGCTCGCCGATCCGTACAGCTTCCCCACCGACGCCTTCGTGGAGCACTCCGCCGACGTGCTCGGGGACCTCCCGCTGGTCGGCGGCCTGGCCAACGGGATGCGGGGGCAGGGCTCGGTCCGCCTGTTCGCCGGCGGCGAGATGTACACCGAAGGGGCGATCGGGGTGATCCTGAGCGGCCCGATCAACGTCAGCACCGTCGTCAGCCAGGGCTGCCGGCCCATCGGCCCCACCATGGTCATCACCCGCTCCGAGGAGAACCTCCTGCTGGAGCTGGCCGGGCAGCCCGCGCTCGCCCGCCTGGAGGACATCGTCAGCGGCCTCGACGAGGAGGACCGCGAGCTGGTCGCCTCCGGCCTGCAGATCGGCGTCGCCATGGACGAGTACGCCGAGAGCCACGAGCGGGGAGACTTCCTGATCCGCGGCATCGTCGGCATCGACCCCGAGCGGGAGGCCGTCGCCGTCGGCGACGTGCTCGACATCGGGCAGAGCGTCCGCTTCCAGGTGCGCGACGCCGCCACCGCCGACGAGGACCTGTACGAGCTGCTCGACGCGCACGCCGAGCAGCGGGGGCGCATCGACGGCGCCCTGCTGTTCTCCTGCAACGGCCGGGGGTCGGCCATGTTCGGCAGCCCCGACCACGACGTGCTCGCCCTGCACGACACCCTCGGCCCGATCGGCATGGCGGGGTTCTTCGCCGCCGGGGAGGTGGGGCCGGTGGGCGGGCACAACCACGTCCACGGGTTCTCCGCGGCCATCCTCGTCTTCTCCAGCGGGGTCGGCCCGAACGGCACCCCCGGGGGCGAGAAGGCCGCCCGTGGCGCCTGACCCCGGAGCCGTGCCGGCTGAGACCGTGGCGCGTGTACGCGAGGCCGTGCCTGGCGCCGTGCCGTCCCCTGGGGCCGCCGTCCTGGTGGCACGCGTTCCGGCCGCCGTGCCGTTACCCGGGTGTGCCGATGGCGGGTGACGCGGGTGTGGTGGTGGCGGTGGACGTCGGGGGGACCAAGCTCGCCGCCGGGCTCGTCGGCCGCGACGGGGAGATCCTCGTCGCCGACCGTGTCGCCACCCCGCCCGGGGGCGACGCGCCGACGCTGTGGAAGGCCCTGACCGGGCTGGTCGACTCCGTGCTCGACCAGGGGCCGGGAGGCGAGGTCATCGGGGTGGGTGCCGGCTGCGGCGGCCCGATGGAGTGGCCCGAGGGTGCCGTCTCCCCGCTCAACATGCCCGGCTGGCGCGGCTTCCCCCTGCGGAGGCGGCTCGCCGAGCACCTCCCCGGTGTGCCCGTACGGGTCCACAACGACGCGATCTGCCTGGCGGTGGCCGAGCACTGGCGCGGGGCCGGCCAGGGGAGCGACGACATGCTGGGCATGGTCGTCTCCACGGGGGTCGGCGGCGGGCTGATCCTCGGCGGCCGGCTGATCGACGGCGGCACCGGCAACGCCGGGCACATCGGGCACGTCGTGGTGGACCCCGAGGGCCCCGCCTGCGGCTGCGGCGGGCACGGCTGCCTGGAGGCCGTCGCCCGCGGCCCCGGCCTCGCCTCCTGGGCCCTGGAACAGGGCTGGGCGCCCGGCACGTCCGCCGGGCTGCTCCAAGACCTCGACCCCGCTCCCGATACGCCCTCGGGCCTGCTCCAGGACGCCGGCCCCGGTCCCGGTACGCCCTCGGGCCTGCTCCAGGACGCCGGCCCCGGTCTCGGTACACCTGCGGGCCTGCCGCCGGCCGTGGACGAGGGCGCGGAGGGGCGGGTGCGGGGGTACGTCGAGGCGGCGCGGGCGACCGGGAGGCAGCTCGCGGCGGACGCCGCCGCCGGGGACGAGATCGCCCGCCTGGCCATGGCCCGCGCCGGAAGGGCGCTGGGCGTCGCGATCGCCTCGGCCACCCACCTGTGCGACCTCGACCTGGTGACCATCGGCGGCGGCCTCTCGCAGTCGGGGCCCGCGCTCTTCGAGCCCCTGGAGCAGGCCCTGCGCGAGCACGCCCGCTTCCCGTTCGCGAGGCGCGTCCGGGTCGTCCCCGCCCGGCTCGGCCAGGCCGCGGGCCTGATCGGCGCGGCGGCCCTCATCCTGGCCCCCGGCCGCTACTGGTCCGGCCCCGCCTGACCCTCCGCGCCGGGACGACCGCGCGACCGCCCTCGGGCGGCCCGGGGGAGGACGGCGTCCGGCCCTGGAGGGGCTCGGGGAAGGGGGTCCTAGCATCGGCGGGTGCCCGTGGGCACCCCAGTCGCGGGAAGGTGGGGCCGGGGTGCCGAAGGTGGGGGTCTGGATGAATGGGAGACTTCGGGCATGGCGCACCAACAGGTGACCTATGACGATGTGGTCGCCGCCCGTGAACTACTCGAAGGCGTGATCGTCAGTACGCCGATGCTGCACTCCAGAGTGCTCTCGGAGCTGGTCGGCGGGCCGGTCCACCTCAAGTGCGAGAACCTCCAGCGGGCCGGCTCGTTCAAGGTCCGGGGCGCGTACGTCCGCATCGCCCGGCTCACGGACGAGGAACGCTCGCGCGGCGTGGTCGCCGCGAGCGCGGGCAACCACGCGCAGGGCGTGGCCCTGGCCTCGGGCCTGCTGGGCTGCAAGGCGACGGTGTTCATGCCGGCGGGCGCCCCGCTGCCGAAGGTCGAGGCCACCCGGGGCTACGGCGCCGACGTGATCTTCGCGGGCGTGACCGTCGACCAGGCGCTGGCGGCGGCCAAGGAGCACTCCGAGGAGACCGGGGCCGTCTTCATCCACCCGTTCGACCACCCCGACGTCGTGGCCGGGCAGGCCACCCTCGGGCTGGAGATCCTCGAACAGCTCCCCGAGGTGGGCACGATCACGCTCGCGGTCGGCGGCGGCGGGCTCGCGGCGGGGGTCGCCCTGGCCGTGAAGTCCCTGCGCCCCGGGGTCAGGATCGTGGGCGTGCAGGCCGAGCGGGCCGCCGCCTACCCCGCGTCCCTGGCCGCCGGCCACCCCGTGGTCGTGGAGCCCATGTCGACGATGGCGGACGGCATCGCCGTCGGCCGTCCCGGCGACATCACCTTCGAGATGATCCACTACCTGGTGGACAGCGTGGTCACGGTCTCGGAGGAGACCCTGTCCCGGGCCCTGCTGCTGTGCCTGGAGCGCACCAAGATGGTGGTGGAGCCCGCCGGGGTCGCCGGGCTCGCGGCGCTGCTCGACTGGCCGCACGCGTTCGAGCCGCCGGTGGTCGCGGTGCTGTCCGGCGGGAACATCGACCCGCTGCTGCTGTCGAAGGTGCTGCGCCACGGCCTGTCGGTCTCCGGGCGCTATCTCGCCTTCCGCATCCGCCTCGCCGACCGCCCGGGGGCGCTGGCCACGCTGCTCAGCCGTCTGGCCGAGCTGGGGGCCAACGTCCTGGACGTGGGGCACGAGCGGGTGGACCCCCGGTTGCACATCGACGAGGCCGAGGTGCTGCTGCACCTGGAGACCAAGGGCCCGGTCCACTGCGAGGAGGTCCTGTCCGGCCTCCGCCGCTACGGCTACAAGCTGATCTTCAGCTGAGCGCCCACGCCGGCGCGGGGCGTCACACCGCCGACGCGGGCCGCGTGGGCTTGAACAGCCAGGGGTCGAACAGGTCGCCTAGCGGTTTTCCCGCGACCTTCTCGGCGAGTTTCACGAACTCCTCGGTCGTGACGCTGCCGTACTTGTGCTGGTCGGTCCAGGTGCGCAGCAGGGTGAAGAACGCGTCGTCGCCGATGCGCTTGCGCAGGACGTGCAGGGTCATGCCGCCCCTGATGTACACGGAGTTGTTGAACAGGTCCTGCCGCTGGGCGACGCCGGGCGGGTACTTCCAGATCGGCGCGGACTTGGCCGCGTAGTAGTCCTGGAAGGTCTTCTCGACGCTCGGGCCGCCCTTGTGCTCGGTCCACAGCCATTCGGCGTAGGTGGCGAAGCCCTCGTTGAGCCACAGGTCCTTCCACCGGGCGATGCTGAGGCTGTCGCCGAACCACTGGTGGGCCAGCTCGTGCGCGATGATGCTCTGGTCCGGCTCGAACCCGCCGTACATGGGCTTGGTCTGGTTCTCCAGGGCGTACCCGGTGGAGAAGTCGTCGATCACGCCGCCGGTGGAGGAGAAGGGGTAGGGCCCGAAGATCTTCGACCAGTAGTCGGTGACCGTGGCCGACGTGGTGTACAGGAAGTCCAGGTCGTGGCGGAACGCCGGGTCGGTGGCCGCGTACACCGGGATGCCGCCCGGGCTCTCGCCGGTCTTCACCTGGAACTTCCCGAGCGTGATCGTCGCCAGGTAGGTGGCCATCGGGTGGTCCTCGCGCCAGCGGAAGTCGGTGGACCCTCCCCTGGTCACCGGGGCTCCGCGCATCTCGCCGTTGGCGATGACCGTGATCCCGGCCGGGACGGTGACGTCGAACTCGTACGTCGCCTTGTCGGCGGGGTGGTCGTTGCACGGGAACCAGGTCTTGGCGCCGTTCGGCTCGCTGGTGACGAACGCGCCGTCCTTGGTCGGGATGAAGCCGTAGGTGCCGAGGTTGGAGGAGTTGCGCACCGGATCGGGCTTGCCGGCGTAGTCGACGACGACGGTGAACGTCGTGCCCTTGGCGATCACCGAAGGGGGGATGACGGTCAGCTCGTCGCCGTCCCGGGTGAACCTCGCCGCGCCCCCGTCCACGCGCACGCCCCGCACGGTGAAGTCGTGCAGGTCGAGGTTGAACCTCGACAGGTTCTGGACGGCCTTCGCGTCGATGCTCGTGGTGCCCGACAGCTTCTTGGACGGCGGGTCGTAGGCGAGCTTCAACGCGTAATGGTCCACGTCGTAGCCGCCGTTGCCGTCCATCGGGAAGTCGGGGTCGCCGATGCCCGCCGCCCCCGGCGTCCCCGCCTGTGAGCCGGCGGACTGGGCGTTCGCGACGTCCGCCGGCTCGCTCGGCGCGGTCGCCCCGCTCGACGCTGAACAGGCGTTGAGTCCGAGCACTGTGGCGGACAGAACGGCGGTCGTCACCCGCTTGGGCCCCTTGAGCTGCATGCCACGCAGCCTACGCGAGAAACCCCAGGTCATCCGGCATCTACGGCAATGACGCGAAGGGGCTTTGTCGCGCAAAGCCCGCCCCATTCCACCGAACGGGATTCACATCCGTCCCACCGGCCCCGGGCGCACCGGGGCCGGAGGTCCTCCGCGCTGGTCAGAGGTTGCCGCGCAGTTCCTGCTCCCGCTCGATCGCCTCGAACAGCGCCTTGAAGTTGCCCTTGCCGAAGCCGAGCGAGCCGTGCCGCTCGATGAACTCGAAGAACACCGTGGGCCGGTCCTGCACGGGCTTGGTGAAGATCTGCAGCAGGTAGCCGTCCTCGTCGCGGTCGACCAGGATGCGCTGCTTCCTGAGCTCCTCGATGGGGGCGCGGACCTGGCCGATCCTCGCGCGCAGCTCGGGGTCGTCGTAGTAGGAGTCGGGGGTGTCAAGGAACTCGACGCCGGCCTCCCGCATCGCCGCCACCGTGCGGAGGATGTCGTTGGTGGCGAGCGCGATGTGCTGGACGCCCGGGCCGCCGTAGAACTCCAGGTACTCGTCGATCTGCGACTTCTTGCGGCTGACCGCCGGCTCGTTCAGCGGGAACTTGACCTTGCGGGTGCCGTTGGCGACGACCTTGGACATGAGCGCGGAGTACTCGGTGGCGATGTCGTCGCCGATGAACTCGGCCATGTTGGTGAAGCCCATGACCCGCTGGTAGAACTCGACCCACTCGTCCATCCGGCCGAGCTCGACGTTGCCCACGCAGTGGTCCACGGCCTGGAAGAAGCGCTTGGCCGGCGGCTCGACCAGCGGGCCGGCCTCGTGGTAGCCGGGCAGGTACACGCCGCTGTAGTTGGACCGGTCGACCAGGGTGTGCCGGGTCTCGCCGTAGGTCGCGATGGCCGCCATGACGACCTTGCCGCGCTCGTCCTCAAGGGTGTACGGCTCGACCAGGCCGCGCGCGCCCGCGCCGACCGCGTGGGCGTAGGCGCCCTCCACGTCGGGGATGTCCAGGGCGAGGTCGATGACGCCGTCGCCGTGTTCGGCCACATGGCGGGCCACGGGCGTGCCGGGCCGCACCGGGCCGCGCAGCTCGAAGCGCGCGCTCCCCGAGGTCAGTACGTACGCGACCTCGTCGCGGCTGCCCGTCTCCGGCCCCTTGTAGGCCACCAGCCGCATCCCGAAGGCCGTCGAGTAGTAGTGCGCCGCCTGCTTGGCGTTGCCCACCGCGAAGACCACCGAATCCATGCCGTTAACCGGAAATACATCGCTCATGAGGCCACTCTCAGATGATGTGACCTATATGCGCAAGTGATGGAAAAAACAGTGGTCAGATTGCCTAGCGCCCAGCCGCTGTCACCGGTAATCCTGTACAGCATGATGATCGACGAGCTGGACGCGCGGCTGATCACCCTGCTCGCCGCCGAACCGAGGGTCGGCGTCCTCGAGGCGTCCCGGCGGCTGGGGGTCGCGCGGGGCACCGTGCAGGCGAGGCTCGACCGGCTGACGGAGAGCGGCGTGATCACCGGCTTCGGCCCGGACGTCGACCCCGCCGCGCTCGGCTACCACGTGACCGCCTTCGTCACCCTGCAGATCCGGCAGGTCAGCGGGCACGAGCCGGTCGCCGGGCTGCTCGCGGTCATCCCGGAGGTGCTGGAGGTCCACACCATCACCGGGGGTGGCGACATGCTGTGCCGGGTGGTCGCCAGGAGCAACGCCGACCTGCAACGGGTCATCGACCGGATCGTGGACGTCGAGGGGGTGGTGCGCACGTCCTCGGTGATCGCGCTGGACACCCCGGTCGCCTACCGCGTGCTGCCGCTCGTCGCCGAGACGCCCCGCGACCGCCAAGGCCCCGCCGGCGGTCACCCGGGCGGCGATACGAAAACTTGACTCCCGGCGGGCCCGCCCCACGCGTCGCCGGGGAACCCGAAGCCTCGTGCCATAGCCGGAAAAGGTGGTACGCGAACCTGGATCATGCCTGGTCAGCGAGGCCTCTCGACGGGCGGAGCACCGGCTTCTATCCTCTACTGTGGACGATCCGCCCAGCTTACGGGGGTTTGCTGAGCAGGAGATCGGGGGTCATGCCGTGCGGCACGAAGGGAAGAAACGCCGGTCGAGGCGTCGTCTTCTCCACCGATTCCTCATCGCCGGTGGCGTCGTCGTCCTCGGGCTCGCCGCGATGGTGGCCGTCGTCTGGGTGCTGACCCCGATCCCGGACACCACTCAGAAGCTGGCGACCGCGCAGGGCTCGCTGATCTACTACCGCGACGGCAAGTCGGTGCTCGCCCGCCAGGGCGTCAACCGCAAGAACGTCTCGCTTCACAAGGTCCCTCAGGTCGTGCGCGACGCGGTCATCTCCGTCGAGAACCGGACGTTCTATCAGGACCAGGGCGTGTCTTTGCCAGGTACGGCCAGAGCCATGTGGTCGACCGTCACCGGCAACCAGGTGCAGGGCGGCTCGACCATCACCCAGCAGCTCGTCCGCAACTACTACAGCGGGCTCAGCCAGGAGCGGTCGGCGACCCGCAAGCTCAAAGAGATCATGATCGCGCTGAAGGTGGACCGGTCCAGGTCCAAGTCCTGGGTGCTGGAGCAGTACCTCAACACCATCTACTTCGGCCGGGGCGCGTACGGGGTCCAGGCCGCCTCCCAGGCCTACTTCGGCAAGGACGTCGGCAAGCTGAGCGCGTCGCAGGGCGCCTACCTGGCGGCGGTGATCCAGCAGCCGTCGCGGTTCGCCACGCCCAAGGGTGCCGACCTGGACGCCGCCAAGGCTCGCTGGCGCGCGGTGGTCGACGCGATGGTGCTCACCAAGACGCTCGACCCGGCGCGGGCGGCGGCGATGACGTTCCCCAAGCTCAACAAGCTCAAGAACCCGCTGTCGCCCAACGGCCAGAAGGGGTACGTCCTGGCGCAGGTGCGGGCCGAGCTCAACCGCAGGGGCCTCAGCGACGAGGACATCCAGCAGGGCGGCCTCAAGATCACGACAACGTTCGACAAGAGCCTGATGGCCGCCGCCGAGCGTGCCGTCGAGGACACCCTCCCCTCCGACACCTCCGGCAAGGTGCGCACCGGGCTCGCCGCCGTGGACCCGGGCACCGGCGAGGTCGTCGCCTTCTACGGGGGCAAGGACTACGCCGCCAACCAGTACGACAACGCGTTCTCGGCCAAGGTCCAGGCCGGGTCCACCTTCAAGCCGTACACGCTGGCCGCCGCGCTGGAGGCCGGGTTCGACCTCAACACCCGGGTGAACGGCAACTCGCCGATCCGGGTCGCCTCGGCCAAGGACCCGATCCCCAACTCAGGCGGCACCTCCTACGGCGCGTCCATCGACCTGGTGGAGGCGACCCGGCACTCGGTGAACACCGCGTTCGTGGACCTCGCGCAGAAGGTCGGCCTGAAGCGGGTCGCCAAGGCGGCCGAGGCGGCGGGCATCCCGGCGGACCAGATCGTCAGGCAGAAGGACTTCCCGACCTTCCCGCTCGGCACCGCGTCGGTCAGCGCCGTCCAGCAGGCCTCCGGGTTCGGCACGTTCGCCGCCGGCGGGGTCCACCACGAAACGCACGTCATCCGCTCGGTCACCGACGCCAAGGGGCACGTCAGCAAGTACACCGCCCAGGGCGTCCGCGCGTTCGGCGAGGACACCGCCGCCGACGCCACCTACGCCATGCAGCAGGCCGTCGAGGGCGGCACGGGCACCGCCGCCCGGCTGTACGACCGGCCGGTGGCCGGAAAGACCGGCACCAGCGACTCCTCCAGCTCGGTGTGGTTCGTCGGCTTCACCCCGCAGCTCTCGGCCGCCGTGGACATGTTCAGGGACGACAACAAGACGGTGAGCGTCCCCGGGTACGGGGCGCTGTTCGGCGGCTCGCTGCCCGCGCAGGTGTGGCGGGCGTTCATGACCGACGCCATGGCGGGCCGGCCGGTGAAGGACTTCCCCGGCCCCACCTCGTACAACCCGTACTACGACGACTGGGGCGGCAACGGCTGGGGCGACTCCACCGACCCGGCGGACCCGTGGGGCAACGGTGGCGAAGGAGACAACGGTCAGAACGGCGACCGCGGCCAGAACGGGCAGAACGGCGACAACGGGCCGGGCGGCCCGAACGGCGACAACGGGCAGGGCGGCGACCCGCGCGAGAACCCACAGAAGGACCGGTCCGGCACGCCTCCCGGGCCGGACGGCCCGCCCCCGGGTCCCGACGGCGACCCGGGCCCCGGCCCCGGCCCCGGTCCCGACGGCCCCGACGGCCTGACCCCCCGGAACCACCCCGCCGAGACCCCGTCCCCGCCGCCCGCCTGACACGCCCTGCCGGGCGGACGGCCTGGCCGAACGCGCGCGGATCTTCAACTGGGCCGCACGCGCGCGGGCCGTTCGCCGACCCGGACGCACGTGCGTCCATGGCCGGTCCGGACGCGTCCGGACCCGGTCAGCGGGCGGGGGAGGCGCGGAGTTCGCTGGCCAGGTCGGCGGGGGAGGTGACCGGGGCGCGGCAGGTGAAGGCCCGGCAGACGTACGCGGCCGGCAGCCCGCCGACCAGGCCCCTGCCCTCCATCAGCGGCACCCCCTCGTCGCCGATCGCGATCACCATGCCGGGCGCGCCGGCCATCAGCGCGGCGCGGTGCAGGGCGATGGTGCGCGGGTCGCCGAGCGGCCCGGTGATCGCGACCTCCACCGGCCCGCCCAGCACGGCCTCGGCGACCGCGAGACCCCACCCGGCGAACCGCGCGTGCTTGCCCGCGAGCACCGAGACCGCGCCGATCGCCGCCTGCGCCGCCTCGCGGTGGCGGGCCGAGCCGGTCAGGGCGGCGTACGACAGCAGGGCCCCGGCCGCCGCGAACTGCCCGGACGGCGTGGCATTGTCGGTGGGGTCCTGGGGACGCTGGAACAGCCGCTCTCCGTCGTCGGCGGTGTCGTAGAACCCGCCGGAGCCGTCGGGGAACCGGTCGAGCACCGTGCCGAGCAGCGCGCCCGCCCGGTCGAACCAGCGGGACTCGCCGGTGACCCCGTACAGGGCGAGGAAACCTTCGGCGACGTCGGCGTAGTCCTCGAGCACCCCGGCGTTGGCCCCCGCCCGGCCGTCCCTGGAGGTGCGGGTCAGCCGTGCGCCGTCGAGGTGCAGGCCGTCCAGCAGCTCGGCCGCCGCGCGTGCGGCGTCGACGAGGTCGGGGCGGTCGAACAGCGCCCCCGTCTCGGCCAGGGCGGCGATGGCGAGCCCGTTCCACGCGGCCACCACCTTGTCGTCCCTGCCGGGGCGCACCCGGGCGGCGCGGGCGGCCAGCAGCTCGGCCCGCACCTCGGCGAGCAGCGCCGCGTCGGCCGGGTCGGTGAGGAGCTGGAGCACCGAGGCGCCGTGCTCGAAGGTGCCAGGGCCGGTCACCTCGAAGGCGGACGCGGCCCAGGCGCCGCGCTCCTCGCCGAGCGCGGCGCGCAGTTCCTTCGGCGTCCAGACGTAGAACCTGCCCTCCACGCCCTCGCTGTCGGCGTCGAGCGCGGACGCGAAGCCGCCCTCGGGGGTGCGCATCTCGCGGAGGAGCCAGTCGGCGGTCTCCAGGGCCACCCGCCTGGCCAGCGGCGACCCGGCCGACCGCCACCAGTGGGCGTAGACCCGCAGCAGCAGCGCGTTGTCGTACAGCATCTTCTCGAAGTGCGGCACCACCCAGCCCGCGTCCACGCTGTAGCGGGCGAAACCCCCGCCGAGCTGGTCGTACATCCCGCCCCTGGCCATGGCGGACAGGGTGTTCTCGGCCATCGCCATGGCCTCGGGGGTGCCGTGCCTGAGCAGGAACTCCAGGACCATCGACGGCGGGAACTTGGGCGCGCCGCCGAACCCGCCCCGGGTCGCGTCGAAGGTGCGGGCGAGGTCGCGCACGGCCGTCTCGGTGGTCTCCGCCGTCGGCAGCGGGCCCTCCGGCAGGTCGGAGCCGTGGCTGAGGGCCTCCACGACCTTGGTCCCCTGGGCGAGCACCTCGTCGCGCTCCTGGGTCCACGCCTGGGCCACGCCGGACAGCAGCCGCTGGAACTGCGGCCGGGGGAAGTAGGTGCCGGTGTAGAACGGGTGGCCCTCGGGCGTGGCGAACACGGTCATCGGCCAGCCGCCGTGGCCGGTCATGGCCGTGGTGGCGTTCATGTAGACCGCGTCCACGTCGGGCCGCTCCTCGCGGTCGACCTTGACGTTGACGAACAGCTCGTTCATCATGCGGGCCGTCTCGGCGTCCTCGAAGGACTCGTGGGCCATGACGTGGCACCAGTGGCAGGCGGAGTAGCCGACCGAGACGAGCAGCGGCACGTCCCTGCGCCGGGCCTCCGCGAAGGCGTCCTCACCCCACTCGTGCCAGTCGACCGGATTGTCCGCATGCTGGAGCAGGTACGGGCTCGTCGCGTCCTTCAGGCGGTTCATCGAGATCTCCCCTGCGTACGTCGAGGCGCGCGGAGGCGGCCCCGTTTCCACTCCGCGCGGACCCTCACACAGTAATCCCGCCGCGTCAGCGGTAGATCCGTTCCTGGAGGTGGTAGAGCTCGGAGTACAGGCCGGAGTGGGACACCAGTGCCCGATGATCGCCGTTCTCGACCACTTCGCCGCCGTCCAGGACCACGATCATGTCGGCCATCCGCACGGTGGTGAACCGGTGGGAGACGAACAGGGTGATCGCGCCCCTGCGGTGGCCCGCCTCACCGGACAGGGTTGCGTAACGGTCGAAGATCGCGTGCTCGGCGGCGGCGTCGAGCGCGGCGGCCGGCTCGTCCAGGACCAGCAGGAGCGGGTCCTCGCGCATCATGCACCGGGCCAGGCCCAGCGTCTGCCACTGGCCGCCGGACAGCTCCACCCCCGGGCCGTACCCGTGGCCGAGCAGCCCGGACAGGCCGCCGGGCACGGCCGCGACGATCCCGTCGGCCCGCGCCTGCCCGACGGCCCGGGTGACCGCCGCCTCCTCCTCCACCCGGGCGACGTCGCCGACCCCCACGTTCTCGCGCAGCAGCAGCTCGAACCGGGCGAAGTCCTGGAACAGGGGGGCGACCCTGGCCCGCCATTCCCGCGGCGGGATCTCGGCCAGGTCGGCGCCGTCCACCAGGATCCGGCCCGAGGTCGGCCGGTAGAGGCCGCACAGCAGCTTGACGAGTGTGGTCTTGCCCGCGCCGTTCTCGCCGACCAGCGCCATCGAGGCCCCGGCGGGGATCGTCAGGTCCACGTCCCGCAGGATCATCCTGCCGGTCCCGGGATAGGCGAAGCCCACCCCCTCCAGCCGGATCCCCTCCGCCAGTGCCTCCGGCACCGAAGCCCCCACGAGCGCCGCCGCCCGTCCTGAACGATCCGCCCGTGCGGCGGGCGGCGGCGGGGCGGGGTCCTGGAGGGAGGTCAGGCGGTCCAGGGTCCTGCCGACGCCCTGGAGGGCGGTGAGGAGCGTCGCCGACCCCGCCACCTGCACGCTCACCTGGACCGCCAGGGTGATGACCATGACCACGTCACCGGCGCCGGCCCGTCCGCGCGCCGCCTCCCAGATCACCAGCGTGATCGCGCCGCCGTACGCGAGGGCGAAGGCGAGCTGCCCGAGCGCCCGCACTCCGGCGGCCCGCAGGTGCGCGCTCCGCAGCGCCGCGCTGGTCCGGGACCAGCAGGCGTCCTGCTCCAGCATCAGCGGGGGCTCGGCGTGGAAGAGCCGGATCTCCTTGACCGAGGCCGGGGAGGTCGCCAGGTCGAGCAGGTGCCGGGTGCGGCGCGTGCTCTCGGCGGTCGCCTCCCTGGCCCGCTCGACCAGCCCTTGGGCCCGCTGGCCCAGAAGGACCGAGGGGAGCGCGGCCAGCGGCAGCAGGGCCAGCCGGGGATCGAGCGTCACCAGCAGCACGGTGGTCAGGCTCATCTGGAGGACCAGCCCGCCGAGCTGGAGCACCGACTCCACGGCGGTCCGGGTCTTGCCCAGCTCCTCCCTGACCAGGTTCACGCCGTCGGCGAAAGTGGAGTCGTCCAGCCGTTCCAGCCCGGACGAGCCGTTGACGGTGCGGATGAGCCGCTCGTTGAGGTCGGTCTCGGCCAGCTCGCCGACCTCGAAGTACGACAGGTGCGCGAAGTGCCCGAGCATCAGCTCCATGACGAGCAGCACGGCGACGCCGGTGATGACCAGCGTCGCGGTGCCCGCCCGGCCGGAGACGGCGGCGTCGGTGAACTCCCGCAGGCCGAGGGCGACCAGGGGCGTGGCCAGGTAGCCCAGGGCCATCAGCCCGATCGCCTTGAGCAGCCGGACCCTGTCCACCGCGGCGGCGAGCCGCATGACGAAGACGGCGCTGCCCACGACCCACCTCATCGGCCCGCCCCGTTCATGATCGGCCCCTCTCGACGGTTTCAGTCGGTTTCACCGGACCCCATCCGATCCGGGGCCGAACCGGCGGGCCTGCAGATTGAACAGACCGGCGTACCGCCCGCCCGATCGCAGCAGCGACGCGTGGTCGCCCTGCTCGACCACGCGGCCGTGCTCGATGACGGCGATCCGGTCGGCCCGCCGCACCGTGGAGAACCGGTGCGAGATGATCACGGTCGTCAGCCCGCCGGTGATGGCGAGGAACCGGTCGAAGAACTCCACCTCCGCCCGCACGTCGAGCTGGGCGGTGGGCTCGTCGAGCACCAGCACCGAGGCGCCCCGCTCGACCGCGAGGAAGGCGCGGGCCAGGGCGACGCGCTGCCACTGGCCGCCCGACAGGTCGCGCCCGCCCGCGTACTGCCGGGACAGGGGGGTGTCCAGCCCGCCGGGCAGCGCCTGGACCACCTCCAGGGCCCCGGCGCGGCGGGCGGCGGCGAGCAGCGCCTCACGGTCGGTGAGGGCGTCCGGGGCGCCGAGCCCGATGTTGGCGCCCGCGGACAGCTCGTAGCGGACGTAGTCCTGGAAGATCACGGCGAGGCGGCGCTGCCAGTCCCGGGGGTCCAGCCCCCGCAGGTCCAGCCCGTCGACCGCGATCCGCCCCTGGTCCGGGTCGTACAGGCGGGCCAGCAGCTTGACCAGCGTGGTCTTGCCGGCGCCGTTCAGCCCGACGATCGCGGTCGAGGAACCTGCGGGGAGCTCCAGGTCGAGGCCGTCCAGGACGGTACGCCCCCGGCCGTAGCCGAAGCGGACCCCCTCGAAGCGGATGCCGTGCCGGGGCAGGCCCGCCGCCGGGAGGTCGCCGCGCGGCGTCTCGCCGGCGCCGCGCCGGGCCACCTCCTCGAACGTCTCCAGCGCCTCGTAGGCGTTGAGGCCGTACTGCGTCTGGACGTCGCTCTCAGGGAAGAAGGTGCCGAAACGGACGGCCACCAGCGCGGCCTGGAGCACGATGGAGATCTCCAGCAGGCCGAGCCCGCCGAGGGCGGCGGAGCGGCCGAGCCAGAGCAGCAGGGCGGCGCCGCCGGCCAGCCCGACCAGCGTGTACCCGACGAACGGCCAGAACAGGATGCGCCTGCGGCCGGCCCACAGCGCCCCCAGGTACTCCCGCGAGTCCTGGCGGTGGCGCCGCTCGTACCAGTCGATCAGGCCCAGCGTCCGGAACTCCTTGGCCGCCGTGGGCGCCGTCCCGGTGCCGCGCAGGTAGGCGACCCGGCGGCGCGGGCCGGCCAGCTCGCGCCAGAGCGCGCCGAGCCGGCCGAGCGACCCGCGCTGGCCGTGGCGGATCACCAGGGCCGTGGCCGCCGCGACGACCGCCGCCACCGGCGACAGCATGATCCCGATCAGGACCACCGCCCCGGCGAGCTGCGTGTACCTGGCGATCAGGGTGAGCGCCCCGGCGACCGCCTCGCCGGGGGTGGGCGGCAGGCGGCCGAGCCCGTCGCGGGCGTCCCCGAGGCCGCTCAGCACGTCCTCGCGTTCGAGCACCGCCATCGGGGCGTCGGCCAGGGCGGCGCGCATCAGCCGGCGGGCGCAGCGCCCGTCCACGCGCCGCGCGATGATCTCCCCGAGCGCGGCCTGGTAGGGGACGATCACCTGCTGGGCTATGTAGGCGCCGACGGCGAGGCCGAGCGCCGTGGCGGTGGCCGCCAGGTCGGCCGGACGACCGGCCGCGGGGGCGGCCACCTCCGCCAGCATCACGCTGGTCCAGACGATGAAACCGGCCGGGAGCAGGCCCGCGACCAGGTTCAGCGCGACCGCCGCGGCCAGCGGCCCCGGGCCCGCGTACGGGAGCAGCCGGGCGATCTCCCGCCGCCGCTCCGAGGGGCTCGCGCCGGCCGCGGTCATCGGGGCCTCCGGCTCCGGGGCGAGGCGTTCTCGGCTATGCTCGGCGGCAAAGCTGTGACGAAGTCAAGTAGGCCGGGACCACGCGAGTCACGAGAGAGCCGCCGGAGCTGGAAAGGCGGCCTCGCCCCCCGGCCGAAGACCCTTCCGAGCTGCGGGGAGGAACGGCGGCGCCATCGTGGCGGCCGTCCAATGCCCCGCCGGACGGCTCCCGTGACCGGGCCGCGACGAGGTCCCGTCTCCGGCGGGACGAAGGTGTGGTGGCACCGCGAGTAAGAAGTCCCTGCTCGCCCACACTCTGCAGGGATTCCTATGAGCTTCAGGTGTGGAGTGGCCATGCGAATTCTTTCCTCCCAGGTGTCCAAGCATGTCGGGGAAGAGGTGCGCGTCGCCGGGTGGCTGCATCGCGTGCGCGCGTTGAAGAAGGTGACCTTCGCCGTGCTGCGGGACCGTGAGGGGCTGATCCAGGTGATCGCCGCCGAGCCCGGCCTGATGCAGCGCCTCGCCGAGCTTCCCGAGGAGACCGTGATCGAGGTCGTGGGCACCGCCACGGCGAACCCGCAGGCGCCGGGCGGCGTGGAGATCACCTCGCCGTCGGTGACCGAGCTCTCCGACCCGGCCGTCCCGCCGCCCTTCGACATCTACCGCCCGGTGGTGTCGGCGAGCCTGCCGACCGTGCTGGACAACGCGGCGGTGGCGCTGCGCCACCCCCGGCTGCGGGCGCCGTTCGAGATCTCCGCCGCCTCGGTGGCGGGCTTCCGACGCGCGATGGAGCGGCTGGACTTCACCGACGTGCACACCCCGAAGGTGGTGTCCTCGGCCACCGAGTCCGGGGCCAACGTCTTCGCGCTCGACTGGTTCGGCCGCAAGGCCTACCTCGCGCAGTCGCCGCAGTTCTACAAGCAGACCCTGGTCGGGGTCTTCGAGCGGGTCTACGAGGTCGGGCCGGTCTTCCGCGCCGAGCCGCACGACACCGCGCGGCACCTCGCGCAGTACACCAGCCTCGACGCCGAGCTCGGCTTCGTGACCGACCACCGCGACGTGATGGCCGTGGTCCGCGAGGCGGTGGCCGACATGGTCTCCACCGTCGCCGAGCGCGCCGCCGGCGCGGTGGAGCTGCTCGGCGTGGAGCTGCCCGACGTGCCGGCCGAGATCCCGTCGATCCACTTCGCCGACGCGCAGGAGCTGCTGGCCCGCGAGACCGACGAGGACCCGCGCGGCGAGCCGGACCTGGCCCCCGCGCACGAGCGGTGGCTGTGCGACTGGGCGATGCGCGAGTACGGCTCCCAGTTCCTGTTCGTCAGCGGCTACCCGATGGCCAAGCGGCCGTTCTACACCCACCCCGACCCCGAGCGGCCCCAGTACTCCAACAGCTTCGACCTGCTGTTCCGCGGTCTGGAGCTGGTGACGGGCGGCCAGCGGCTGCACCGCCACTCCGACTACCTGGCGGCGCTGGCGGCGCGCGGGGAGAGCCCGGAGCCGTACGCCGGGTACCTCGCCGCGTTCGCGCACGGCATGCCGCCGCACGGCGGGTTCGCCCTCGGCCTCGAGCGCTTCGTCGCCCGCCTGACCGGGGCGGACAACATCCGCTGGACCACCCTGTTCCCGCGCGACCTGCACCGCCTGGCCCCGTGACCGCAGGGCCGGGGGCCGTTCCCCCGGCCCCCGGCTCACGAGCACAGGTGCCGCCTCAGGCTGTACAGGGCGGGGCCGATCAGGACCAGTGAGATCCCGGTCAGCCAGGCCAGGTGCCCCGCCGCGGCGCGCAGGTCGCCCGTGGTGACCAGGGCCCTGGCCAGTTCCACGCCGTGCCGCAGCGGAGAGGCCTCGGCGACCGCGCGCAGCGGCGCCGGCAGCCGCGCGGTGGGGAAGAAGACCCCGCTCAGCAGGGTGAGCGGGGTCAGCACCAGCGTGTAGAAGTAGGAGTAGGCGTTGATCGCGCGTACGGTGCCGGTGAAGATCAGCCCGGCGCAGGCGAAGACCAGGCCGAGCGGGAGCAGGGCCGGCACGGCGAGCACGGCGGTGCCCGCGGGCGCGTAGCCCATCGCCGCGATGATCGCCAGGTAGACGCCGGTGTAGACCAGGCACCGGGTGAGCGCCCACATCAGCTCGCCGAGCGCGATGTCGGCCGGTTCCACGGGGCTGGTCACCGCCGCGTCGTAGCTCCGTGCGTGGCGGAGCCGCACGAAGACGTTGTAGGTGACCTCGAAGACCGCGCCGTTCATCGCGGTGACGGCCAGCAGGCCAGGGGCGACGAAGTTCGCGTACGAGGAGCCGAGGGCGCTCCCGTTGACGTAGAACCCGAGGCCGATGCCGAGGGCCGCCAGGGAGAAGACCGGCTCGAAGAAGTTGGGGACGATGGTGGTCTTGTACGACTTGCGGAACAGCGTGAGGTCGCGCCACCAGATCCGCGCGGCCAGGGCGGGCGACGGCGGGTAGAGGGTGCGGCGCCGGCGCGGCGCGGCGGGCGCGGGCCGCCCGGCGGGGGGGTCGGCCGAGGGGCGCTGGTCGAGGGCGTGCAGCGCGTCCTGCAGCGAGCTCGGCCTGACCATGGGCTCGGACCCTTGCAGGTCCGCCTCGGCGGCGAGGCCGGTGGCCGAGTCGTCGAACACCAGCAGGCGGTTGCCGACCCGCAGCCGCTCGCGCCGCCGGGCCCAGGCGGGCACCGGCGAGCCGGGCCGGGGGGCGTCGACCTCGACCACGTACCTCGGGACGGTCTCGGCCACCAGCCGCCGGGGGCTCGCGGTGTGCCGCACCCGCCCGGCCCGCAGGACGGTGACCCCGTCGCAGAGCCGCTCGACCTCCTCCATGTAGTGCGTGGTGACGACCAGGGTCTTGCCCGTGGCGCACAGGGTGTCGAGCAGGTCCCACAACAGCAGGCGGCCCTCGGGGTCGAGCCCGGTGCTCGGCTCGTCCAGCAGGATCAGGTCGGGGTCGTTCACCAGCGCCCTGGCGATGAGCAGGCGCCGCTGCATGCCGCCGGACAGCGTCTCCGGGCGGGCGCGGGCGTACGCGGTGAGGCCCACGGTCGCGAGGAGCTCGTCGGCGCGGGCGGCGGAGGCCCGCCCCGACAGGCCGTGGTAGCGGCCGAAAGTGGTGAGGTTCTCCCGGACGAGGATCTCGTTGTCGTAGGTCATCCCCTGCGGGACCACGCCGATGCGGGCCTTGACGGCCCTCGGGTCGCGTGCCGCGTCGTGCCCGAGCACCCGGAGCGACCCGCTGTCGGGCGCGAGCGTGGCGCTGAGCATGCGCATGAGCGTGGTCTTCCCGGCGCCGTTCGGGCCGACCAGCCCGTGACGGCCGCCTGCGGGGATCGCGATCGAGACGCCGTCCACGGCGAGATGAGCGCCGTGCCGGCGGCGGAGGTCGCGGCCGTCCACGGCCAGGAGGCGGGGGACCGGGACGAGGGGTTCGGCGAGTGCGGTGTCGGCGTTCGCGGGGTCTACCGAATTCGGAATACTCAATGGGGGTAGCGCCTTTTCGACGGAAGCGGTGACTCCATATAAGGGGCGCCCGGAATTGCGGCCTTCTCCGGCGCGCCCCTTCCGCGGGCGCCGCCTTTACGGCGCTCACAAACTGTGCCCGAAGGGGTGGGCGGGTCTCGTCACGGTTCGCTCTACTCAGGCGAGTAAACGGGACATCTTTGGCAGATTCATCAGGGAAATCCCTGAAGCATTGCCGTGAAATGTTATGGTTTGTTGATTGCTGCGGTCGAACAATCCGCACCGTTGTGAATCGACGACGGTGAGGAGGTGCCTCCCGTCGAGAGGAACCATGGAAGTTGCCGGCAGGGCGCGCGAGATCGGCATGATCGGTAAGTGGCTCGACAGCGGGACGTCCGGGCCCTGGATGGCGGTGCTGAGCGGAGACGTGGGCATCGGCAAGTCCACCATCTGGTCGACGGCGCTGGAGGTGGCGGCCGGGCGGTCGTACCAGGTCCTCTCCTGCCGGTCCGACGAGAGCGAGACCGGCCTCGCCTACGCGGGCCTCGGAGACCTGGTCAACGGCGTGGAGGGCTCGGCGGCCGTACGCGGCCTGCGCGAGCCGCTGCGCAGGGCCCTCGCCACCGCCCTGTGGTGGGAGCAGCCCGAAGGAGAGCCGCCCAGCCGGCGCGCGGTCGCCATGGCCGTCCTCGACCTGGTCAGGCGCCTGAGCGCCGAGCGGCCCGTGCTCATCGCCCTGGACGACCTGCAGTGGCTGGACTCCGCGACCGAGGTCGTGCTCGCCTTCGTGCTCAGGCGGCTGACCGTCGAGCCCGTCAAGCTGCTCGCCACCCTGCGGACCGGGCCCGACGGCGACGCCTGGCCGGCGCTCGCCCGGGTGCTGCCCGCCGAGCGGGTCACCCGCTGGGAGGCGGGCCCGCTGAGCCCGGACGCCCTGGCCGCCGTCGTGGAGGGCCGGTACGGCACCGCGCTCACCCGGCCCCTGCTGCGGCGGCTGCACGAGGCGTGCGGCGGCAATCCCCTGTTCGGCCTGGAGATGGCCAGGGCCTGGGCCGAGCGGTCCGACCCGGCCGCCGCCATGTCCCTGCCGGAGAGCCTGCGGCACCGGCTCCGCCAGCGCGTCTCGGCGCTGTCCCCGGCCGCCGCCGAGGCGGCGCTCCTGGTCGCCTGCGCCTCCCGGCCCACCATCGGCCTGGTCGAGACCGTGACCGGCGGGCTCGAAGGGCTGGCGGAGACGACCTCCGAGTGGCTCGTCTCACTCGACGGTGAGGTCCCGCGCTTCCGCAACCCGCTGTTCGGCGTCGCGGTGCTGGAGGTCGCGGGCCCGCTGCGGCGGCGCGATATGCATGTCCGGCTCGCCCGGGTGGTCGACGACCCGGAGGAGCGCGCGAGGCACCTCGCGGCGACCGCCGGCGAACCGGACGCGGAGGTGGCCGACACCCTGGACGACGCCGCGACCCTCGCCGCCACCCGGGGCGCCCCGCTGGTCGCGGGCGAGATGGCCATGCACGCCGCCCGCCTCACCCCCTCAGGGCAGGCCGACATCGGGCTGCGCCGCCAGCTCGCCGCCGCCGCCCACCTGATCTCCGGCGGCGACGGAACGCGCGCCCGTGCCCTTCTGGAGGACGCCCTGCGCCGGTGCCCGCCCGGGCCCGGCAGGGCCGAGGTGTTCTTCCTGCTGGGCCGGGCCATCTTCAACTCCGGTGACATCGCGGGCTCGATCGTGCCGCTCCAGTGGGGCCGGGCCGAGATCGCCGGCCACCCCGAGCTGCTCGTCCCGATCACGGCCAGCCTCACGTACTTCTGCATGCACCTGGGCGACCTCGCCGCCGCGCTCGGGCACGCCAGGGAGCTGCTGACCCTCGCCGAGGGGACCGGCGACCGGGCGACGCGCGACGACGCCGTCATCGTCCTGGCCACGCTGGAGTTCATGTGCAACGCCTCGGCCCCGGTGGGGCTGCCGGTGCCCGCGCGGGCCCGCGACCGCGACCGCGCGCCGCTGGTGGCCCTGCACATGTACGGCTACCTGTGCCGGTGCCTCGGGGACCTGCCCGCCGCCAAGGCCGCGTTCGCCACCCTGCGCGCCGCGGTGGCCGAGACCGGGACCGAGGCCTCCGCCGAGTGGGGGATGGTCTGGGCCGCCGAGGTGGAGTGCCTGGCCGGCGACCTCAAGGCGGCGGCGCGGTACGCCGACCTGGCCGCCCACGCCGTCCAGGAGACCGGCGTGCCCTCCTCGGCCGCCCTGTTCGCCGAGGCGCTGGTGCTCAGCCTGCGGGGCGAGCTGGACCGGGCGCGGCGGCTGGCCGGGGAGGGGCTGTCGGTGGCGCACGCCTCGGGCCACCGGACGGCCGCGCTCACCGTGCGGGCGCTGCTCGGCTTCATCGACCTGTCCGGCGACGACCCGATGGCGGCCGTGCTGCACCTGGACGCCGCCGACCAGATGTCCAGCTCCCTCGGCGCGGTCCTCGAAGTGGTCTGCCCGACGGCCGGAGCCGACCACGTGGAAGCGCTGGTGCTGGTCGGGCGGTATGACCAGGCCGCCGAACGCGCGGAGAGGATGCAACGGGCCGTACGGGCGATCGACCAGCCGCTGGCCAGGGGCCTGGCCGGGCGGGCGCGCGGCGTGCTGCTGACCGCCACGGGGTCGCCCAAGCGGGGCGTCGCCGAGCTGGAGGCCGCCGCCGCCGAGTTCTCCACCGCCGGGATGCCGTTCGAGCTGGCCCGCACGCTGCTGGCGCTCGGCAGGTCGCAGAACCGGCTGCGCCGGCGGGAGGCCGCGCGGCGCAGCATGGAGCGGGCCGGACGGATCTTCACCGAGCTCGGGGCCGAGGGGTGGGCCGAGCGGGCGGTGCTGCGGTCGCGCCTTTCCACGCCCAACAAGCTGACGGTCTCCGAGGCGCCGGTCGTGGCGCTGGCGGCCGAGGGGCGCACCAACCAGGAGATCGCCGACGAGCTGGCGATCGGGGTGAAGACGGTGGAGAGCCACCTGTCCAGCGCCTACCGCAAGCTCGGCGTCCGCAGCCGCACCGAGCTGGTGGTCCGGCTGACCGCCGACCGGCGCGGCGCCGGCCAGGACTGAGCCGGTCGGGATTGAGCCGGTCGGGATTGAGCCGGCCGGGACTGAGCCGGTCGGGCGCGGTAGGGGACCGGGCCGGTCCGGCCGGTCTCCGGCAGCGGCCGTACCGGGCGGCGGGGTCCCGGTTCCTCCCGGCCGACCTGTTTCAGGGTTTCCCCCAATGACGCGGCAAGAAGTGGCCTGTTTAATCAGCACGATGAAGCCGGCGTCCCGGCGGTCAATGCGGTCGGGAAGGAGGAAGTGGCGCACGGCCCACCACAGGGATCGCGTTCTCATCGGCCTTTCTCGCCGGCCGGCCGGACCACCGAATCATCCGGCGGAATGACGGCCACGGTAAGCGAAACCTTCGCAACGGAACGGATACCGCCATGTCCAAATCGAGCGAGCCGTTGACAGAGATCCCCGTCGTCGAGATTTCCGGCGAGGAAAGGGAGTCGTTCCGCAGGGGGATCGGCCCCGTCTCCGAGAATCCGTATGAAGCGTTCGAATCGTTCCTCACACAGGTCCGCCGGGCCGAGAAGGCGCTCCCGGAGCGGGTGCGCGACGCCCTCGAAGCCCTGCGGAGCGGGAAGGCGCCGGGCGCGCTGCTCGTCAGGAACCTGCCGATCACGCCCGACCTGCCGCCGACGCCCGAGCGGTCGTTCTCCGCGCTGCCCGACCTCACCGCCGTGGGCACCGAGGCGGTGCTCGCGAGCGCCGTGAACGTGCTCGGCGAGCCGTTCAGCTACCTGGAGTGGGACTCCGGCCACCTGGTCCACAACAAGTACCCGATCCGCGCCCACCGCGACCTGCAGTTCGGCTCCAACGCGGTGGAGTTCCTCCTGCACACCGAGACGCCCTTCCGCGACGTCTCCCCCGACTACCTCGCCCTGCTCTGCCTGCGCGGCGACCCGACCGGCCAGGCCAAGACCAGGGTCTCCGACATCACCCGCGTGGTCGACTCCCTGGACGACGACGCCCTCGCGGTGCTGTCCAGGCCGCTCTACGCGTTCGAGACCGACAACCCCCTCGTCATCGTGGACGGGCGCGGGCTCACCGAACCGCAGCCGATCATCAGCCACCGGGACGGCACCCGGGTGATCGAGTACGTGGGCGACCTCGTCGCCGTCGAGGAGGAGGCCGCGCGCGTGCTGGACGACCTGGGCCGCCGGGTGCTGGCCATCGCCACCGACGTGGCGCTGTCCCAGGGAGACCTGCTCGTGCTGGACAACTCCCGCGTCGTGCACGGGCGCAACGCCATCGTCCCGAGCTACGACGGCACCGACCGGTGGCTGCAGCGCATGCTCGTCACCACCCGCCTGCTCGGCGGCGAGCCACGGACGGACGGCCGCCTGGTCTCCGACCGGCGTTACGCGAACTACCCCAACGACTACCAGCAGGCGCTCCGTCAGCCCGCCGCCCAGTAGGAGAGAACGCCGCAGCCCTGGAGGACTCGGACCATGTGGAACGGCTACCCGGTCGTCGACGCCGACGGCCACGTCATCGAACCCGGGACGCTCTGGGAGCAGTACGTCGAGCCCGCGTTCCGCGACACCTGCCTGCGGGTGGAACGCGATCGGCTCGACGGCGACCGCCTGATCATCGAGGGCCGGCCCTCCCGGCTGATCCGCAGGCTCGGCGGCGTCCCGTACGACCCGGAGCAGCCCATCCACGACTGGAACACCCTGCAGCTCAAGGAGTACGCGTCGTTCCTGGAGTCGAGCCCGCCCGCGTCCTACGACGGCGCGGCGCGGGTGCGGTGGCTGGACGAGCAGGACATCGAGGCGACGCTGCTGTTCCCGTCGCTCGGGCTG
The DNA here is from genome assembly GCF_025506355.1 of Sphaerisporangium corydalis. Lineage (GTDB taxonomy): Bacteria > Actinomycetota > Actinomycetes > Streptosporangiales > Streptosporangiaceae > Sphaerisporangium > Sphaerisporangium corydalis. The sequence goes on from NZ_JANZYP010000024.1 coordinate 61,029, forward strand.
ATCTGGCCGAGGGAGGTCGACCCCGCCTCCCCGTACGCCGTCGCGCACTTCCGGGCCTACAACCGGTGGATGGCCGACTACGCCTCGGCGGACCCCGGCCGGATCGTCCCGGTGGGGCAGCTCTCCCTGTCCCCGCTCCTCGGCCTGGCCGAGGAGGTGAAGGCGCTCGACGCGGCCGGGTTCCGGCACGTCATGCTCCCGCACGGGGTCACGGGCCACCTCGACACGCGCCTGGACCCGTTCTGGGCCGCCGCGCAGCACCACGGCATGGTGGTCCACCTGCACAAGGTCGCCGTGCCGCACCTGCTGCCGCTGCCCCTGCCGACCAGCGTGCACTCCTCAGGCCCCGGCGCCTTCTTCAACCACGTCAACGAGATCCTGCCGGGCCAGCTCTTCCTGGCCGGGCTCCTGGACGCCCGCGTCCCCGACCGGTTCCCCGGCCTGCGATTCGCCTTCCACGAGTGCAACATCGGCTGGCTGCCCGCGTGGCTCGAACGCGCGCAGGAGTCCTACGAGACGCTGCGCGAGACCGGCAGGCCCACCCCCGACCACCTGCCGCACCACTACCTGTACGAGCGGGACACCTTCTTCTTCTCGACGGGCCTCGGCGAACGGCTGGAGCGGCTCCCCGAAGAGCTCCACTCCCGGGTCCTGCTGGCCACCGACTTCCCGCACCCGGGGACGCCGTTCCGGCCCCGGGAGGAATGGGAGCCGGTGCTGGAGGGGCTTCCCGCGAAACTGCGCCCCGCCCTGCTCGGCGAGAACGCCCTGCGCCTGCTGGACAAGTGACCCCTTCGCCCGCCCGGCGATCCATCTCCCCGGTGGAGGACTTCATGAAACGTGACACCGTCCGCGATTCCCGAACACCAGTGGAACTGAAGAACCTGCATCGGGTGCGGATCGAAGAGGTCTTCCGGCTCGGCGCCCTCCGCGACGGCGTGCGTTTCGCCACCACCGAGATCCGGCTCCCCATCCTGGGGCAGGTGCTGCCGCGCATCGAGATCGTGATCAGCGGCCCCGGCTTCCAGAAGAAGATCACGGTGCGGGTGAGCCAGTCGTCCCCGTTCGTCTTCGACGGCTCCCGGCTGAGCGCGCTGATCAACGGCGAGGAGCGCGGGGTCGACTGCGAGCAGTTCGTGGACGAGGACCGCGCGCCGACCGGGATGTACAACTTCGGGTTGCTGCGCGAGAACGGCACCCGCAGCTTCGTCTTCGACTACCACACCTACTGCGCCTACTCCTGCGACTTCTGCTTCAAGGAGAGCGAGTGGGAGGTGCTGTCGGTCCAGCAGGCGAAGACCGGCAACTACAAGGCCAACTTCGAGGAGTGCCTGACCTACGTCGGCGAGCACGCCGAGGACTTCCACACCAAGTACGACATCGTCTGGCTGTGCACCGGCAGCATCACCAACGAGGCGGTGGAGCTGGACCGCCACTGCCGGATGGCGCGGACGCTGCGCGAGGCCGGCTACCAGGAGGGGATCTACGTCTCGCAGGTGATCCCGCCGAGCCTCATCGGGCACAGGGAACGCCGGCTCGAATACCTGAACACCCTGCGGGAGTCCGGTGTGTCCCGCTTCAACAGCGGGATCGAGGTGGTCAGCTCCGACTACCGCCGCCGGCTCATCCACGGGTACAAGGCGGACATCACCTTCGACGACTACGTGGACGTGTTCACCGACGCGGTGGAGGTGTTCGGCGCCCACAACGTCGGCAGCTGCCTGCTGGCCGGGATCGAACCCGCCGAGGAGACCCTGCGCGGGCTGCGCAGGATCGCCGAGCTGGGCGTCGTCCCCTCGCCCACGGTCTTCACCGCGTTCGTGGTCAAGCAGGAGAGCATCCCGTTCATGTACGACCTGGACGAGCTCATCGACGTGCACGTCCGGTTCAACGAGATCATCGACCACTACGGGCTGCCCGTCTTCTCGGGGGTATTCAGCCTTGCCTGAACTGGAGACGCGCGGCGCGGAGCTGAGCCTGACCGAGGAGACCGCCGGCGAGATCGCACGCTGGTCCTCGGCCCTGGCCGGGGACGCGTACCGCGCGGCGGAACGGTCCCGGGCCGAGGCGCCCGGACTGGCCTTCGTCGCGCCCGATCTGGCGGCCGAAGTGGTGCGCTTCGGCCGCCTGCTCGGGCGGGCCGGCCTGCTGCGCGTCACCGGGGTGCGGATCCCCGGCCGCCTCCCGCCGACACCCGGCCGGCCGTACGTGGAGGTGCGGCGGCCGGTCGGGACCGAACCGCTGCTGCTGGCCGTCGCCGGCCTGGCCGGCGAGGTCGTCTCGTTCGCCGACTGGCACGGAGGCGACCGGGTGCAGAACCTGTACCCGCTGCGCTCGGAGGCCGGGCGGCAGAACGCGAGCAACGCCGTCCACCTGGAGATGCACACCGAGACGGCGTTCCGCCCCACCACCCCCGACGCCCTCGCGCTGCTCTGCCTGCGGCACGACGACCGCGCCCGCACCCTGGCCTGCGACCTGCTGGACGTGTGGGCCGGCCTGGACTCCGGCGTGAGACGGGCGCTGGCCGAGCCCGCGTACGCCTTCGAGCTCCCCGGAGGGACGACCACCGAGCCCAAGCCGGTGGCCACCGAGTGGCGCGGCCGGCCGCGTTTCAACTACGCCGACGCGGTGTGCTCGGTGGACGCCGAGCACCGGGGGGCCCTGCTGGCGCTCAAGGAGGGCATCCGCGACCGGACCACGCAGATCACCCTCATGGCGGGGGACCTGCTGCTCATCGACAACACCCACGTCGTCCACGGCCGCACCGGCTACGGGCCCCGCTACGACGGCGGCGACCGCTGGCTGCAACGCTGCCTGATCCGGGCCGCCCCGGGGGAACGGGAGTGAGGTGGCCGGCCAGGCGGGCGAGACCCGTCCCGTCAGGCTCGGGCTCGCCTGCACCGGCTGGATCGCCGAATGGGCCGTCCACCAGCCGATCAGGGACGGCTCCCCGGCCACCGTGGCGTTCGTCGCCTCCCGCGACCCCGCACGCGCCCGCGCCTACGCGGCGGAACGCGCCATTCCCGCCTCGGGCGCCTGGCCCGACCTGCTGGACCGGCCGGACGTCGACGCCGTGTACGTCGCCACCCCCAACGCCGGGCACCTGCGGCTCGCGCTTGAGGCCGTACGGGCCGGCAAGCACGTGCTGTGCGAGAAGCCACTCGGCCACGACCCCGGCGCGGTCGCCGAGTTGTGCGCCGAGGCCCGCCGCCGGCGCGTCCTGGTGCGCGAGGCCTACCACTACCGCGCCCACCCCGCCCTGGCCGGCGTCCTCGCGGCGCTGCGCGGCGGCGCGGTCGGGGAGGTGCGCCGCGTCGAGGTCCACTACGGGTGGCCGCTGGAGCGCGCCGACGACGTGCGGCTCTCGGCCGAGCTGGACGGCGGGGCGCTGATGGACGTCGGCTGCTACGGCCTCGACCTCGTACGCCGGCTCACCCCGGCCCTCCCCGAGGTGACCGGGGTCCGGGCGCGCACCGGGCCCACCGGGGTGGACCTGACCGCCGAGGTGCGGCTCCGCTCGGGGCCGGTGCGGGCGCGGGTGTGGGCCAGCCTGCGGTCGCCCGCGTTCGTCTGCGACGCGCGCGTCACCGGGACCGAGGGAAGCCTCGGGCTGAGCTCGCCCTTCCTGCCGGTGCTGCCCGGCCCGGAGGCGACCCGCCTGTTCCGGGCGCGGTGGGGGCCCGGCACGCGCGCGCCGGCCCCGCGCGAGGGCCCGTTCACCTCCTACCGGTACCAGCTCGACGCCTTCGCCCGGGACGTCGCCGCCGGCGAGTACGGCGCGGGGGAAGGGATCGCCGACCAGGCACGCCTGCTCGGCCAGGTTCGTGAACGGATGCGAGGAGCAAGATGAGCAACCTCTGCGACATCGGCGTGGACCCCCGCTGCTGGTACCCCGCCTGCCGCACCGACGAGCTGGGCCAGGGACGGACCAGGGAGGTGCGCTTCCTCGGGCGCTCCTTCGTCGTCTTCCGCGACCGCACCGGCGCGGTCCACTGCCTCGACAACGCCTGCGCCCACCGCCGCGTCGCCCTGCACGAGGGCGAGGTGAGCGACTGCAACATCGTCTGCCCCTACCACGGCTGGGAGTTCGGCCCGGACGGCACGCTGGCCCGCATCCCGTACTGGGAGCCGGACGCGGCGCTGCCGCGCCTGCGGGTGCGCACCTTCCCGGTCACCGAGCGCAGCGGCCTGGTGTGGTTCGTCCCCGAACCCGTGGACCCCCTGCCCCCGCCGCCGCCCGACACCGCCGCCTGGGACGGCGGCGCGTGGTTCTCCTTCCGGCAGGACCGGGTCTTCCCCAACCACTACGGGATCGGCCTGATCAACGGGATGGACTACACGCACTTCCACCTGCACCGCAAGTACCAGCCCTGGTCCCACCTGGACCTGCGCGACCTGTCCGCGGAGGAGGACCGTGTCTTCGGCGCCTACGAGGTGACCAGCGGCCAGGGCAGGGCCGAGCGCGTGCTCCGCATGCTGCTCGGCTCCGACCGGGGCGCCTCCACCGTCAGCTACCCGCTGGAGGTCCACTACGACTACCCCCACCACCACGCCCACCTCGGGGACGGCATGGTCGTGTGGGTCTTCTTCCGGCCCGAGCTGCGCGACCGGGTCACCGTCTACATCACCCTGTACATCAAGGCCAGGCGCGGCACCAGGCGGCTGCGGCAGCTCGCCGAGCCGTTCTTCCGCCGCCTGGTGCTGGCCAAGATCCAGGAGCAGGACGCCTGGATCGGCGAGCGCGAGCAGGTCGCGTGGGAGACCCGGCCCGACGAGCCCCGCTGCGAGCTCAACCCCGTCTCGGCGGCGGCGGAACGGCTCCTGCGGTCCCGGTGGCAGGCCTACCTCGACGAGGCGGGGCCCCCGGCCGACCGGTGGCCCGCCGTCCCGGTGGACGGGCGCGCGCGGCGCCCGGCGAACGCCCTCGGCGCGGGACGGCCCGATGGGAGCGCGTGACGAGCGCGGCGCGCCCCCCGAGGGCGACGCCGCCGTCCACGGCCAGGCGCTGTCGAAGGTGTACGGCACCGGCCGGCGCCTGGTGCCCGCCGTGCGGGACGTCAGCCTGAAGGTCCGCGCGTCGGAGTTCCTGGCGATCATCGGGCCGTCGGGCTGCGGCAAGACCACGCTGCTGCGCATGGTGGCCGGGCTGGAGTCGCCCACCTCCGGCACGATCAGCTGCTGGGGCGGCCCCCCGGCCGACCTGGCGCGCGAGCACCGCGTCGGCATGGTGTTCCAGGACCCCGCGCTGCTGCCGTGGGCCTCGCTGCGGCGCAACGTGGAGTTCGTCTACCGCGCCTCGGGACGCAGGCCCGACCCCGAAAGCGTCGACGAGATCCTGGACCTGGTCGGCTTGACCAGCCTGGCCCACCTGCGCCCCCACGAGGCGTCCGGGGGGATGCGGCAGCGCACCGCCCTGGCGCGCGCCCTGGTCATGCGGCCGTCGCTGCTGCTGATGGACGAGCCGTTCGGCGCGCTCGACGCCATCACCCGGCGGCGCCTCAACGGCGAGCTCGAACGGATCTGGGCCGCCGTGCGCCCGACCACCATCCTCATCACCCACTCGGTGGACGAGGCGGTCATGCTCGCCGACCGCATCGTGGTCATGTCCGCCAGGCCCGCCACCATCGTCAGGGAGGTCACCGTCCCGATGCCGCGGCCCCGGCCCGCCGTGCCGGACGAGGCGTTCCACCACGCCGTGCAGGAGTGCATGGAGGCGCTCGATGCCTGACCTGCGGCGCCGCGCCGGCACGTTCCTGCTGGGAGCGGGGTTGCTGGCCGCCGTACTGCTGGCGTGGAACCGGCTCGCGGCCGGCGGCGGGGGCGACGTCGCGTCCCTGGGCGAGGTCGGCGGCGTGCTGACCGGCCGGCGCGACCTGCTGGCCGCCGCGTCCGCCGTCACGCTGCGGGAGGCCGCGCTCGGCCTGCTCGCCGGGGCGGTGCTCGCGACCGTGGCGGCGTGGGTGGCCCGCACCGCGAGCGGGGCGCGCGGCCCGCTCCAGCACATGATGCTGATCTTCTACGCGATCCCGCTGGTCGCCCTCGGGCCGCTGCTCACCGCGTCGGTGGAACGCGACGCCATCCCGGTGATCGCCGCCGCCATCAGCGTGGCCCTGCCGGTCTTCTCGGCGGCCGAGGCCGGGCTCGGCACCGTCTCCGAGGGGCTGCGCGACCTGCTCACCGTGAACGGCGCCGGCCGGTGGAGCCGCCTGGTCCTGCTGGAGGCGCCGGGCGCCCTGCCGTACGTGATCGAGGGGATCAAGTTCGCCGTGCCCGGCGCCCTCCTCGGGGCGCTGATCGGCGAGTGGTTCGGCTCCGAGCAGGGGCTGGGAGTGCTGCTCGTGTCGGGGCTGCGCGAGGGCCAGGCCGACCTGGTGGGCGCGGTCAGCGTGCTGGTCGTGGTGGTCTCCTCGGCGGTGTACGCCCTGTTCTCCCGGCTGGCCCGCACGGTGCAGCGCCGCCGGGGGATCACCGGGAGCGCCGCGTGACCGGCCCGGGCGTCCGGCGGCTGGCCGGGTACGGCGTCCTGCTGTGCGTCCTGCCCGCGGTGTGGGTGCTCGTGCGCGCCAGCGGCGCCGTGCCCGCCCTGCTGGTGCCCGACCCGGCGCGGGTGGCCGAGAGCCTCACCGCCAAGGTGGTCACCGACCCGTCCGCGCTGCCGCTCACGGCGGCACGCGCCCTCGCCGGCACCGCCATGGGCCTGGCCCTCGGCACCATGCTCGCCGTCCTCGCCCACCTGGTCCCGGCGGTGGAGCCGCTCACCCGCGTCTGCGGCATGATCATGCGCTGCGTGCCCGTGCTGGCGCTCAGCCCGCTGATCGCCACGTTCTTCGGGTACGGCGGCGGCGCGGCGGTCGCCACCGCGACCGTCATGAGCTTCTTCCCGTCCTTCGCCCTGGTCGGCGCCGCCCTGTGGCGCATCCCGCCCGCCCTGGCCGACGTCATCCGGGTGACCGGCGGCGGCACCGGCACGATCCTGCGCCACGTCTCCCTCCCGATCGCCCTGCCCGAGCTGGTGCTGGCGGCCAAGCTCACCTCCTGCGTCGGCGTACTCGCCGCGCTCACCGCGGAGTTCCTCACCGCCAACGACGGGCTCGGCGCGCTGCTGGCCCGCTCGCAGGGGCTCCTGGACACCCCGACCGTATGGGCGGTGCTGCTGACCTCCCTGGCCACCTCACTGCTCGCCTACGAGGTCATGGACCTCGCCGAGAGGAAGACACGCGTCCGCCTCTCCCTGCACAAGAACTGAACGGCACGAGAAAAGGATGGACAGCGTGGATCAGGTGTCCCGGCGCGGCTTCCTCCGCACCACCACGGTTCTGGGCGGACTCGGCGCCGCGGGAATGCTCACCGCGTGCACTTCGACGGCCTCAGGCACGGGCGGGGGCGGCGGCGGGAAGACCGTGCGCACCCAGCTCTCCTGGCTGAAGACCGTCACGTTCGCCGGCCTCTACATCGCCGAGGAACAGGGCTACTTCAAGAAGGAAGGGCTGTCCGCGCCGCTGCTGGCCGGCGGGCCGAACATCCCCGACGCCGTCAGCGTCGTCACCGCCGGCGGCGCCGACGTCGCCCTGGTGGACTTCGGCGCCCTGATCAAGGCCCGCCAGAGCGAGGCCGACCTGGTGGCCATCGGAGCGGTGTTCCAGGAGAGCCCCGGCGGCTTCGTCAGCCTCGCCGCCAAGCCCGTCCGCACGGCCAAGGACCTCGTCGGCAAGCGCATCGGCCTGTCACCGGGCGCCGAGGTGCTGGTGGAGGCCATCCTCAAGGTCAACAAGCTGCCCGTGCGCTACGAACGGGTGCCGGTGGGCGCCGGCACCACCGCGCTCACCAAGGGGGACTGCGACGTGATGGCGTGCTACGTCACCGCCCAGCCCCTGGCGCTGGAGCAGCAGGGCGCCGACGTGGTCAGCGTCACCCAGGGACAGCTCGGCCTGCCCGACTACGCGCTCGTCATGGCCGTAAGGCGCGCCGACCTCAAGGCCGACCGTGCGCGGTTCGTCGGCTACCTGCGCGCCGTGGTCCGCGGCTACCAGCAGGACCTCAAGGACCCGGCGCTCGGCACCAGGCTCACCGTCGAGAAGTACGGCAAGGACCTCGGGCTCGACCCGAAGGCGTCCATGCGAGAGAACCAGGTGCAGGCCGCTCTCATCCGGGGGGACCAGGGCGACAAGCTGTGCGCGATCGACCCGGCCCGGCTCGGCGGACCCGTCTACGCGGGGCTGAAGGCGCGGGGCATCGGGACGCTGCCCCCGGTGGCCGACGTGCTCGACACCACCGTCCTTGAGGAGGCGCTCATTGGCTGACGGCCGAGCACCGGACGTCTCCGTCATCATCCCCACCTACAACCGGGCCAGGGAGCTGGACCGCACCCTGCGCACCCTGGCCCTGCAGGACCTGCCCCTGGACCGGTACGAGGTGATCGTCGCCGACGACGGGTCCTCCGACGACACCCGCGCCGTGGCCGAAAGCCACGCCGGGCCCATGCGGACCGGATACGTCCACCAGGAGGACCTGGGGTTCCGGGCCGGGCAGGCGCGCAACCTCGGCGCGGCCGTCGCCAGGGGGCACGTCCTGGTCTTCCTGGACAGCGGGATGCTCGCCTCGCGCCACCTGCTGGCCGCGCACCTCGCCGCCCACGAACGTGGCGGGCGCGCGGTGATCGGCTACATCTTCGGCTACGACCACGACGTCGCCGGGCGGGTCGGCGGCGAGGACGTCGGCCGGCCCCCGGACGAGCTGATCGGCCGGTTCACCAGGACCGGCCGCCACCTGGACATGCGCGAGCCGAGCTACCGCGAACACGGCGACCGGCTGGACGCCTGCGCCGCCCCGTGGATCTTCTACTGGACCGGCAACGTGTCCGTCGGCGCCGGCGACTTCCGCGCGGTCGGCGGCTTCGACGCCGACTTCGTGGGCTGGAGTGGCGAGGACGTCGAGTTCGCCCGGCGCCTGTACGAGAAGGGGCTGACCTTCGCGCTGGCCCGCCGCGCGGCGAGCGTCGAGATCCCCCACGAGCGCGACCTGGCCGCGCTGCGGCCCAGCTACGACGAGCACGCCCTGCTCCTGCTGAGAAAGCACGTCGACCCGGTCGTCGAGGTGTCCACCATCTGCTGGGCGCACGAACTCCACCCGCGCCTCGCCGAGCTGCGCCGCGCGTCCAAGGACCGGCTCCTGCTGGCCCGCGCCTGGCCGGACGGCGTCGGCGCGGACCCTGGCCCCTCGACCGTGCTGTTCGGCGCCGACTGCCTGGCCTCGGTCACGGGGGGCGCCGTCTGCCTGGAACCCGACCGGGGGCTCGCGGAACAGGCGCGTCTCCGCGTCCCCGACCTGGAGATCCTGCCGCTGCACGGCTTCCGGACCCTGTTCGGCCCCTCGTCCTTCGACCGGGCCCTGCTCGCCCCCTCGCTGCGGGCCTACCCCCCGTGGGCGGTGGACCTCGTCGAGGGCGAGGCCGCCAGGATCGCGCGCGAGGTCCGCTGGCTCCCCGCCCCCACCTTCGACCCCGCCGCAGGTGGCGGGCGGGGATGACGCCCCCTCGGATCGGCGTCGCCGTCATGTACCACCCCGGCAGGAGGCACCGGATCGCCCGGCTCGCCGAGGCGTGCCTGCCGATGCGGCTCATCCCCGTCCCCGACCCCGACCCCGCCGCCTTCCCCAGCCCGCTGCGCACGGCGAAACGCGCCTGGGCGGCGTGGAGCCCGGACACCACCCACCACCTGGTCCTCCAGGACGACGTGCTCCCGGTCGCCGGGTTCGCCGCCAAGCTCCGCGACGCGGTCGCCGCCAGGCCCGGCGACGCGCTCGCGCTCTACGCGCACTGGAACGCCCCCTACAACTCCTACGCGATCCGCCAGGCGGCGGCGGGCGGCGCCGCGTGGGCGCGGCTGGTCCCCGGTGAGTGGGTGCCGACCCAGGGTCTCGTCCTGCCGGTGGGGCTCGCCGCCGACCTGGCCGCCTACCTGGCGGGGGTCGACGACCTGGTCCGCGACGACGACACCGTGATCGACCGCTTCCTGCGCGAGCGCGACCGGTGCGTCCTGGCGGCCGTCCCCCACCTGCTCGACCACGACGAGACCGCCAGCGTCGCGGGGAACGCGGGCCACGGCGTGCGGCGCGCCACCGTGCTGCTGCCCGGCGCCGACCTCCCGCCCGAGCGGTGGACGGCGCCGCCGCTGTTCGACAAGGGGGCGGTGATGCGGGCGGCGGGCGCGCCCTCCTGGGACTTCTCGGTCACCTTCGCCTTCGGCACCTGCTTCGTCGGCTTCCTGCGTCCGGTGGACGACGACTGCGTCCGGCATCCGTTCGGGCGGTGGAGCGACTGGTGCGGTGTGCTCGGCCTCGGACACGCCGCCGTGCTCGGCCCGCTGGCGGCGTACCTGGCCTCCGCGGCCGGACGCCGCGTGGCCCTGACCCTGTCGGAGTCGGGGGTCTCGCCCGCCACCGCCACCGAACTGTGGGCCGCCGCCTACCTCCTCGGCATCGACGCCACCCCCGTTCCCGCCGATTCGGTCGCCACTCCCGTTCCCGTCGGCTCCGTCGCGGTCCCCGCCGCCGGTCACGTCGGTCACGTCCCCAGGACGGCCGCCGGGGAAGGGGCGCGGGCCGTGGACCTCGTCGCGCCGTTGCGGCGGGCGGCCGTCGCCGGATGGGTCGACTCCGGGCTCCTGGCCGCCGAGGCCGCCCGCCTCACCCCCGGCGCCCGCGAGGCCCTGATCGAACTCGCCCTCGCCGCCCTTGACCAGGGCCTGTCCGACGGCCCGGCCGGGGGGCGCGTCGCCGCGTCCTCGGGTGGTGCCATGGGGGGTGTCCTGGGCCGGATGGCGGCGCGGGAGGCCGAGGGGTTCCAGCGGACGGCGTGCTTCCCCGGGCCGCTCAGGATCGCGGTCGTGGACTGCCCCGTGTGCGGGTCCGGGGCCGGGGAGGCGGCGGCGTACCTCCGGACGGTGGAGTTCCTCCCGATGAGCGTCGTACCGGCGGGCGAGGAGGACGGCGGGCCGCCGGGGTTGCGGATGGCCGGGTGCGAGCGGCTGCCGGTCCACGGGCTGATCCTCATGGCCCACCTCCGGGAACGGCTGCCCGGGGCCGAGGGGGGGTTCGTCACCCGCTCGGCGTTCCTGATCGACCGGGGAGTCCCCCTCGACCGCCCCGTGCCGCCCGGCGCCCTGGCGGCGATGGACACGGCGGAACGGTGGGCGGACGCGCCGATGAGGCCAGGGGGTGTCATGGTCCTCCCGGTGGGGACGGGGGCGCACTGGTGGGCGCCGTCCGGTCCGGTGGGCGGGCCGCCCGCCGAGAGGTGGATCTCCGAGGCGGCGCGCTACGGGCGCGGGCTGGACGGCCACCCGCTCACTCCGCACGCCCCCGAGCCCTCGCGCGAGGAGGCGGCCCGCCATCGCGCGTTCCGCGACGACCTGGTCCGCCGGAGGCTGACCGAGATCACCAGGGACCACCCGCCCGGCCCCCGCGTGAACGGCCCCCTCGACCCCGCCCGGCTGACCCGCCCGTGGTGAACGGCCTCTGACCCGTGGCGCCATGGCGAGCGGCCTCTGACCCGTGGCGCCATGGCGAGCGGCCTCTGAGCCCAGCGCGCCGTGGCGAGCGGCCCTTCCGGTCCTGCCCGTGGCGGGTGTCGATGATCGGGAGGGGGTCGCGGTCAGACGTCGAACAGGTGGGCGTTGATCTCGCGGACCTGGGGGCCCAGGTCGGGCAGTTCGACGACCTCGACGCCGGCCTGGCGGAGGGTCTCGGCGCCCGTGCAGTCGGCGAAGCGGTCCGGTTCGCGCCAGGCGAACACCACCCGCCGCAGGCCCGCGTCCAGGATGAGCTCGGTGCACCCGCGCGGACGTGACGCCCGCGTGGTGCACGGTTCGAGGGAGCTGTAGATCGTCGCGGTGGCCAGCCGGGGGTCGCCCGGGGCGATCTTCGCCAGCGCGGCCTCCTCGGCGTGGTCGTGGGGGTCGTCCTCCCGCGAGTACCCGGTGGCCATGACCTGCCCGCCGGCGTCCACGACGATCGCCCCGACGGCGAACGCGGTCGCCGACACCGGGCAGCGCCGCGACAACTCGATGCTCTCCCCGAGCCACCGCCGGTCATCGGTGTCGCCGGGCGGGCGGGGGAGGTAGCGCAGAAGGACCACGTCGCCGATCGGGCGGGCCTCCGCGAGGCGCATCCGGCCGGCCGGGCCGTACGGGAACGGGCCGTCGCCGGTGAAGCGGGGCGCGGCCGGGTCGCCGACGAAGAACGGGGCGACCACGACGTGCAGCTCGTCCACCAGCCCCGAGGTGAGGAAGAGCGTGTGGATCGCGGTCCCGCCCTCGACCATCAGCCGCCGCACCCCGCGCGCGGAGAGGTCGGCCAGCACGCCGGGCAGGCCGATCGGGTCGCCGGCGTCGACCACGGTGGCGACCTTCGACAGGCTCTTGCGGGCGGTGCCCACGCCGGGGCCGCCCACGTAGACGATCTTCTCGACGTCGCCCGCGGTGAAGAAGCGCGCGGCGGGGTCGAGATCGCCCCGGCCGGTCAGCGTGACCTTGACCGGGGTCGCGCCGAGTCCCCGCCGTACGCGCTCGGCACGGCGGGCCGGGGAGCGGACCAGCAGCCTCGGGTCGTCGGCGCGGATCGTCCCCGCGCCCACCAAGATCGCGTCACAACCGGCGCGCACCTCGTCCACACGGTCGAAGTCGGCGTCATTGGACAGCGCGAGCGGCTCGCCGGAGGCGTCGTCGATGTAGCCGTCGATCGACATCGCGACCGACAGCAGGACGTACGGGCGATCGGCCACCGGAACCTCCCTGACGGATGCCCTCCATCATGGACCCGGGGCCGGGGGGGTCAGGCCGCCTGGGGGGCGGCCCTGTTGATCCAGCCCTGGACGAGGCGCACGACAAGCGCCTCGACCATCATCACAGCGGCTTTGGCCAGCACAGAGGCGAAGAAGTTGTACATAGGAACCTCACAGTAGGGGTTTTGACTGCTTTATACACCATTGATGCCCTATGTGACTATATGTCCAGATCCAAGTGACGAAGCGATGAACGAATGGTGACCATTGCCGTCCGGCGGATGGAACAGCCGCCCGGCCAGCCCGGCCGCCGCCCCGCTGCCGAGCCCGATGGCCCAGCCGAACGGCCCGACCGGCCGGCACCCGAAGAGCCGGCTCACCCCCGGCGTCGAGACCGCCACGAACAGGCAGGCCAGGGACACCGTCGCCGCCGCCATGACCGTGCGGTCCCGGCCCCCGACCGCCAGCGTCTGCACCAGCTGGGCCGACACCAGGCCGATCAGGCCCACGGTGTCGGCACGCGACTCCGTCCCCGTGGCCCGCGCGAGCACCCAGGCCACCGAGGCCGCCGCCGCCGTGGTCACCGCCCTCAGGTAGATGTCGCGGGTGAGCGCGGCGCCCAGGGACGCCTCGGGGCCCTCCATGAGCAGCCGCTCCGGGCTCGTGGCGCTCGGCGGCCGGATGGCGATCGCCAGAGCAGGCAGCATGTCGGTGAGCAGGTTGACCAGCAGGAGCTGCCGCGCGTTCAGCGTGTTGCGGCCGGCGACCAGGTTGGACCCGACGGTGAAGACGATCTCCCCGAGGTTGCCGCCGAGCAGGATGCCCAGCGAGTCGCGCACCGAGCTCCACATCGCCCGCCCTTCGACGATCGCTTCCACGATCGTCTCGATGCGGTCGTCGGTCACCACAACGTCGGCGGCCGCCCGCGCGGCGGGCGTGGCCCGCGAGCCGAGCGCCACGCCGACGTCGGCGAGCCGGATGGCCGGGGCGTCGTTGGCGCCGTCGCCGGTCACGGCCACGATCTTGCCCGCCTGCCGCAGCCCGGTGACGATCCGCGACTTGTGCGCCGGGGTGGCGCGGGCGAAGACCGACACCTCGGGAAGGATCGCGGCCAGCGCGTCGTCGTCGATCGCGTCCAGCTCGGGCCCGGTCATGACCCGCAGGCCGCCCAGCACGTTGAGCTCGGCGGCGATGGCCTCGGCCGTGCTCGGGTGGTCGCCGGTGATCATGACGACCCGCACGCCCGCGCGCACCAGCCGGTCCACGCTGCGGGCCGCCGCCGGCCTGACCGGGTCGGCCAGCCCGAGGAACCCGAGGAAGCACAGCCCGCCGACGCGGGACTCGTCCAGGTCGCGGTGGCTGGAGGCGGCCCGCTCGGCCACGGCGAGCACGCGGTACCCCTGCTGGGCCAGCCGGTCGACCTCCTTGGCGAGCGAGTGGCCCGCCTCCTCGTCCAGGGCCGTCACCTCCCCGTCGGTCAGCATGGTCGTGCACCGGGTGAGCACCACCTCGGGCGCGCCCTTCACGCTGAGCAGGAGCGCGCCCCCGCCGCCGGGCGGGGGCGTCTCCGGCGCCCCCAGCACGGCGTGGTAGCCCCGCGCCGACTCGAACGGCATCTCGTCCACCCGGTGCCAGCCGTCCAGCCCGTCCGACGGCAGGACGCCGAGCCGCTGGGCGCCCTCCACCACCGCGCGGTCGGTGAGGTGCGGGACGGCACGCTCGCCGCCGAGCTGCGGCCCGGCGCGCAACGCCGCCGCGAGGATCGGCCGGAACGCCGCAGGCAGGTCCTCCGCGGGGTGCTCCAAGCGGCCGTCGGAGATGCGCCGCAGACTGATGTGGCCTTCGGTGAGCGTGCCGGTCTTGTCGAAGCACAGCACGTCCACCCGCCCGAGCGCCTCGATCGTCGACGGGTTGCGTACGAGGGTCTCGCGGGTCGAGAGCCGCCTGGCCGCCGCCAGCTCGGCGACGGTGGCGATGAACGGGAGCCCTTCGGGCACGGCGGCCACGGCGAGGCTCACCGCCGGGGCGAGCGCCGTCGCCAGCGGTGCGCGGCGCAGCAGGCTGGTGAGCATCAGCAGCGCGCCCGACCCGACGGCGACCGGCATGATCTGGCGGCTCAGGGCGCGCAACCGCAGCTCCACCCCGGTCGGCGGCGCGTCAGGCCGCCCCTCCGCGAGGGTGCGGCCCGCCTCGGTGGCCGTCCCGGTCGCCACCACCACGGCCACGCAGGTGCCCGCGGCGATCGTGGTGCCCTGGTAGACCATCGAGCCCCGGTCGGCCACGGCGAGCGCGGCGGTGGGCGACGGCGACTTGGTGACCAGCATCGACTCGCCGGTCAGGGGCGACTCGTCGACCTCGAGGCCGTCTTCCTCCAGCACCCGGCAGTCGGCGGGCACCGCGTCCCCCGACCGCAGCTCGATGACGTCCCCCCGTACGAGATCGTCGGCGGTCGCGTCGACCTGCCCGCCGGGGCGGCGCACCCGCACGGGCACGGCGGTGGCGTCGGTGAGCCGGGTCAGCGCCCGGTCGGCGTTAGTCCGCTGGGCGCCGCCGATGAGCCCGTTGACGGCCAGCACCCCGCCGATCAGCACGGCGTCCAGGGCCGACCCCATGGCGGCCGACACCCCGGCGGCCAGGGCCAGCACCGGGGTCAGCGGGTTGGCGAGCTCCTCGGCGGTCGCGCGGAGCAGCGAGGCCGGCCCCGGGGTCTCCCGCCGCTGCGGACCGGGCGCGGTCCTGCGGCGCGCGGCCTCGGCCTCGGTGAGGCCCGCCTGCGTCGAGGAGACCCGCGCCAGCACGTCCTCGGCGGGGAGGGCGTGCCAGGGGGTGCGGTCGGCACGCGGCGGCAGCCCCCCGCGCCCGACGTCGCGGCCGGTCCACGCGCCCGTCACCAGGGCCACCAGCGAGGTGCAGTCCCCGGCGAGCTGCACCCGGCCGATCGACCCGGCCCCCGGGCCGAGTACGGCCAGCGCGGCCCCGAGCGCGGCCCCGGCCGCGGACACCTTCACGCAGCGCTCGCTCGTCGTCCGGGCCAGGGTCACCGACCGCAGCAGCAGGTGCGCGGTCTCGGGCCCGCCGATCACGTCCGCGTCCCACGCCGGGCGGCCGGCGCGGGAGAGCACGCCGATGCCCAGATCGGCCTCGCGCAGACCCCGGCGGGACCGGCCGGTCACCACGGCGACGGTGTGCCCGGACGCCTGGAGGGCCCGCACGGACAGGTGCAGTCGATTGCCTCCCGCGACGACCTTCCCGGCGCCCAGCCGCCAGGCCAGGCTCGGGTCGCCCCCGGCGATGACCACGTCGCACGTGCCGCCCGCGGCCGCGACGAGCGCCTCGGCGAACGGCTGGACCTCGGGGACCACGCCCACCAGGGCGACCTTCTCGCCCCGGTGGGTGACGACGGTGGGCCGGATCCCCTTCTCCCGCCAGTGCGCGGCCAGGGCGGGAACGGTGGCCAGCGCCTCGGCGGCCCAGTCCCCCCGCTCGTGGCGCACGGCGGCGCCGGTGCCCTCCAGGAGCGTGTACACGTGGGAATGCAGCTCGTCGGCGCCGACGTCGGCCGCCGAGGCGAGCGGGATGATCTCGTGCACGGTCCACGAGGTCAGCGTCAGGATGTCGGCGTCGAAGACCACCGTGTCGACGCGGTCCATCACCCGGATCGCGTCGCGGTCCAGCACCAGGGCCCCCTGGCGCGCCACGGCGCGGCCCACGGCGCTGACGAACGCGTCCCTGCCGATCCTGGCCGCCCTGGGCGTCCCCGCGACGAGCATGGCGAGCGCGCGCTCCTGGTCCTGGCTGATGACCGTGGTCACGCCGTACGAGGTGAGCGCGCCGAGGCTGAGGGCGTCGGAGTAGCGTTCGACCGGCCCGGACGGCACGGGGTGCGGGCGGGCGGTGACGGCGGTGCGCAGGTGGCGGTAGCTGCCCTTCCTCGCGGCGAACTCCTCCTCCCTGGACCGCCACGCCTGGCGGCCCACTCCGGCCTCCAAACAGCGGCCCGCCGCCGCCATCGTGTCGATGAACAGGCCGAACGGCCGCAGCGCGAGCGTCTGGGCGGCGAAGCGCGTCGTGGCGAACACCAGGTTCGCGGTCGGGTGCCCGACGCGCCGCTCCAGCTCGTGGCGCACCTTCGGCGTGGCCTCGGCGAGCTGCATGAGCGCGGGCACCGCGGCCGGCACCTTGGCCACCCGCGTCACCTGGCCGACGATGGTCATCCCGACGCCCGCGAGCCCGGCGCCCAGCTCCACCACGGCGCGTGCCTGGTTCTCCAGCGCGTGCCGGGCCGTGGGCACGACGGCGTCCGGCTCGGCCACGTCCAGCTCGTCGACGATGGCCAGCAGTTTGCCGATGTCGGCGGTGTCAGGGTCGCACCCGACGTAGACGAAGCCGAGCCGGCCGTTGACCTCCACCCGGTCGGCCCCGCTGAGCTCGCTCAGACGCTCTTCGAGGACGCGGGCCTCGCCGGAGGTCCCCGGGCCGCCGACCCTGCGCAGCTCGACGCGCAGCCCTCCCACGCACGGGTGGACCCGCCGGGGGAGGGGGAGCGTCCCCCGGACGGTCTCGGGCAGCAAGGAGGCGAGAAGGCCGACCGGTCCCCTGAGTTCACGTAGCAGGAACACAACGCCTCCAGGACCCGGGTGCCGACAAGCCGATCAGACCGCGTGTCCGCGGTCTGATCATTCGACCTAAGTATGCCCAGGTCAGGCGGTTGAACGCCTATCTGTACTCATTGATGGCGACTGCGCGGGGCCGTTCGGCGACGGCATGGATCCGGGTGTTTGCTGAGCCGGTCCCGGCCGTGCGGGCGCCGATCCGGCCCGCATGGGAGCCGGCCCGCTCCGCGTGGCGGCGGTCCCGCCGCGCGAGGCGGTGGATCCCGTACGCGAGGCGGTGGATCCGGTGCGCGAGGCGGTGGTTCCGGTCCGCGAGGCGGTGGATCCCGTACGCGATGCGGTGGATCCGCTTCGCGATGCGGCGGACGACGTACGTGAGGCGGTGGACCCGCTCCGCGAGGCGGTGGACCCGGTTCCTCGGGACGTCGAGCCCGCGGGCTTGCGGGCCGTCGCCGTCCGGGAGGCCGTCTTGGTCGTGGCACGGGCTGACGTCCTCGTGGGCGTCTTCGACGTCGCCGCGGAGGTCCGCGACGTGCGCGTGGTCCCGGTGGCCCGGCTGCGCGTGGTGCCGGTCGCCCGGGTGCGCGAGGTGCTGGACGCCGCGGCGGTCCTGGCTCGGGTGGTCCCCGTGCCCGTCGACCTGGACGGCCGCGAGGCGGCGGAGGTCCTGGACCGTGTGGCCGGCGCGCGGGTGGTCCCGGTGGCCCGGCTGCGGGTGGTCCCCGTGGCCCGGCTCCGCGTGGTGGTGCCGGCGGCCCGGCCCCGCGCGGTCGTGCCGGTGGCCCTGGCACGCGTGGTCGTGCCGGTGGCCCTGGCACGCGTCGTGGTGCCGGTCGCCCTTGCGCGTGTGGTGGCCCCAGTGGCCCTTGCACGTGTGGTGGTGCCGGTGGCCCGGCTGCGCGTGGTCCCGGTGGCCCTGGTCGTGCCGGTGGCCCGGCCGCGCGTGGTGCCGGCCGCTCCGGTCGCCCTGGACGCGCGCGCTGCCCCGGTCGTCCCCGTGGCCCGGCTACGCGTCGTCCCCGTCCCCGTGGCCCGGCTGCGCGTCGTCCCGGTCCCGGTGGTCCTGGTGCGCGTCGTTCCGGTCGTCCCGGTGGCCCGGCTGCGCGTGGTCCCGGTGCCGGAGGCGGCCCTCGTACGCGTGGTCCCGCCGGTACGTGAGGTCCCGCTCGTGCGTGAGGTGCCGGTCGCCCGGCTCGTCGTCCTGCGGCCGCTCGCCGACGTGCGCGAGCGCGACGCCGGGCGCGAGGCGGGCATCGAGGCCGGCATCGAGGCCGGCATGGCCTGCTCGTGCCCGCCCGCCGCCCGTGACGCGAGGAGCGTCCCGGCGCCGATCGCGGCGGCGACGGGCCACTCCAGCAGCCCGATGACCGCGAGCAGGCCGAGCCCGCCGTAGTAGGCGAGGCGCTCGGCCGGCGGCAGGAACGTCTTGGCGGTCTCCATCGCCCGGCCCATCTCCTGCTCGCGCGGCCCGTTCATGCCCGGCATGCGCGACATGCGAGGCATTCGCGGCATCCGGGGCATGTGCGGGCGGTGGACGTGGAAGCTGACGACAGGCGTGTCCAGCCCGATCAGATCGCCGTTGGACGCGGATGTCGTTCTGTTTCGTTCTCGGCTCACGCGCGACGTCTGGGTCACGGTCATGGCCCCTCCTCAGGTGCGAAGCAATGTCTTCATTTCACCCTTTGCCCAGGTCAGCGGCCACCGCTAGGGCCTTTCGTCCTGTCCTGCACTGTCATGTCGTGTACGTCGCACCCGCGCGCGCCGCGCGGCGCCGCCGGAGACCGGCGGTCACGCTGTCACCTTCACGCGCATGCGCGTAGGCTCACGGGGCGTGAACGTGGATCTGGACTTCGTCAGCGAATACGCCGGCCGGCACTCGGCCCTGCTGACCCGGCGGGACGTGGCGCGGGCGCTGCTCGCGGTGCCGAGCGGGCAGGCGCTGGTGGCGGTCCCCGACCTGCGCCGCGCGATGCTGGCGGCGGGCAACCCGCTGTCGTCCGCGTTCTGGGACTCGGCGAAGAGCACGCTCACCGCCATCGAGGCCGGAGTGGCGACGGTCGGCGACGTCCAGCGGTGGCTGGAGTCCACCGGCACCGAGCCGATCCTCATCACCCGCAATTACTTCGTCTGGCCCGAGGAGGGCGAGCGCGGCCCGGTCGCGGCGGAGCTGTACGAGCGGCTCGTGTCCCACCTCGAGGAGCACGTGACCGCCGGGGACATCGAGCCCGACCTGCTCGTTTCCGGCGACGCGGACGCGCGCGAGGTCTACGAGGGGATCCAGGACCGCTGGCTGTCCACCGCGCTTCCCGACGGCCGCGTGCCCAGCGTCGCGGTCGGCGACGAGCTCGACGAGGGCCTGTTCGCCACCTGGGACGAGGAGGAGGCGTTCGCGCTCAGCGAGCTGCACCGCGTGCTCGCCGACCTGCCCGAGCCGTCGTGCCCGACCGCCGACCTCGCGGAGGCCGCGCGCCGGCTGCGCCTGCTGCTCGCCGAGCCCGGCTACCCCGGCACGGTGCTCAAGGTGTGCGCGGGCCTCGACGGCGAGCCGCTGCCCGAGAGCGACGTCGAACTGTGGCTCATGCTGGCCGCCGGCGTCGCCTCGCCCGTCTCCGACCTGCAGGACGACGACGAGCACCAGTTCTGGGACCTGGAGGGCGAGCTCAGCCAGGAGGACGCGGCGCTGGCCGCCATCTGCACGATCCACCACGCCGACTGGCTCGCCGCCGTCATCGCGCTGGCCAGGCGCGGCCCCGGCGTGCTCGCCTCGCCCGAGCGCATCGCCAGGTTCGTCGCCGAGTCCGAGGACATCGACGTGGAGATGGACGACCCCGAGGACCTGGAGACCACCGAAGCGCTGTTCACGTCGGTCACCCCGCTGTGGGAGCGGCTCGGCATCGTGGACGACAAGGCGATCCTCACGCCGCTCGGCTGGTGGGGCCTGCCGAAAGCCCTGGAACGCGCCTGGTCCCCCGAGTGACGCCCCGAAGCGGGCCCGTCCGCTAGGCGTCGGTGCTTTCGGGGACGAGGTCGGCGTACTCGGGGTGGCGCTCGATGAACGCGGCGACGAAGGGGCAGAGGGGCACGACGGAGGTCCCGGCGCCACGCGCGGAGTCGAGCGCCTCGCGGATCAGGCGGCCGCCGAGCCCCTGGCCCTCGAACTCGTCGTCCATCTGGGTGTGGGTGAAGACGAGCTGACCGGGCTTGCGCCGGTAGGCCGCGAACCCGGCGATCCGGCCGTCCACGGTGATCTCGAAGCGCCTGGCATCGTGGTTGTCGGACACGTCGACCGCGTGGTCCATGGGGGGTTCCTCTCGTGGACCACGGCGCTCAGTGGGTCCCGTTGGGTCGCTGCTCGGATTCCTGCCCGGCCGCCGGCCGCTCGAGATCGGCCTCGTGCGGGGCCTCGATCTTGGAGATGTGCCTGTTCATCGACTTCACCAGGAAGTACAGCGCGACACCGATCGCGGCGACCACCAGGAAGCCGACGAGGCCGGGACCGACCGGGGTCGCTGGGGCGGCGGCCGCCTGCGCGGCGATGTGTGCGGTGAGATCGGTCACGCGTCAAGTCTGCCACCTGGGGGCCGCGCCTCCGGCGGCAGGTCGGTGACCTGCCGGGAAGGCGCGGACCGCCGTCAGATCTGGGCGCGGGACACCTCGCCCGCGTGGATGCCGGTGAACAGGTCGTCCTCGGGGAGCTCGGTGTCGACCAGCGACCTGGCCAGGTGGTAGTCCTCGGTCGGCCAGATCTCCTGCTGCAGGTCGCGCGGGCAGACGAACCAGAAGCCGTCCGGGTCGACCTGGGTGGCGTGGGCGAGCAGCGCCAGGTCGCGCGTCTCGAAGAAGTCGCCGCAGGGGACGCGAGTGGTGACCTCCCACTTCTGCGGGCGGTCCTCCCAGCGGGCGATCCAGTCCCCGTACGGGGAGCCCATCTCGCGCTCGTTCATCGCCTGGTGGAGCGCCTCGAACCGCTCCTTGGTGAAACCCATGTGGTAGTAGAGCTTGAGCGGCTGCCACGGGTCGCCCAGGCCGGGGTAGCGGTCGGGGTCGCCGGCCCCCTCGAAGGCCTCGATCGAGATCTTGTTGGTCATGATGTGGTCGGGGTGCGGGTAGCCGCCGTCGTCGTCGTAGGTGAGGATCACGTGCGGGCGGAACTCGCGCACGGCCGCGACCAGCGGGGCCGCCGCCAGCTCGACGGGCTGGAGGGCGAAGCAGCCCTCGGGCAGCGGCTCGCTCTCGTCCTCGGGCAGGCCGGAGTCGACGAAGCCGAGAAAGCTCTGCCGGACGCCGAGGATCTCGCGGGCCGTCTCCATCTCCTGGCGCCGGACCTCGGCCATGTTCTCCAGGATGTCGGGCCGTTCCATCTTGGGGTTGAGGATCGAGCCGCGTTCACCGCCGGTGCACGTACAGACGAGCACCTCGACGCCCTCGGCCGTGTAGCGCGCCATCGTGGCGGCTCCCTTGCTCGACTCGTCGTCAGGGTGCGCGTGGACGGCCATCAGCCTCAGTGGTGCACTCACGGCTCGGTTTCTCCTCAGGTGTACAGGTCAGCTCCCCCGAGAGGCCATTTTCTCGTGGGGCGAGGCGCAGGGCGTGGCCTCCGCAGGGGACAATTGTCTCGTGCAACGACGAGGTACCGCTGAGAGATTCCGCCATGGCCGATAGAGCCGCCGCTTCGGGCGCGCCCGGACCTGTCCTCGGGGTCCCGGGCACCTTCCCGGAGCGTCCAGGACGCTTCGGGCGGAGCGGGCGGGCCATCATCTTCACCGTCATCGCGATCATTGTCGTGATCGCGATGGGTGGGTGGGGCTATGTGATGATGTCGGCGAAGGGAAATCCTGACGTTCTCACCGAAGTGATCGCTTTCGAGGTGGGCGGCGCGAACTCGATCACGATCACCTTCCAGGCCCACAAACCGGCCGACCGGGTGGCGGTGTGCAAGCTCCGCGCCACCGACACCGAGCACGTCGAGGTGGGCAGCCGCGACGTGACCCTGCCCCGCGGACAGGCCGATGTCCAGCTCACCGAGCGCCTGGAGACCAGTGCTCGTGCCACTTCGGGCCACGTCCAGTACTGCTATCTCGTACAATGAGACTTTTGGGAAAGCGTTCGGACGGGTTAATTTGTTAGTCTCCCCGAATTCGAACACTCGCAACTCTCACGAGTACGCAAGGAGAACCCGTGGTCGACAGCCGCGAAGAGAACGTCACCTGGTTGACGCAGGAGGCGTACGACCGCCTGAAGGCGGAGTTTGAGTATCTCTCGGGGCCCGGGCGTGTCGACATCGCCAAGAAGATCGAAGCGGCCCGGGAAGAGGGCGACCTCAAGGAGAACGGCGGCTACCACGCCGCCAAGGAGGAGCAGGGCAAGATGGAGGGCCGCATCCTCCAGCTCCGCCAGCTCCTTGACCAGGCGAGGGTCGGAGAACCACCCCGCGCCGAGGGCGTCGTCGGGCCCGGCATGACCGTGACCATCAGGTTCGACGGTGACGACGAGGAGGTGACGTTCCTGCTGGCCTCACGCGAGGAGAGCGGCGCGCCGATCGACGTCTACTCTCCACGGTCCCCGCTCGGCGCCGCGATCAACGGCAAGAAGATCGGTGAGAGGGCCAGCTACACCCTGCCCAACGGCAGGCAGAACACCGTCGAGATCCTCGAGGCGGTGCCGTACATCGGCAACTGAGACACGCCGCCAGCGTCGGCGTCCGAGACCTGTGACATGATCCGCCGGAGTATGGCTTCGGCGGATCATGCGTGATTAACGGCGAAACAGCGGACATCACTGGCGGACTTCGGGACAATCAGGCACTGACGGGGACGGCGCACGCCTGGACGGGCGCGACGCCGATGTGGCACCGTCGTCAACGCTCGACGTGACACCTAGGACGAAGGGGGCGAACGTGCTCGATCGGCGACCTCGTGGCACGGCCGTCGTCCGAGAAAGCCTCACCCGGGGGCTGAGCGGTGTCCGTGACTACCTGGGCGGCGCGCTGTCGGAGGCGCGCGAGGACCTCAGCTACCGGCCCCGCCCCCTGGCCCGCGTCCGGCCCCGCCCGGTGCCACGGCTGCTGCGCCGCTCCGTCCCGGCCATCGCCGTCGGCCTGGTGGCCGTGCTCGCCGCCGACCTGATGGTCCTCGGCGAGATCGAGAAGCGCGAGTCGCGGGCCGCCGTGGCCGTCTCCCGGCAGCGGCTCCCCGAGCGCGAGGCCGGGTACGTCGCCTCGACCCGCGACCTGCCGGCCGCGGCGGTCCCCGAGCGCGCCGAGGCGGCGCCGCTGTCGGTGCTGCGCAAGCCCCATCTGTTCGTCGTGGCGGCCCACCCCCTGTCCCGGGCCGCCGTCCGCAGGGTCGGCGCCGGCAGGGGCGTCAAGACGGTCGAGGTCGTGAACGCCGCCGAGGTCGTGATGGACGGCAAGCGCGTCCAGACCATGGGCGTGAACCCCTCGACGTTCCGTTCCTACACGCCACGTTCCACCGCCAGGTCCGACGCCCTGTGGAACAGCGTCGCCGGGGGGGACATCGCGGTCTCGTTCACCCTGGGCAGCGACGGCGGGGTGGCGCTCGGCTCCACGGTCTCCGCCGGAGCGCAGAAGCTCCGCGTCGGCGCGTACGCCACGACCGGCATGGGAATGATCAACGCGGTGGTCTCCGAGAAGGTCGCCGCGTCCCTCGGCATCCCCGCGCGCAACGCCCTGGTCGTCAGCGCGCCCGGCGTCGACGCCACGCGCCTGCGGCTCCGGCTGCTGAAGGTCCTGCCCAAGGGCACCCAGATCGCCTTGATCAACCCCGTGCTCACCCCGCCCTCCCAGGCCCGCACCTCCTGGCCCGTCGGCTCGTTCATGTCGACCGACCAGCTCCGCGTGGCGCTCACGGCCGCGGCGGGCAAGCTCGGCCGGCCGTACGTGTGGGGCGCGGAGGGGCCGGACAGCTTCGACTGCTCCGGGCTGGTGCAGTGGGCGTTCAAGCAGGCCGGGGTGACCATGCCCCGGGTGACCCACCAGCAGTGGGTCACCGGGCCCCAGGTCCCGCTCGCCCAGGCCCAGCCGGGCGACCTGCTGTTCTGGCGCAACGACCCGACCAACCCCGGCTACATCTCGCACGTGGCGATCTACTGGGGCGACGGCAAGATGCTGCAGGCGCCGCATACGGGCGATGTGGTGAAGATCTCTCCCGTGTACACCAGGAACCTCGCCGGGGTCGTCCGCGTCAGCCCCTGGGTGGCCGCCCGGGTCCGCTGACCCACCCGCACCACCCGCCCTCCGGGGCTAGATGGGCATGCCCTTCTGGAGGAAGTCCATCACTTCGTCCAGCAGGTCGAGCAGCGACTCCTGGCAGTCGGACTCGATCCAGCGCTGGATGGCCGAGATCCAGGCCCCCGTGACCGCGCCGGCGAAGACGCGCACCTCGAAGTCGTCCACGGAGCGGCCGGTGCGCTCGGCGATGGCGGCGGTGAGCATGGTGACGGTGGCGACCTGGCCCTCCATCTGCCGTGAGCGCAGGGAGGGGATCGACCAGATGAGCCGGATGCGCTGGACGATCGTGGCCCTGTCCTGCTCGAAGGCCAGCTCGAAGACCTCCTTGAGCGCCCCGCGCATCGCGGTGAGCGGGTGGAGCGACGCGGGCTGCGCCAGGAAGGCCGCGGCGAGCATCGGGTCGTAGTCGTCCTGGATGACGACGTCTTCCTTGGTGGGGAAGTACCGGAAGAAGGTGCTGGGGGAGACCTCCGCCGCCTCCGCGATCTGCTCGATCGTGGTCGAGTCGTACCCCTGCTCACCGAACAGGCGCATCGCGTGGTCCTGGATGGCCCGGCGGGTCTTGGCCTTCTTACGGGCGCGAAGACCGCTTTGTTGTTCGGTGCGCGGAGGTGAGCTCATCTTCCGATTCTCGCGTGCCGGACGGCGTACGGTCTCCATCCTCGCGCGATCGGGATCTATGGTCGCGTCGTTTCGGCGGCCACCGGGACCACGGCCGCCGGGGAAGCACCAAGCCCGGCCCCAGCGCCGGGTTCGGCCGTCCCACCGCGTCCGGCTCCATCGCCGGGCCCGGCCGTCTCAGGGGTCGTGCGCAGGAACGCGGCGACCAGGACGGCCGCCAGGACCGACAGCGCCGCGCACAGCGCGAGCACCCCGTCCATGCCGGACACGAACGCGCTGTGCGCGGCCTCGGTCAGGACGCGGTCGCCGAGGCTCACGGCCACCGACACCGAGTCCCTGGCGGCCTCGGGCGCACCCGAAGGCAGGCCCGCGACGTACAGCGCGGACAGCACGCTGCCGACCCCGGCGACGCCGACGGCCCCGCCGACCTGCCGCACGGTCTGCAGGGTGCCAGAGCCGGACCCGGCCCGGTCCTCCGGCAGCGTGGCGAGGACGCCGTCCATGGCCGGCACCATGGCCATGCCCACCCCGGCGCCGGTGACCGCGAGCCAGGCTGCGGCCCAGCCGTACCCGTCGGAGACGCCGGTGAGCGCGCCCATGCCGAGGCCGGCCGCGAGGAGTAGCAGCCCGGCCGTCATCATGCCGCGCAGTCCCACGGGCCTGAGCAGCCGCTCGCCCGCCAGCCCGCCGGCCATCAGCCCGGCCACCATGGGGACCACCCGGATGCCGGTCCCGAAGGCGTCGAAGCCCAGCACCGCCTGGAGGTACTGCGGGACGACGAACAGCACGCCGGTCATCGCCAGCGAGACGAAGGTGGCGCCGATGGACCCCCACAGGAACACGCGCTTGCGGAACAGGCCGAGGTCCATCATGGGCGCGCGGCTCCTGGCCTCCACCGTGACGAAGGCGGCGAGCAGCACCAGTCCTGCGCCGACGGACGCGAGGACCCCGGCGTCCCCCCAGCCGTTCACCGGGCCCTGGATCACGCCGTAGACCAGGGTGGCCAGCCCGAGCACCGAGAGCACGCCGCCCGCGACGTCCACCCGGGCGGCCGAGGAGTCGCGGGACTCGGGCAGCAGGAAGACCGCGGCCACCAGGGCGATCGCGACGGCGGGCACGTTGATGAGGAAGATCGATCCCCACCAGAAGTGGTCGAGGAGGTAGCCGCCGACGATGGGGCCGAGCGGGAGGCCGAGCGCCATGCCGGCGGTCCACACCGCGATGGCGCGCGCCCGCTCGTGCGGCGGGAAGACGCTGGGCAGGATCGAGGTGGAGACCGGCATGATCACCGCGGCGCCCGCGCCCATGACGGCCCTGGCGGCGATGAGCCAGCCCGCGCCGTCCACGAAGGTGGCGAGCGCGGAGGCGACGCCGAAGGCCGCGAGCCCGGCGATCAGCACGCGCTTGCGCCCGAACCGGTCGCCGAGCGCCCCGGCGGGGAGCAGCAGGGACGCGAAGACCACGAGGTAGGCGACGACGATCCACTGCAGGTCGCTGGTGCTCGCGCCGAGTTCGGTGGCGAGCGTCGGGAGCGCGACGTTCAGGACGGTCGCGTCCAGGCCGATGACGAGCACACTCAGCACGAGCGCGCCGAGTGCCCACCACCGCCGTGAAGAACTGAAAGAAGCCATGAATTGATAGTAACTGTCAAAAACGAGCACCTGTCAATATCTGCCTCTTGAGACTTGGCGGTATGGGTGTAATCTCAATTACATGGAAACAGATGAAGCAGTCATCATCTCCTGGTTCACCGGCCGCATGCCCCAGGACTGGTTCGCCGGGCAGCACGAGTTCGTCCTCGACCGCGAGGAGATAGCCGTCGTCGGCGTGCTCCCCGTGCCCGACGCCGCGGCGGAGGCCTCCGGCGCGGAGCGGGCGGCCCTGCTCGACGGGCACATCCAGCGCTTCAGGGAGGAGACCCGCGAGCGCCGCATCGAGATCGCCCGCGAGGCCGAGCACCGCTTCCGCCGCAAGGTCTCCTGGGGCGTGTCGAGCGACGGTGAGACAGTGATGTTCACCACGCTTTCGATCCCGGTCATGACCCGCCTGCGCCAGCAGGAGCGGCGCGTGCTCGACACACTGGTCGCCGCGGGCGTCGCCCGCAGCCGCAGCGACGCGCTCGCGTGGTGCGTACGGCTGGTCGGCGGTCACACCGACACCTGGCTCGCTGACCTGCGCGATGCCCTCCAGCATGTCGACCGCGTGCGTTCCGAGGGCCCGGACGTCAATGCGTAAATTGGACTGAACCAATTGTTTGACAGGCCTAGACCATTCGGATTGGCCTATACCAATTGGTGTTCGACGCCGGGCGGCATTGGCGCCGCCCGACGGTGAACGGCTCTTTTATCTCGGTCAAGCGTGGGTAAACTCCCACGAACCATCGCGGTCCCTGCCTGCCGTGACGTCATACGACGGGCAGCGGACAGGGGCCACGGCGGCGCATCGAATTCACGGGCGTGAAACAGAAATGAAATGGGTAAGACGGATCTTCCGATTTGAGGTCCACTTGAACCCCCGTTTCACTGACTGGTCTACGCCAATTGGATTCGGCGCGTTTTGTCGTTAATGATGTTGGCCAGAGAGTAAGGAGCCGGCCCCGTGTCAGTTTCCATCGAGATGACCGCCCCGACGACCCGCCCCGAACTGGCGGCCTGGGTCCAGGAGATCGCCGAGCTGACCCGCCCCGACCGCGTCGAATGGTGCGACGGTTCTGAGGACGAGTGGACGCGCCTCACGAACCTGCTCGTCAAGCAGGGCACCTTCACGCGCCTCACCAAGCGCCCCAACAGCTTCCACGCCGCGTCCGACCCGACCGACGTGGCCCGGGTCGAGGACCGCACCTTCATCTGCTCCGAGGACCCCGAGGACGCCGGCCCGACCAACAACTGGGTCGCCCCCGGGGAGATGCGCGCGACCTTCGGCAAGCTGTTCAGCGGCTGCATGCGCGGGCGCACCATGTACGTCGTGCCCTTCTGCATGGGCCCGCTCGGCGGCGAGATCTCCCAGCTCGGCGTCGAGATCACCGACTCCCCGTACGTCGTCGTCTCGATGCGCGTCATGACCCGCATGGGCGACGAGGCCCTGCGCCTCATCGAGGCCCGGGGGGACTTCGTCAAGGCGGTCCACTCCGTGGGGACCCCGCTCGCGCCCGGCCAGGAGGACGTCCCGTGGCCGTGCAACGCGACCAAGTACATCAGCCACTTCCCCGAGACCCGTGAGATCTGGTCCTACGGCTCCGGCTACGGCGGCAACGCCCTGCTCGGCAAGAAGTGCTACGCCCTGCGCATCGCCGGCGTGATGGCCAGGGACGAGGGCTGGCTGGCCGAGCACATGCTCATCCTGAAGCTGACCCCGCCGAGCGGCGAGACCCGCTACGTCGCCGCCGCCTTCCCGTCCGCCTGCGGCAAGACCAACCTCGCGATGCTCAGGCCGACGATCCCGGGGTGGAAGGTCGAGACGGTCGGCGACGACATCGCCTGGATGCGCTTCGGCCAGGACGGCCGGCTGCGCGCGATCAACCCCGAGGCCGGGTTCTTCGGCGTCGCGCCCGGCACCGGCGAGTCCACGAACGCGAACGCCATCAAGACGCTGTGGGGCAACAGCATCTTCACCAACGTCGCGCTGACCGACGACGGCGACGTGTGGTGGGAGGGGATGACGGACGAGCCCCCGGCGCACCTCACCGACTGGCGTGGCCGCGACTGGACCCCTGACTCCGCCGAGCCGGCCGCCCACCCGAACGCCCGCTTCACCACCCCGGCGTCCCAGTGCCCGACGATCGCCCCCGAATGGCGCGACCCCGAGGGCGTGCCGATCTCGGCGATCCTGTTCGGCGGGCGTCGCGCGACGGCCGTGCCGCTGGTGACCGAGTCGTTCGGCTGGGCGCACGGGGTCTTCCTCGGGGCCAACGTGGCCTCGGAGAAGACGGCGGCGGCCGAGGGCACGGTCGGCGAGCTGCGCCGCGACCCGTTCGCGATGCTGCCCTTCTGCGGCTACAACATGGGCGACTACTTCGCCCACTGGATCAGCGTCGGGCAGGCGGGGGACGCCGATCTGCTGCCCCGCCTGTACTACGTCAACTGGTTCCGCAAGGACGCCTCCGGCCGGTTCCTGTGGCCGGGGTTCGGCGAGAACAGCCGGGTGCTCAAGTGGATCGTCGAGCGGCTGAACGGCGAGGCCGGGGCCGTGGAGACCCCGATCGGGCTGCTGCCGCTCAAGGGCGCCCTGGACACCGAGGGCCTTTCGGTGTCCGAGGCCGACATGGAGACCCTGATGTCGGTCGACCGCGAGGCGTGGAAGCGGGAGGCCGCTCTGGTCCCCGAGTTCTTCGCGACGTTCGGCACCCACCTGCCCGAGGCGCTGTGGGACGAGTACCACGCCCTGGTCGACCGGCTCGGCTGACACTTTGCCTGGGGTTTTGGGGTGTTATGTCCCGTGTGGCGTTGACTAGGGTTACCGGGACGGAACAGCAACCGACGCGGGGGACGGACAAGCGCTCGGGCGCGTGATAATTGCGTGTTGCCAACGCCTGACCGGACGGGCGGCGAAGGGGAGGTCTCCATGGGCGTGCGCGATCTCGTGTACCGGCTGTACGAGCGCCGGCTCGAGACGAAGCTGTCCTCCGATATCCCCCGCCACGTCGGCGTGATCGTCGACGGTAACCGCCGCTGGGCGCGTGCCATGGGCCTGCGCGACGTCAGCCACGGCCACCAGAAGGGCGCGGACAAGATCTCCGAGCTGGTCGACTGGTGCCGCGAGGCCGGCGTGGAGGTCGTCACGGTCTGGCTGCTGTCGAGCGACAACCTCTCGCGGCCCAAAGAAGAGCTCGACCCGCTCATGGAGATCATCGAGGAGACGGTCCAGGGCCTGGTCACCGGCGGGTGGCGGGTCAACCCCATGGGCGCGCTAGACCTTTTGCCCGATCGCACGGCCAGAGTCCTTAAAGATGCAAAAGAAGTGACATCGAGCCGACCTGGGCTGATTGTGAACGTTGCAGTTGGGTATGGAGGAAGGCGTGAGATCGCTGATGCGGTGCGCTCCCTCCTCCAGGAGCACGCCAGCAAGGGCGCGAGCATCGAGGAGCTTGTCGAGGTCCTCGATGTCGAGCACATCGCGGAGCATCTCTACACGCGCGGCCTCCCCGACCCGGATCTTCTCATCCGGACCTCGGGAGAGCAGCGACTCTCCGGATTCCTGCTCTGGCAGAGCGCCCACTCCGAGTTCTACTTCTGTGAGGCCTACTGGCCTGATTTCCGCAGGGTCGACTTCTTGCGGGCGCTGCGGTCGTACGCCGCGCGGCACCGGCGGTACGGAAACTGAGACACCCCGAGAGGACCCCCTATCGCCCCTGGTTGAGCTGTTGGGTAGGGGGAATGCTCGACGTACCGTAAGTAGTAGGCAGTCCATACGGCCTACTTCGGGAGAGGGTCCGCCCTTGCGTCGCCTTTTGACGAGGAGGGCCGGGTCCCGGCACCGCCTCGTTCGCCTGGAGGCGCGGCACCGGGCCCGGTCCGTTCACCACCTCATCTGGCAGGGTGCTTACTCCTGGCGCCCGGGGGAGAACGCGTGGCAGTGTCCTCGAGCAACCCGTCCACTGTTTCCGGTAGCGCGACGCCGTCCAGGCGTACCTACATTGTGGACACCTCTGTCCTCCTAGCCGATCCTGCGGCGATGGGCCGCTTCGCCGAACACGAGGTAGTTCTACCGATCGTCGTCATCACCGAACTGGAGGCCAAGCGGCATCACCCAGAGCTGGGTTACTTCGCCCGCAAGGCCCTCCGCTTCCTCGATGACCTACGGGTGAAGCACGGCAGACTGGACGAGCCCATGCCGATAGGCGAGGGCACCATCAGGGTGGAGCTCAACCACAGCGATCCCGCGATCCTGCCGGCCGGCTTCCGGCTCGGCGACAACGACACCCGCATCCTCACCGTGGCACGGTCCCTCGCGGCCGAGGGCCACGACGTGGTCCTGGTGTCCAAGGACCTGCCCATGCGGGTCAAGGCCGCCTCGATCGGGCTCTCGGCGGAGGAATACCGCGCCGAGCTGGTCGTGGAGTCCGGCTGGACCGGCATGTCCGAACTGCAGGTCACCACCGAGGACGTCGAGTCGCTCTTCGAGCACGGTACCGCCGACCTGGAGGAGGCGCGGGAGCTGCCCGCGCACACCGGGCTGCGGCTGCTGTCGACCAGAGGCTCGGCGCTCGGACGGGTGCTGCCCGACAAGTCCGTGCGCCTGGTGCGCGGCGACCGCGAGGTGTTCGGCCTGCACGGACGCTCGGCCGAGCAGCGCATCGCCCTGGACCTGCTCATGGACCCCGAGGTCGGCATCGTGTCGCTCGGCGGGCGTGCGGGCACCGGCAAGTCCGCCCTGGCCCTGTGCGCGGGCCTGGAGGCGGTCCTGGAGCGCCGCCAGCACCGCAAGGTCATCGTCTTCCGTCCCCTGTACGCCGTGGGCGGCCAGGAGCTCGGCTACCTGCCGGGCTCGGAGAACGAGAAGATGGGGCCGTGGGCGCAGGCGGTGTACGACACGCTCGGCGCCGTCACCACGCCCGAGGTGATCGAGGAGGTCCTCGACCGGGGCATGCTGGAGGTGCTCCCGCTCACCCACATCCGTGGCCGCTCCCTGCACGACGCCTTCGTGATCGTGGACGAGGCCCAGTCGCTGGAGCGGGGCGTCCTGCTGACCGTGCTGTCGCGCATCGGCGCCAACTCCCGCGTGGTCCTCACGCACGACATCGCCCAGCGCGACAACCTCAGGGTGGGACGGCATGACGGGGTGGTCGCCGTGGTCGAGAAGCTCAAGGGGCATCCGCTGTTCGCCCACGTCACGCTGACGCGGTCCGAGCGCTCGCCCATCGCCGCCCTGGTGACCGAGATGCTGGAGGACATCACGGTCTGACCTGATCGGCACACCAGGCTCGTCCTGGTCACGGGGGGAGGTTGACGCCCGCCGCCGCGAGGTCGTGGTACTCGCGGCAGGTGTGCTCACCCAGCGCCATCGGACCCTTGGACGTCGTCTGAGTGATCTTCACGGCCCAGATCTCCTCGCGCAGCCGCGCGGTACAGGTGATCTGGGCCATCGCCGTCCTGCCGAGCCGGCCGGGACCGTTCACGATCACGTGCAGCCGCAGGCCCACGGGGTTCTCCGGGTCGTTGCGCACACCCCGGTCCACGCCGTACCGCCCGAGGACGGTCTGTTCCAGCCGGAACCCGCCAAGGGCGGTGCCGAGGCCGTCCCCGGGCCGTTTGCCCACCTCGAACAGGGCGGTGATGACGTCCTGGGCGGCGGAGGAGGCGGTGGCGACGTTCTTGGGCGCCAGCCGCCCGTCCCGCAGCAGGTACACGCTCGCCGCCGCCCCGCGCGCGCTGATCACCGGGGCCGGCCCGGCGTCCACGGTCCCGGTCGGGTCCACGCCGCAGGCCACCGCGCCGACCAGGATCAGCAGCAGGACCAGGGCGCGCGGCCGAGGGCTCATCAGGATCCTCAGGGGCGTCATGGGTGCGGTATCCACACGATGAACCGGGTCCCGGGATCGCACCGCTCGACCGTGATCGTCCCGCCGTGCAGTTCGGCGTTCGCCTTGGCGATGGCGAGCCCGAGCCCGCTGCCCTCGCTGCGCGCCCGGCCGGCGCCGACCTTGTAGAAGCGCTCGAACACGTGCGGGAGCGCCTGCGCCGGGATGCCCTTCCCCCGGTCGCGCACCCGCACCTCCAGGCCGTGGTCGAGGGCCCGCGCGGTCGCCGTCACCGGCGGCGCGCCGTGGGACAGGGCGTTGCCCATCAGGTTGGCGACGATCACGTCGAACCGCCGGGGGTCCAGCGAGAACGACAGCCCGCGCGGCACCACCAGGCGCACCCGACCGGTCCAGCCGCGGATCTCCAGGCAGTCGGCGAGCGCCACGCCGACGTCGACGTTCTCCCTGACCAGCACGGCGACGCCCGAGTCCAGCCTGCTGGCCTCGATGAGGTGCTCCACCAGGATCCGCAGCCGGTTGATCTCGCGGACCACCAGGTCCACCGCCTTGCCCGCGTCCGGGGGAAGGTGCTCGGCCTCCTCGGTGAGCATGTCGGTCACCGCCGTCATGGCGGTCAGGGGCGTGCGCAGCTCGTGGGACACGTCGGCGACGAACCGCCGTGACATGGCCTCCAGGGCGCGCAGCTCCGAGACGGTCTGCTCCAGGGCGGAGGCGGTGTCGTTGAAGGTCGCGGACAGCCCGGCCAGCTCGTCCCGGCCGTGCACGGGCAGGCGGGTGTCCAGGCGGCCGGCGCCCAGCGCGCGTGCGGCGTCGCCGAGCCTGCGCACCGGCAGCAGGACGCTGCGCGCCGACACCAGGGCGACGGTGAGCGCGATCGCCAGGGTGATCCCCGACG
Organism: Sphaerisporangium corydalis; assembly: GCF_025506355.1. Taxonomy (GTDB): domain Bacteria; phylum Actinomycetota; class Actinomycetes; order Streptosporangiales; family Streptosporangiaceae; genus Sphaerisporangium; species Sphaerisporangium corydalis. The sequence goes on from NZ_JANZYP010000024.1 coordinate 94,662, forward strand.
CCTGGGCCAGGGCCGTGCGCAGCCGGGCGAGGACGCCGTCCTCCTCCTTGAGCGAGACGAACACGAAGACCGACATGCCGGTCGGCCTGATCGCCCCGGTCCTGGTCAGCCGGTGGACCTGGGTGCCGATGAGCAGCCACGGCTCGTCCCTGATCAGCAGCCGCTCGCGGACCATGCGCGTGGACGCGCGCCTGCGCACCTCCGCGGGGACGTCGGTGAGACCGAAACTGGTGCCGGTGCTCAGCCGTTCCTGGTCGCCGTACCGCAGGATCACCTGCCGGTCGGGGCCGCCGAGGGATTCGGCGAGGTCGTTCAGGTCGCTCTCGGTGACCACCGAGTCGGTCGGCCACAGCAGGTCGCTGGTGCCGATGGGCAGCGAGACCCGCTGCAGGACGTCCCGGACGTCGACGGTGGCGCCGTTCTCCACGCGGTCGAGGAGCGCGCGGCGGACGAGCTGGTAGCCGATGCCCGCCACCAGGGCCGAGGCGGTCACCGCGACCAGGATGAAGGTGATGACCAGCCGGCCGCGCAGCCCGGTGGGACGACGGCGGCCGAGGTTCACGGCGGGCTGAAGCGGTACCCGAACCCGCGCACGGTGTGGATGAACACCGGCTCGGCCGGGACGGGCTCGATCTTGGCGCGGATGCGCTGGACGCAGGCGTCCACCAGGCGGGAGTCGGCGACGTGGTTGTGGTCCCAGACCGCGCGCAGCAGGTAGCGGCGGTTGAGCACCTGCCCCGGGTGGCGGACCAGTTCGAGCAGCAGGCGCAGCTCGGTGGGGGTGAGGTGGATCTCGCGGTTGGCCAGGGTGACCTTCAGCGCCCCCCGGTCGATCACCAGGTCGCCGAAGCTGATCCGGTCGGCCGAGGCGGACTCCAGCCGGCGCAGGACGGCCCGGATGCGGGCGTCCAGGACGCGCGGTTCGACGGGCTTGACCACGTAGTCGTCGGCGCCCGCCTCCAGCCCGACCACCATGTCCAGGTCGTCGCCGCGCGCGGTGAGCAGGATGATCGGCAGGGAGTCGAGCCTGCGGATGCGGCGGCACACCTCGACCCCGTCGATGCCGGGGAGCATGACGTCGAGGATCACGATCTCCGGGCGCCGTGCGCGCACGTGATCGAGGGCCTCCTCGCCGGTCCCGTAGGCGGTGACGGAGTGTCCCTGCCGCGTGAGTGCCAGCTCAAGGCCCGTCCGGACAGAAAGATCATCTTCAACGAGCAGGATGCCGGCCACCCGGACATTATTGCCGAAACTCCGTTAGCCCCTTCTATGTCACAAAACTGTGACCTGGCGCCCACGGAACCCCGATAGTAACTAAGCAGCCTGAGGGGGTCCGCGTCCGATCCCGTTCGCCGCGTCGTCCCTCGTGCCGCACCGGTCCGCAGGCGCCGCGAGATCGGGGTCTCGTGCGCGGGTTTGCCTCCTCGAGTGGTTCGCCGCTCCACCGCCCTCCGGTGCGGGGGTCCGGAGGGCGGACCTCGAACCCTTGGTGTGACGAAAATCACATTCAGTGGGATAAGGCCACGTTACTCATGGGTTAGGGCAAGTAACCGTCAAATAACTTTTCCGTTTGGGTTGCGGACCACCCCCCATGTCACGGCAAGCTCATAGGCCGTGAGCTCTGGTCAGCAGTTGAGGGACAGGCGAGGCAGGCGGGACGAGGAACGACCCCCGCCGCCGCCGCGTGGGCGCGCCCGGCCGAAGTCGGCCCGCAAGCCATTGCTGTCCGTCAAGCGCGTCGCCGTCGTCGGCCTCTCCTTCGCGGTGATCGCCGCGCTCGGCGTGTTCGTGGTCAAGACCATGAAGGAGAACGACGCGGCCACCGGCACGCCCCTCACGCTGGAGGAGCTCACCCGCGTCAACGACCCGTTCGCCCCCGACGCCAAGACCGACGCGCTCAAGGCCGTCGCCGCCCAGGCGCAGCGGGCGTACGACATCAAGGCCGCCCGTCAGAAGACCGCCGCCGGCTTCGACCCGGTGAAGATCGTCAAGAAGGCCCCGGGAGGCGAGGGCTTCACCGCCCAGGCGTTCCCGCCCGGCTCCCGGCCCAACCCCGGCAGCAACAAGGCGCTCGGCCAGAAGATGGCCGCCGCGCGCGGCTGGAGCGGCGAGTGGGGCTGCCTGGAGAAGCTCTGGGACCGCGAGAGCCACTGGAACGAGCGGGCCATGAACCGCAGCAGCGGCGCGTTCGGCATCCCCCAGGCCCTGCCCGGCAGCAAGATGGCGAGCGCCGGCGGCGACTGGCAGACCAGCGCCGCGACCCAGATCGCCTGGGGCCTCGGCTACATCGCCGCCCGGTACAAGTCCCCCTGCGGCGCCTGGGGCCACTCCCAGTCCGTCGGCTGGTACTGACCGGCTCGTACTGATCCGCCCGCCCGGCTCGCCCGTGCGGGCCGGATACTGAACAGCGCGAACTCTTAGTCAGGGTTGTTTGACGTTTCGGCAAGCCTGACGCCGTTTCGCCGGTCCCCGTCGCACGCTGGCCCACATGGGTGTGAAGGTCAGCGTGGTGGTGCCGGTATCAGAGCCAGGCCCGGACGATGACGCGTTCGACGCGTGCGTACGTTCGCTCCTGGAGCAGTCCATGCCCTCGGACGAGTACGAAGTGATCTTCGCGGACGACCGGTCGGGCGACGGGACGCGCGAACGCCTCGACGCCGTCGCCGCCGTCCGCCCCAACGTCAGGGTCCTGCACCTGGAGCACGCCGGCTCACCGGCCCGGGGCCGGAACGTGGGACTGGCCGTGGCCCAGGGCGAGTACGTCTACCTGCTCGGCCAGCGCGACCGGCTCGCGCGCGTCGCGCTGGAGGTCATGTACCGCTCCGCTGTCGAGACCGACGCCGACGTGCTGATCGGCCGGCTCGTGAGCGGCGACAACCCACCGCCGAGGGCCTTCACCCGCAACCGGGAGCGCGCCGACATCCTGCGCGACCGCCTCCTCGGGCTGCCGACCGCGCACAAGCTGTTCCGCCGCGCCTTCCTCGACGCGCGCGACATCCGCTTCCCCGACATCGAGCCGGACCTGTCGGAACAGGCGTTCGTCGTCAAGGCGTACCTGACGGCCAAGGTCATCGCGGTGCTCGCCGACCACATCTGCTGCCACCTCGGCCCGTCCCCCGAAGGCCCGGTGGACCCGGCCGCCCACGCGTCAGGCATCCGGGCGGTCCTCGACGTCATCGACGCGCACAGCGACCCGGGGGACCAGCGGGACCGCATGTACGCCCACTGGTTCCGCACCGGCGTGCTCCGCCTGCTCGGCGGGCGCCCCTGGCTCTCCGCGCGCCCCGACCAGCGGGCCGCGCTCTTCGCCTCGCTGCGCGAGCTGACCCGCGAACGGTTCCCCGAAGAGCTGGACCGCCATCTCCCGGTCCATCTGCGCGCCCGGGCGGTTCTGGTCAGATCCGGCGAACCAGGGCGTCTGGTGGCCCTCAGCGAGGCGTTCAGGGGCACGTCCGTGCGGGCCGAGCTCCGCGACGTGCGCTGGGAGGACGGCTCCCTGACCATGGACCTCGCCGTGGAGATCGTGGACGCCCACGGCGCCCCGCTGACCTTCCGCGCCGAGGGCGACCGCCTCTTCTGGACCCCACCCATCAGCGACCTCGTCCTGCCGGCCGCGCTCGCCGACGTCACCGACGCGGTGTCCCGGGCCCGCATGGAGGTCTACATCCGCCACATCGACACCGGGCTGATCTTCTTCATCCCGGTGTCCGGCGAGGTGTGCCGCTCACAGGACGCCGACCGGGTGCGCGTCTGGGCCGTGGGCCGTGCCCGGCTCGACGTCGGCACCGCCGCGTTCGGCCGCCCGCTGCGCTCGGGGGAGTGGGAGGTGCACGTCCGCATGCACAGCGGAGCCCAGCAGGCCCGCACCCGCGTCGCCGGACAGCACGGCGCCCAGCTGAGCTGCGTCGGCGTGCTCGCCGGGGAACCACGCAAACTGGTCATCCCCTGCTGGTCGGAACAGCGGGAACTGAGCGTCTGCGTCGAACCCCGGTCGTTCTCCGAGTCCATCGTGCTCGTCTCGCCTGGCGCCTCGGTCACCCACCGCGAGGGCCACGTGTTCGTCGTCCTGCCCGTGCCGTACGTCCCGCCGAGCGGGGGACCGCCCGCCGAACTGGTGCTCCGGCAGATCGCCAGCCGGGGCCGCGTCATCGCGATCCCCGCCCTCGTCGAGCCCGGCGTGCCTGGACGGTTCCCCGGGCAACTGGTCGCCAAGGTCCCGGTGCGCCGGCTGCCCGGCGAGGGGCACATCGGCCCCGGCCTGTGGGCGCCCCGGCTGCGCATCGACGGCAAGGAGGTCGACCTGCGGTTCGTCCTGGAGATGGGCAGGGCCGGCCGCGCCCGCGTCCAGGCCGGCGGCGAACCCGGCATGCTCTCCACCCGCCGCTCCCTCCTCGGCCGCCTCGCCACCCACCTCCCCGGCGGCCGCCACGCCGTCCGCCTCGCCCACAAACTCCAACAGCGCTACCTCCCCACCCCACCCCCCGACCACGGCTCGTAACTCCGGCCTATGGCTCTCGCTCCGCTCGAACAGTGTTTTCCGGAGGCTTCGCCCCTGCCGAAGCCCTGCTCAAACAGCTGATTCGAGGCGTGCGTGGTGATGTCCTTCGGCACGCTCCATCAATGGCTCTCGCTTCGCTCGAACAGTGTTTTCGGAGGCTTCGCCCCTGCCGAAGGGCTGCGTGAATGGTCAAGGCACTCGGTCGAAGGGCACATCGGTGAGGTATCTCCACTGCGCCCAGACCGTTTTGCCCGGTGCGTCCGGAGACCGGGTGACGCCGTGATCGTCTGCGAGGGCGGCGACTGTGGCCAGGCCTCGGCCGTGATCGGCGTCGACGCCCAGGTTGAGCGGAGACGGCTCACCGGCCCCCTGGTTGGTCATCCGGACCCACGAACTTTCCGTCCCGGCCCAGACGCAGAGCCTTACCGGTGGTCTTCCGTAGGTGACGGCGTTGGCCAGCAATTTCCGACGGCGAGGACCACGTCGCGCCTGGCGAACCCTGAATACGGGTGGTGCAATTCGCCCATTGCGGGCATCTATCGGAGCGATCCTCCGCGGAACGATCTAGGAGCGGCTCTACGGTGCGGGACATGCACCCTCAGCAGCCGCAGCACCAGCCCGGCCCGCGGCGACCCGCGCCCCCACACCAGCAATGGGAGCCACCCCCGACGCGGAAAAGGAACCGTGCGAAGCTCGTGCTCCTCGCCGTAGTGAGCGTGTTCGTCATTCTGGTCGTGATCGGCATGGTGCTCGGCGGGGAAGACGACAAGCAGACCAACGCCGCGCCCGATTCGACAGCACCAGCCCAAGCGAGCCGTAAGGGCGAAGGCCGGGTCATTATCGTGCCGACACCGAATGCCGAACAGGCCACGAGCTACCTGGCAGCGCTACGGGAGATCGAGCCGTACTTGGTGGCGAACGAGGACCGGGCTGTTAGTCGTGGTCGGAACACCTGCTTGGACATCTTGCAGCGCAAGACGGTCAATACGGTGGTGGGGAACACACGACGCCGGTTCGCGGGGGGCGATGGAACCATCAACACGGCGCAGGCGAGTCAGGTGGTCACAGCTGTCAGGGTGTGGTGCCGTCCTGGGCGACCATGAGGTACCCGTTGGACCAGCCGCCCCGCGCGACCGCGCGCACGGCGTCAGCCTCGGACGCGCCGGGGTTCAGAACCCGCCACCGGCGCACCGCCGAGGCGGCCGAGGACCCGCCGGTATACGTGACGGTGCCGTCGTCGGCCAGTTCGGCGCGCGAGACGAGCTGGCCGCCGTCCACGGTCACGATGTCCACCACGGTCACGACGTCACCGTACCTGCGAACAGGTTCCGCGTGCCGGGTCGCCGGCTTCGCGAGCTCGTCGAGGACGCGCAGCGACCCCTTCGGTGGACGAGGCGAATCTGGTCGGCGCGGTGTCCTTCGACGGCCCGTACGCGACCCGGCAGCACGAGGATCTCACCGACCGGTACGACCTCGGCCGGAAGGCCAGGTCCCCGGAAGACCCGATGCGCACTGAGACCCCCGGTCTTCGGGGAGATCGTGGCGGCGGAGATCCGGCGGTCCCTGCGCTAGCACCACCAGCGGTGGCTACAGAATCGGCTTTCGCCCCGCCCGTTAGGCGGGTTGAGGTTGCCATTCGGCAGATCACCAGTACCGCTCGACATGCCGAAGTTGTAGCCGATCACCAGTTTGATCTTCTGGCCGATCCGCAGCGGCCGGCCAGGTTTCGGGGACTGAGCGAGCACCACGTCCTTGCCCACCGCCACCCTCGTTGACTCCTTGCTCGCGGAGTCCACCGTGGAATCCACAACGTCGAACAGGCCGTCGGCTTTGGTCTCCGACCAGCCGACCACGTTGGGCATCTTCCGATGCTTCCGGTACCAGGCCCACTCCTCGCGGGTCACGAACTTGACGGCTACCTCGGCGCCCGCCTTGACCACGGTGCCGGGTTTCGGCGACATCCGGTAGATCACACAATCGGTTTCGTCGGGACAATAGCTGCTGCTCCCGATGCCGTCGGCCGACAGGTCCACCCCGAGCGCCTCGGTCTTGTTCTCGGCGTCGACGAGGGTTGTCTTCCGCAGATCTGGGACGTACACCGGCCCTGCGGGCTGAGCGGCCTGCGCCGGGTCGTCACCCCCGAATACCGACTCGATGAGCTTGCTGCAACCGCCGACGATCAGAAGAACGACGATCACCGGGCCGACGAGATTCACCGTCTTCGCACGCGCCATGAGGTGACGGTAGAGGCCGATATCACCCAGTGAGGGCGCCGTTACAGAAAACAGATCAAAGGCGCTCTCATTTGGGCTTATGTCCATCCGATATCCAGCGATACGACGCGACTTCAATACATGACTCACGGGTGGTGGTGGAGCTTGACTCTCCTGGAAGAGTTCGCCGTCCTGTCTGAGGAGCTCGACCTCGGCACGTACGGACGGCACCCTCTACCTGACCACCATGCCGTCCGGCTCGGCCGAGTTCGTGGTCCTCGCCCGGTACGGCGGCCCGGAATCGGCCGCGACCGACGGCTACGACGAGCCGTCCACCCAGGCCCGGGTTCGCGGCCCGGCCTCCGACGGGCGGCGGTACCTGGTTGCGGGATGCGATCGGCTCCCAGTCCGGGCCCATCCACATCGGCACCGGCGCCTCCGGGCGCCACGAGTACACCGTCAACTTCCGGGTCGAGGTCAGCCGACCGCGCATGAACGGCTGGGGACGTCGCGTTCGGGGACTTGAGGTTCCAGTGGGTGGAAGGTGCAGCCTGGGGTCATGGATGGCGAAGGGGAGTTGCTCACCATTGGGCAGTTGGCGGGGCGTACGGGGTTGTCGGCGCGGACGATCAGGTTCTGGTCGGACGCGGGGGCGGTGCCGCCGTCGGGTCGTTCGGCGGGGGGTTACCGGTTGTACGACGACGAGGCCGTGGCGCGGCTGGAGCTGGTGAGCACGCTTCGGGATCTCGGGCTGGGGCTGGAGGTGATCCAGCGGATCCTGAGCCGGCGGACGTCCCTGGCCGAGGCGGTCGAGGTTCATGCCGAGGCGCTGGACGCGGAGATCCGGCTGCTCCGGTCCCGCAGGGCGATCCTCCGGGGTCTCGCCAAGTACACCGATATCAGGGAGATGCCGCAGATGCACAAGCTGGCACGGAAGTCGGCGGAAGAACGTCAGCAGATCATCGACGAGTTCGTGACGTGGGTCTTCGAGGGAGTCGGCGGTCAGGAGACCGAGATCGTCGCGGGGTGGATGCGGGAGATGCCGAGCGAACTGCCGGACGATCCCGCGCCCGAGCAGGTCGAGGCGTGGATCGAGCTTGGCGATCTCGTCGCGGACGCGGACTTCCGTGGGGCGGTACGGCGGCTGGTGCTGGGCGGGCGGGAGGACAGCCGCCTGGAGTTCGGCCTTGAGCTGCGGCCCCTGGTCCTGCTGAACGCGGGCGGCGCCGTCGAGGAGGGCGTCTAGCCGGGCTCAGCGCGTGGCCGCATCGTCCTGGATCGGATCGTCCCGGCGGACCAGTCCTCGGAGGAGAACGCGGACCTGATCGCCTGGCTCGAAGGGGTCACCGATCCGGCCATCGAGCGGTACTGGCACCTTCTGAGCCTGGTCAACGGCCGCATCCCAGACGAATCAGCCGTACCAGCCTTCCAGTGGCTCCTCAGCGCCATGCGCGCCCACCGCTGAACCGGCAGGGTCCTCCGGGCGTTCTGCCTCCGGGAAGAAGTCCACTGGCCGGGAGCATGGGGTCAGTGCATGCCGAGCCAGGTGGCGAAGGTGCTGAGGGGTTTGGAGCAGCGGCGGTCGAGTTGTACGAGCATTCGTATGGTTTCGCGGACCATGGGGTGGTTGCGGGTCTGCTGGGGGGCGACGCGGCGGGCGTCCAGGAGCGTCGCGAAGGATTTGCGGCGGTCGCCGTGGTAGAGCCAGCCTCGGGCCAGGTCGATGTAGTGGTGACCGAGCCGGACGGGCGCGACCGATGGCGGCAGCGGCTCCTGCCCGGCCAGCCGTACCGCCTCGGTGCCGTCGCAGAGCTCAACGGCGACCGCGACGTGATGCATGATCACGTTCGAGGGGCCGAACTCGAGTCCGTAGTGGTTCGCGTCGCCCCCGAGGTACCGTGCGGCCTCCCGCGCGTACTCGATGTGCTCCAGCGCGGTCGGGCGGTTCGCGGCGCGTGCGGCGAACACGGCCGAGCGGAGGTGCGCGGCGCCGTACATGCTGATCTCGGCAGGGCTCAGACGGCTGGGATCGTCGCCGATCTCGCGTCGGATCCGCTCCAGCAGGACGAGCCCCTTGTCGTAGCTCGCGGTGTTCAAGAAGAGCGTGGCGCGCTGCCACTGCGTGCGGGCGACCCGAAGCGGGTCCTGCGACTCGGAGGCGGCCCAGGCGACGCGTTCCATGGCGAGGCCGCGCAGGTCCAAGAGGCCGAGGGCGTAGGCGATGGCCGTGGCCCCCGTGTAGGCCTCGGAGAGCAGTGCGTACAGCTCGTTCCTCCGCGAGCCGTCGGCCGACCGGGCGGCACGGGTCAGCTCGTCCAGGAGCGCGGGGAGCATCTCGCCGAGCTGGGCGTACCTGGCCTGCCTGCCGAGGGCCGAGGCGTGGGCGACGTCGGCGCGCAACCGCTCGACCGGGCGAACAGGCATCTCCTCGTCAGGGAGGTCCCAGGTCAGCAGCGCCCGCCGTACCTCCGGAACGGCCGCATGGATCCGCCCCTGATGGCGGCCGGTCTCCTCGTACGGCTGTCCGGTGAGGGTGCCCGGGGCGGTTCGCAACGCTCGCGCGACGCCTGCGACGAGGGCGGGGGTGGCGGGCTTGTGACCACGTTCGACCTGGGCGATCAGGCTCTTCGAGCAGGGAACGAGCTCCGCCAGCCGCGTCTGGGTGAGGCCGCGCAGCTTACGCTCACGAGCGATCCGGAAGCCGATCGACTCGTCGCGGCCTTCGGGTCCTGAGGTTTCTCCACGCATTGAAAGTCCCTCGCCTGTGCCGATGTCCTCCAGGTTAGGGGAGGGGGCGCGGTGGTGCCGGAGATCGGTCATGAGCCGGTCGAGTGCCGGTATTGGACGGCGGCCCCGGCGAACCGACCAGTCCGATCACCTGCGGGTGTCCACTCGCTCCGGCAACGTTGCCGGACGCGGCGACCCGCCCGCACCAACCTCGAAGACAAGGAACGACGTCATGCCCGAAGAGCGCTACAAGACCCCTATCGACCTGCACGTGATCCTGCGCCGAGGCGGTGAGATCCTGCTCGGCCGACGCCGGAACACCGGCTTCCACGACGGGGACTGGCACCTGCCCTCCGGACACATAGAACCGGGCGAGTCCTGATCACGGGTGGCCTCATGGACACGGGTGCGTCGGCTACCTGCCGGCAGGGGCGAAGCCCTTCGAAACACTGTTCGAGCGGAGCGAGAGCCTTTGTCCATGGCTGTCAGGAACTGCTCCATGCTCCGAGCGGCCTCGACCATCGTTGACGGGCATGCCGGTCGGCCTACCCGTCGAGGGCTTCGGTGTAGCGGCGGGCGAGGGTGCGGATGTGGGCGACCAGTTCGGGTGGGCCGTCGACGCGGAAGTCCATCATCAGCATGCTGAGGTAGATGGCGATGGTCTCCAGGGCGTCGGCACCGGTGACGAGGACGCTGGTGTGGGAGTCGACGGCTTCGACGACGCCGACGGCGGGGTTGATGCGGGCGATCACGGTTTCGGCGGGGGCGAGGACGGTGACGCGGGCGTGGACCTTCCAGCCGGTCTGCGCGACTTCGCGCAGGACGAAGGCGACGAGGTCGTCGTCGGGCAGGGACCGGGCGGCGAAGCGGCGGGACGCGGACCGGACGCGGGTCAGGTCGGCGACGGGTAGCGCCTGCCAGGCGTGCGCGCCGAGGTCGTAGGCGACCAGGAACCAGCGGCGGCGCCAGCTGATCAGGCGGTAGGGCTCCACCTCGGTCTCGGTGTCGGCGCGGGTCGCCGACAGGGTCGCGCCATCGCGGATCGCGCCCGCGACGACGGTGAGGGTGGCGGCGGGCACCGGGGCGTCCGGCTCGCGGGAGCCGACGGTGGCGGGCCCGACCGCGGTGGCCGACCGCAGGGCGGTCACCTTGCGCTGCAGGCGTTTGGGGAGGATCTGCTGGAGCTTGGCGAGTGCCCGGGTGAGGCTGGCGTCGATGTCCGCGATCCCGGTGGAGCCGTCCTCGGCCAGGCCGACGGCCAGCGCCACGGCCACCGCCTCGTCGTCGTCGAGCAGCAGCGGGGGCATCTTCGCGCCCTGTCCGAGCCGGTATCCGCCTACCGCGCCGCGCACGGCGTGCACCGGATAGCCGAGTTCGCGGAGGCGCTGAATGTCGTGCCGCAGTGTGCGTCCGGTGACGCCGAGGCGCTCGGCGAGTTCGCGGCCGACGTAAGACCGGTCCTGCAGCAGGGACAGCAGGCGCAGCACTCGGGTCGTCGTCGGAGCCATCGAATTCCCACCCTCACCAAGCAATTAGGAACGAAAGTAGCCTAATGGGCCCCTAGGTTGGTGTCACAGGCAAGGAAGAGATCGAAAGGCAAAATCATGAACACGACCGACACCGACACCGTCACCTCCCTGCGGCCGGTCTGGCGTGAGGTGCTGGCCGCCTCGTACCGGGCGCTGGAGAACAGCGTCGCGGGTGTGCGGGACGGGCAGGGGGACAACGCCACCCCGTGCTCGGAATGGACGGTCACCCAGGTGATTCAGCACGCCGCGGGCGACCAGCTCGCCTACGCGAAGATGCTCGGCATCGGAAGCGGTCCGGCCTACGACCCCTTCTCGCCTTCCGGAGCCGTCGACGGCACCGCGGCGGAGCTGGTGAAAGACGCCATCGAGCAGACCGCCGCGGCGTGGGCGACGGTGTCCGACGACACCGAGACCGTTCCGACGCCGCTGCCGCACGGTGACCTGCCCACCCCGGTCGCCGCGGTGATGTGCGCGCTCGACGCCGCCGTGCACGCATGGGACATCGCGATCGCCACGGGCCGGCCGTCCCCGCTTGACGACGAGCTCGCGGGCCATCTTCTCGCCGCCGCGCGGGGAATCGTCGAACCGCTGCGCCAGTGGGGCGCCTACGCTCCCGTGGTGGAGGCCGAGGCCGCCGGCAGCCCTTCCCCCACCCCGGTCGTCGACGACCTGCTCCGCTACCTCGGCCGCACCCCGCGCTGACGATCGTCATCCCGCTACGCCCCGCTGGAACTCCTCGGCCTGGTCCGCGCAGCGAGGGTGACTGATCACGACTGATCGCAATTGATCACGACCGGTACCGCGCGGCCCGGGGGCCTACTGGGGGCGGATGGTCATGGCGAGGACGTCGAGGGCGGCGTCGAGTTGGTCCTCGGTCAGCTTGCCCGAGGTGACGTGCCCGCGTTCGATCACGACCTCCTTGATCGTCTTGCGCTCCTTGAGCGACTGCTTGGCGATGCTCGCCGCCTCCTCGTACCCGAGGTAGCGGTTCAGCGGTGTCACGATCGACGGCGAGGACTCGGCGTACTCGCGGAGCCGCTCGCGGTTGGCCGTGATCCGGTGGACGCACTTGTCGGCGAGCAGCCGGGACACGCTGGCCAGCAGGCGCGAGGACTCCAGGACGTTCCGGGCGATGACCGGCATCATCACGTTGAGCTCGAAGGTCCCCGACGCCCCGGCGAACGTGACGGCCGCGTCGTTGCCGATCACCTGGGCCGCCACCATGCAGACCGCCTCGGGGACGACCGGGTTGACCTTGCCGGGCATGATCGAGGAGCCGGGCTGCAGGTCGGGGAGGTTGATCTCGCCCAGGCCCGCGCGCGGCCCCGACCCCATCCACCGCAGGTCGTTCGCGATCTTGTTGAGGGACACGGCGATCACGCGGAACTGCCCGGACAGCTCGACCAGCGCGTCACGGGCGCCCTGGGCCTCGAAGTGGTCCCGCGCCTCGGTGAACGGCAGCTCGGTGGCCTCCCTCAGCTTGCGCACCACCCCCTGCGCGAAGCCCGGCGGGGTGTTGATGCCCGTGCCGACCGCCGTGCCGCCCAGCGGCAGCTCGGCGACCCGGGGCAGCGTCGAGCGCAGCCGCGCGATGCCGTTCTCCACCTGCGCGGCGTACCCGCCGAACTCCTGGCCGAGGGTCACGGGCGTGGCGTCCATCAGGTGGGTGCGCCCGGCCTTGACCAGCTCGGCGAACTCCACGGACTTCTGGCGCAGCGCCACGGTCAGGTGGTCCAGCGCCGGGATCAGCTCGTAGACGACGTCGATCATCGCCGCCACGTGGATGGACGACGGGAACACGTCATTGGACGACTGTGAGGCGTTGACGTGGTCGTTCGGGTGCACCTGGCGGCCGAGGCGCTTCTCGGCCAGTGTGGCGACCACCTCGTTGGCGTTCATGTTGGAGGAGGTGCCCGAGCCGGTCTGGAAGACGTCGATCGGGAACTCGCCGTTCCACTCGCCCTCGGCGACGTCGGTGGCGGCCTCGGAGATGGCCTCGGCCATGTCGCCGGTGAGGACGCCCAGCTCGCCGTTCACCTCCGCCGCCACGGCCTTGATCAGCCCCAGCGCGGCTATGTGGGCCGGTTCGAGCCCGCGCCCGGAGATCGGGAAGTTCTCCACCGCTCGCTGCGTCTGCGCCCGCCACTTGGCCGCCGCCGGGACGCGAACCTCGCCCATCGAGTCATGTTCGATCCGGAAATCCTGCATGACCCCAGTCTTGCTCTACGAACCGCCGGATGTGCTCCCGCGGGCCGGGTGGAACGAGGACAGCACCGTCACGAGCTGTGGCCGGTGGCTCTTCCACGTGGTCTCCGGCGTGGACCAGTAGATCGCGTAGCTCGGGCCGCCCGGCACCGACACCCAGCGTGAGAGCACGTGCGCCGGGCCGGTGGGCGCGGTGTAGGTGAACTCCCAGTCGGCCACCTCGGTGCCCGCGTACGGCGCCGGGCGGGTCACGGCGAGGCGGACGAGCTTGTACCCGGGATAGGTGCCCGCCGCGAGGGCCCGCTTCTCCGCCGCGCGCGCCGCGCCGAGGACGTCGGCCGTGCCGTCCGCCGAGCGGCTGATCCGCACCGTGCGGACGTCCCCGGCGGCGCTGAACCCGACGCTGCCGCCCTTGGCGACGGCGCGCAGCTTGGCCGGCAGGTCGATCACGAAACCGGTCTTGTCGACGTACCGGCGAAGGCCCGGCGCGGGCGCGGCGTCCGCGCTCGCGCTGCCCTTCTCGACGGACGCCGCGCCGACCGGCACCTTGGCCCCCGCGGGAGCGCTGGGAGCGCTGTGCGAGAGCGCGGCGGCGACGAGCATGACGATGGCCGCCAGCCCGAGCAGGGCGACGACGACCAGGATGATCATCCCGGTGGGGCTGCCGCTCCGGGGCGGGGCCGTGCCCTGGAAGGCGAACAGGTCGGTGCCGAGGCCGTTGTCGGCGGCGGGGTCGTTCCACATGGTGGCCTCGTCGGGCGCCACGCCCTGCTGGGCGAACGCCTGCGCGGACCCGGGCGGGCCGCCGAAGGCCTCGGCCCCCGTCCTGGTCGGCACGTCGTCGGGCCCCTGCGGCGCCTGGTCCCAGGGCCGCGCTTCCATCTTCGGCACGACCTGGGTGCGCTCGCTCGCGGGGACCGGCTGCTGCGGCGCCCGGCCGTACGGGTGCGCGTACGGGGCGGCCGGAGGCGCCGGTGTCCTGGACGGGACGGGCGGCGCGGCGGCGGCCGGGGGCATGGCCGGGGCCGGGGGAGGGGGCGGTGGTGAGGTGATCGCCGGGATCTGCCCCACCATCGTGGACTGGGCGTCCTCGTCGTCCGGGGCGGGAGGGGGGATGCGCAGGCCCGACCTCGGACGGATGACCGTCATGGTCTGCTCGGGATCGGCGTCCGGGTCGAAACCGGCGCCCGCCAGGAACCCGGCGTCCACCTCGAACCCGCTGTCCGGCGTGGGCTCCGCGTCCGAAGCCGCGTCCGAAGCCGCGCCCGAAGCCGCGTCCGAGACCGTGTTCGACCCCGCGGCGGCCGGAGCCTCCGGCGGGCCGGTACGCCTGCCCGCCGCGCCGGGCTGGGGCCAGGCCATGGCGGGCGTGGGCGTCGTCGTCGGGTTGGCGCGGGCCGGAGGGGTCTTGCCCGGCGAGGCGGCGGGGCGCCCCGGGGGAGGCGGAGCGGCGCCCGGTGTGGCCGGGATGGTGGCGCCCGTCTCGGTACCCGGAGGGTCGGCCGGACCGCCGACGGGTGCACGAGGCGTGGCACGGGCGGGAGCGCCGGGGGCGGGCGAGGCGGCGGGCTTCGTACGGGGCGGCGCGGGTGGGGCGGCG
>NZ_JANZYP010000025.1 GCF_025506355.1 Sphaerisporangium corydalis
CCCTCAACACCGCCCCCCAACCCCACCCCACCCCAAAACCACCCTGAACCCCGACTCGCCACGACCACCCTGAACCCCTGGGCACCCCGCAGCACCAAGCGGACACCGCCCCACAGCACGCTGGAACCGGCCCTACGACGCTCCCGCCCCGTCCCCACGCTGCGCCATCCGCCCAAGCCGCCTTGCGCCACCATCCGCCCAAGCCCGCTTTGCGCCACCCGGCTCGTGCCGGGACGGCCCGGTACGTCCCACCCGCCACAGGGCTTTCATAAGGGCGCCGCGACGGTGGGAAGTAGGACGGCGAAATCGGCGCCCTGTGCGGCGGGTCAGGGGGCCGGGGTCACCACTCGCGGTTGTGCGGGAGTGGGGGTGGGGTGGGGGTTACCAGTCGCGGTTGTGGTCGCGGGAGCGGGGGCGGCGGCCGTCGTCGGCGTGCTGGCGGTCCTCGGGGCGGACCCGCTCACCCGTGCTGTACATCGGGTCGTTGACGTACGGGCGGGAGAGCTGGGGGTCGGTGGAGTCCGGGGGCCGGGGGGCCAGCGAGCCGAGGCCCAGCGGGTCGGAGGGGTCCACCGCGGCTGGGCGCGTCGCCTGCTGCCAGTCGTATCCCGAGGGCTCCTCGCGGTACGCCTGGCCGGGGCGGCCCGCGGACGGGGACCCGAAGGGCAGGGAGTCGTTGACGATCATGTTCTCTCTCGGCACGGCATCCCCGTGCTCACCGGCGTAGCGGGCCCCGCCGTACTCCGGCAGGGGCGGGTACTCCGGCGTGGAGCCGTAGCTCGGCGGAGCCGAGTAGTCCAGCGCGGGCGTGCCACCGTACTCGGCGGGCGCGAAGGGATCGCCCGGCCGTCCGTAACCGCCGGACACCGAACCGAAATCACCACCGCCAGGCACCGCACCGAACTCGCCACCGCCAGGCACCGCACCGAAGTCTGCGCCACCGGGCACCTGGCCGAACTCACCACCGGGCACCGGACCGAACTCGCCACCGGGGACGGACCCGAACTCACCACGAGAAGCGGACCCGAAGTCGCCACCAGGGACGGACCCGAACTCGCCACCAGAGACGGACCCGAAGTCGCCACCAGAGACGGACCCGAAGTCGCCACCGGGGACGGACCCGAACTCACCGCCAGGAGCGGACCCGAATTCGCCACCAGGGGCGGGACCGAACTCGGCGCCGCCGGGGACAGGACCGGCGCCGGGGGCTCCGTAGCCTTCCCTCGGCGCGTACTCGCCCCGCGAACCGGGCGAGCCAGGCGGGAAGCCGCCGGGCATGCCGAAATCGCCCTTCGGCGCGAACTCAGAGGAGGTGCCGTAGTCACCCCTCGGGCCGGGCTTCGACCGGCTGGACTTCGGCGGGCCGAACTCGGAGGGGGCGAAGTCGGACGCGGTGTAGTCCGCCGGGGTGCCGTAGTCGGCCTGCGGCCCGAACCGTCCCGGGGACCCGGGCGGCGTCCCGTACTCGCCCTGCGGCCCCTGCTCGCTCTGAGAGCCGTACCCGTTCTCCCCCTGGGGACCGTATCCGTTCTCCCCCTGAGGCCCGTACCCTTTCGGCCCCTGCTCGCCCTGGGGGCCGTACCCGTTGGGGACCCGCTGGCCGGTCCTCGGCCCGAGCTCGTCCTGGGGGCCGTATCCGCCGCGAGGCGTGAGGCCGGCCGGCGGCTCGAAGTCGCCGCGGGGCGCGTAGTCGTTCGCGGGACCTCGGCCGGCGACCTGGGCCTGCTCGCCGAGCGCCGCGTACCCGCCGGTGAGCGTGAAGCCCTCCGGGGGGGTGTAGTCGGGGTGGACGCCGTAGTCGCCGGCGGCCTGCGGGCCCGCGGCGGGCACCGGGACCGGGATCTGCTGGCCGGCGGGGGGAACCTGCTGGGGGGCCTGCTGCGGGACCAGGCCGAGCGCCGGAAGGCCCGCCTGCGCGGCGAACTCGGGCGGCACGGTGTAGTCAGGTCGTACGGAATAGTCCGGCTGGGCCGGGAAGTCAGGCTGCGCCGGGAAGTCGGGCCGCGCGCCACGGCTCTGCCGGGAGGGCCGGCCCTGCCGCGCGGCGAGGTCACCCTGGGGAATGGGCCGCCCGGCGAGATCTCCCTGGGGGACGGGCCGCCCGGGGTGGTCGCCTTGGGGGACGGGCCGCCCGGCGAGGTCGCCCTGCGGGAGGTCGAGGTCGGCGGGACGGGCGCGGGAGGCGACCAGCTTGTCGGCGGCCGGTACGGCGCCGCGCGCGACCAGCACGTCGTTGGGGCTCAGGGCGGCGGGGGGGACCGCGGCCCGGTCGTCGTGCGCGTACGCCCCGGCGGCGGCGCGTCCGGGAAGCGCCTGCTCGTCGGGGTAGTCGGGGTAGTCGCCCTCGTCGTCGGAGGCGCCGGCCGGGCGGGCGTACTGCCCCGTGCCCGGATAGTCGGGGTATTCGGGATACTCCGGCTGTTCGGCGTCGTCGGCGTACTCCTCCTCCCCCTCGGCGTACTCGCCGCCGGCCTCCGCGTATCCCACGTCCAGGGTGTCGAGGAGGCGGCCGACGTCGTCCATCGGCATGCGGAAACTGGCGGAGCACATCTCGCCCCGCCAGAGGCTGAGGACCAGGGTGCCCTCGTGCCAGGTGACCCGGAGAACACGCTCCTGGCCACGGGCGTCGAAGAACACCTCACCGAACGATGGCAGTGGGACAACTTCCGACATGGCAGACATCGTGCTTTAACCAGCCTTTATTCGTCCACTCGACCTCAGAAACCCTACCGAACCGTGCACGTCATCGTCATGGCAGATCCCATAGGTCACTCCTGACGCGCTGCCCTCCGGCGGGCAGGCGGTTGGTAGATCATCGTTGACCCCCCCGGGACCTGGCCACGCCAGTCTGCCACGCGAACCGCCGCGCGGGTTCCGGAATGCCGAGATGAACCCGGAACGCACCGCGCGCCGTCTGGCCGCTCCGGGCGCGGCGACCCCCCGGGGGCCGGTAGCGTTCCGTGTCGTGCTCGACGACTCTCTCAGTGCCTCCGACGACGTCCTGGACGACACCGACGGCACCGCCGGCGAAAGCGACCCCTCCGGCGACGAGGAGGAGATCCTCGAAGAGGAGGACGATCTCCCGGAGGTGGAGGAGCTGCTGAGCGCCGCCGTCGCGGGGGTGGGCGGGACCGAGCGCCCCGGGCAGGTGACGATGGCGCGTGCCGTGCGGCACGCCATCGACAACGACGAGCACGTCGCCGTCCAGGCCGGCACCGGCACCGGCAAGTCCCTGGCGTACCTGGTGCCCGCGATCCGCCACGCGATCGAGTCGGACAGCGCCGTCGTGGTCTCCACCGCCACCATCGCCCTCCAGCGCCAGCTCGTCGACCGCGACCTCCCCCGGCTGTCCGAGGCCCTCGCCGAGTCCCTTCCCCATGAACCACTGTTCGCCATCCTCAAGGGAAGGCGAAACTATCTTTGTCGCTACAAAGTGACGGCCGCGTGGCCCGAGGAAGAGGACGACCAGCTTTTCGACCCCCGCGAGGTCAGCGCCACCGGCCGCATGATCCAGCGCATCCAGGACTGGGCCGACGAGACCGAGACCGGCGACCGCGACGAGCTGGTCCCGGGGGTCAGCGAGCAGGCGTGGCGGCAGTTCTCGGTCAGCGCCAAGGAGTGCCTCGGCGCGCAGCGGTGCCCGAGCGGCTCCGAGTGCTTCGCCGAGCAGGCCAGGGAGCGCGCGGGGCGCGTGGACGTGGTCGTCACCAACCACGCCCTGCTCGCCATCGACGCCATGGAGGACTTCACGGTCCTGCCCGACCATGACGTGGTCGTGGTCGACGAGGCCCACGAGCTCGTCGACCGCGTGACCAGCGTGGTCACCGACGAGCTGTCGGAGGCTGCCGTCGCCTCGGCCGTGCGCCGCGTCGCCCGCCTCATCGAGCAGCGCGTCGCCGACCGCCTGCAGGAGGCCGGCGAGGACCTCAAGGCGCTGCTCGCCGCCGCGCCGCCCGGCCGGCTCGACCAGCTCCCCCAGGTGCTCGGGGACACGCTCTCGGTCCTGCGCGACGCCGCGTTCGGGTGCATCACCGCGCTCGGCCCGCGCGGCGACAACCGGAGCGGCGGCAGGAACGACGACCCGGAGAGCGCCGGGCAGCGCAAGGCGGCCTTCACGGCGCTGGACGACGTCCACGACACCGCCGTGCGGATCCTGGAGGCCTTCGGGGACGGCGCCGAGGTCGACCGGGCCGAGGTCGTGTGGCTGGACGGCGCGACCGACCGGCGGCCCGCGCAACTGAAGGTGGCGCCGCTGAGCGTCGGCGGCATGCTCCGCGACAAGCTGTTCGCCGACCGCACCGTCATCCTCACCAGCGCCACGCTGGCCCTCGGCGGCACGTTCGACGGCATGGCCCGCCAGTGGGGCCTCGGCCCGGCCCGCCCGCCCGGAGAGCCCCAGGGCCAGGACGACGCGTCCGGCCAGGCCGCCCCCGGCGCCGCCGTCCAGCAGGGGCCTCCCCGGGCCGAGAAGACGCCCAAGCCGTGGACGGGCCTGGACGTCGGCTCGCCGTTCGACCACGCGCGCAGCGGCATCCTGTACATCGCCAAGCACCTTCCCCAGCCGGGGCGCGACGGCCTTCCCAAGGAGTACGTCGACGAGATCGCCGAACTGATCGAGGCGGCCGGCGGGCGCACGCTCGGGCTGTTCTCCTCCATGCGCGCCGCGAAGGCCGCGACCGAGGCGCTGCGCGAGCGCATCGACACTCCGCTGCTGTGCCAGGGCGACGACTCCACCTCGCTGCTGGTCAAGCAGTTCGCCGAGGACCCGGCGACCTGCCTGTTCGGCACGCTCTCGCTCTGGCAGGGGGTCGACGTGCCCGGCCCATCGCTCAGCCTGGTGATCATCGACCGCATCCCGTTCCCCCGGCCCGACGACCCGCTGGCCTCGGCGCGGCAGCGGCACGTCGCCGCGAAGGGCGGCAACGGCTTCATGGCGGTGGCCGCCACGCACGCCGCGCTGCTCCTCGCGCAGGGGGCGGGCAGGCTGCTGCGCGGCCAGTCCGACAAGGGCGTGGTCGCGGTCCTGGACCCCCGGCTCGCGACGGCCCGCTACGGGAGCTTCCTCAAGGACTCCCTGCCCCCCTTCTGGACCACCACCGACCCCGCCAAGGTCCGCGCCGCCCTCCGCCGCCTCACCACCGCCCCCTGACCCACCCGCAAGGGCACACCGCATCCGCGGCTCCGGATGCTCGGGGTCGGCGGCGTCACGCGAGGACCCGCCGCGCAGGCGGCGGGCGCCCGGTCAGGCGTAGGGCTTCAGGTCGGGGCGTTTGGGGTCGACGGCGTCGCCGGAGGATCTGCCGGTGAGGCGGCGGCCCACCCAGGGCAGGAAGTGCTCGCGGAGCCACAGCCGGTCCTCGCGGAGCTTCACCGCGCGCCCGACCCGGTCGCGGGCCGGCCAGGTGTGGCGCCACTGGTCCTGCGACGGAACCCCGAGCACCTCGCACACCTTCGCGGCGACCAGGCGGTGCCCCACGTCGTTCATGTGGAGCCGGTCCTCGCTCCAGGCCCGCCAGTCGCGGATGGGCTGCATCGACCACTGGTCGACCACGTGGCAGCCGTACAGGTCGGCGATCGACCGCACGTGCAGGTAGAACACCGCGAACCGCCCGCGGAACCGGCGCATCAGCGGCATGTCCCGGGGGTCCACCCCGGTGAACAGCACCACGTCCGCCCCGGTGCCCCGCAGGTCCCGCACGGCGCGCGCGAACGTCTTGGCCATGCGGTCGGGGTCGGTGCCGGGGCGCAGCAGGTCGTTGCCCCCGGCGCAGAAGCTCACCAGGTCGGGCTTCAGCTCGATCGCCGCCGGCACCTGGTGCTCCACGATCTGGTCGAGCAGCTTGCCGCGCACCGCGAGGTTGGCGTACCGGAAGCCGGGCTCCAGCTCCGCGAGCCGCTCGGCGACCCGGTCGGCCCAGCCCCGGTAGTGCCCGTCCCGGCCGGGGTCGTTGAGCCCTTCGGTGAAGCTGTCGCCGAGCGCGACGTAGGAACCGTACGCCCTCACCGGCCGTCCTCCGCGATGGCACGCAGCGCCAGCTCGTACGACCGCAGGCCGAACCCCGCGATCGTGCCGGAGGCGACGGCGGCGACCACCGAGACCAGGCGGAACTCCTCGCGCGCGGCGGGGTTGGAGATGTGCACCTCGATCAGCGGCGCCGTGCGCTGGGCGATGGCGTCGCGCAGCGCGTACGAGTAGTGGGTGAAGGCGGCGGGGTTGAGCACGACGGGGATCGACCCGTCGGCGGCCTCGTGGAGCCAGGACACCAGCTCGGACTCGTCGTCGGTCTGCCGGACGTCGACCGCCAGGCCGAGCTCGCCGCCGAAGCGGTGGCACAGCGCGACGAGGTCGTCGAAGCTCGCCGTGCCGTACACGGAGGGCTCCCGGGTGCCGAGCCGCGCCAGGTTCGGCCCGTTGAACACGAACACCCGTCTCGGCGCGCCCTCGTCCTTGGTCACATCGGTCATCGCGCGACCTCTCGGTAGGCGGCTTCGAGCAGCTCTTCTGGGGGGTCCTCCAGGCGGGCGACCTTGCCGATGTCGTCCAGGACCACGAATCGCTGGCTGGCGCCGCGGTTCTTCTTGTCGACCCGCATGTGCTCGCGCAGCTCGGGCCATGCCTCCAGGCGGTAGGCCGTCGGGAGGCCGACCGAGGTGAGGATCGACCGCGTGCGCTCCACGAGGCCGAGGCCCGCGTGGCCGGACAGCCGGGACAGCTCCGCGGCGTAGACCATGCCGATCGCCACGGCCTCGCCGTGGCGCATGTGGTAGGACTCGACGCGCTCGATCGCGTGGGCCAGGGTGTGGCCGTAGTTGAGGATCTCCCGCACGCCGGACTCGCGCAGGTCGGCGCCCACGACGTCCGCCTTGATCTGGATCTTCCGTTCGATCAGCGCCCGGGTGTGCCGGCCCTCGGGGACCCGGGCGCCCTCGGGGTCGTCCTCGACGAGGAGCAGGATCGTCGGGTCGGCGATGAACCCGCCCTTGATGATCTCGGCGAGCCCCGCCACGTAGTCGTCACGGGGCACCGAGACCAGGGTGGCGAGGTCGCACAGGACCCCGGCGGGCGGGTGGAACATGCCGACGAGGTTCTTGCCCTCGGGGGTGTTGATGCCGGTCTTGCCGCCCACCGCCGCGTCGACCATGCCGAGCAGGGTGGTGGGCACCTGGACGACCTTGACGCCGCGCAGCCAGGTGGCCGCGACGAAACCGGCCAGGTCGGTGGTCGCGCCCCCGCCGACGCCGACCACGGCGTCCGAGCGGGTCACGCCGTACCGGCCGAACGCCGACCACAGCTCGGCGGCCACCTCGACCGACTTGGCCCGCTCCCCGTCGGGGACGGGAAGCGCCACGACGGTGTGACCGGCCGCCTCCAGCACGCCGCACACCGGCCGGGAGATCTCCGGGAGGCTCGCCGGATGGACCACCGCCACCGTGCGGACGTCGTCCCCCAGCAACCCGGGCAGCTCACCGAGCACCCCGGCCCCGACGACGACGTCGTACGGCCGCTCCCCCTTGACCCGGATCCGGCTGGTCACCGAAGCCCCTCCACTTCGCTGACGAGTGTTCGTGGGTTCACGCCGGCAGGTCCTTCGCGATGTCGTCGGCGATCTCCTCGGGCGCGCGCCCGTCGGTGATCGCGATGATCGAGGAGAGCCGCTCGTAGACGGGGCGGCGTTCCTCCATGAGCTTCTTGAGCCGGCTGCGCGGGTTGAGCACCAGCAGCGGGCGCGCCTGGGCCAGGCCCACGCGCTGCACCGCGTCCGACAGCCCCACCTGCAGGTAGACCACGACGTGCCCGGCCAGCAGTTCCTGGGTCTCCGCCGCGAGAATGGCCCCGCCGCCCAGCGCGAGCACCCCTTCGTGCTCGGCGAGCGCCCGGCGCACGGCCGCCGCCTCCAGCTCGCGGAACCGCTCCTCGCCGTCGTCGAGGAAGATGTCGGCGACCGGCTTGCCGGCCACGGCCTCCACGTCGGCGTCGGTGTCGCGGAAGCCCGTGCCGAGCCGCTGGGCCAGCAGGCGCCCGACGGAGGACTTGCCCGACCCCGGCGGGCCGATCAGCACAGCTCTGGGAGTGGTCACTTGATCACCATCGAGGAGAGGTAGCCGGAAAGGTTGCGGGCGACCTCCTCCACGGAGTCGCCGCCGAACTTCTCGACGGCCGCGTCGGCGAGCACCAGCGCGACCATCGCCTCAGCGACGATACCGGCGGCCGGGACCGCGCACACATCGGACCGCTGGTTGATCGCCTTGGCCGGCTCGCCGGTCAGGACGTCGATCGTGGACAGCGCCCGGGGCACCGTGGAGATCGGCTTCATGGCCGCGCGGACGCGCAGGGGCTCGCCGTTGGTCATGCCCCCCTCGACGCCGCCCGCCCGGTTGGTGATCCGGCGGACGCCCTCTTCGGTGTTCTCGATCTCGTCGTGGGCGCGCGAGCCCCGGCGGCGCGCGGTCTCGAACCCGTCGCCGACCCCGACCCCCTTGATCGCCTGAATGCCCATGAGCGCCCCGGCCAGCCGCGAGTCGAGGCGCCGGTCCCAGTGCACGTAGCTCCCGAGGCCGGGCGGCAGCCCGTACGCGACCACCTCGACGACGCCGCCGAGCGTGTCGCCCTCCCGCTTGGCGAGGTCGATCTCCTCGATCATGGCCGCGCCCGCCTCGGCGTCCAGGCAGCGCGCCGGGTGCTCGTCGACGGCGGCGAGGTCGCCGGGGGCGGGGATGACCCCGTCCGGGGCCTCGGCGGTGCCGATGGCGATGACGTGGCTGACGATGTCGACGCCGAGGGCCTGCTTGAGGAAGTTGCGGGCGACCTGGCCGAGGGCGACCCGGGCGGCGGTCTCGCGGGCGCTGGCCCGGTCGAGGATCGGCCGGGCGTCGTCGAAGCCGTACTTCTGCATGCCGGACAGGTCGGCGTGGCCGGGCCGGGGGCGCGACAGCGGGGCGTTGCGCGCCAGGGCGGCGAGCTCGTCGGGGTCGACCGGGTCGGCCGACATAACGGTCTCCCACTTGGGCCACTCGGTGTTGCCCACGCGGATCGCGACCGGGCTGCCCTGGGTGCGGCCGTGGCGCACGCCGCCGACGATGGTCACCTCGTCCTGCTCGAACTTCATCCGCGCGCCGCGGCCGTAACCCAGGCGGCGCCTGGCCAGCGCCCTCTCGACGTCGGCGGTCGTCACCTCGACGCCCGCGGGCATCCCTTCGAGGATGGCGACGAGCTCGGGGCCGTGGGACTCACCTGCGGTCAACCAGCGCAACATGATGACAAGTCTTCCATGCACGGCCCACTGCCATCGCCCCCGTCCGCCGCCCTGTGGATAACTCGCGTCCCATCAGCGGACGAGGGCCGCGAGGGTGCCGAGGAGGATGAAGGGGCCGAGGGGGAACTGGCTCTTCAGCGTCCCCCGGCGGGTGACCAGCAGGCCGATCGCGTACAGGGCGCCGAGGAACTGGCCGCCCGCCGCGCAGACGAGCCAGGCGTCCCATCCGAGTGATCCGGCGAGCATCCCGGCCAGCCCGGCGAGCTTGACGTCGCCGAGGCCGAGCGCGCCGGGGCGGGCGAACCACAGGACCGCGTAGAGGCCGCCCAGCGCGAGCCCGCCGAGCAGCGCGTCCAGCAGGTGGCCCGTGGGAGCGAGCAGGGCCACGAGGATCGGGTACGAGGGGAGCGTGATGGCGTCAGGCAGCCGCCGCGTGCGCCAGTCGATCACCGACAGCGCGCACCCGGCGAGCGCGGCGTACGACCAGGCGGCGAGCGCGGCCTCTCCGGCGAACCGCCAGGCGACCAGCCCGCAGGCGGCGGCCGTGGCCACCTCGGCCAGCGGCGGCCACCCGGGAACCGGCCTCGCCCGGAACGCCCCCGAGAAGGCCCTCCGCGCCTCTCCCCAATGGCCCGCCCCCTCCTCTGCCCGGGCGGGAGGGTCATCGTCGTCCGGGTACGGGCGGAAGCCGGCGGCGAGCGGGCGGATGTAGCACCCCGCGACCAGGCCCAGCACGACCGCTCCGACGACGAACTCCACCCGCCGACCCTAATCTCCCCGCGGTGCGACGGGTCAGGGTTTCTGCCTGCGGAAGCGGGAGAGCAGACCGCGTCTGGGGGCGGGCAGGCGGGCGGCGGTCACGTCGGCGTGCTCGGACAGGTCACGCAGCAGGGCCTCGACGCCGTCCCGCTCGCCGGTGACCCGGCCGATGGCGGCCAGGGCGCGCAGCATGCCCGCCTCGATCGCGAACGGGACCGGGCCGGCCACGTCGACCACGACGGCGGCGGCCCCCTCGCCGATCGCGGCCCGGCAGACCTGCGGCGTGGTCGCCTGGATCGGCCGGGCGTCGCCGCGCCAGAGCTTCAGCGACGCGGCGCCGGTGAACGCGGGCACCGCCTTCCTGCCGTCGGCGCCGACCAGCACCGGCAGCGCCATCTCGCTCTCCTTCTCCCGCCTGAGCCCGTCCTCGCCCGTCTCGGACTCGGTCAGCAGGGCGACGACGGGCACCAGGAGGCGGGCCGTGCTCAGCGCGGCGGCCACGACGGCGGCCTCGGCCGTGCCGGCGGCGTACGCGGCCAGCGCCGCCGCCACGGAGGCGTCGGCGCCGCCGTCGTCGCCGGGGACCAGGGGCTGCGGAATGCTCGGCACGACCAGCGAGCGTACCCGTCGCCACCGCCCACCGGTCATCCGGCGACCCTCCGGAGTGTCCCGGCGGCCCGGAGGGCGCGAGGGTCAGCCGAGGTCGGCGATGGCGGCCACGGGGCCGCCGCCCGAGGGGCCCTGGTGGACGGCGGCGACCGAGACGAAGACCGCCGGGTCGCCGGTGACGCTCGCCGCCACCCCGCCGACCGTGGCCTTGATCTGCCGGTGCCAGTGCACGTCGGAGTCGTCCAGCATGATGTTCCTGCGCCCGCGCACCCGCCCGCTCGGGTCGGCCTCGCACTTCATGAACACGTTGACCAGCTTGCCGCCGAGGTCGCTCGGGTGCGGCCGGTCGGGCAGGTCGATGCCGCTGGACCTGATCGCCTCCCAGATGCCGTCGGCGTCCAGGGCGTCCTTCATGACGCTGTGCCCGATGCGGTACCGCCCGCCGATGCCGCGCACGTTGCCGACCACGACGATCTGCGCGCGGTCGAGCTCGACGCCCGAGGAGCACGAGGCGACGCTGGAGTACAGGGAGAGGTCCTTGTGGATCTGGTCCGCCGCAGGCGTCTCGATCTCGCCGAGGGCCACCGCGATGCCGAGCGCGGTGGTGGAGTTGGAGATGTCCATGGACGGCCCGGTGTCCTCGATCACGACCTCCTGGCCGCGTGACTTCGCCTCGGTGATCGTGGCGAGGGTGAGCAGCGGCGTCTTGGTCTGGACGTAGTGGACGTCGGCGGGATCCTCGATCCCCGCGATCTTCATGGCCTCGCGGACGCCGGCGGCGACCTTCTCGACCATGGCCGGGCGGCCGATGTCCTCGGGCAGGATGACGTCGCTCATCGCGACGCCGACCGAGACGCGCGGCTCGTCCGACGGCTCGGCCCGCGAGGGGTCCACGGTCGCGAAGATCGTGGCGTGCGGGCTCAGCACCCCGTCGGTGCCGCCGGACCACACCAGCGGCACCTGCGCGACCTCCTCAGGGGTGCGGGTGCCCCGGGCGACCAGCACCTCACGGAACGCCCGGTCGGCGAGGATGCGAGTGTAGTCGTTGACCCCGCCGTTGCCCTCGGTCTTGCCGATCACGGCGAGCACCCGGTCTGCCTCGATCACCCCGCTGTCGATGAGCTCCGCGAGCCCCGAGGCGTCGGTGACGCTCTCGATGGCGACCTTGCGCACCTCGATCGGTTCCGGCATATCTCCTACCTCTCGGTCGTCGTGTCCGGGACGCGGTCTCGCCGCGTCCCCGTGGTCAAGCCTGTCAGTCGCCGTGCCCGGGAAGCCGGTCCCGCCGCGTGCCCGAAGCCGTGCGCCGGGCGGGGGTCACCGTCCGACGACGGTGCCGACGCCGCCGGTCAGCGCCTCGCCGATGTGCTCGAGCGAGGTGATCACCGCCCGGCCGCCGCGTTCGGCGAACCGCAGCGCCGCCTCCACCTTGGGCCCCATGCTGCCACTGGCGAAATGCCCGGCCTCCTGGAAGGCGCGCAGCTCGCCGACGGTGACCCGCCCGATCGGGCGCGCGTCGGGGGTGCCGTACCCGGCCACGGCCGAGGGCACGTCGGTCGCGACGACGAGCACGGTCGCCTGTACGGCCCGCGCGAGCACCGCGGCGGCGGTGTCCTTGTCGACCACGGCCTCGACGCCGCCGAGCGAGCCGTCGGCCCTGCGGACCACGGGCACTCCCCCGCCTCCGGCGACCACGACGGTGAACCCTGCGTCCATCAGGGCGAGCGCGGCGGGCGCGTCGAGGATCTCCAGCGGCTCGGGGGACGCCACGACCCGCCGGTGGCCCTTGCCGGGGAAGGCGCGCCAGGTCTGGCCGAGCTCCTCGAACCGGCGCGCCTCGGCCTCGGTGAAGTACCTGCCGATGGGCTTGACCGGGTCGAGGAACGCCGGGTCGCCCGCGTCCACCAGCGTCCGGGTCACCACGACGGCCGTGCGGTGTCCGAGTGCGTTGAGTATCAGGACGCCGATCGTCGCCTGGGTCTGCGCGCCGCACCAGTCGAGCGGGACGGGGGGCACGACGTCGGCGGCGAGCTGGTTCTTCAGCAGCAGGTTGCCCACCTGGGGCCCGTTGCCGTGGGTGAGGATCACCTGGTGGCCCGCGGAGATCAGCGCAGCGACGTGCGTCATGGCCCGTTCGACGGCCTGCCGCTGATCGTCCGGCGACGCGTTCCCGTCGGGACCGGTCATCGCGTTGCCGCCCAGAGCGATCAGTACGCGTTCACCCACACGACGAAGCTATCCAGCGCGGCCGCCCACCTCATTGGCGATGATTGCCCATGAAGTGCGATTCCTTGATGAGCATTCGCCAGGGTCGAGCCACCTTCACCGCAGCCGGCGTCCTTCCGGGCGAGATCACGCCACCCTCTCTGTGCCAGATCGACCCGGCGTGCAGGTTTCGCATCGGTTCTGTAGATGATCGACGTGAATGTCGCCACGCGCCGGGGTTCCGGGGCACAATCGGGGCGTGGAGCAGCCCCAGAGACTAGAGCGTGACGAAGTCGCCGCCGCGATGTCCGCGCGGCGCGAGCTCGGCCCCCAGTACGAACTCGAGCTCGCCGAGTCGCTCGTCGACCGCGTCAACGCGGTGATCGACTCACGGCTCGCCGTGCGTGGACCCCAGCGCCCGGGTCCCGACTGGGCGCAGATGGCCCTCGGCCTCGGATCGCTCGCCCTGTCGGTCCCCCTGACGGCGATCGTGTCGAGCTCCACCACGAGCACCCTCCCGCTGATGCTGATCTTCGGTCTCATCGCGTGCGTCAACCTCGCCTACGCCATCGGCAAGCTCGGCGGCCACCGCCGCGACTGATCCGCGGCGGGCCCGCGCCGGTTGGGGACCGCCTCCCACCAGGTGAGGCACCGCCACGCCCACTCCAGCGGGCCGTACCTGTACCGGGCCAGCCACCACCGCGCGAAGGCGACCTGCCCGGCGATCGCGACCGCCGCGACGGCGAGGACGCTCAACCTGCTGCCGTCCCCGGCGAGCAGGGGCAGCGCCAGCAGGATCACCAGCGTCCCGGACAGGTACGCGGTGAGCGCCATCCGGCCGAGCGGCTCCAGCACCGCCAGGGAACCGGGCCTGTGGCGGAACAGCAGCAGCACGCCCGTGCAATAAGCGATGGCGCCGGCCAGCCCGGCGATCGGGTACACGCTCACGGTGTAGGGGAAGCCGAACATCTCGGGGTGCCGCCACAGGTACGCCCACGCGCCGGCGAGCAGCACGGCGAGCGTGGCGGACGCGAGGAAGACGGGCTTGAGCGCGCCCGGTCTCAGGTCGAGGTCCACCACCCCCATGCCGAGCAGGAAGAGCCCCGGGACCAGCCAGACGCCGCCGGCGTGCGCGAGCACGGCCCACACCGTGGCGCCGGTCCCCGCCAGGAGCAGTGACGGCCGGTTCAGGTAGGAGGCGGGCAGCAGCACCACGGCCCCGATGATCGCGTACGGCAGGAGCACCTCGCCGGGGTTGACGAGCTGGTGGAGCAGCCCCAGGCCGGCGAGCACGGCCAGGCGGCGCAGCAGGACCAGCCTCGGGTACCGCGTCCTGCCGGCGGCCGACCGGAGGAACAGCACGAAGCTCACGCCGAAGAGGAACGAGAAGATCGGGAAGAACCTGCTCTGCAGGAGGTTCTCGGCGACCCAGTCGACCGGGGTCGTGTCGTGCGGCCCGATCTGTTCGACCGTGTGCTGCCAGGTGTTGACCAGCGTGATCCCGCAGACGGCGAAGCCGCGCAGCACGTCCAGCTCCCGGATCCGCGTCACCCCGTACGACCTCCGCGACCCGTGCCACGGGAACCGCCGCCGCGTCGCATGGCCCAGGAGCGTATGCGTCTATCAGGGGGAAAACCGACAATCACTCGACGAGGTTAACGTGAGGCGGGCCGATAGGCTGTCCGGCGTGAAGGAACCTCTGGTCGCCCGCATGCGCGAGTTCGGCACGACGGTCTTCGCCGAGATGACGGCCCTCGCCGTTCGGACCGGATCGATCAACCTCGGGCAGGGCTTCCCCGACACCGACGGGCCCCCGGCCATGCTGGAGCGGGCCGTGGCGGCGATCCGGGAGGGGGCCAACCAGTACCCCCCGGGTCCCGGCGTCCCCGAGCTGCGGCAGGCCGTCGCCGGTCACCGCAAGGAGCACTACGGGCTCGTGTACGACCCCGACGGCGAGGTCCTGGTGACCGTGGGCGCGACCGAGGCGCTGGCCGCCTCCGTGCTCGCGCTGTGCGAGACCGGCGACGAGGTGGTCGTCTTCGAGCCCTACTACGACTCCTACGACGCGGCGATCTCGCTGGCCGGGGCGGTTCGCAGGCCCGTGACGCTGCGCCCGGACGACGGCCGCTTCACCTTCGACCCCGACGAGCTGCGCGCCGCCGTCGGCCCGCGCACCCGGGCGATCCTGGTCAACTCACCGCACAACCCCACGGGCACGGTCTTCACCCCCGGCGAGCTGGCGGCGATCGCCGCCGTCTGCCAGGAGCACGACCTGGTGGCGATCAGCGACGAGGTGTACGAGCACCTGACCTACGACGGCCTGACGCACATCCCGCTCGCCACCCTGCCGGGCATGCGCGAGCGCACGATCATGATCTCCTCGGTGGGCAAGACCTTCTCCGTCACCGGCTGGAAGACCGGGTGGGTCTGCGCGCCCGCCGAGCTGGTGCGCGCGGTCCAGACGGTCAAGCAGTTCCTCACGTTCACCGCCGGCGCCCCCTGGCAGCTCGCCGCCGCGTACGCCCTGCGCGAGGAGCTCGGCTGGGTCGCCGGGCTCCGCGACGCGCTGGCCACCAAGCGCGACCGGCTCATGGCGGGCCTGTCGGCGGCCGGGTTCGGCGTGTACCGCCCCTCGGGGACGTACTTCGTGCAGACCGACATCCGCCCGCTCGGCTTCACCGACGGCCTCGACCTGACCAGGCGGCTGCCGGAGCTGGCGGGCGTCGTCGCCATCCCCACCCAGGTCTTCTACGACCATCCTGAGCGCGGCAGGCACTTCGTCCGATTCGCCTTCTGCAAGAAGGACGAGATCATCGACGAGGCGGTCGCCCGGCTGAGCAGGCTCCACGGGAAATCACCTGACAACATTCTGTAAATAGTCATACACTCACCGTGTCCAATATCACCGTGATACCGGATGCGTACCGTGGAGGTATGGCCATGACGCTTCGCCTCAGTGACCAGCGGAACGAGGCCCTGCGCCGCCGCGCCGACAAAGAGGGCCGCAGCGTGGAACAGGTGGTGAACGCGGCCGTGGACGAGTACCTCGCGCGCCACGACGCCGACGAGGAGGTCCGCCGGCTGGGGGTCGCCGCGGCCGGCCGCTGGCGCACCGTCCTCGACCGGCTCGGCGAATGACGCGCTACCTGACCGCGGAGCAGGTGATCGACCTCGCCGGGATCACGATCGACGGGCCCGCCGAGCTGCGTGACGCCGGGCTCCTGGACTCGGCGGTGCACCGGCCCCAGGCGTCCATGTTCGGCCACGAGGCCTACCCCCACGTGATGACCAAGGCGGGCGCGCTGCTGCACTCCCTGGCCGTCCACCACCCGTTCGCCCGCGGCGACCGGCAGGTGGCGTGGGTGGCCACCGTCGTCTTCCTGGAGGTCAACGGCGTCCTGCTCGACGCGGGCGACGACGCGGTCCACGACCTGGTCTCGGCGGCGGCCTCGGGCGGGTTCGCCGAGGTGGACGAGATCGCCAGGATCCTGTGGGGTTTCGTGGCGCCGTCCTGACCGCACGCGCGTCCTTCGCCTCGCGGGCCACGGCCCTTAGGCTTGGACGGTGACCCGCATCGCCCTGTGCCAGATCCCGGTGTCCGAGGATCCGAAGACGAACCTCGAGCGCGTGCGCGACGCGCTCGGAAGGGCAGCCTCACGAGGCGCCACCCTGGCCGTGTTCCCCGAGGCCACGCTCACCCGCTACGGCAAGGGCATCATCGAGTCCGCCGAGCCGCTCGACGGCCCGTTCCTCACGGCCGTGGCCGACGCCGCGCGTGCGCACGAGGTCGCCGTCGTCCTCGGCACCTTCGAGCCGGCCGGCGACCGGGTGAGCAACACCGCCGTCGTCCTGGACCGGCGCGGCCGGCTGCTGGCCGCGTACCGGAAGATCCACCTGTTCGACTCCTTCGGCGCCCGCGAGTCCGACCTGGTCACGCCCGGTGACGCGCCGGTGGTCGTGGAGGTCGAGGGGCTCCGTCTCGGCCTGGTCACCTGCTACGACGTCCGCTTCCCCGAGCTGACCCGCGCCCTGGTCGACCTCGGGGCCGACGCGTTCGCCGTGATCGCGGCGTGGGGCGGCGGGCCGCTGAAGGAGGAGCACTGGACGACCATGGTCAGGGCGCGGGCCATCGAGAACACCATGTGGACGGTCGCCGTCGGGCAGGCGCCGAACCCCGAGGCCAGGGACGGTTTCGGCATCGGCAGGAGCATGCTGGTCGACCCGATGGGGGTGGTTCGCGCCGATCTCGGCCCCGGGGCCGTCGTCCAGGTCGTCGAGATCGACCCCGCCGAGACCGAGCGGGCGCGGGCCACGCTCCCGAGCCTTTCGCACCGGCGTCCAGATATTTATCGTGCCGTGCCGAACGCCGAGGTCGGCAGATCGTAAAATGCGGGATGTGAGCGAGCCGGCGCGAAGTACTCAGATGCAAAAAGTCATCCCGCCTCGGCTGCTGGTGCCCTATCTCGCGGGCCAGCGCACCATCATCTCGGGTTACGTCTACCGCGTCCAGGACTGCTCCCGGCTCTCCAGCCCGGAGCAGCTCGTCTCGGCGCTCGACCTCTCCTTCGAGGGCTCGGAGCTGGAACCTTCGGTCTCCGAGCTGTACCTGCTGCGATGGCGCGTCCGCGACACCGACACCTACGTCGTCCCCTATGGCCCGCATATGGGTGGAGATTGGAATGATTCACCACCTTTTGCCGGAAACGGTTTCACCACGTCGCGCCAGCACGTGGTCCCCCAGTTCCACACCACCCCGATGCCCATCCCCGCCGGTGCGGAGATCCAGCACCTGACCGCCCGGGGCGAGCGCCGGTTCGCCGAGTACGACGGGCTCACCTGGCGGCGCGCGGCATGAGCGACATCGAACCCGTGGGCCTCGGCTTCATCGCCCACCAGAACGACCAGACCTACGCGGCTGCCCTCGGCCCGGGACCCGACGACGTCATCCTGTTCAGCGAGGAGTCACGCAAGGGCTTCGACCGAGTCGGCGGCTACTGGCGCCGCCAGGTCCGGCGCACCGACCTCGAATGGCTCGTCCTGCTGCGCACGGTGGGCGCGTTCGGCGGCGAGCCCTGCGTGGTGCTCGACGAGGACGACGACGGGCTGCACATCGCCTACACCGGCCACAGCGGCCTCAAGGCCGAGGCGCTCGGCTACTGGATGGTCGACCACGGGGCGTACGAGGTGGTCGTGCCGCACGACGAGGTCCACTCCATCCGCGTCGAGCGCATCCCGATCCCGTGCCAGCCCGCCCAGGGCGCGAGCGTCTCCGGAGTGTGACCCGGGGCCCCTACCCACCGGGGGTCAGGCGGGTCCGGTTCGCGGGACCAGGCCGGGTTCGGCGTCCGCCTCGGTGTCAGACCGGTCCCGTCTCGCCGCCGGTGGGCGGGGCCGCCGCGCCGAGGCGGCGGTAGCGGGCCAGGCGGGTCGCCAGCCGGTCCCCCGGAGTGCGTTCCATCAGGCCGATGATCTCGTACTCCAGGGTCCGGGCGACCCGCGCGCAGAACGCGCCCGGCTCGTAGGCGGCGTCCGGGAGCTCCGGGATGATCCGGTCGACGATGCCGTCCCGCTTGAGGTCACGCGCCCGCACCCCCTGGGACTTGGCGATCTCCGGGGCGAAGTCGATGGTCCGGTACAGCAGCGCCGACGCGCCCTCGGGAGGCAGCGGCGACAGCCAGCCGTGCTGGGCGCAGAGCACCCGGTCGGCGGGCAGCAGGGCCAGCGCGGCGCCGCCCGCCCCCTCGCCGAGGAGCAGGCAGACGGTCGGCGCGTCCAGCATCACCAGGTCGGCGAGCGAGCGGGCGATCTCGGCGGCCAGCCCGCCCTCCTCGGCGGCCTTCGACAGCGCCGCGCCGGCGGTGTCGATCACCGTGACCAGCGGCAGCCCCAGCTCGGCGGCCAGGCGCATGCCCCTGCGCGCGACCCTCAGCCCGGCGGGGCCGAGCTGGCGTCCGGCCTGCTGCTGGCGGCGGTCCTGGCCGAGCACGACGGCCGGGGCCGCGCCGAACCTGGCGAGGGCGAGCAGCAACCCGGGGTCGTTCTCCCCCACGCCCGTGCCGTTCAGCGGCGTCACGTCGGTGGCGCCCAGTTTGAGCAGCGCCCTCACCCCCGGGCGGTCGTCGCGGCGGGACCTGCTGATCACCTCCCACGCCTCGACGGCGACGTCCCCCTCCTCGGGCTCCGGCCCCCGGGCGGCGCGCCCGCCGCGCTCGGCCAGCCGCCTGGCGTCCCTGGGCGCGCACAGAATGGTGAGCGCGCGCAGGGCGACCCCGCGCGCGCTCTCGGCGGACACCACCGCGTCGACGAGACCGTGCCTGAAGAGGTTCTCCGCGACCTGGACGTTCTCGGGGAACGGGTACCCGTGCAGGGACTCGAAGACCCTCGGGCCGAGAAAGCCGATGAGCGCGCCCGGCTCGGCGGCCGTGAGGTGGCCGAGCGACCCCCACGACGCGAACACCCCGCCGGTCGTCGGGTGACGCAGGTACACGATGTACGGCAGGCCGGCGGCGCGGTGCGCGGTCACGGCGGCGCTGATCTTGATCATCTGGACGAACGCGAGCGCGCCCTCCTGCATACGGGTGCCGCCCGAGGCGGGGGCGGCGAGCAGCGGCAGCTCCTCGGCCGTCGCCCGCTCGACCGCGCGGACCAGCCGTTCGGCCGCGACCACCCCGATGGACCCGGCGAGGAACGAGAACTCGCAGACCATCACCGCCACGCGGCGGCCTCCCAGCGTCCCCTCCCCGGTCACCACCGACTCGTCGTACCCGGTCTTGGCGCGCGCGGAGGCGAGCTCCTCGGCGTACGGCGACCCCGGCGGCGCGGGGTCGGGCGCCGGCTCGTCCCACGACCGCCACGATCCCGGGTCCAGGACGGTGTGAATGAGCGTGTTGGCGTCCGGGCGGGTGAGGCTCATCGCCGCCCTCCCCGCGTCCCCTCGCGCGCCCGCGGGGTCACCACTGTCAGCACCTGCGGGCTCACCCTTCCCGCTTCGCCAGCCAGTCGAGCACGGCCTGGTCGTCCTGGCCGAGCGCGGGCGGCGCGCGATGCCCGGCCGGCGGGTCGCCGTCGAACCTGAGCGGGGATCCGGGCAGCTCGATGGGGCCGAGCACGGGGTGCTCCACCGTGACCACGAGGTCCTGCGACCGCACCTGGTCCCAGCCGTAGACCTCGTCCAGGGAGCGGATCGCCCCGGCGGGGATGCCCGCGTCCGCGAGCGCGACCAGCCAGTGAGCGCGGTCGTGGCCGGTCAGCGCCTTCTCGATGTCGGCGATCAGCTCGTCGCGGTGCGCGAACCGCTCCCGGTTGACCGCGTACTTCGGGGTGGCGGGGTCGATGCCGAGAAGCGGGGCGAACTTGGCCCACTGAACGTCATTGGCCACCGCGATCTGGATCATCCCGTCGGAGCAGCGGAACGCGCCGTACGGGGCGATCGAGGCGTGGTGGTTGCCGCCGGCCCCCGGGACCTTGCCGCCGACCGTCCAGGCCGTCCCGTGGTAGGAGTGCACGCCCACGACCGAGGCGAGCAGCGAGGTGCGGACCACCTTTCCCTTGCCGGTGCGCGCCCGCTCGTACAGGGCCGCGACGACGCCGTAGGCGCCGTGGATGCCCGCGAGCAGGTCGGCGATGGAGGCTCCGACGCGGTACGGCTCGTCGGGCGAGGGGCCGGTGAGGCTCATCAAGCCCGCCTCGCCCTGCGCGATCTGGTCGTATCCGGGGCGCCCGCCCTCGGGCCCGTCGTGGCCGAAGCCGGTGATCGAGAGGATCACCAGGCGGGGGTTCAGCTCGTGCAGCCGCTCGACGGGGAAGCCGAGGCGGTCCAGCACGCCCGTGCGGAAGTTCTCGACGAGGACGTCGCTCTGCCCGACCAGGCGGGTGAGCAGTTCCGCGCCTTCTTCGGACTTCAGGTCGAGGGCGATGGAGTGCTTGTTGCGATTAGCTGAAAGGAAATACGTGGAAATATCGCCCGAAGGGCCGACAAAAGGGGGGCCCCAGCCGCGCGACTCGTCGCCGCCTCCGGGGTGTTCCACCTTGATCACCATGGCGCCCAGATCACCCAGCATCTGCGCTCCGTGCGGCCCCGCCAGGGCACGGGACAGGTCGAGCACGACGATGTCACTGAGAGGTCCCTGCAAGGTCAGCCTCCACGAGGGTCAGGGGGAGATCGCGGCCCAGGGCCATGGACCCCCATTATCCCGATCACCCGCCCGGCCGGGCGGCCCAGGTCGCGGGGTTCACAGCGGATCCACCGCGAACCCCACCCGGCCGCCCCTCCTCACGCCTCCCAGAAGGCCCGGCCTCAGTGGGTTCTGCGCGCCCGCCACTTGTCCATGAAGTCGCGCAGCTTGCGCTGGTTGCGCGGGTCCCTGGCCATCGTCTTCGCCTTCTCCATGTGCTCGTGGCCCTTGGGGCTGCGTAGATAGTCCTTAATCCGGTCAACCATCGATGCCATCTCAACCACCACCGTGTGTCGGTCAATGTTTCCAATGAACGGCTACCCTCAGCGCCCCCCACCAATCACGCATTGCACCCAC
This sequence comes from Sphaerisporangium corydalis, assembly GCF_025506355.1. Classification (GTDB taxonomy): domain Bacteria; phylum Actinomycetota; class Actinomycetes; order Streptosporangiales; family Streptosporangiaceae; genus Sphaerisporangium; species Sphaerisporangium corydalis. The sequence continues at coordinate 21,359 of NZ_JANZYP010000025.1, forward strand.
TAGCCACAAAAACAGGGCAACTAGTGACGCTCGGCAAACACATCCCCGACATTCCCACCCCCACCCCACACCACCCCCTACTTCCTCCCCCCGACCACGACCCACGATCGATAGTCTGAACGACACCCTCGACCGCCAGGGCGTCAACTGTCGAGGCGCCGCCAAGGAGGAACGTCCGCTGACCAGCACCGACCGGCCGGACAGAGCCAGGATCCTTGAGCGGGTACGGCGACTGCTGGACCTCGCGGAGCATCCCGGCACCGGCGAGGAGGAGGCGGCGGTCGCCTCCGCGCACGCCGCCGCCCTGATGCTCAGGTACGGCCTCGACTCCTCCGCCGTACGACGCGGGACCACCGGCCGCTCGGAGACCATCGACGGCATCGAGTTCGAGGTCTCCAACCGGGGCGGCCACGCCCGCGAACGATGCTGGGCCCTCCACCTCGTCTGCGACGCGCTCGGATGCAAGGGCGCGCAACACTGGACCGCTGTCAAGGGCCGCGGCATCCGCGGCGCCGGCCGCGTCACCATGACGGTCATCGGCCCCGAACCCGTCCTGGACGGCCTGCGCATCCTCCTCCCCTCCCTCACCCTCCAAATGGAGAACCACCTGATACCCGCCCTCCACCACTTCACCACCACCGCCCCGCACCACCTCGACACCACCGGCCCCCCCAGCGGCGCCGGCGACGTCCACTCTCCTGGCGACGGCGACGTCCACTCTCTTGGCGACGGCCCCGGCCTGAGCGTCGCGAAGGCCCGGCGCGCCCAGGCGGCCACCGCCTTCCGCCGGGCCTTCTACGTGGGCTTCGGATCGGGCGTCGCGACCAAACTCCGCGCCCGCGTGGCCGAAGTGTCCGAACAGATCAAGGGAACCGGAGCCGAACTCGTCCTCCTGGACCGCACCGCCCTCGTCCAGGCCGAATTCGCCCGCCGCTACCCCGGCCTCAAGAAGGCCCGCTCCACCCCCCTGGACCCCACCGGCTACACCTCCGGCCGCCAAGCCGGCCACCAAGCCGACCTGAACGACCGCACCCTCAGCGACCTACCAGCAAACGAACTCCCCCCAATCCCCTCACCCCCCACGCCCTAGCGACACCCACGATCCAACGATTGCTTCGGTGTCAGGCCCCCCGCCCACACCATCGCGCCGGGCCACTCGACCCCCCACATCGTGCTGTCCACTGCTCGGCGCCGGGCGGTGAGGGCCGGGGGGTGAAGTCGGCGCCGTTGTGCGGCGCGCAACCCCGGGAGGGGGTGAACGCCGCACCTGTCATTCGGACCGGCTGCCACTGGCGGCCGGAATCACGCCACGCCACCGCGCAGTACGGAGAGACGCTCGTAGTACTCGTCGTCGCTCAGCTCACCGCGTGCGTACCGCTCGGCCAGGATCTTCTCCGCCGCCGCGGTCGGGGGCACGGACGCCGAACGCCCGCCGCCCGCCCAGGGGACCGTACGACCCGCGCTGGTGAACGGGTTCCAGCCGTGCCTGCGGGCTCGGAAGGCCAGCACTCCCAGCGTCACCCAGAACAGTGCCCAGAAAACAGGGATGATCGGCCACCATGGCCCCGGACCCCAGTGTGCGTAAGGCATTTCGCGTCTCCTCTGATCGGATGCCCTCACACTGCTCCTCCGCGACGCCCCTGCCATCGCCCCCACGTCGCGCCCCGCCCTACGCCGCCACATGTAACGCGCCCCGCGCCCACTACTCCCCCGGTCGTACACCGAAGCCCCTGGACCCCTCCGCGCCCGCCCATACCTCTCGCCCGCACATCATCCGTTACCTGCAACCACGCCGTATTTAAAAGCAGAAGCGGCTTAAAATCCCCTTCGAGAAGTAACGTCGCTGAAAGTCGCCGGAGCACAATCCATACGATTCCCGCTGGTCATGTCAATTCAGCGAAGGACTGGGTTAGGTTGGTCGTCCGGCAACAGGGGCGTCGGAGGGGCGAGTACGCATGGGCACAATGCCGCCAGGGACCGGACCGCTGTCCCCTGGGTTCTCGGGGATCGATCCGGCACTGATGGACGGCTTCATCACCGAGATGGAACACGCCCGTGGCGTCATCAGCGAGCACACGGCCGCCATCCGCCAGACCTTCGCCACCGAGGGCGTCCCCGCCACCTCCCTGGACCCCATCGCCGAGATCGAGCACTGGATCGACACCCACCTCCCCGACCTCCGCCGCCGCACCAAACTCGCCCACGAAACCACAAACCTCCCCAACTGGTCCCCTACCGGCCCCGGCGCCCTGATCCCATACCAGGAACAACCCCTCCTCCCTGCCACGGAAGCCCGCCGTCAGGGCACCGATCTCGCTACGAAGTACAAGGAGCTGAAGTCGAACTCCTGGTACTCCCCGAGCCGTGACGAGGATTTCAGGGAGATCGTCAACACCCTCGCCGCTCACGTGAACGACCCTGAGTACACCGCCGCCTTCTTCGCCGCCCTCGGCACCAAGGGCACCCGCGAACTCCCCATAGTGCTTCGCAAGAACCTCGCCCCCGGCGACGGTGCCTTAGCACCCGCCCGACCCGACGACGACGTGCTCCGCACCGTCGGCCTCGCCTTGGCCACCGCCGTGTCGGCCGGGTCCGGCATACCCGGGTTCTCACAGGTAAAAGATGGATTGCGTAAGACGGCTCCGGAGCCAGAGCAAGTCGCAACCAGCCTGTTGTTGAGTGCCGGCAAGTTCCCCACTGAATGGCTGGCACAGGTCGCGGTCGCCAACGGTCTGCGAAATCCGCGCAAAGTCACACCTGGTGTCCTCAATGCCCTGGCCAACAACCCAGCTGCCGCACGCCTCGCCCTGAACAGCGTGACCGACAACGATCCGGTCAAACTCAAGAAATACCTACAAGCTCTGACCCACCACACCAGCGCCCTTGGCGCATGGCCAGCCGAGGTCAACGCCTTCGGCCGCATGCTGGCCGCCGCCTCCGGCGCCTATGACGAGAGAGACGGCAAACACAGCCGGGAAGCGGCAACCTTCGCCTTCACAGTGATAACGGCCCTGGGTGGCATGGAGGTCGGCGAACCGGCCCGCATAAACATGGCAGAAATCGCTGGCGCGTATGCCACCGAGATTATGGAAGGCGCCAATCTTGGAGACACGAATCATCTTCTAGACAGCGCCTTCAGTGATGTGACGTCACGTATTCCCGGACTGGATCCCCAGTTCCGCCTAAGCCCCAAAGATACTTACCGGTTCCTCAAAACCTTTACCGACTCCACAAACCATCAAGTCCCCTTCCAAGCGGGGATGGAGATTCTGACCACGCGCCTGATCGGCGAGGCGGCTCCGGTAGCAATAAAGAGTAGCAAACTCACCGTACTAGACGATACATTCGCGGCACTGGGCAATGTACGCGGACTCCAGTTGGCAGCTCAAGAAGTACAAGGTCAGAAACAAGATAATGCGGACGAGGCCTTCGACAAGGTAACGAGCTTCTTGATCGGTACAGGTATAGGATTCACCGGACTCGTACCACCATTTGAGACAATGCCACTGGTATGGACAACTTTCAGTACCCTTGAGGCAGGAGCAGATACCTTCAAGCCGGAAAAAGAGACCGAGACCGATAAGATTCGCAAAGCCGATGATGAACTGACCCTCGGACGACGTTACATCATAGCCCAGTCCCTAATGGCCGCAGGTTTCACTCCGAAGATTTGGCCCAGCGAATACCAAGCGGATCATCCGGCTAGCATCCGTATCGCTGATACCAACGGCCTCCCTCTCCCCTTCGCGGCCATTGCAAAGAAGGGTGAACCCGGACTCGACGAACTGGACCGCTGGTTTATGGAAAACGGATTGGGCGGCACTGATGATCTATCGCTGGGAAAGGTGTCCGAGCGGCTGGCAGATCATTATAACGGCCAGAAAGCTGTTTCCACCCCCCGGGCAAGATTCTATGACAACTAGTCACGACACCGGCAGACACTCGGTCTCCCCGGCGACGGTGTACACGCCTCCACCAGGTGAGTTAAAAGTCAGCACCGTCCTCGTTGATCTATTTACCGCCCGAATTGGTGTTCCGGGAGGCCCAGCGGATGCGACCTGATAATCTGCCACACGATCCAAGGCGCCGACCAAGAGTGCATTTAGGGCTTCAGGATCGTCACTTCCCACCGAATCTCGGCCAGTGGCGGCGAAAGTCTGCCTAGCCTTGCCGTCCCCGCATGGCTTGTCGATCCCACCGGCATCAGTAACCTTCACCTCGACCGCCGTCCGCTCCTTCAGGAGTTGAAGAATGTGGGACTTTAGGGTTTGACCGGCTTGGGCGGCGGTGGGGCCATCGTCGGGCGCACAGCCGAAAAGGACCAAGCTTGTGGCAAATATGACCGCAACCACCTGACTTCGGAGCCTTACCTGACTGGACAGGACGAGCATCGTCTTTGCCTCCATGTCTGGCCGGACTCGTCTTCATCCCACATAATCTCAGTGAGAACCTCTGCGCCACCTAGTATCTACATCCTCCCAGAGCCTCTCATCGCAGCAGGAGTCCTTCGTTGCCTATCGACGACGACTTGGTGCCGAACCCAAGACACCGCGACCTGGAGGCGGCGCTTGCTGCTGTGCGGGCGCATGTTCGGGTGTTGGAGACGGCGCTTGATCGGGCGTGTGCGCAGTTCGGGGGGCAGGCGGTGTGGGTGGGGCCGACGGCGCGGGCGTTCGGGGAGGAGCTGAACGGGCGTAGGAGCCGGATCAAGACGGCGGCCGAACACGTCCTCGCGGAGTTGGAGGCCGAACTCCGTTCCACGCCGAGCAAGATCTCCAGGGCGACGGCGGCCAGCCTTGGCGGCTGGGGCTAGTGCGGTTGGTACGTCACGTGGCAAGCAGGCATGTCAGTGCATCAAGTGGCACGCAGGCGTGTTGGCGCTTCATCTGGCAGGGAGGCATTCTGTCTCTCCTTGTACTGAGTACTCGCCCACTTCGCGCGAGTTCAGTACCAGTAAGGTGGCCGTTGCCTTGTCTTCGACTTTTATGTCGCTGTTTTCAGGGTCACCGGGGAGGACAGAGTATTTGGCGACCCGGTCCAGCGCTCCGAGCATCATCTCGTTGAGTGCGGTCGGCTTCGTGGTCGAGATGAGGTCTCGGCCGGTCGCGGAGAAGGTCTGCTTGACGCCGCTACCGCAGGGAATGTCTTTGCCGCCGGAATCGGTGACGGTCACGTCTTGAGCGTTTCGTTCCTTGAGTAAGCGAAGGATGTGATTTTTGAGGCTTTGGCCCGCCTGCGCGGCGGTGGGCGCGTTACCGGGCACGCAAGCGGAGAGGGTCAGGAGCAATACGGTCAGTGACAAGGCCGCACAAGAGCGAAGCATCATGGAACTGGGCGGAGCATGCATCGTCATCGCCTCCGCGTCTGGCCGGAACCGTGTTCGTGCCACTAGTTCCAGTGGGAACTCTTGCGCCATCTAGTATCTACGCTCTGATCGCGGCAGGGCTGGCAGCGAGGGGGCGCCGGTGGTCAGGGGGTTGGTCTGGTGGTGTGGGGGCGGTAGGTCAGGCGGCGTAGGAGGGTTTCCAGGGGGCCGCGGTGGCCGGTCGCGCGTAGGAGGTCGGCCAGGGCTATCGACAGGGCCCAGACCGCGATCGCGATCAGGAGGGTCGCGGCGAAGCTGATGTCGTCGTGCAGGGCCAGGGTGAAGGGGTAGAAGAGGGTCACCCACACCACGGCCTGGAACAGGTAGAACGTTAGCGACCGCTGCCCCAGCGCCGCCATGGCCGTGGCCAGGCGGCCGTGCCGGGTCCTGACCGCGACGAGCCCGACGGCGGCCGCCATGGCGATGCCGCCGGCGTACCCGGTCAGGTCGTGCGCGATGGCCACCGACCATCCGACGGGTGCCGAGGTGGTCGTCCAGGCTCCTGCGGCCATGAGCGCGGCCGGAAGCCGGCCGATGATCGCAAGGCCGAGGCCGAGCACGGCGACGCGGCGCAGCAGGGGTACGTGGCGTTCGGGGTCGTCGAGGAGGCGGCGCCTGGCGGCCAGGATGCCGGCCAGCATGGCGGGCACCACGATCACGGTGGACACGATGGTCTTGCCCGGCCACGAGGGGATGCTCGCGACGAGGTGGGCCCCGAAGGTCGGCTCCATGATCTCCGCGATGGTGGACGGCTTGGACTGGGCGGCAACGCTCTGCCAGGCCAGCAGCAGGGTCGCGGGGACGAGCGTCAGGACGCCGGTCCACCACAGCACCGTCGCCCTCGCCCGCACGAGGGGGGCGAGCACCAGCAGCGTGAGCCCGTACACCGCGATGATGTCGATGGGCACCAGCAGCACCGTGTTCGCGAATCCGATGGCGATCAGCCCGAGTGCGCGGCGGCGCATCAGCTTCTTCGTGGACGTCCAGTCTTCGCCCCTGGCGTGCTGCCGGTACGCGAGCTGCCCGAGCCCGTAGCCGAACAGGAACACGAACATGTTGCGGGCCTGGTTGTCGGCCAGCAGGGACTTGACGAACGTGGCCACGGCATCGAGGGCGGCCGGGCCGGCGTTCGAGGTGTCGACGAAAGCGGGCGCGTGGGACAGGGCGATCAGCAGGAGCATGAATCCGCGTGCGAGGTCGGGGGCCGGCGATCGCACGGTCACGCCGGGGGGTTCGGTGACGGCCGTGCTCACTTGGACCCCTTGGAGGGAAACCCGATGGAGGGGACGTCAGCGATGACGTCGGCCGGGGAGAGCGATGTGATCATTCCAGACCTTCTCGGGAGACATGGTTCGCGTTCACGTCATCATGAAAGCTAATTTGCTTTCATGATTCTGTCAATTGATTTTCCCTTGTATACGGCATATTTGCAATGAGAGTGAAGGTGAATGCACATTGGCTTGCAATGAGATGGCGTCGAATGCAAGACAGGAATCTTCACCACGGTCCGGAGGTGTTCGCGGACGTGGTGGTGCACAGCCGATCAACGGCCGTCGGCGTCGCGCCTCTACTTGATGGAGGAGGTGTCCGGCCGGCAGGGGTTCATCGAGGAGCGTCCCCACAGGGTGGTGTGGTTCGCTCTCCTCCTCGCAGCACCGGTGCGGCAGGGGGCGGGTTCTTGAGGGTCCGCCACAGAGGGATCGCGGAGGTCAGGACGAACAGGCCGAACAGGGTGATCGGTAGTAGTCCTACCGGGCGCAGCAGCCGGGTGGGGTCGTCGTGTAGCCAGGGCCAGGAGACGTACCAGTTCGCGGTCACGTCCGCCGCCATGACGATGCACGCGAGCAGGACGCCCACCGGCCGGGACAGCACCAGCAGGGCGACCACCAGCGGATCGAGGACGACGAGCCCGACGAAGAACACCTGGAGCGGCGGCGGTGCGAACGACGCGTAGGCGTGTACGCCGCCTCGGACGAGGTCGAGCACGTGCGCGCCCGTCCCCTCGGCGAAGCCGAGCGCGTACACCACCAGCGCGCAGCGTGCCCACAACGGCCGCCCGGCCCAGCGCTCCCGCAGGCTTTCATTCATCACCCGCAGCCTACGTAGAAGCGTGCGAGTCAGGCTTAGGAACTCCTCGCAGGGCCCTTTACAAAGTAATATGAAATATCACGACCTGTCCTAATTCGCCGCCGCCCCCACCCACATCGGCTCATGACCAGGTCAGCGGCGGGCGAAGTGGTCGGTGGTCTGGATGAGGCGGTCGAGGATGCCGGGTTCGGAGTAGGCGTGGCCGGCGTCGCCGATGAGGTGGAACGCGGCTTCCGGCCAGGCGCGGTGCAGGTCCCAGGCGGTCCGGGCCGGGGTGCACATGTCGTACCGGCCCTGCACGATGACGCAGGGGATGTGCCTGATCGTGTCGATGTCGCGGAGCAGCCGGCCTTCCTCGAAGAAGCCGTTGTTGACGAAGTAGTGGTTCTCGATCCGGGAGAACGCGACGGCGTAGTCGTCGTCGGAGTGCGAGGCGATGATCTTGGGGTTGGGTCGCAGGGTGATCGTCGAGCCCTCCCAGACGCTCCACGCGCGCGCCGCCGGCAGCCGTACCTCCGGGTCGGGGTCGTTGAGCCGGGCGTGGAAGGCGGTCAGCAGGTCGCCGCGCTCGTCCTCCGGGATCGGCGCGACGTAGCTCTCCCAGAGGTCGGGGAAGACCAGCGACGCCCCCTCCTGGTAGAACCACCGGAGCTCCAGGGGTCGCAGCGTGAAGATGCCGCGGAGCACCAGTTCGCTCACCCGATCGGAGTGCGTCTGGGCGTACGCGAGCGCCAGCGCGCTTCCCCACGAGCCGCCGAACACCTGCCAGCGGCCGATGCCGAGGTGCTCGCGCAGCCGTTCCATGTCGGCGACGAGGTGCCATGTCGTGTTGTGCTCCAGCGACACGGCGGGGTCGCTCGCGTGCGGCCGGCTGCGCCCGCAGTTGCGCTGGTCGAACAGCACGATGCGGTACGCCTCGGGGTCGAACTGGCGCCGGTGGTCGGTGGTGCAGCCGCCGCCGGGCCCTCCGTGCACCATGACGACGGGTTTGCCGCCGGGGTCGCCGCAGACCTCCCAGTAGACCTGGTTCCCGTGGCCGACGTCGAGCAGGCCGGAGTCGTAGGGCTCGACCGGTGGATAGAGGGTCCTCATGACCGGCCATTTTCGCAGCGTGGCGGCACCGGAACACCGGGTTCCGGCAGGGGTGGGGGGTTTCTGGGGGTGGTGGGGGGCAAGCGTGGAGGGAGCGCCATAGCCAGGGTGGTGGGGATCACTTAGCGTTGGCGCGGAGCGGCCTGTTCGATGCGGTTACCGGTGTGCGGGAGGAAATCGCGGTGGACCAGATGGTTCTCAGAACACAGCAGTGGGTCAACTCCGTTTACGAGAAGGTCACCGGATACCAACCCGTCCCAGAAGACGGCAGAACAGGCTGGGCCACTGTGCGGGCCCTCGTGCGGGCCCTGCAGCACGAACTGGCCGTCACCCCGCTGAGTGACACGTTCGGATCGGCCACCCTGGACGCGCTCACCGCGCGGTCCCCCGTCATCGGCGCGGGCACGGCCAACGAGAACCTCATCAAGATCGTGCAGGGCGCGTTGTACTGCAAGGGGTACGACGGCAGCGGGATCTCCGGCACCTACGACCTGGCCACCGGCACCGCCGTCGCCGCCGTGAAGACGGACATGGGTGTGGACGGCGCCTTCCCGGCGCCGGGTGTCGTGCCGAAAGTGCTCAGGGCGCTGCTGACGATGGACGCCTATCGCCAGGTCAAGGGTGGATCGGCCCGGATCCGGGAGGTCCAGAGGTGGTTGAACTCCGCGTACGCCGGCCGCCGTGACCAGCCCATCGTGGCGTGCGACGGGCGCTTCTCCCGAGACGCGCAGAGGGCGCTGCTCCTGGCGATCCAGTACGAGCTCGGAATGGACGACGACACCGCGACCGGGCGGTTCGGCGAGCGGACCCAGGCCGGGATCAGGGAGCAGGCGGTCCTCGGTCCCGGCGCCACGGACGGGGAGAAGCGTTTCGTCCGGCTGTTCCAGTCGGCGATGATCGTCAACGGGTGGGACCTGCCCCTCGACGGGTCCTGCTCCCCTGTCGTGGCGGACACCGTCCTGCTCTTCCAGCAGTTCGCCCGGCTGCTGCCCGCCAACGGCATCGCCGGGTACCAGACCTGGGCGTCGTTGCTGGTGAGCCACGGCGACGCCACCCGCAGGGGGACGGCCTGCGACTGCGTCACCGCGATCACCCCGGAACGGGCGGGCACCCTGCGGGCCGAGGGGTACACGACCGTGGGCCGGTACCTCACGAACACTCCCGGCACCACGTTCAACAAGAAGATCCAGCCGGGCGAGCTGGACGCCATCGCGGCGGCCGGGCTGACGGCGTTCCCCATCTTCGAGACCGGCGGCCGCACGAGCGGGTACTTCTCCCCCGAGCAGGGGGCCGAGGACGCCCTCACGGCCCTGGAGGCGGCCCGCGGTCACGGGTTCGCGCGCGGGACCACGATCTATTTCGCCGTCGACTTCGACGCGCAGGTAGGCGACGTCACCCAGCGGATCATCCCCTACTTCCGGTCGCTCGCCACGCGCATGAAGCACTACTGCGACGAGTACCGGCCGGGTGTCTACGGGTCACGCGACGTCTGTGGTCGTCTGGCACGGGATGGGCTGACGGTGTCGAGTTTCGTCGCCGACCTGTCGAGCGGTTTCGGCGGCAACCTCGGCTTCCCGCTGCCGGACGACTGGGCGTTCGACCAGATATCGACCATCACCGTCGGCTCCGGATCCGGCGGCATCGAGATCGACAACGACATCGCCTCGGGCCGGGACGCCGGGCAGGCGGCGTTCGCGGTGCCGCCCCGGGCGAGCGCCCCGCTCGACACCGGTTTCGACATGTCGCGCCGTGAGGCGCTGCTGGAGGATCTGGCGGCGTACCTGGCGTCCATCGGCATGGCGGACAAGCCGCTGGTCTGGCCGAACTCCACCGAAGCGTCCCTCGACACCGTGCTCCGGCAGGACTCGCTGATCACCGGTCTGAGCCGGGTGTACCGGATGCGCAAGGCGCTCATCCAGAGCCCGATGTTCTGGGAGACGCGCAGGCTCACCGCCGAGGACGCGCTGGCCGATCTCGCGGTCACCGCCTACTACGGCTACCGCGCCGAGCTGGAGGCCTGGCACGAGCTGCCGCCCGGCGAGAGGACGACCACGCCCGTGCCGGTGCCCCCCTTCCTGCAGAAGGACGACGCGAGCGCCGGGTCCGGGCGGATCTTCGCGCGCACCGCGATCGCCGCGCACAACCACGCCGTCGGCGCGGGCCTCATCGAGGGCGAGCCGCTGGACCCCGACGACTGGCACGTGATGCGGGACATCCGGCGGCGGCTCCGCGACGACCCCGAGTACACCGCAGGCACCATGCCCCAGGTGATCGCCATGGCTGCGAGCGAGGCGGGCGTCGACGCCGACCCGCTGTCCTACGACACCGACGGGCTCAGCGCGGTGCTGGCCCGCTACCACGGAACGGGCGAACAGGCGGAACAGTACGGACGCGAACTGTCCGGCGTCTACGCCGTCTTCGAAAAGTACAACGCCACCCTGCGCTGAGATCCGTATGAATTGATCCACGGAGGCGCCGTGCAGCGACTCGATGACAGCGGGCGTGGACGACCGCGCGGGCGAATCCACGGCGGTGCCCGTGTACAGGCCGTGCGGGCGTCCGTTCCGGGATATACGTGACGTCCGATACCCGCCGGTCCGACCGGCCGGTCGCGGGCAGACTGTGTCGTATGTCCGACACCTTCGACGGGATCATCGACCGGTTCGTGCTGTCCAGCGCTGGTTTCGCGCGGGTGCTCGGCGCCGTGCCGTCCGAGCAGTGGAGCCGGCCGACACCCTGCTCGGAATGGGATGTGCGGCAGCTTGTCAACCACATGACCAGGGGAAACCTCAACTACGTGTTCCTGCTCCAAGGTGGCGGGCGCGCGGAGTTCCTGCGTCTGCGGGACGCCGACGCGCTGGGTTCCGACCCGGTCGGCGCCTACACCCGGTCCGTACGGGCGTGCGCCGAGGCGTTCGGCCGGCCCGGTGCCCTGAGGCAGGTTCTCGACTATCCCCTGGGCGAGGTGACCGGACGGCAGGCGCTCGCGGTGCGCACCACCGACAGCGTCGTTCACACCTGGGACCTCGCCCGGGCCGTCGGTACCGACGACGAACTCGACCCGGGCCTGGTCGCGTGGATCGACGACCATCTCGACGCTATCTACTCCGGCTTGTCGGAGTCTCCTACCGATGCCGACACGACCCACCGGTTCTTCGCCGCTCCCGCCGGCGAACCGGCTTCCGGCGCCTCGCGGCAGGACCGGCTCCTGTGGCGGATGGGCCGGAACGCCGACACCAGATAGGCGGGGCGAAGGCCGCTCCTTCGCGACCTCGGCCACGGAGGACGGGGGAGCCGGATCGAAGGACGGGTGTCAGGGGAGGTCGACGTCGGCGTGGGATCGGCCGCCGGACAGGGTCGGGTAGCCGGGGCCCCGGTCGAAGAACGCGGGGGGCGGCTCGGCGCGGAGCCGGGCGCGAAGCGCTTCCGTGGCGCCGTCGTCGACCTGGAGTTCGTCGGACCGGGGACGAGCGCCCGGGCCGCCGGGCGGATCGCCGTCGGCGCCACCCCGCGGATCAGCGCCCGGGCTGCCGGGCAGGTCCCCGCCGGCCCTCGGATCGGGATCCGGGACGCCGGGCAGGTCGCCGTCGGCGCCGCCCCGCGGGTCAGGGTCGGGGGTGGCAGGGGTGTGGAGGACGACGCCGTAGGCGGTGCGGGCCTCGGCGGGGGAGACCTTGCCGTCGCGGACGTCCGCCGCGACCAGTGACGGGTCGCGGTCGTAGGGTGAGCCCCAGCCGCCGCCGCCGGTCGTGCGGACCCGGACGATCTCCCCGGCGCGGACGGGGAAGTCGTCGACCAGGCCCTCCATCTCCGTGTCGCCGACGGTGACCAGGAACGGGCGCCCGGCCCTGCCGCCGTTCACCCCCCAGCACGCGAGGATCGACCGGTCGGCGATGGACATGAACGAGGCGTCACGCAGCATCCGGATGTGCTTGTCGTACCCGAGCCCGCCCCGGTAGAGGCCCGCCCCGCCGGAGTCGCGGGCGAGCCCGAGGCGTTCGACCAGGAACGGCCAGCGCGACTCGGCGAACTCGACGGGGATGTTGCGCGAGTCGGGGACGACGTGGATCGTGTCCTCCCCGTCGGCGTACCACCGCCCGCCTGAGCCGCCGCCGAGGACCTCGCGCATGAGGTACGGCCGGCCCTCGTGGTCGTCCCCGTACACACCGGTGTAGCGGATCGTCTCCTGGTCGGCGGGCATGCGCCCGCCCGTGGCCTTGGCCAGCACCCCGGCGAGCACGCCGAGCAGGCGCAGGATGACGAACGTGCGGGCGTTCGTCGGCGCCGGGAAGATCGGCGTCAGCAGGGTGCCCTTCTCGGGGAACCGCATCTCGATCAGCGGGACGACGCCCTCGTTGACGTCCAGTTCCGCCATCCGCTCGGGGGTGTCGGCGAGGTTGCGGAGGATGGGGGCGAGCCACTTCTTCAGGAACACCCCTCCCGCGTAGTCGCCGGCGTGGTTGATCGGGCCCTTGGCCTGCGGCGAGGTGCCGGTGAAGTCGATGACCAGCGGCCTTTCTGCGGCGTGGTCGACGGTCAGGGTGATGCGCTGGGTGTGCAGGCGTGGCTCGTCCACGCCGTCGTGCTCGGCGTAGTCCTCCCAGACGTGCACGCCCTCGGGGATCTTGGCCAGCAGTTCCCTGCGGAACGTCTCGGTGGTCTTGGAGATGATCGCGTCGAAGCACGCCTCGACCGCCGCCCTGCCGTACCGGCCGAACAGCTCGCCGAGCCGGCGGGCGCCCATGAGGCAGGCCGAGCACTCCGCGTCCAGGTCGCCGGCCAGCGAGTCGGGCATGCGGGTGTTGCGCGTCATGATCGTCAGCGCGGCGCGGTTGGGCACGCCACGGTCCCACAGCTTGATCGGGGGGACCATCAGGCCCTCTTCGAAGGCGCTGCGCGCGTTGGAGGGCATCGACCCGGGTACGGAGCCGCCGATGTCGTCGTGGTGGCCGAACGCCTGGACGAACGCGACCACCTCGCCGTCGTGGAACACCGGGACCGTGACGCACAGGTCGGGGAGGTGCCCGATGCCGCCTTCGGAGAGGTAGACGTCGTTGTGGAAGAAGACGTCCCCGGGGTTCATCTCGGCGACCGGGAAGTCGCGCACGATGGGCTGCACCAGGGCGGAGTACGAGCGGCCGGTCAGCTTGCGCAGGCGCACGTCGTGGATGCCCGCCCGGAAGTCGTGGGCGTCGCGGATCATCGGCGAGCGCGCCGTGCGGGCGATGGCCGTCTCGACCTCCATCTCGACGGACGCGAGCGTCCCCTCGACGATCTCGACCAGTACCGGGTCGACCGCTGTCATTGCCCTGCCCCGTCCTGTGCGACCGACCTGCCCTGTCCTACCGAACCGTCTCGTACGACTGAACCGTCTCGTACGACCGAACCGTCTCGTACGACCGAACCGTCTCGTACGACCGAACCGTCTCGTACGACCGGACCGTCCTGGGTGAGTGCCGCGCGGCGGACCACGAGGTTGGCGTGGGCGTCGACCTCGGCGGTGAAGCCGGGGTGCAGCGGCAGCGTGGAGCCGTACTCCTGGATCACCGCGGGCCCGGTGACCACGTCGCCGCGCCGCAGGTCGCCGCGCCGGTGGACGGGCGCCGCCCGCCAGCCGCTCCCCTGGAGGTCCTCGTCGAAGTACACCGCACGCTCGCCGGGAGGCGGCGGCGCCCCTCCCCCGGGCGGGGGCAGTTCGGGGATGACGGGCCGGGTGATCGGGCCGATGCCGGAGACCCGCAGGTTGACCCATTCCACGCCGTGCCGGGGGTCGTCGCGGTAGCCGTACCCGTAGAGCCGGTGGTGGGCGTCGTGGAACCGGTCGAGCACCTCGTCCCGCCAGGAGGGGTCGACGGGCCCGGCCGGCGCGGGCACCCGCACCTCGTACGCCTGGCCGTAGTAGCGCAGGTCGGCGCTGCGCGCGTAGACGTGCCGCTCGCGGGGGAATCCCTCGCGGTCGAGGGCGTCCGCCGCTTCGGCCTCCAGCTCGCCGAGGATGGCGGCGGCGGTCTCCAGGGACGGGTCGCGGGTCACGTGCGTGCGGACGTAGTCGTTCTTGACGTCGACCGTGAGCAGCCCGAACGCCGACACATTGCCGGGGTTGGGCGGCACGACGACCGCGGGAACGGACAGGATGTCGATGAGGCGGCAGACCAGCAGCGGCCCCGAGCCGCCGAAGGCGACCATGGGGAAGTCCCGCACGTCGAGGCCGCGTTTGACGGTGATCTGCCGGATGGCGTTCGACTGGTTGAACGCGCTGATCTCCAGGATGCCGACGGCGGTGCGCTCGGGCGTGAGGCCGATCTTGCCGGCCAGCGCCTCGACGCCGGTCCGCGCGGCTTCGGCGTCCAGGGGGATCTCGCCGCCGAGCAGGTGGGGCGGCACGCGGCCGAGGTACACGTGGGCGTCGGTGACCGTCACCTCGGTGCCGCCGTTGCCGTAGCAGATGGGGCCGGGGTCGGCGCCCGCGGACTTGGGGCCGACCTTGAGCGTGCCCTCGGGGGAGGTCCAGGCGATCGACCCGCCGCCCGCGCCGACGGTCACGATGTCGATCATCGGGATCTTGCACGGGTACCGGCCGATGGACCCTTCGGTGGTCAGGGACGGCTCGCCGTCGACGACGACGGCCACGTCGGTGGAGGTGCCGCCGCCGTCGAGCGTGATGACCGACGGGTGGCCTGCGGCGCCGGCGATGAGCGCGGCGCCCAGGGCGCCCGCGGCCGGGCCGGAGAGCACGGTGGTGATCGGCTGGTGGACGACCTCGGCCGCCGACAGCACCCCGCCGTTGCTCTTCATCACCGAGAACGGCATGCCGAGGCGGGTCGCCAGGTTCGCGATGTACCGCCGCATGGTCGGCTTCACGGCGGCGTCGACCAGCGTCGTGACGGAGCGCTCGTACTCGCGGTACTCGCGCAGCACGTCGCTCGACAGGGACACGACGGCGGCGGGGTGCTCGCGCTCCAGCACCTCCAGCATGCGCCGTTCGTGCGCGGGGTCGGCGTAGGAGTGCAGGAAGCACACCCCGATGGCGGTGATGCCCCGTTCCCGGAACCAGCGCGCCGCCGCCACGGCCCCGGCCTCGTCGAACGGGCGCACCTCGCGGCCGAGGTGGTCCAGGCGCCCGCCGACGGTGCGCACGCGGTGGACCGGGACGATGCGCGGGGGTTTGACCCAGAAGTAGGAGTTGCCGTAGCCGTCGGGGACGCTCTGCCGGGCGATCTCCAGGATGAACTCGAACCCTTCGGTGGTGACGAATCCCAGGTCGAGGGGGCGGTCTTCGAGGAGCTGGTTGGTGGCGACGGTGGTGCCGTGCACGATGCCGCCGATGTCGGAGAGGCTCCGGCCGGAGAGGACCTTGTGGACGCCGTTCATGAACCCGTCCGCGGGGTTGGCCGGGGTGGAGGGGGTCTTGGTCGTCGTGATCTCACCGGTCTGCTCGTCCACCGCGACCACGTCGGTGAACGTGCCCCCGGTGTCGACGCCGATACGGACGCTGCGCATGCCTTCAGTGTCTACTGAACGCGCCGGGCCGCCGGATTCAGCAAGATTGGCCAAGGAATCAACCTTTCGTCAGCAGGTCTCACCGTCCGGCGGTCGGCTCCGCGCGGGCCTGATCCGCATCGTACGCACGGACGTGGAACCTCGTCCCCGCGCGGACGGTAGGACAGGCATGGAACGACGCGACTTCTTCAGAGCGGCGGGCGGCCTCGCCGGCGCCGCGGTGCTCACGTCCTGCGCGGCCCGCCCGGCCGCCGCCCCGCCGAAGGCGAGCACGCCCGCGGCCGCCCACCTGCTGTTCGCCGACGTGTCGGCCCAGGTGGCGGCCTTCGACACCCGATCGGGCACCACGCTCTTCTCCGCCGCGCGGCCGATCCCCGCGGCGGCCTGGGACTACCTGTACACCGTGTCCCCGGCCGGCGAGCTGGTCACCCTCGAGGCCGGGACCGGCAAGGAGACCTCCCGCACGGCCGTGCCGCCGGGCCTGGTCGCCCGCGCGGTGTCCCAGGCCGGGAACGCGGTGGCGCTCGGCGCGCCCGCGCCCGCCGATCCGTACGGCGCCCCGGGGCGCAAGGAGACGACGCTGGTCATCGCCGACCCGGCCGGGCGCACGGCGCCCAAGGTCGTGCGGCTGAAGGGCAACTTCGAGCCGGACGGCTTCTCCGGCGGCGGGGAGGTCCTGTTCGTACTGGAGTACCTGCCCGCGACGGCGCCGGAGAGCTACCGCGTACGGGCCTACGACATCG
Source organism: Sphaerisporangium corydalis (assembly GCF_025506355.1). GTDB lineage: Bacteria > Actinomycetota > Actinomycetes > Streptosporangiales > Streptosporangiaceae > Sphaerisporangium > Sphaerisporangium corydalis. Next base: position 38,147 of record NZ_JANZYP010000025.1, read on the forward strand.
AGTCGGGCACCCTCGGGCCGCTGCTCACCCGCAACAAGACCCCGGTGCCGAAGGGCGACGAGGAGACGATGCGCGGCGAGGGGCGGGCCGCCGTGCTCTCGCCCGACCGGTCACGGCTCTACACGCTGTACACCCACCAGCAGAACCACCTGCACACCCGGGACCTGGTGGCCGGGCGGAAGACCGGCGTGCACGCGTTCGTGCACGTGCTGGACCTCAACCAGCGGTGGGCCTACTGCCTGGACCTTCCCGAGCCGTTCGGGCACGGGCCCGCGGCGGGCCACACGCTGGCGGTGTCGGCCGGGTCCCTGTACGTCTACGACGGGGCCAGCGGCACGGCGGTCCGCGCGAGCACCGACTCGCTGGAGATCGTGACGAAGGCGTCGCCCGGCGCGTCCCCCGGGACCGCGGCGGCCGCCCCGGCCCGCGAATCGCTCTACATCGCGGCCGGGACGTCCCTGCGGGCGGTGGACCCGATATCGCTCGCCGTCCTGCGCGAATGGCGGCTGCCGACCGCCAACCGGGGCGTCGCGGCGGGGCCGGACGACCGCGGCGTCTACGCGGGCGTCACCGACGGCGTCCTGCGGTTCTCCGGCGCCGGGCAGCCGTCCCGCCTGCCGTTCCCCGGCATCACCTGGCTGCGCCACGCCTCCGCGCCCGTCGCGGGGTGAGCGCTCTTACGCGACCGAGGTGTGCGGTCCGGTCCCCCGCCGGAGGGCCGGACTGTATGCTGACGCCCCGTGAGCGAAACGTCCGCCTTGTCGTCCACGCCCGCGCATCCTCGTCGTGACGGGGTGCTGAGGTTCTTCCACGGTCCGATGGACTGCGGCAAGTCCACGCTGGCGCTGCAGATGAACTACAACCACGGCCGCCAGGGCAGGCGAGGCCTGGTGCTCACCAAACACGACCGCTCGGGCGGCGCCAAGGTGACCAGCCGCATCGGGCTGGGCCTCGACGCCATCGAGGTGGACGACGACCTGGACCTGGTCGAGCTCGTGATGGCCAGGGACGGCGTCGACTACCTGATCTGCGACGAGGCGTGTTTCTACACCGTGGCGCAGATCGAGCAGCTCGCCGACCTCGTCGACGGGCAGGGGGTCGACGTCTACGCGTTCGGCCTGGCCTCGGACTTCCGTTCGCGGATGTTCCCGGCGGCACAGCGCCTGTTCGAGCTCGCCGACGAGGTGTCCCGGCTGCAGGTCGAGGTGCTGTGCTGGTGCGGGCGCGAGGGCCGGATGAACGCGCGCGTCGTGGACGGGGTCATGGCGCGCACCGGCGAGCAGGTCGTGATCGGCGACACCGACGGCTCCCAGGTGCACTACCGCGTCCTGTGCCGCCGCCACTACCGCACGGGCGACATCGACGCCGCCCACGAGGCGCGGCGGCTCTCCCCCACGCCTTCCTGAGGACGGCGGCCCTTCCAGGCGTACGCCAGGGGCCTTCCGGGCGTACGTCAGGGGAGCGGTTCTTCCAGGCGTAGGTCAGGGGGCGGAGGAGATGTCGTCCATGCGGGCCGCGAGCTGGAGCGGGTCGCCGCTGAGCAGGGCGGAGGTCGCGCGCCACCAGGCGAACCACTCGCCGCTGCGCCACATCCAGTCGACGCGCTCGACGGCGGCGATCACGTCCCCCTTGGCCTGCCACCTCGGCCCGACGTGCTCGCCGGTGGCGCCGTGGCGCAGCGCCCACTGGCGCAGCTGCTCGGCGGCGTGCTGGTCGACGGTGACGGCGTAGGGGTCGGGGTCCTCGCCGGGGAGAGGGTGGGGGCCGAGGCCGGCGGCCACGCCCCAGCTCCACTGGGCCTCGGCGGGCCGGGAGTACCGCAGGGAGGAGAAGTCGAGGTCGGACCCGGTCGTGCCGTCCGGCCGCGGGGCCACCTCGGTGTCGAGACGGCCGCCCGCGTCGAACGCGACCACCAGGCGGGCGCCGGGCAGGGCGTCGTCCGGCAGGGCGACGCGGTCCTCCGCCTGCCAGGAGTTGAGGTCGACCGTCCCGATCGGGGTGCCCCACGCCAGGTCGGCGGTGTCGTCGGCGATCCAGGCGGCCAGCATCTCAAGGACGGTGAGGTCGGTCCACGGCTCGATGGCCGTGGTGGCGGTGAGCACCTCGTCGGGCGCGGGGATCTTGCCGCCCCGGCCGGTGGACCACCAGCCGGTGCCGAGTGCGCTCGTCCCGACGAGCAGGCCGGCGACGGCCGCGAGCTCGGACGATCTTCTGGTGAGTACGGCTCCCTGCGCCAGCTCGGCGCAGCGGGCCAGGCGCTTGTCGCCGAGCACGGTCCTCGCCTCGTTCAGCAGTGACCGGGCCGTCGGCTGCCGCTCGCCCAGCAGGTCGTGGATCAGCCGCCGGGCCTCTGCTCGGGCATCTTCCGCACGAAACTCCCGCATAACACCACGTTACGCCGATAGATCCTCTATCGCGAGATTCCGTAACAACCCTGGAATCTATCTGGGACCGGACTACCGCCGCCCGCCGGTGCGGCCGAGGAGCCAGCCGATCACGGCGCTGCCGAGCGCGACGCCCGCGCCCATCCCGAAGGCCGTGAGCACCGGCCATACGGGGGTGCCGCGACGCTCGGCGGGTCGTTCGAAGACGGTCGCCGGGGCGGCGCCGCGCGCGGTGTCCGGGGTCACGGCCGCCCCGTCCGTCGCCAGAACACCTGGAGCTCCAGCAGGGACCAGCGTCGTCCCGGCCGGCGTGGGACCGGCCTGGAGGTGGTGCTCGACCGCGCTGAAGAACTCGCCGGCGGTCTTCTTGGCGACCGAGCCCAGCATGCGCTGCCCGACGCCGCCGATCATGCCGCCGACGACGGCCTCGGCGTCGTAGTCGACCCGGGTCGAACCGCCGTCGACCTCGCTCAGCCGGATGCGCACGGTGGCGTCGACCGTGCCGGGGGCGCCGGAGCCCCGGGCGCGGAGCGTGAAGCGCTCGGGCTCCTCGGGCTCGGACAGGGCCACCTCGCCCTGGTAGACGCCCTTGATGGAGGCGACCCCCGCGCTGACCGTCATGCGGTAGGTGTCGCCGCCGGTGGCCTCCAGCCGCTCGCACCCCGGGATGGTCCGCACCAGGACCGCGGGGTCCTGCAGGGCGGCCCACACTTTGCCTCGGTCGACCCCGACCACGGCACTGCCGACGACCTTCAAAGGACACCTCCGATGCCGAGAGACTAGAGACTCGCCCGCGCGGCGGATAAGGGCAACATCTGCCCGCCGCCACCGCCGTGGCTCGTCAGGTCTCGACGGCCTGAATCCGCCTGTCACCCGTGAAGGTCACGCTAACACCGCAGGCGCCGCCATTCGCACCACCGACAATATTTCAGGTCGGCTGCAAATTGTGAGCACCCTTCGCCTTTCTCGGCTTTCGGGATATAACTACCGAATCGGTCCGCAACCTGCGGAGAGTGGACGCTCAAAGGGACGGAACATCGTGAATGCTCGACCTACGGGGCTTCACTTCTCTGTCCTCGGGCCACTGGAGGCCTCCCGTGACGGGGAGCGGCTCGACCTGGGAGGCAGCCGCGTCAAGGCGGTGGTCGCGACGCTGCTGATCGCCCAGGGCAAGGTGGTCACCGTCGACCGCATCGTCGAGGCGGTCTGGGGGCGGCAGGCGCCCAACAGCGTCATGGCGAGCCTTTACTCCTACATCACCAAGCTGCGCAAGACCCTCGAACCCGCCCGCCCGTCCCGGGCGCCCCACGGCATCCTGGACCGCCAGGGCCCGGGGTACGTGCTGCGCGTCCGGCCCGAGTCGGTGGACGCCGAACGCTTCGCCGCCATGGCCGATCACGGCGCCCGGCTGCTGGGCGAGGACCCCGGGGCGGCGGCGGAGAGCCTGGAGGCGGCGCTCGCGCTGTGGCGGGGGCCCGCGTACGTCGACCTGGGCGAGAGCGAGGTGGCCATGGCGGAGATCGCGCGGCTGGAGAACTCCCGGCTGTCGGCCCGCCAGGACCACGCCGCCGCCCTGCTGGCCATGGGCGCCGCCGTCCCCGCCGTGGGCGCGCTGGAGGCGCTGGTCCGCCAGCACCCGCTCGCCGAGCGCTCCTGGGAACTGCTGGCCCTCGCGCTGTACCGCAACGAACGCCAGGGGGACGCGCTGGCCACCCTGCGGGCCGCGCGCGACCGGCTGGTCGACGAGCTGGGCGTCGACCCCGGCCCGTCCCTGCGCGCCATGGAGGCGGCGGTGCTCCGGCAGGACCCCGGCCTGGACTGGCGGCGCCCCCGGGAGGTCGCGGCGGTCGCCGAGCCGGCCGTGCCCCGCGACACCCAAGGCCCCCGGCTGCCCGCGCCGCTCACCCGCCTGGTCGGCCGGGAGAGGGAGGTGTGCATGGTGCGCGGGCTCCTCGCGGAGCACCGCCTGGTGACCGTCACCGGGCCTGGCGGCGCGGGCAAGAGCCGCCTGGCCCTGGAGGTCGCCCGCGAACTGGCGGACGAGGACCACGAGGGCGAGGGTCCGTGGCTGGCCCTCCTGAGCGACGCGGCCGGGGAGGCGCCGCTCCCCGGGGTCATCGGCGCGGCCATGGGCACGGCGACCGCCACCAGCGCGGACGACCTGGCCGCCGCCATCGGCGACCGCGAGATGCTGCTGGTCCTGGACAACTGCGAGCACGTGGTCGACGCGGTCGCGGGCCTGGCCGAGAGCCTGCTGTCCCGGTGCCCCGGCCTGCGCCTGCTGACCACCAGCCGCGAGCCGCTGGCCATCGCCGGCGAGGTGATGTGCGACCTGCCCCCGCTCGACCCCGGCGGTACCGCCGCCGAGCTCTTCGCCGAGCGCGCCCGCGCGATACAACCCGGCTGGCGGCCCAAGCACGCCGAGCACACGCTGATCTCCCGCGTCTGCCGCGAGCTGGACGGCCTCCCGCTCGCCATCGAGCTCGCGGCGGCCCAGACCCGGGTGCTGTCGCTCCAGCAGATCGACGAGGGACTGACCGACCGTTTCACGCTGCTCGCCTCGGGGTCGCGGACCGCCCCGGCGCGGCACCGCAGCCTGGAGGCGGCCGTCGAGTCGAGCGTGCGCCTCCTCACCCCGGCGGAGCGGCGGCTGCTGGACCGTCTGAGCCTGTTCGAGGGCGGGTTCGACCTGTCGGCCGCCGAGCGGATGGACGACCGGCCGTCGGTGCTGCCCGAGCTGAGCGGGCTGGTCGCCAAGTCGCTGCTCACCGTGGACGGCACCGGCACGCCCCGCAGGTACCGCATGCTGAACACGATCCGCCAGTACGCGCTGCGCGCCCTGCCCGGCGACGAGCGGCACCGCTGGGCGGACCGGCACCTCGCCTGGGCGGTCGAGCTGGCCGAGACCGCCGACCGGCGGCTGCGGACCTTCGACGGCGAGGCGTGGATGCGCCGGCTCCGCCACGAGCGGGCGAACATGCGGTCCGCGCTCGGCCACGCCCTGGCCACCGGCGACGGGGACTCCGCGCTGCGCATCTCCACCGCGCTGGCCTGGTACTGGTACCGGGCCGCCAACGTGCACGAAGGCATCGGCTGGCTGTCCGAGGCCCTGGACGCCGCCGGCGCCGCCCACCCGGGACGCGGCCAGGCGCTCATCGGCCGGGCGCTGCTCCACTACCTCGCCGGGGACCCGATCACCGGGAACGACGACGTCGAGATCGCGCTGCGCCAGGCCGAGGCCACCGGCGACATCGAGGTCATGGCGCGCGCCCTGCCCTACCGGGCGTACTTCCTGCAGCTCAGCGGCGACCCGAGCCAGGCGCGGCTCGCGCTCGCCGAGGGGTGGAAGCACGTACGGGCCGCCGGCCTGCCCTGGGTGGAGGCCGAGCTGATGATGGTGCGCGGGCAGATCACCCGGGTCGCCGGGGACCCGGCGCTCGCCGCCGGGCAGCTCGTGCAAGCCGCCGACATCGCCGAGGCGTGCGGCCACGACTGGGCGTACTGCTCGGCGGGGTGGATCGGCGCCAAGGTCGCCATGGACCTGGGCGACGCGGACCGCGCGGTGCAGCAGGCGGCGCGGCTGGTGGCGCACCTGGACCGCACCGAGGACGTGACCTCGTGGCTGGCCTGCGCGCACGTGCTGGCGGGCGCGCTCGGCATGGCCGGCCGGGGGATGGAGGGCGCCGTGCTGCTCGGCACCGTGTCGGCCATCGGGTCGAGGGTCGGCTACTCCCCGCAGCTCATGGACCCGCTGGACGGCCCGCGCAACGTGGCCGCCGTACGGGCGCCGCTCGCGCCGGAGGCGTTCGACGAGGCGACGGCCATGGGCGCCAGCCTCACCAAGGAGGACGCCACCGCGATGGCCCGCCGCCTCATCGTGCACAGCCCCGGGGAGGACGACCACCGGACGGTCCTGCGCCCGCGCCGCTCCTGAGGACGATCATCGGACCGGCCTGCGCGCCCGCGCCGCTCTTGAGGACGACCCTCGGACCGGCCTGCGCCCGCGCCGCTCTGAGGACGACCATCGGACCCTCCTGCGCCCGCGCCGCTCTGAGGACGCCCCCGTTCACCGGTCGCGGTTCATCGCGGTGCCGCCATTGAGGGTGTAGGCGCGGCCGGCGCCGGACACGACGGCGCCGTGACCGGCGGGCACGCCGGTGTAGTAGTGGCGGTCGCCGCTCCCCGGCCGTTCCCGGTCCGCCCGCCGGTGCTCCCACGCGTCCAGGCGGCGGCGCAGCTCGGCGCGGTCGATGAGGCGCGCCTCCCCCATCGCGGCCAGCGTCAGGCTTCCGTACTCGCTGGAGAACGCCCCGCTCAGCAGGTGCGCGATCAGCCGCCGGTCGGTGCGGCGCACCTTGGAGACCGCCTCGCGGATGTGCCGGCGGAAACCGGCCAGGTCGTGCAGTTCCTCGTCGATGACCGCCTGGTTGACCGGCGGGCAGGGGCTCTCGGGGCACAGGCGCGCGGCCCGGCCGAGGAGGTCCCGCGCCCGGTCGTGGTCCTTGGGCGGCACGAGCCGGATGAGCGCCGCCTCCACCAGCAGGTCCCCGGCCGCCTGCCGCGCCTCCTGTCCCGCACCGGGTGGGGCGATCAGGGTGTGGCCGTGTTCGAGCAGCCCGCAGGCGGCGTCCCTGTCGGTGTCGGCGATCAGGCGGGCCAGGGCGGTCCACGCCTCGACCACCAGCGGCCGGTGGGCCAGCACGGTGCGGAACGCCCGCTGGGCGCCGGTGTCGTCGCCCATCTCCGCGAGGCAGGTGCCCAGCAGGTACCAGGCCGTGGGCACCGGATCGGCGCCCGGGTCGGGGAACGCGTTCACCGACGCGACCAGCTCGGCCGCCGCCTCGGAGTACCGGCCGAACGACAGGTGCAGGCGGGCCCGCTGGATCGTCACGCGAGCCCGCGTGCGCGGATCGGAGGTGGCCATGACCGCCAGGTCCAGCGCGCGCGCCGCGTCCTGAAGGCTCACCCCGTGGTCGATCCAGATCTGCGCCGCGTTCGTCAGGACCACCGGGTCGTTCGGCGACATCTGCAGCAGGGCCCCGTACCGCCGCAGCGCCTCGGCCACCAGCCCGTTGGCGTGGTGCCAGAGGGCCGCGTCCAGCGCGTCCGCGTACTCCCGCCGCGCGTCGGCCGACCCCCAGCGGTCCCCCCGGCCGAGCGAGGCGCGGTGCGCGTGCAGGGCCCGCACGACGGCCAGGCCGGCGACGGCGATGAGCGGCCCCGCCCCGTTCCGCGCGTCGTCGCCGTCCATGCCCGCTTCCGTCAGTACTCGTCGATGTTGACGATGGGCCCGAACCGGCCGGCCCGCTCGCGGGGCGGCGCGAGGACGGGGCGGGCGGGGTGCGGGAGGTCCAGCGCGGGCGCCGAGTCCGGGACGCTGATCCACGCGTCGGTGGCGACGTCGCTCGAACGCACCCTGACGTGGTGGAACATGTGCTTCCTCAGGTCGCGGTACTCGTGCTCGATCACGTCCTCGAAGAGCTGCGCGGACACGATGACGGCCAGGTCGGCGCCGGGGTCGCGGGCCAGCGCCGCCCCCAGCTCGTCGCTGTCGCGCAGCCGGCAGACCATGGTCACCGCCCGGCCGGCGAACCCGCCGTCCCCCACCCACGTCGGGCCCTGGTGGAACGCGACGCGCAGCCGCAGCCGCTCGGCGGCGTCCGCGCCGAGGTGGCGGTTGTGCTTGCGCAGGGCGACGCGCAGCTCGCCGACGAACCCGGCGATGACCCGCGCCTCGCTCACCCCCGAAGGCAGCAGGAGCAGCAGCCCGTCGCGCTGCTCCTGGCGGAACATGACGGTGGCGGTCCCCTCCTGGACGGGGGTGCCGTGCTCGGCGGCGTAGAGCCGGTCCAGCCCCGCCTCCCTGCCCGCCTCGGCGATCACCTCGGCGAGCCGGCGCTGGATCTCCCGCTGCTCGGCGCCGGAACGCGTGTCGTACTTGTCCACGTCCAGGGCGATGCACAGGCGACGGACTTCTCCGCTCAGGTCGTTCACCGTTCGTCTCCTTCGGGCGAGGCGGGGGTGCCGGAATCTCCACAGCGTCCCGCCCCGGTCACGCCGGAACCTCATAATCCAACGGGTTGTCGCCAAGTCCGGCGAAAGTCTGCAGCCTGCGGATGTCGTGGACGACGATGCGGCGGTAGCCGGTGCCGAGCACGCCGGCCCTGCGCAGGACGGTGAGCGCCTTGTGCACGGTCGGGTCGGCGGCGCCCACCAGCGCCGCGAGCTCCGGCTGGGTGAAGGCCACCCCGATCATGACGCCCTCGCGCACCGGCTCGCCGTACGTCCACGCCAGCTCGACGATGACGCGGGCCAGGCGCGTGAGGGTGGAGAAGGTGCCGTACTCGACGCGGCGGCGGGTGGTCCACCGCACCTTGTTGACCACCGCCCGGTTGACGGCCAGCGAGACCTCGGGGCAGCGCCTGAGCATCGACACGAAGGCGTCCTGGGAGATGAGCTGCGCCAGGCACGGGCCGGCGGCGGTGACGGTGGCCGCCCTCGGCTGCCCGTCCAGGGCCGCGAACTCCCCGACGAGGTCCCCGCCGACGCGGATCCCGAGCAGGGCGACCTTGCCGCTCTCGGTGTTGGCGGTCACCTTGACGCAGGCGTCCACGAGCAGGAAGACGTCGGTCGACCGGTCGCCCTCGAGGATCATCGTCTCGCCCGCCGTGAACTGCCTCGGGCGCCCCAGCCCGAGCATCTCTTCCCTGGCTCCCTCGCTCAGGCCCCCGAGCAGGCTCCCCCGGGGCCAGTTCCCTACCTTGCGGATCACACGGCGCCGCCTGGGTTCGGGGCCGGTCATGGTCGTCCTCCCTGGTGGTCGATGGCCGGCCGTGCGGGGCCGGATGGTTGAAGCCCGGACCCCCGCCCGGGCGGTACGACAGGGCCGGCGGCCACCTCCGCGCCGATCCGCAGAGGTGACGGCCGTTCCGCCCGGAGGGCGGCCGTTTCCGGGCACGATCCGGGCAGTGTTGATCTGTTCTGATTTCAACTATGGGAGCCGGTCCTTGCGGCGTCCTTGCGGCAAGGAGGGGCCGTGAGCGGCCGGGGACCGCCGATGTACGGCAAGGGATCATCGCGGTGGGAGGATGGCGGACCATGACCTGGGGGCGAAAGGCGTTACACGTCGCGATCGGATGCGGACTTATCGTGATTTGTCCGGCGAGCGTCGTCGTCCCGCCCGCCGCACCGGACGCGGCGGCACCGCGCCCGGCGGCATCGTCCTCCCCCCTCGCGCCCACCGCCCCCGCGATCGGCGCGACCGCGCCCACGCCGGGCGCGAGCGTCCCCATGGCCACCGCCACGACCGGCGCGACCCCCGGGGTCTCCCCGCGTCCGGTTCCCTCGGCGGGCGTGGCCTCGCCCGCCACGCCGCAGGCCGCGCTCCCCCGGCCAGGCGAGGTGCGCCGCCTGCGCGGACAGGGCGACGGGCCGCCGGTGGTCACGGCCGTGCCGACCAGGCGCAAGGTCGTGTTCCTCACCATCGACGACGGCTGGGAGCAGGACCCCGGGTTCGTCGAGCTGGTCAGGGAACGCCGGGTGCCGATCACGGTGTTCGCGATGCGCGACGCGGTGGAGGCCAGGGGCGTGCCCGACGCCTCGGCCGCCGGCGGGCACTACGTGGGGGCCGGCAAGTGGGCCTACTTCCGCGAGCTGCGCGACCTCGGGGTGCCGATCGAGGACCACACGCTGACCCACCCGGACCTGTGGCGGCTCGGCTACGCGGGCCAGAAGGCCGAGATCTGCGGTTCCGCCAAGGTCATCGCAAGGGAGACCGGCCGCCGTCCCACGCTGTTCCGGCCGCCGTTCGGCAGCTACGGGGCCATGACGGTGCGCGCCGCCAAGGCGTGCGGCCAGTCGGCGGTGGTCCTGTGGACGGCCAGCGTGCAGCCGGGCGGGAAGATCTCCTACCAGACGCCCGACAAGCGGCTGCACCCCGGCGACATCCTGCTGATGCACTTCCGCGCCCACCTGGCCAGGGACTTCAGGATCCTGCTCGACAAGATCGAGCGCCGCGGTTTCGAGCTCGGCGACCTGAGCGCCTACCTCCAGGCGATGGGCGTGCGTGCCCCGGCTCCCCCGGGCGGCGTAGCGCGCGATCAGCCCGTGGGGTGACGCGCCGGGCGTGACCGGTGGCCGACCATGGGACGTGCCGCCGGACCCGTGCGCAGGGGTGTGACGAAGATCGCAGGACCCGCGGCACCTTCCCGCCCTTTTGCTCTACAGCTTGTAGTACTACTAGAAGTAGAACTACAGCCTGTAGAGCTCCTGATCCGTGAGGGGACCATGGACGCGTTGGATCTGGCACGGTGGCAGTTCGGGGTCACCACCGTGTACCACTTTCTCTTCGTACCCCTGACGATCGGCCTCGGCGTGTTCGTCGCCGGGCTGCAGACCGCCTGGCACCGCACGGGCAAGGAGCACTACCTCCGGCTGACCAAGTTCTTCGGGAAGCTCTTCCTGATCAACTTCGCCATGGGAGTGGTCACCGGGCTCGTCCAGGAGTTCCAGTTCGGGATGAACTGGAGTGAGTACTCGACGTTCGTCGGCGACGTGTTCGGGGCCCCGCTGGCGCTGGAGGCCCTGCTCGCGTTCTTCCTGGAGTCCACGTTCCTCGGTCTGTGGATCTTCGGCTGGGACCGGCTGCCCAAGCGGATCCACCTGGCGTGCATCTGGGCCGCCGTCCTCGGGTCCAACCTGTCGGCGTACTTCATCCTCGCCGCGAACGCCTGGATGAAGCACCCGGTGGGCTACGAGGTGGTCGGCGGCCGGGCCCGGATGACCGACATATGGGCCGTGCTGACCAACTCGACGGCGCTCGCGCAGGTCCCCCACGTGATCGCCTCGGCGTTCATCGTGGCGGGCGGGTTCGTGATCGCGGTCAGCGGCTACCGGATCCTGCGCGAGCGCCGCTCCGGCGGTGAGGCGGCCGGGACGGACGCCGCCGGCGCTTCCGCCGAGCCTGGCGGCGTATCCGCTGAGCCTGGCCACGTCCCCGCCGAGCCGAGCCGCGCCTCCGCCGGGCCCGCCCTGTGGCGGACGAGCCTGCGGGCCGCCCTGGTCATGACGGCCATCGCCGGGGCGGTGGCGGCCGGCACCGGCGACACCTCCGGGCGGCTGCTGCACGAGCAGCAGCCGATGAAGCTGGCCGCCGCCGAAGGGCTGCGGCACGACCAGCGGGGCGCGCCGTTCTCCGTGGTGCCCGGCCTCCAGGTGCCCAAGGTGCTCAGCCTGCTGGCCGCGCACGACCCCGGCGCGCCGGTCCAGGGCATGGACGACATCCAGCGGCGGTACGAGCGGGTGTTCGGCCCCGGCGACTACCGGCCGAACGTCCCGGTCGTCTTCTGGTCCTTCCGGGTCATGATCGGCTTCGGCCTCGGCACGGTCGCGCTCTCGGTACTCGGGCTCTGGCTGACCCGGCGCCGCCGCGCGGTCCCTGACCTGTTCGCCCGGGCGGGCCTGCTCGCGCTCCCGCTGCCCGTCCTGGCCATGGTCGCCGGATGGCTGCTCAGCGAGATCGGGCGGCAGCCCTGGACCGTCCAGGGCGAGCTGTTCACGGCGGCGAGCGTGTCGCCCGGGGTCAGCCTGACCGAGGTGGCCGTCTCCCTGTCGATCTTCACGGTCCTGTACGGCGCGCTCGCGCTAGCCGAGGCCCGGCTGCTGATCCGGCACGTCAAGGCCGGGCCCGAGCCCATGGCGCCGGCCGCCGATCCCCATCTGCCCGACGACGCCGGCGCGGGTGCCGCCCGGCTCGAACCGACCCTGATGTACTAGGAGACCCCGCCATGGAGCTGACCACCGTCTGGTACGTGGTCGTCGCCTTCCTGTGGACCGGCTACTTCGTGCTCGAAGGCTTCGACTTCGGCGTGGGCGCGCTGCTGCCGCTGCTGTCGCGGGACGAGGGCGAACGCAAGCAGATGCTCGCGACGATCGGCCCGGTCTGGGACGGCAACGAGGTCTGGCTGATCACCGCCGTCGGCGCCATGTTCGCGGCGTTCCCCGTCTGGTACTCCGGGCTGCTCAGCGGCTTCTACCTGCCGCTGGTGGCGGTGCTCGTCGCGCTCATCGTGCGCGGCGTGTCGCTGGAGTGGCGCGGCAAGGTCGAGGCGCGCGAGCGTGCGCTGTGCGACGCGGGCATCGTGGCCGGCAGCGGGCTGACCGCGTTCCTGTGGGGGGCCATCTTCGGGAACCTGCTGTACGGTACGGTCGCCGCGACCGCGCTCGGCGGGGCGTTCTCGCTGGCCCTCGCCATGCTGCACGGCGCGGTGTTCGTCGCGCTGAAGACCGCGGGGCCGCTTCGGGACAGGGCGCGCCGCGCCGCGCTCGGCGCCTCGGCCGTCCTGCTCCCGCTCGCCGCCATCTCGCTCCCCGCCCTCCCCTCGGCCGGGACGGCGGGCACGTCCACGTCGGCGCGCACGTCCGAGGCGGCGGGCGCGGCGCTCGCGCCGGGTGGCGGGGCCGGGGAGGCGCTCGCGGGCTGGACCGCGCACCCGCTGCCGTGGGCGGCGGCCCTGGCCGCGATGCTCGCCCTGGCCGCCGCCGTGGCGCTGATCTGGCGCCGCCGCGAGGGGTGGGCGTTCACCGCGACCGCCGCGTCCATCGTGCTGGCCACCGTCGCGCTGTTCGGCACACTGTGGCGGGCGCCGCTCCCCGGCCTGACCCTGGCCGAGGCCGCCTCGGGCCCGTACACGCTCGGCGTCCTGACCTGGATCGGGCTGGTCGCCCTGCCGTTCGTGCTGGCCTACCAGGGCTGGACGTACTGGGTGTTCCGTAAGCGCGTCACGGTCTGAGACGCCCTCGGCCCGCCACGGAAGGGCGCGCGCCTCGGGCCGGCGAGGGAGCGCGGCGGGCGCGCGCCTCGGGCCGGCGAGGGAGCGCGGCGGGGGGGGGGGGGGGGGCGGCGCCCCCCCCCCCCCCGCCCGGTGGTCAGCAGTTCGGGGCCACCGCGTCGATCCTGCGGCCGAAGTTGGTGTCGTAGGCCTTGGCGTAGTCGCCGGAGTTCACCCCGCGGCGCTCCAGCGGGTCCCAGTCGATGAAGCAGCCGGGGGCGTTCGCGTAGAAGGAGTAGACGTGGTCGTGAAGGTTCGCCGGCATGTCGCGGTAGCCGTTGGACGGCATCCAGCGCCACGGCACGCCGGCGAAGTCACGGTCGCGCCAGAAGCAGATCTCTCCGGCCCCGCACTGCTCGGCCGCGCGCCGCAGGGCCGCCGGCCGACCGCCCTCCGACTGCCGCGCCGCCGACCGCTGGGAGCCGGCGCCGGACGGCGCCGCCTCCGCGGGGGCCGGGGCGGCGAAGGCGGCCATCGCGACCGCGATGGCGCCCGCCGCCGCGGCGAGACGTGCTCCACGTGTCTTTTCCCGCACTCGGATTCCTCCTCGTTTCCGGTGATGCCGGTGCCCTGCCCGGGGGGAGATCACCGGCCGTTCCAGTCACGCAATGTAGCAGTCCGAGCACGAAGAGTAATGAATCCTTCTGGTCATAGCGATGCGGCGGCAAAGTAGGGGAACTCCAGCCCAGCGGACAGCTATGGCGGCGTCACCACCGCCGGACGCGCACGTGGCCGGACATGTCAGGACGTCGCGCGTCCCCGCAGTTCGTGCAGCTCAGAGGGAGAAATCGGCATCCGGTCGATGGTGATGCCCTCGGCGTCCTCGATCGCGGCGGCGATGACGGCGGACACCGGGATGACCCCGGCCTCGCCCGCTCCCTTGATCCCCAGCGGGTTCAGCGGGGAAGGCGTCTCCAGGTGCGCGGTCTCGATGAACGGGACCTCCGTCGCGTACGGCATCAGGAAGTCCATGAACGAGGCGTTCAGCAGCTGCCCGTGCGCGTCGTAGACCATGCGCTCGTACAGCGCGCCGCCGACGCCCTGCGCCACCCCCCCGTGGATCTGCCCCTCGACGATCATCGGGTTGATCAGCCGGCCGCAGTCGTGCACGACCGCGTACCGCAGGATCTTGATCTCCGCGGTGTCGGGGTCGGTCTCGACGATGGCCGCGTGCATGCCGGAGGCGAACGTCGAGCGCACCGGCGAGTAGTAGTCGCGGCCCTCCAGCCCCGGCTCCTCCCCCTCCGCCACCGGCGGCCGGTCCATCGAGGCGGCACCGGAGAACTGCGTGGCCCGCTTGGCCTCCTCGTCGAAGGCGTACCGCAGCGGGTTGGACAGCACGGCCACCGTCGCCAGCGCGATCGAGGCACCGGGGTTCCCGGCCACGCGGACCATCCCGTCCTCGATCTCCAGGTCGCGGGGGTCGGCCTCCAGCGCCTCGGCGGCGATGCGCAGCGCCTTGTCGCGCACCTTGCGGCACGCCAGGGCGATGGCGTTGCCGCTCATCACCGCGGCCCGCGAGGCGAACGTGCCGACGGCGTACCCGAAGCGGCGGGTGTCGCCCGTCACCACCGAGACCCGGTCCAGCGGCACCCCCAGCTCGGTGGCGGCGATCTGCGCGAAGACGGTCTCGTGGCCCTGCCCCTGCGAGGTCAGGCCGGTGGAGACGTGCACCCGGCCGTCGGAGGTCACCTGCACGTGGCCGCCCTCGTACGGGCCGACGCCGGTGCCTTCGACGTAGCAGCCGAGCCCGATGCCGATCGTGCGCCCCTCGGCCGCCGCCTCCGCCTTGAGCGCCGCGAAACCGTCCCAGCCGATCAGCTCTTTGATCATCCGGAGCGACTCGGGGTAGTCGCCGCTGTCGTAGATGAGCGGGCGGCCGTCCTGGAAGATCAGCCCCTGGTCGTAGGGGAAGTCGCCTGGCTGGATGAAGTTGGCCGCGCGCACGTCCGCCCGGTCGAGGCCGAGGTGGGCGGCGATGCGGTCCATCGTGCGCTCCATGCAGAACACGCCCTGCGGGCGCCCTGCGCCGCGATAGGGGGTGACCTGCACGGTGTTGGTGTAGATCGAGGAGAACTCCACCCGGTAGGCGCCGATGCGGTACGGCCCGAGAAGCTGGGTGGCGGTGATGATCGGCACGATGATGCCGTACGGGGTGTAGGCGCCGTGGTCGTGCAGGATCGTGACGTCCAGGCCGAGGATCCGGCCCTCGCCGTCGAAGCCGACCCGAACGTGCTGCACCTGGCCCCGCTCGTGGGCCGAGGAGATGAAGTGCTCGCGCCGGTCCTCGGTCCACTTGACCTCCCGGCCGAGCAGCATCGCCGCCCACGGGACCAGCACCTCCTCCGGCCACGGGTGCACGATCTTCACGCCGAAGCCGCCGCCCACGTCGGGCGCGATGACCTCCACCGACGGCAGCGGCAGGCCCAGCTTCGCCGCGACCGCCATGCGGACGCTGGTCGAGGTCTGCGTGGAGGAGTAGACGCGCAGCGACCGGTCGTCGGGGTCCCAGCGGGCGTACACGCCGCGCCCCTCCAGCGGCATGGAGGCGCTGCGCTCGAAGTCGAGCCGGAACGCCAGGGTGTGCGGCGCCGCCTCGATGGCTTCGCGCGCCCCGGCGCCGCTCGCCGAGGGGACCTCCTGGACGAGGTGGGCGCCGAGGTTGCCCGGCACGTCCTCGTGGACGAGGTGGGCGCCCTGCGCCGCCTCCTCGATGCCGACGACCGGCTTGAGGAACTCGTAGTCGACCTCGATGAGCGCGGCGGCGTCCTCGGCCAGGTAGCGGTCGCGCGCGACGACCATGACCACCGGCTCCCCGACGTGCCGCACGATGTCCCTGGCGAGCGGGTAGGCCGTGCGCCCGTGGGTCAGCGCCGGGTGCGGGATGAGCAGCGGCAGCGGGTCGCGCACCCTTTCGGGCAGGTCCTCCCAGGTGTAGATCGCGACCAGGCCGTCCACGTCCACGGCGGCCGACACGTCGATGTCGCGGATGCGGGCGTGCGCGTGCGGCGACCGGACGAACGCGGCGGCGAGCGCGTCCCGCCCGAGGTCGTCGACGTACCGCCCCTGGCCGGTGATCAGCCGCAGGTCCTCCCTGCGCTGGACCCGCTCGCCGAACAGCTTCGTCGTCACGCCTCATCACCCATCAGCTCGGCCGCGCGGTGGACCGCCTTGACGATGTTCTGGTAGCCGGTGCAGCGGCACAGGTTGCCCGAGATGCCCTCGACCACCTCGTCCTCGGTGGGCGCCGGGTTGTCGCGCAGCAGCGCGGTCACCGTGCACAGGAACCCCGGGGTGCAGAAGCCGCACTGCAGCGCGTGGCATTCGGAGAACGCCCGCTGCACCGGCGACAGCTCCCCGCCGGGCCCGCTCAGCCCCTCGACGGTGGTGATCTCGTGCCCGTCCACCGAGACGGCGAAGGTCAGGCACGACCGCACGGGGTCACCGTCCAGCAGGACCGTGCAGCAGCCGCAGACGCCGTGCTCGCAGCCGACGTGGGTGCCGGTCAGGCCGAGCTCGTGGCGCAGGCAGTCCGACAGCAGCCGCCGTCCGGGGACCTTCGCCTCGCGCACGACGCCGTTGACCGTAAGCGTGATCTCGTGCAGGGCCTCACTCACCGCGGGCCTCCCGTCCGTCTTCACTCACCGCGGGCCTCCCGTTGCGTCGTCCCGATCTTCGGTGGCCTCCTGGGCGGCGATCCGCAGCGCCCGCGCGGCCAGCACCCCGGTGAGGTGCCGCCGGTACCCGGCCGTCGCGTGGATGTCCCCCTCGGGGTCGATCAGGTCCCGCACGGCGCGCGCGACCGCGTCCCAGTCGTCGGAGGCGGCCGGCCGGTGGGCGCACACCTCGGACATGTCGAGCAGGACGGGGACCGGTCCCGCGCTCACGCAGGCCACCCGGGCCGAGGCGATGCGCAGGTCCTCGTCGAGGACGACCACGGCGGCGGCGCCCGCCATCGCGTAGTCGCCGTGCCGGCGCGCCACCTCGCAGAAGGCGCTGCCCGCGCGGGCGGGCAGTGCGGGGAAGAACGCGGACACCGCCAGCTCGCCGGGCTCGGTGGCCGACTCCAGCGGGCCGGTGAAGAACTCGCCCGCCGGCACGTCACGCTCCCCGCCGCCGTGCCGCGCCAGCCGCACCGACCCGTCGAGGACGGTCAGCACGGCGGGCAGCTCGGCCGAGGGGTCGGCGTGCACGAGGCTGCCGACCACGGTGCCGCGGTTGCGGATCACCGGGTGGGCCACCAGCCTGAGCGCGGCGCCGAGCAGCGGCTGGGCCCGCGCGACGGCCGCGGAACGCTCGACGGCCGCGTGCCTGGCCAGCGCGCCGACCCGGACGCCGCCGTCCCGCACCGCGATGGTGTCCAGGGACGTGACCCGGTTGATGTCGACCAGGTGGGACGGCGCGGCCAGGCGCATGTTGAGCAGGGGGATCAGGCTCTGGCCGCCGGCCAGCACCTTGCCGTGCGGCCCCGCCCCGGCGAGGACCTCAAGGGTCTCGCCGAGGGTGCGGGGCGCGTGGTAGTCGAACGCCGAGGGCTTCACGTGCCGCTGCCGCTCCCTTCCGCCAGGGCGGGCGACGCCCCGGAGTCGCCGCCGGCCGGTGTGCGCCCGGATATCGCGCGCAGCAGGTGGTACCCGCCGAGCACGACGATCGTGCCGAGCGCGATGCCGGCCAGCGAGAAGTCCTTGGTGATCTGGTGCGACACCGGGCCGATGGCCAGGATGATGCCCGCTCCGATCGGCACCATGTTCACCGGGTCGGAGAAGTCGACCCGGTTCTCGATCCAGATCTTCGCACCCAGCAGGCCGATCATGCCGTACAGGATGACGGTGATGCCACCGAGCACGCCACTTGGCGTGGCCGCCACCAGCGCGCCGAACTTCGGCACCAGGCCGAACCCGATGGCCACGACGGCCGCGATGTAATAAGCGGCCGTCGAATAGACCCGCGTCGCGGCCATGACCCCGATGTTCTCCGCGTAGGTGGTGGTGGGAGAGCCGCCCGTCGCGCTCGCCACGACCGTTCCGAGGCCGTCCGCGAAGATCGCGCGGCCGATCAGGGGGTCGACATCGACTCCGGTCATCTCACCGACTGCCTTGACGTGCCCGACGTTCTCGGCGATCAGGGCGATGACGGCGGGGAGCACCAGCACGATGGCCGACATGGCGAACTGCGGAGGATGCATCGCCGGCCACCCGAACAGGTCGGCATCCGAGACCGACTGGAAGTTCACCCGAGGGCCGGTGACGTTCTGCCCGGAGAGTGGATCATGTGCCGTGATGTTTCCGATGATCTTGTCTGCCCCGATGGACAGCAGGAATCCGATGACAAGACCGAGCAGGATGCCGATGCGGCCGATGAACCCCTTGAAGGCGACGATGATCACGCCGGTGACGACCATGGTGATCAACGCGATCCACGGGTCGTGCCACCAGTAGAAGTCGGCCACGACGTAGGCGAGGCCGAAACCGATCAGCATGACGACCGCCCCCGTCACCACCGGGGGAAAGATCTTGTGGATGATCTGGATACCAAGATAGTGAATCGCGACGCCGCAGAGCGCGAGCACCGCCCCGGCGACCAGGATCGCGCCGGTGACGGTCCCACTGCCACCTCCGGCGGCGTTGATGGCCGCCACCGCTCCTACGAAAGACGCCGACGTACCGAGGTAGCTCGGGATCTTGCCCTGCACGATCAGCAGGAACAGGATCGTGGCGACTCCCGACATCATGATCGCAAGGTTGGGATTCAGTCCCATCACCACGGGGAACACGAACGTCGCTCCGAACATCGCGATGACGTGTTGCGCGCCGAATCCGACCATGCGTGGCCAGCTCAGCCGCTCGTCGGGCTTGACCACCTCCCCGGGAGCCAATGAGCGCCCGTCGCCGTGCAACTTCCATCCGAAGGCCATGAGAGCCCTTTCTTACCGGGCCGGGGGTCGGTGGCCACCCCGCAGGCGGACCTCCGCGGCATATCGCACTTCGTACTTGCCGGGCACATTAGACCCGTGAACCGTGGTCCACATGGTAGGGAACTGCCAAACGTACCCGACCGACCCGCACTCCTCTTGCGCACCGCCCCCCACCACAGGCAGTGAACAGGGCCCTCGCTCCCCTCGGACCGTCGCCCTGTCAGGGCACGTGCGGAAACACCTGCCACGATCTCGGCGCGGGCTCGCCACTCCCCTCAAACGACAGCCGGTCCAGGGAGCGGGAGTCAACGCCACCAGGAAATAAGGGCCTCGCTCCGCTCGGACTGTTTTCTCGGAGCTTCGCCGTATCAAGGCGGCCGCGAGACCGCCGGCAAGGATCCCGGCGAAGCTCTCAGAAAACCGCCCGAGCGTAGCGAGGCCCTTTCGCGGTGGCCTCAAGAGGCGTCACGACCTCCAGCGCCGGGAGACCCTGGCACCAGGCGCGACCGCCTCACCCGCGCCTACGCCGAACTCAACCAGCTCACCGGCTGGCTCCACCACCTCGCCGCGCAAGACAAAGGGCCTCGCTCCGCTCGGACTGTTTTCTTGGAGCTTCGCCCTATCAAGGCGGCCACGAGACCGCCGGCAAGGATCCGGCGAAGCCCTCAGAGCACGGCCCGAACGGAGCGAGGCCCTTTTCGAGGTGCTTCAAGAGCCCGCCGGGTAAGTCCCCGATCCACGCCTCCGAGCCGGGCGCCTCGCCGCACTGCCGCAGCCCGGTCGGCCCGGGCCGCCGGACGTGACCCCCTCGATCCCTTTTCACTCGTCCCGCCCCTCACTCACAGAAGCCAAATCACTTTTCTTTTCCGCCCTGCCGGATAAACATGGCGTGTGCTTAGATTGCCTTCACGACCGGTGATTCCAGGCCTGATCGGCGGCCCAGAAGATGACCGGTTAAACCGGCGGCCGGTTTAATCAAACCTCGGACCGGAATCGCCACCCAAGATAAAAAGCCCGATTTTCTCTATTTCGAGAGGATCGCCATGACCGTGGAGCAATTCCCCGACCCCGGGTCCCCTCGCGTGCTGTTCGGCACCGAGATGCGCCGCCTGCGCGAGGCCGCTCAGCTGTCACAGGCCGCCGTGGCCACCCGCCTGGGATGCACACAGACCCAGGTGAGCCGCCTGGAGGCCGCCACCAGGACGCCGTCGAGATCCGACGCCGAGCGGCTGGACCGGCTGTTCGGCGGGGACCGCGCAGACGGCGGCACCTACTTCGCGGGACTGCGCCGCCGCATCGTCGCCCGCCCGAGCGGCCCTATCTGGTTCGAGGGCTGGGCCGAAGAGATCGAGCCCACGGCCCTCGTCCTCCGCTCCTGGGACCCCCTCCTGGTCCCCGGCCTCCTCCAGACCGAGGCATACGCGCGACAGTTGTTCAGTCGCGGCCCGAGAGCGGTCCCCGAGGAGGTGGAAAAGCGGGTCGAGGCCCGCATAAGGCGCCGAAGGATCTTGGACGTACAAGACCCTCCTCTGGTCCTTGTCCTGATCGACGCGGGCGTACTACGCCGCCGGGTAGGCGGGGCAGAGACGATGAGGGAGCAACTCGGCTATCTGCTCGAAGTCGCCGAACGACCTGCCGTGACCATTCAGGTCGTCGATCCCGACTGTCTGGCGGGGATGGCCGGGGCCTTCATGATTGCCGAGCTTCCGAACGGGCAGCCAGACGTGATCCATGCGGACTCACCGGTCCAGGGGCAGATAACAAGCGAACATGAATTCGTATTTTCCATCCGAAACCGATACGAATCCGTGAGGGCGTGGGCCTATCCTGAGCATGTATCCCTGAGAATGATCGAGGAAGTGAGACGGGAATGGACCTGAGCACCGCCGTGTGGCGGAAGTCGTCACACTCCTCCGACAACGGTGGGCAGTGCGTCGAAATCGCGGTCAATCTTCCCGGCGTGGTCGCGGTACGTGACAGCAAGATTCCGGATGGACCTAACCTTATTTTCGGTCCCTCCGAGTGGCGATCCTTCGTCATCGGCGTCAAGGCAGACAGCTTCAGCAATCTGTCCTGACTTGTCGGGTATTCACCCCTGCAGCGGGTGACCGGGAATTCGATGAGGACCTAGAGTCCTGGGCCTAAAACTGTGGTGTTCAAGGGCCTCGCTCCGCTCGGACTGTTTCTAGGAGCTTCGCCGTATCAAGGCGACTACGAGACCGCCGGCAAGGATCCGGCGAAGCCCTCAGCGCACGGCCCGAACGGAGTGAGGCCCTTCGATGGCGGCGGGGATCTCCTCGCGTGTGACAGGCTCGCCGCTCCCCTCGAACGACGGCCAGGCGAAGGGTTCGTCGTCCCAGACACGGCCGGCCATGGCGGCGAGGCGAATGCCCACACGGATGATCTCCGCCTGCGGGACTCCACGGCGCCTGGCCGCTTCCCTGATGAGCGCCAGGTCGTCCTGATCGGCGTAGACGCTCGTCCTCCTCATGGACATACGCAGACGCTAACTCAAGGACGGTCCCGAGGCGGCCAGGCGCGTCCCCCCGGTTGGCACATTCGCACGAGCCCAGGTTCGGCGAAGCTCTCAGAAAACAGCCCGAGCGGAGCGAGGCCCTTTTCGAGGTGGCTTCAAAGATCCGACTCGCTCACGGGGGCGGCCAGGTAAGCCCACAGCCGGTGGCCTGTATGGGGCGAGCCCTGATAGCCGGCGCGGTCGGCCAGCACGGCCACGATGCACAGGCCCCGACCGCACTCCTCGTCAGCATCCCGCTGCCCATCCTGGTCCCTGAACAGCGGCGCCCCCACTCCACCAAGATCGAAAAAGGACCTCGCTCCGCTCGGACTGTTTTCTAGGAGCTTCGCCATATCAAGGGGCCACGAGACCTCTAGAAAGGATCCGGCGAAGCTCTCAGAGCGCGGCCCGAGTTGAAGAGGCCCTCCGATGGCGGCGGGGATCTCCTCGCGTGTGACAGGCTCGCCGCTCCCCTCGAACAACGGCCAGGCGAAGAGTTCGGGCTCGTTCAGCTCGCGCGGGTCCCGCGTGGCCTCCGTCGCGCTTTTGTCTTGGGTGATGATGGTCACTGCTTCCTCCTGTGTTCGCTAGCGGATTGGGTTGTGCCCGATCAC
This sequence comes from Sphaerisporangium corydalis, assembly GCF_025506355.1. Taxonomy (GTDB): domain Bacteria; phylum Actinomycetota; class Actinomycetes; order Streptosporangiales; family Streptosporangiaceae; genus Sphaerisporangium; species Sphaerisporangium corydalis. Next base: position 60,403 of record NZ_JANZYP010000025.1, read on the forward strand.
CTGCTCTCGCCGGACGTTCGCCGGCTGGTGCCGAAACCGAGGGAGCCCCCTCGCCTCCCAGAATGGGGGGCTCCCCGGCATCGGCCCCGACAGACGGGGGCTAGGGAAGATTTCACCCGCCTGCCGAGACGTTTATAAGGCGCTGCGGAGTCGCCGGACCTGCTGAGGAACGGCTGGAGCGACAAGCCCCTCAATACGGCACTGGTCCTCAAGCAGCTTCCTCACATCGTCGGCCATAACGCCGCACACCACGTGCGACAAACCCCTCCGCTGGGCCCTTTCAGAGACCCGCCCGATGCGGAGAGCGATGATTCCTCCGGCGCCGTCCATGAAAGTCCACCGCTTGCCATATGCAGCCTCCAGCTCGGCCAGCCCGGCGATGGCGGTCACGCGTCGGCCGCCAGGATCAGATCAGCCGCCCGCTGCGGGCTCTGCTGGTTGACGGTGTGCATGCCAGGTCGATCACCTCTCAGGGTCACCAGGTAGCACCCGGACCGGGCACCGACGTTGACCATGGCGACCGGCTGGCCGTCGCCACCGGGGACGACCAGTTCGGGGCCGAGGCGCGTTTGAAGCCTGCGGGAGGGCCTCTCGCTGGACAGCTTCAGGCGGATCGTGCGGACCGCGAAAGACCGGACTCCCCGCGCTGCCAATAGACGCTGCACGAGGTCCAGTGCTTCATTGTGTTTTTCCGCTGTTGACTCGGAGATCCCGTCGTCCTCGACCCAGTCGGGTCGGAGGTCTGTAGCTGTCTGTCCGGTCGCCATGGATCGAAGGTAGGAGTGGGCGATTCCGAAGCTCTACGAGTGTGCGGAAACTTGCGAAATCAAGTCAGCCGCCCGATCGCGGCTGTGATCAGCGCCCGTGCTGGAGCGCCGTACACGGCCGTCTCTGCCAGGCGGGCGAACCCCTTGACGTACATGTCCACTTCGTGGGGCGCTGTGATCGTGAGGGACGCTGAGAGAAGTTCTACGAAGACACGGTCGTCGTCGAAGATGTTGAACGCCTCACATGTCCACATCTGGCGAGGCGCGGTACGGGGGATCACTCCGAGTGAGACCGAGGGCAAGGCCATGAGGGCTAGCAGGTGCCCAAGCTGACCGGCCATCACCTCGGCGTCCGCTATCGGGTAGTACAAAACTGAATCCTCTATCAAGACCGCAAAACGCCGGCTTCCTTCAAACAGCACGCGCGAGCGCTCCATGCGCGCAGACACGGCGCTGTCAAGGTCATCGGGCCCGTCAGCCGTGCCATGGAATGCGCCGAAGGCGGTCAGCATCGCATGGGCATAGCCGGGAGTCTGGAGAAGCCCAGGGATCACGTTGGAGCAGTAAACGCGGAAGTGGCGAGTTGCCTGGTAGAGCGGAATGCCCGATTGCTGGATGTGCCGGAGCCCTGCCCGGTGGCGGCGTCGCCACTCGACGTACATGGAGCTGGCCGACCGTGCCGCCGCGATCAGGTCGGGGATTTGATCCTCTTCCCCGCACGCCCTACACCAGGCCCGTATGTCGGAGTCCGAAGGGGCCTTGTGCCCGTGTTCGATCCGGGATGTCTTTGACTCGTGCCATCCGGCCGCCGCCGCGAGGGCGCGGGCCGTCAGGTCGGCGTCCTGGCGCATTTCGCGAAGGCGGTGTGCGAGGTCTTGTCTCGCTTGGCGGGCGCTGGCGTAGGGTGACGGCGGCGAACTAGACATGGCTTGAATCAGGTGAGCCGGTACTCCGCGTGGTCGATTGCCCGTTCCCAGACGGCATCGAACGCTGCGAGGCACAACCGGATCACTGCGGGATCGTCGGTCAGCTCATCTCCAAGGTAATCACCCACACCGGAGAAGTACCCGAACCGCACCAGGTGGTCGTCAAAGACCCAGAAGTCGTTACCCGGCAGCGCCAAGTCCGATGCTTGCCTCCGAGGAAGCCAGCGCAGTTGCTCACCAGCAGGGATGTTGACCGCGTCACCCAGGTCATACTCATGCCTGATGAAGTCGGTCACGGGCTCAGACACGATGCGGGCGCGGCGCATTGGGACGCCGCGGCCGACAGTCGCCCGCACCAGGCGCATCCATTGTTGCCAGCGGTCCTCTGACGGATCGATCTTGCCGTCTGACTTCCAACGAAGAAACTGAGTGTCATCGGGGGTGTAGGCATCGCGCATCTCTAGATGCACGGCAGATCGACGGCATCCGTAAAGGAGGTCAGCGAACGTCATCGACTGGTTGGGCACTGCACGCCTCCAACAGAATGTCTCTCATGCGAGCCGGGATGCGGACGATTCTCTCGTGCTCCAGGATCGCGCTGCGAGCTGCGATCTCTGCTCGCTCGCCCGGATCTACAACCTCCCACCCTTGGATCACAAAGGAGCCGTCCCGCTCATCGATCCAGACGGAGGGGCAGTTCGCGTCGCCGGTGTTGGGGTCGATGCCGACGAACCGTAGCGCCATGCTGGCCTCCCGGGCCCTTAAGTATGCGACTACTTGCGACTTTGCCGAGCCTGACTGCATGCCCTGGAGTAGTCAAGTACCCCCAGGATGGAGGCCGCCCATGGTGAAGTGCTTCACGGCGGTCGAGGTCAGCGCCGGCCACTATGCGACCTTCGTTCGCGTGGACGGACTGGCGGCCCGTGTCCTAGCACGGTTCGGCCCAGCGCGTGCTCGCGAGGCCCGTCGTTTGAGCCACCTCGTACCGGGATCCGGCGAAGCTCTAAGAAAACAGTCCGAGCGGAGCGAGGCCCTTTCGAGGCGGCTTGGGAGCCGCCGGCCCGCATGAGGCGGATCCATGGGCGGGGTCCATGTCCCGGCTCATCTGTATAAGGGAGGCCGGGGGGCTCGTGGTCGTTCTGGGATGGGGACCGACAGGCCGTATCGGGACCAGAGCAGGCGTTGCATGAGCAGGGTCAGCGTGCCGGCCACGACCATGCCGGCGATGTTGACGGCCAGCTGGAGGGCGGAGGCGCCGACGTCGTCCCAGGCGCCCAGGGCCATGGCGACGGAGGCGTACCCGGCGGCCGGGACCGTGGTGACGGAGATGAAGACGCCGACCAGGGCCGACGACTTGCCCGCGGTGATCGACAGCACCCCGGCGGCGCCCGCGAGCAATGCCACGATGAAGGACCATTTGTCGGGCTTGACGATGAACTCGACCTCTCGGTGTCCGGCGAGTATGCCCGCGTCGATCCAGCCCAGCCAGTGCGACACCAGGGCGAAGGCGAAAGTGATCGCGATCGCGACGCCGAACCCGATCGCCAGGGCCCGGAGCGCCTTGCCGATCAACGCGGGGCGGCGGTGCAGCAAGCCGAAGCAGATGGCCGCGATCGCGCCGAACTCCGGACCGAGCACCATCGCGCCCACGATCAGGATGGGCGAGGCGACCACCACGCCGATCGCGGCGATCTGGGTGGCGATGGCGAGGAAGGCCAGGAACGCCCAGCTGATCTGCGAGTCGGCGTCCACGCGCCGGGCCAGGTCCTCCCAGACGACGGCGTCCTCCCCCGAGCCCGGGGCCTCCTCCTTGGCCCGTTCGGCGACGTCGGACAACGACAGGTCCACGGCCTCGACCGCGATCGACCCGGTCGAGGGCAGGCCCAAATCGGTCAGGCGTTCGATCACCCCGTTGGCGGCCTCCCGGGCGATGTCGCAGAGCACCAGGTCACCTGGCGGCTCCTGGGCCGCACCCGCCAGCACGACGAGGTTGGTCAGCCCGGTCGCCTCCCGCAGCATGGCGACCACCTCGGAGGTGCGCTCCGAGGGGCTGATCACACGCAAGTGCAGCACGCGCAAACCCTACTGACCGAGTACGCCACCATGGGCGCCGACTTCTCAACCCGGCACAACAGCCACGCGTGACCGAAGCACCTTTCGCTCCAGCCCGGCGAAACCCTCCGAGCGAAGCGAGGCCCCTTTCGAGGTCGCTTCACGCAGCCGATCGTCGGGGCGGTCGGATAGGCCGGCAATCGGGCGTGCCCCGCCGAGGGCCGGCGAAGCTCTGAGAAGACAGCCCGAGCGAAGCGAGGCCCATCTCAAGGTCGCCTCACCTGGCCGATCGTCAGGGCGGTCGAACAGGCCGGCAGTCGGGCGTGCCCTGCCGAGGGTCGGCGAAGCTCTCAGAAACGGCCCGAGCGGAGCGAGGCCCATTTCGAAGGGCCTTTCAGATGCCGCGCATGCGGAGGACGTGGAGGGCCAGGGTGAGGTTGAGGCGGAGGTGGGCGTCCTCGGTGAAGTTGCCGAGCATCCGCTCCAGCTTGCCGATGCGGTACCGCAGCGTGTTGTAGTGGAAGTGCAGCCGCCGGGCCGTCTCGGCCACGTTGAGGTTGGTCTCCAGCAGCACCTGGAGCGTGCGTCGCAGGTCGGCGTTCTCGGCGTCCTCGTCCAGGGCCAGCGGCCCGAGCGTCTCCCGTACGAACGAGTGCAGTTCGGCGGTGTCGTTGACCAGTGACAGCAGCCGGTAGACGCCGAGCTGGTCGAAATGGGCGACGGCGCCGGCGCCGTGGAGCTGGCGGCCCACCCGGGCCGCCTTGAGCGCCTGGCCGTAGGCGTCGGGCAGCAGTTCGGCGCCCTGCGCGGTCCTGCTCATGCCGGTGGAGAAGGTGGCGGGCCGGCAGTCGGCGAAGGCCGCCACCGCGTCCTTGGCCAGGCGGGCCATGTCGACCCCCGACCCGACGATGGCGACGACCTCGTGGGAGAAGCCCGCGACGGCGCCGCGGGGGTCGTGCCGGCGCAGGGCGGTGACCCAGGCGGCGAGCAGCCGGTCGGGGGGCAGGTCCCATTCGGGGTCGATCTCGGCGACCAGCACCCCGACGGGCCGTTCCAGGTCCCACCCGAACGCGCGGGCGCGGGCGGCGACCCGGGACCCGCCACGGCCGGTCAGGACGTCCCGAAGGAAGTCGGCGCGGTACTTGCTCTCGACGGCGGCAACCGCCTCCTGCCGGGTCACGACCAGGGCCGCGACCGTTGCGGCACGTTCCAGAATGCCGATGTCGCCGTCCTGGATGGCCCCGCCGGGCCGGTGGGCGACGATGCGCCCGTGGTGGTGGCCGCCCGCGACGACCGGGACGACGGTGTACTCCCCGCCGGAGACCGCCGGGGACGCGCGCAGCACGGTGGTGTCCCCCGCCGCTTCGAGGACGTGCCCGGCGGGGTCGACGACGGCCACCGCCACGTCCAGGAGGCCGGCCACCTCGGCGACGACCTCCCGCAGCCCGCCGCCGGCCAGCACGATCTGGACGAGCGCCCGGTGGGCCTCCTCGGTGCGGGCGAGCAGCGCGGCCTGCCGGTTGAGGATGTCGGTGAGCACCTGGTTGAGGATGTCGTCGAAGCCGACGTCGTTGGGGAGCAGGATCAGGGGGAAGCCGAGCCGGTCGGCCTGTTCGACCATCTCGGCGGGCAGCTCGTCGACGTACCTGCCGAGTTTGATGCCGAGCGCCGCCAGACCGCGTTCGTCGAGGTCGGTGACGAGCCTGCCGAGCGACTGCGGGGTGTTGCGCAGGGGGTAGCCGGTGGTGAGCAGGAGCTCGTGGGGCTTGACCCACGCGAGGATGTCGGGCACCTCCATGACGTTCAGTCGCTGGACGATGCGGTCGAGGCCGGCCTTGCCGCCGATCAGCCGGGCTCCGGCCAGTGTGGAGACGCCGAGGACCTCCCCCACGGACACGCCGTGAATGATGGTGCCCGTGGAGGCCAAACGCATCGCCGGGGGTGATGGGTCAGCAGTCATGGTCATGCTCCAGGGTGGAACGTTGTTTCAGAGATTCTGACGGAACAGCCTGTCTGTCAACAAGAGCCAACTGTCCGCAGAACTGTTGTCATCTTTCTCCGTACGGCCCCCTCCAGGACCGTTCTACGGTCTCCCCAGACTCGCGGGAGGCCGAGTGACACTGGGCACGCGTTCACGGATCCAACATCGCACGCCGTCACGGTCCAAAACGTTCGGCGCGGCGAGCACCGCGCTGCGCCCGGCGCTCGAGTCGGCGCGGCGGCCGGCCCGGGTGCTGGCGGTGTTCCCGCTCGGCGTCTACCTGGAGATCAGGACCGACGTGGAGCCGTTCGTCGTGGCCGTGGTCAGCGGCGAGGCGACGCGGCTGCCGAACGCCGTGGTGCTCGCCGACCCGCTCCCGGTGATCTCCGCCGGGAACGAGGCCGCCGTGGGCGACGGGTCGATCGAGATCGGCCGGCTCACCATCCGCGTGCGCCGCTGGTGGGACCCGGCCCCGGCCCTCGGGCCCCTCGACCTGGACAAGCTGTCGCGGGCGCTGCCGAGGTTCGAGGAGATCTGCCTGTCCTCGGCCCGCCGTCCCGGGCTCGACCCCGGGGGCGCCGGGGCGTTGCTCGCCAGGGGCTGCGCCGAAGGCTCGCTGACGGCGGCCATCACCGCGACCGAGCAGCTCATGGGCCTCGGCCCGGGGCTGACGCCGAGCGGCGACGACATGCTCGCGGGCGTGATGGTCGCCTTGCGCCAGTTCGGCCGCGCGACGGGCGTGGCCAGGGCCGTGTGGCTGGCCGACTGGCTCGCCGCGACGGTGGCGTTCGACGCCCGCACCCGCACCACGCCGATCTCGGCGACCCTGCTCCACTGCGCCGCCCAGGGCCAGGCGTGCGCCGAGGCCCTGGCCGTCCTGCGCGGGCTGGCCGGGCACCAGCCGCTGGAACCGGCCGTGCGCCGCCTGCTGCGGCTCGGCCACACCTCGGGCGCCGACCTGGCCTGGGGCCTGCGCACGGGCCTGTCCTCGGTGATCGCCCTCGGCGGGAGATTATCCGCGGCCCGCTGACATACCGGGGTGAGGCCTCCCCGCGGCGAGCAGGGGGGCGATGATCGACGTATCAGGCATTCTGACGAGGGGGCGGTGAGCGATCGTTGACCACGAGCACCGATCTGGTGGAGGTGCGCGCCGGGCTCTATCACGACTCGGTGAGCCTGATGCGGATCAGCCAGGCGCTGGGCGGCCGGCCGGGCGTCACCGTCGCGGTGGTGGCCATGGCCACCGAGCTGAACCTCGGCCTGGCCAGGGACGTCCACTTCGAGATCCCCCCTGCGGGCCCGACCGACCTGCTCATCGCGATACGGGCCGAGTCCGGCGCGGCGCTTCAGGACGCGGCCGAGGAGCTCGACCGGCAGTTCGCCGCCCTGGCCAGGGGCGGCGGCCGTGGGGGGCCAGCGGCCGAGAGCGCGCCGCGCACGACCCGGTCGGCGGCGCGGGCCTTCGACGCCACGGTCGCGCTGGTGTCGGTGCCCGGCGAGTACGCGTTCGCCGAGGCGATGGACGCGATCGACGCCGGGCTCTCTGTGATGATCTTCAGTGACAACGTGCCCGTGGAGCAGGAGGTCCTGCTGAAGGACCGCGCCAAGGAGCGGGGCGTGCTGGTGATGGGCCCCGACTGCGGCACGGCGGTCGTGGGCGGCGCGGGCCTGGGCTTCGCCAACGTTCTCAGGCCGGGTCCCGTCGGCGTGGTCGCCGCGTCCGGCACCGGCGCCCAGCACGTCACCTGCCTGCTCGACCACGCCGGTGTCGGCGTCAGCCACGTCCTCGGCGTCGGCGGCAGGGACCTGTCGTCGGCGGTCGGTGGCCGGTCCACTTTGGTGGCGCTCGCGGCCCTGGACGCCGACCCCGCCACCGAGCTCATCGTCCTGGTCTCCAAGCCACCGGCCCCCGAGGTGGCCGAGATCGTGGACCGGGCGGTCGAGGGCCTGTCGACACCCGTGGTCACCGCCCTGCTCGGACCCGGGCGCGACCACCTGACCTCGGCGGCCGAGCGGGCCGTGAGCGCCCTCGGCGTCCCGGTCCCCCAGTGGCCCTGCTGGACCGTCCCGCAGCCGGTGGGCTCGGAGCTGTCGGGGCTCTATTCCGGCGGCACGCTGTGCGCGGAGGCGCGGATCATCGCGGGCACCGGCACGTTCACCGACTTCGGCGACGACGAGTACACCCAGGGCAGGGCCCACCCGATGATCGACCCGAGCATGCGCCTCGAAGCGCTCGCGCGCGCCTCCGGGGTCGTGCTGCTGGACGTGGTGCTCGGCCACGGCGCCGAGCCCGACCCCTCGTTCCGGCTGGCGCCCGCGGTCCGCGCGGCCCGCGACCGGGGGACGGCCGTGGTGGTGGCCCTGGTTGGCACCGACTCCGACCCGCAGGGCCTGCTCCGCCAGGCCGAGGCCCTGGTCGTGGCCGGGGCGTCGGTGTTCACCTCCAACGCGGCCGCCGCCGGGCACGCCGCGAGCCTGATCGGGAGTGGTGCCCTGTGAGGTTGTCCATGCTCGACGGCGAGCCCCGCGTGATCACCACCGGCGCCGCCGTCCTGGCCGAGGCCCTGGACGACCAGGCCGTCCCGCGCCTCGGGGTCGACTGGCGGCCCCCGCTCCCCGGCACCTCCGCCGCGCTGGCCAAGGTGCTGGCCGATCCACGGCGCGAGCGCGCGAACGAGGTCGCGGTGGGGCGGCTGCTGTCCGCACGCCCGGCCCTGGTGGGGGTGCGTCCCGCGCGCGAGGTGCTGGACCTGCCGCCGCGCACGTTCTTCCACGCAGGGCCGCCCATCGACTGGGAGCGCGCCTCGGGCCCGATGCGCGGGGCGCTGATCGGCGCCGCGCTCTTCGAGGGGCTGGCCGGGGACGCCGAGGAGGCCGAGCGGCTGCTGCTGTCGGGAAGCGTGCGGCTGGACTCCTGCCACCACCACCGCACCGTCGGGCCGATGGCCGGGGTGGTGAGCCCGTCGATGTGGATGTTCGAGGTCGTCGACGGCGAGCACGGCAGCACCGCGTACTGCTCGCTGAACGAGGGGCTCGGCAAGGTGCTGCGGTACGGCGCCTACGGTCCCGAGGTCGTCGAGCGGCTGCGCTGGATGGGCGACGTGCTCGGGCCGGTGCTCGCGGGGGCGCTGGCGGTGAGCGGGCCGATCGACCTGCGGTCGCTGATCGCCCAGGCGCTCCAGATGGGCGACGAGCTACACAACCGTAACCGCGCGGCCACATCTCTGCTGGTCCGCGAGATCGCGCCGGCGATCGTGGACGCCTCGCCCGAGCACGCCGCGTCCGTGCTGCGTTTCATCAACGGCAACGACCACTTCTTCCTCAACGCGGGCATGGCCGCGGGGAAGGTCAGCGCCGACGCCGCGCGGGACGTCCCCGGGTCCTCGCTGGTGGTCGCCATGGCGCGCAACGGCACCGACTTCGGCGTCCAGGTGTCCGGGCTGGGCGACCGGTGGTTCACCGGTCCCGCCGGGGTGCCCGACGGGCTCTACCTGGGCGCGTACGGGCCGGACGACGCCAACCCCGACATCGGCGACTCCACGATCACCGAGACCTCGGGCCTCGGCGGGTTCGCCATGGCCGCCGCTCCGGCGATCGTCCGTTTCGTCGGCGGCGACGTGTCGGACGCGATCGCCGCGACCCGGTCGATGTACGAGATCACCCTGGCCGAGCACCCGGCGTACCAGATCCCCGGGCTGGGTTTCCGGGGGACGCCCACGGGCATCGACGTCGCCCTGGTGGCGCGGACGGGGCAGCTCCCGATCGTCAACACCGGCATCGCGGGCCGCGTCGCGGGAACGGGGCAGGTCGGGGCCGGTCTGGTGAGCCCGCCGGCCGAGGCTTTCACCTCGGCGCTGGCCGCTCTCGCCGATACGTAGACTGCGCTTGAATTCCCATTGACGCGCGTTTGACCCTAATATCAGTGGCCAGCCTCACCGTCTTGACGACGCACATGATCAATTTATGAGGATATGACGCGGACGAGCGTGAATTGGGGACCGCGGTATGACGACCGATCGCGCGCTTGGGAGGGCGCCCTCAATGACCGAGGGTAATAGCCCCCTGGGAGGCGCCGGGGTCGCGCCAGAGGGTCAGGGACGGCTCGTGGGCCGGCGTTACCGCCTGCTCTCTCCGGTCGGCCGTGGCGGCATGGGCATGGTCTGGCACGCCCATGACGTGCTGCTCGACCGCGACGTCGCGGTCAAGGAACTGATCCTGCCCTTCGGTCTCGACCACGCGGGCAAGCAGGTCGCCCACCGCCGCATGCTGCGCGAGGCCAGGTCCGCCGCCCGGCTGAGCCACCCCGGCATCGTCACCGTCCACGACGTCGTCGAGGAGGACGGCCGTCCCTGGATCGTCATGGAGCTGGTCCGCGCCTGGTCGCTGGAGCAGGCCGTGCGCCAGAGCGGGCCGCTGCCCGTCGTGCAGGCCGCCGAGATCGGCGTCCGCGTCCTCGACGGGCTCCGCCACGCCCACGCCGCCGGCATCCTGCACCGGGACGTCAAGCCCGGCAACGTGCTGCTCACCGCCGACCGCGTGGTGCTCACCGACTTCGGCATCGCCGCCATCGAGGGCGACGTCACCATCACCCAGACCGGCCTGCTCATGGGCTCGCCGGCCTACATCCCGCCGGAGCGGCTCCAGGGCCGCCCGATCACGCACGCCGCCGACCTGTGGTCGTTCGGCGCCACGCTGTACGCCGCCGTCGAGGGCCGCCCGCCCTACGAGGGGCCCGACGCGGTGGCCGTACTCGGCGCGGTGCTGACCCAGGAGCCCAACCGCCCGCAGCGGGCCGGGGCGCTCCTGCCGATCATCGAGGGCCTGCTGCGCAAGAACCCCGCCGACCGCATGCCCGCCGCCCAGGCCGCCGACCTGCTGGAACGCGTCCTGCGGACCCACGGCTCCGGGCTGTCGCCGCGCGGGGAGCGCCCCGGCTCCACGCCGTTGCCCACGCAGGGCGACTCGACTCCGGTGCGCATGCTCCCTCCGCTCGACCCGCCTTCGGGGCCGATGCCGTCGCGCATCGTCGAGACCCCCTCGGGGCCGGTGCGCGTCCCGTTCGACCCGGCCGCCGACGCCGACGCCGGGCGTCCCGACATGTTCCGGGCGCATGTGCCGAGCGACTCCGGCGCGCACAGCCTGCCGCAGGGGCTGCCCGCCGGGTACGACGCGCTCGACGGGCCCACCAGCACGATGACCGGCCCCTTCGGCGTGCAGCAGGGCCAGGTGCCGCAGGGCCAGGCGGCCCGGCCGAGCCCCTACGACGCGCTGCGCAGCCCCTCGGGTCCCCAGCCCAACCCGTACGACGCCATGAGGAGCCAGTCGGGTCCCCAGCCCGATCCGTACGACGCCGTGAGGAGCCAGTCGGGTCCCCTGCCCGACCCGTACGACGCGCTCAGGAGCACGACCGGGCCGCAGCCCGAGCCGTACAACACGCTGCGCGGCGCTTCGGGCGGCCAGCCGAACCCCTACGACGCGCTCCGGAGCCAGACGGGCCCCCAGCCCGGTCCCTACGAGTCGCCCGGCAGCACTTCAGGACCTCAGCCCGGCCCGTACAACGCGCTGAACAGCACTTCGGGCCCGTACGAGGCGCTGAGCGGCCCTTCGGGGCCCCAGCCCGGCCCGTACGAGGGCCTGACCAGCCCGTCCGGACCGCAGCCGAACCCGTACGACGCGCTCAAGAGCGCGAGCGGGCCGCAACCGCTGGAGGCGTTCGACGCGCTGAGCGGCAACGCGCTCACCACCGGCCCGCACCGCGCCCAGACCGGCCCCCACCGCGACTCGCTCGTGGCCGGCGACACCGGGTCACGGGTGTGGCCCGCGCGCCAGGGCGGCAACCTCGCCAGCGAGCTGGCCAGGGACTTCACCAGCGACTCCTTCGCCGGCCCGAGGCCGGGCACCGGGCCGCAGGACCCCGACACCCGGCCGCGCCGCCGCCGCGCCGATGACGACGATGACGACGACTCCCGCGAGGGACGCTCCCCCGTCCTGCTGGTCCTGGCCGGCGTCGGTGTCGTCGGCGTGGTGGCCGCCCTGCTGTTCGTGCTGTGGCCGACCGGCTCCCCGCAGGACGACGTCGCCACCCCGCCGGTGGCCACCGCCGCGCCGACCGACCAGCCCTCGACGCTGGCCGCCCCCGAGGACCAGCCCTCGGCGCTCGCCGGCCCCGACGACCAGGTGGCCCCCACCCAGATCCCGTCGACCTTCCGCTCCCAGACGCAGGTGGGGGTGTCGGTCGCGGTCCCGAAGGACTGGACGGCGTCCACCTCGGGCGACACGGTGACCTACATCGGCCCCAAGAGCTCCGGGCGGCGCATCCAGATCAAGAAGGTGCCCTCGACCGGCGACGACGGGCTCGCGGTGCTCACCAAGGCCAAGGACGAGGCGACGCTCACCGACTACGCCCAGGCCAGGCTGGAGTCCTCCTCGTTCGGTGAGGAGGACTGGCAGGCGAGCGTGTGGGAGTACACCTACACCGCGCTGAACAACGTGACCACGCACGCCGTCACCCGGCACATCACCATCGACGACAAGACCGCCTACGAGGTCACCATCACCGCGCCCGACGCCGAATGGGGCCAGGCGGAGAACCGCCAGACCATGGCGATCCTGTGGAGCAGCTTCAAGCCCGTCTCCTGATCAGGTGAGCGGGATCGCGACCTCGTCCTCCAGCGGCGGCTCGATCTCCTGCGGGCGGCAGCCGGTGGCGGCGAAGCAGCGGATCCGCAGCGTGCCGTCCTGGACCGAGACGTGCAGAAGGCTCTTGAAGAACGGCGGGGTGTCCCAGTCGGACAGCTCGGAGAACCAGCGGTGGAACGTGCGGCCCACCGGCAGGCGGAACGGCATGGGCCAGCCGCCGAGGATCCGGGCCGCCCACCGCATCCGCGCCGTGATCCGCACGGGCCCGCCCTGCCGGACCGGCGCCGTGGCGCCCGGCGAGGCCGGCGTCCCGTCGCCGGTGCCGACCGGGCGCGGCGGGGTGTTGCCGATCTGCCGGGACATCAGCGTCAGGCCCTCGTCGGGCGAGAGGTAGAGCCAGCGCAGGCGCCAGCGGCCCCGGTAGAGGTTGCTGTAGAACGACAGCGAGTCGCCGCGCAGCGGGTAGCACTTGAAGTCGTCCTCGTGCACGCCCCCGACGTCGACCCTCGGGATCGTGTGGGTGGCGTGCATGAACGCCCCGCCGCCGCCGGACACGATGTACTGGATGACCCGGTCGCCCACCTTGACCGGGTAGCGCTGGTAGTTGTGGGTGTCCCCGCCGATGGCCGCCACGTAGTTGCTCGCCGGGTCCCTGACGATCTCGTCGACCGTGCCGCCGTCCTCGATGGGGCAGGGGTGGTACTCGTTGCGGTCGTAGATCGGCTTGCCGGTGATCAGGATCTTGGGCCGGGGGTCGGCCGACACCTGGCGCAGCCACGCGCCCTGGTCGCGGTCGATGCCGCCCTTGATGCCGGTGTCGATGCCCACCAACAGCAGGCCGGGCAGGTCGATCACCCAGTACGGCGCGGGCTGCACCGCTTGCTGGGCGGGCAGCGACCGGCGGGTCATGGCCTCGGCGAACTTCGGCTCGTCGGCCGTGTCGGGCTTGGTCCAGAGCAGGCCGCGCACCCCCGAGGGCGACAGCGAGAACCCCCGCCGGCGCGCCTCCAGCGCGGGCGCCTCGCAGAAGACCCGCATGAAACCGCCCAGCCCGTCGTACCAGTCGTGGTTGCCGGGGACCGCGTAGATCGGGGCGGTGTAGTCCTTGTACGGGCGGAAGAACTTGTCGTCGTACTCGTTGACCGAGCCGGTGGGGTAGATGACGTCGCTCGCCACGACCGTGAAGGCGGTGCCGGCGCCGAGGGTGAGCAGGCCGGGCACCACGGCGTACTGGGAGGCGTCGCCCTCACCGGTGTCGCCGACGACCAGGAAGCTGTAGTCCCCGCTCCCCACATCCGGCTTTATCCGGAAATCAGGGTCGACGCCGTGTTCCCGGCGGGCCGCCACCCAGCGGCGGCGCACCTCGTTCGAGGGGTCGCCGAACAGCTGCGCGAGGATCTCGTTGCGCGAGCGCCACAGCGTGCGGGGCGTCAGCCAGGAGAAGCTCACCTCGTTCGGGCGCAGCGCCTGGAACGCTCCCATCTCCTGGCAGGACCACCCGGCGCCCTCTTCCGACACCCGGGACGACACCCGCCTGCCGCGCGCCGCCGCCCGCTCCACATCGACCATGACCCTATCTTTGCCATGATCGTCCCCGAACGCCTACCGGATCGGCCAATCGGCACCATCCCGGCATGCCGCCCAGGGTGTCAGGACCCCGGGGGCCCTTCGGGGATCAGGATGCCCGGGTTGAGGATGCCCGCCGGGTCCAGGCGCTCCTTGACCGCGCGCAGGACCTCCACGCCCAGCTCGCCGATCTCGTCCGCGTACGCCTCCCGGTGGTCGCCGCCCACGCCGTGGTGGTGGGAGATCGTGCCGCCCGCCAGCCCGATCGCCTCGTTCACGGCCTTCTTGGCGATGTCCCACTGGGCGAGGGGGTCGGCGCTCTGCGCGGTCACGACGGTGAAGTACAGCGAGGCGCCCGTGCCGTACACGTGGGACAGATGGCACATGACCAGCGGCGCGCTGCCGGGACCCGTCCCGCCGGCCGTCCCGAGCGCCACGCTCAGCACGAGCCGCACCGCGTCGTACAGCCTCGGGATCCCCGACCAGAAGCAGGCCGTCTCCAGGGTCTCCACGGTCGCCCCCGCCGCCAGCAGCGCGTCGCGCAGGTAGGGCGCGGCGAAACGGCCGTGCGCCCACGCCTCGCCGGGCTCGGGCCCGAGGTAGACCCCGCCCATCTCCGACAGCGTCGCCGCCGTACGCTCCCGGCGGTGGGCGACGTCGCCCGCCTCGCCCTCGTACCCGACGACGGCCAGGCAGCCCGCGTCGGACCTGAACCCGCCGATCTCGCCGGGCTTGGCGAGGCCGACCATGGTCTCGGCCTCGTCCGACAGGCGCAGCACGGTCGGCATCGGCCCCTCCTGGGCCACCCGCCGCAGCGCCGCCGTCCCGGCCTTGAACGAGGGGAACCGCCAGCCCTCGTAGACCTTCTCTGCCGGGGCGTGCCGCACGCGCAGCCGCAGGGAGGTGATGACCCCGAAGGCGCCCTCGGAACCGAGGACGAGCTGGCGCAGGTCGGGCCCGGCGGCCGACTTCGGCGCCCGCCCGGCCTCCAGCGTGCCGCGCGGGGTGGCGACGGTCACCCCCATCACCATGTCGTCGAAGCGCCCGTACCCCGCCGAGGCCTGGCCGCTCGACCGCGCCGCGGCGAAGCCCCCCAGGGTGGCGTACTCGTAGGACTGGGGGAAGTGGCCCAGGGTCAGCCCGTGCCGGGCGAGGATCATCTCGGCCTGCGGGGCGCGCAGGCCCGGCTCGAAGTCGGCGACCAGCGACTCGGCGTCCAGCGACAGCATGCGGTTGAGCCGGGTCACGTCCAGGGCGACCACGCCGGCGAAGCCGCACCGCGAGGCCACGAGCCCGCCGACGACCGAGGTGCCGCCCCCGAAGGGCACGACGGCGACCCGGTGGTGGGCGCAGACGCGCAGCACTTCGAGGACCTCCTCGTGCGACCCGGGCAGCAGCACGGCGTCCGGGGCCTCCGAGCCGTCGCCGTCGCGCATGCGCAGCAGGTCGGGCGTGGACTTGCCCCGGGTGTGCCGGATCCGGGCGTCGTCGTCGAAGCGGACGTTGGCGGCGCCGACGGCCCTGCGGAGATCGGCCAGCACCAGCGGCGACAGGGCGACGGCGTTCAGCCTGACCTCACCGAAGCTCGCCGCGGGCCGCGCGGGCTCGCGCACGCCCAGCAACTCGCTCAGCAGCTTGCGTACGGGTGCGGGCAGTCCGGTGGCCTTGGCGGGGTCGCCCCAGCCGGACCAGAGCATGGGCTCGGCAGCGCTGTCGGGAGTTTCCACGTCCTACACTTTGACACGCCCGATTGTGGTATCCCCTCCGGGCGTCCCCGTGAGAGGTGCCGGCCCCATGCAGACCCCCGCTCCCCCATCGCCGGGCGATCCCGTCCCGGGGTCCTCGCTCAACGCGGCGCGGCGGGCCAGGGAGCTCGCGGAGGCGCGCGAGACGGTCGTGGACGTCCTGGTCGTCGGCCTGGGCGCCACCGGCGCCGGCGCCGCGCTCGACGCCGCCTCCCGCGGCCTGTCGGTGGTGGCCGTCGACGCCCACGACCTGGCGTTCGGCACCTCGCGGTGGAGCTCCAAGATGATCCACGGCGGGCTCCGCTACCTCGCCAAGGGCCAGGTCGGCGTGGCCAGGGAGAGCGCCGTCGAGCGCGGGATCCTGCTGCGCCACACCGCTCCGCACCTGGTCACCGCCCAGCCGTACGTGCTGCCCCTCACCCCGGAGGTCTCCAGGGGCCAGGCCGGGCTGATGATGGCCGGGTACCGGCTCGGCGACCTGCTCCGCGCCTCGGCGGGCACCCCGCGGGCGACGCTCCCCGGCCCGACCCGGGTGCCGGCCTCGCGGGCCCGCGCCCTGGTGCCTGCCCTGCGCGGGCACGGGCTGCGCGGCGGGCTGGTGTCCTTCGACGGGCGGGTGGTCGACGACGCCCGGCTGGTGGTCGCGATCGCCAGGACCGCCGCCGCGCACGGCGCCCGGGTGCTCACCCGCTGCCGCGCCCTGTCGCTGTCCGGCGACGGGGCCGAGGTGCGTGACGAACTGGGCGGGGACACCTTCACGATCCGCGCGCGCAGGGTGGTCAACGCGACGGGCGTGTGGGCCGGGGAGCTCGTCCCGTCGGTGTCCATGCGGCCCTCCCGGGGCACCCACCTGGTGCTGCGGCCGGGCGCGCTCGGTGATCAGCGCGCGGGCATGCACGTGCCGATCCCGGGCGAGGGGGCCCGGTTCGTCCTGGTCCTGCCCCAGCCCGGCGGCCGCGTCTACGTGGGGCTCACCGACGAGCCGGTGGAGGGGCCGATCCCCGACGTCCCCGAGGCGCCCGAGGGCGACATCGCCTTCCTCCTCGAGGTTCTCAACTCGGTTCTGGAGACTCCGGTGGCCCGCGCGGACGTGGCGGGCGCCTACGCGGGGCTGAGGCCGCTGCTGAACGCCGAAGGGCGCACGGCCGACCTCTCCCGCAGGCACGCCATCCTGACGGCCCCTGACGGCGTCGTGACGATCGTCGGCGGAAAGCTGACCACCTACCGCCGGATGGCCGAGGACGTGGTGGACGCGGCGTTCCCCGGCGCGCCCCGCAGCCGCACGGCCCGGCTGCCCCTGGTGGGGGCGGGCCCCCCGGCGCCCGGCGGCGGGGTCCCCGGCCGGCTCACCGAGCGGTACGGCTCGGAGGCGGCGGCCGTGTACGATCTCGCGCGGCGCGACCCCCGCCTGGCGGAGGTCCTGCCGCTGGGGGTCACCCTGGCCGAGCTGGTGTGGGCCGTGCGTCACGAGGGGGCCCTGGACGCGGGCGACCTGCTGGACAGGCGCACCCGCATCGGGCTGGTGCCCGAGGACCGCGAGGCGGCGCTGCCCGCGGCCGGGCGGGCGCTGCGCGACCACGCCTGACCGCCCGGAGGCGGCATACCCGGGCCCAGCGTAGGGGCCGGGACGGATGACCACCCCTGAAACCTGTACTTGTGCGTCGATCACCCCTACCCGTTAGGTTAGTCTTACCTAAGTCAGTCGGGGAGGACGTGTGACCGAAACTCGGGCCCGGGGGTGCGACCACCCCATCGGATGCCACACAGGCGAGGTGCCGACGCTGGCGAGCGCGACCGTCGCGGCGCGGTTCTGGCTGCTCGTCGAGCACGCCGGCCCGTGGGCGTCCCATCTGCCCGAGTGCGAGCTACCCTCCGAGGTCCACGAGCTGATCGCGCGCGCGGCCGATCTCGGGGTCCGTGCCCAGCTCATCCGGCGTCCGGGGCGCCGCTCCGCCGTCCGCGGGCCGGTCAGGATCCTGGTGGCCGACACCACGGCCGAGGTCCCCTGGGTGGCCGAAGGACGCTTCGAGGACCCCAGAGATCTTGACCTGGGATCTCTCTTGCGCGGAGTGGTTCCAGCGTCCTGCATACTGGTTAAGGAGCCGGTGTTCCTGGTCTGCACGCATGCCAGGCGCAACGCGTGTTGTGCCCGCATTGGCCTTCCCATCGCGCGGGTTTTGGGTGAAACCCTGCCGGGAAGAGTGTGGGAAACCACTCATGTGGGCGGCGATCGCTACGCCGCTAACCTTGTGTGCTTGCCACACGGGCTTTACTACGGCAGCATGTCTCAGGCTGCCGCGATCGCGGCGGCAAACGCGTACCGGCACGGCGAGATCGTTCTCGACCGCTTCCGGGGACGCGCGGGCATCCCTGAGCCATCGCAGGCCGCCGAGCATTTCGTCCGGGCACACACGGGCGATCTCTCGGTAGGCGGAGTGGCCGTGGAATCCACCAGGTCGGACGGTGACGTCACCGAGGCGATTGTGCGCCACGAGGACGTCCGGTTCCGGGTTGTGGTCGAGCGGACGGTTTTCGCGCCATGCGGTATGGCGTGCGCCGACACGATCATGACCTACCGGCTGGCGGCGCTGGAGCACATCCAGTGCGGCACGCCTGTTCTGACCTGAGGCTCCTTCGGAGCCGGGAACACCACGGACGACCAAGGCGTTGGAATCAGGGACGCCATATGCGTCCAATGCGGCACAAACACGAAATACCTCTCACCTAAGGTGGTTTCTCATGTCTCAGGTACGTCGGCAGATCGCCCGCCCGCGCCCCAGCTGGGGTTGGCAGGATGACGCCGCGTGCCGGGGAGAGGACCTTGTGCTGTTCTTCGGTCCCGACGGCGAGCGTCAGCCGGAGCGCGACATCCGCGAGCGCAAGGCCAAGGCCATCTGCGCACAGTGCCCCGTCCGCGCGGAGTGCCTCGACTACGCCCTTTCACGGCCGGAGAAGTATGGCACGTGGGGCGGGCTCAACGAGGACGAGCGCGCGTCGGAGCGCCGCCGGCGCATGCGGCGTGCCGCCAGCGCCGGCATCAGTGCCGCCTGAACCTCCACCGGCATGCATTCCCCGGCATGATCATGCGGCTTCTCCGCTCCTGTACGCCTCCAGGGCCGCAGTTGCCGCATGATCATGCGGGTGTCCCCCTCCCGGGCGGCGCCCACCGATCTCCCCCGTCCCCTACGTAGGCGAAACCGTACGTTCACCGCCTTTGCCGCAGCAGGCGGAGAACGTCGGCGTCCGTCAGCTGGTCGAACCGCACGTACCGCTGACCGACCGCGTGGAACCCCGGCGGGGCGGCGATGACGACCACCTCGTCCGCCTCGTCCCTCAGTTCCGCGACCGTCCTCGGCGACCCCACCGGCACGGCCAGCACCAGCCGCCGTGACCCGGCCGCCCGCACGGCGCGCAGCGCGGCGCGGGCCGTCGCCCCGGTCGCCAGCCCGTCGTCCACCACGACGACGTCCCGCCGGGCCAGGCGCGGAAGCCGTCGCTCCCCCCGGTAGGCGGCCACCCTCCTGTCCAGCTCGCGCCGTTCGAGCTCGACCACCGGCGTCACGTCCGCGGGTGTGATCCCCAGCCGGGACAGGAACTCCAGGTCGAGCACGGGTTCGCCGCCCTCGGCGAGCGCGCCGACCGCCAGCTCGGGCTGCCGTGGATGGCCGATCTTGCGGGTGACCAGGACGTCCAGCGGGGCGCCGAGCCGTTGCGCGATCGGCGCCGCCACGGCCACGCCGCCGCGCGGCAGGGCCAGGATCACCGGGTCGGCGAGGCCGAGCCGTGCCAGCTTCTCGGCGAGCAGGGTGCCCGCCTCCGCCCTGTCGGCGAAGGGGAGGGACACCCGCCGACTCGCGCCCATGCCCCCTTTCGTACCCTTTCGCGACCACCACAAGCCGCGTCGGCGGCGCGGTTCCCCCTCGGCCCGCGTACGGCACGGCCCCCGCCAGTGCCGTGCGCGGGTGACCGGCCGCCTCCGGGGACGGCGGCCGGTCGCGAGGGACGCCTCAGGGGCGGCCCTTCCCGCGCATGGACTTGTGGATGATCTTCCATTTGCGGGTCTGCTCGGACCGGAGCCGGGCGTCGGTGCGCCGCGCCATCCAGGCCGCCTCGCGCTGGAGCTTGTACCAGCTCTCCAGCCGGCGTTCCGGCAGTTCGCCGGATTCGACGGCGGAAAGTACGGCGCAGCCGGGCTCGCTCTCGTGGACGCAGTCGTCGAACCGGCACCCCTCGGCCAGCTCCTCGATGTCGGCGAACACCATGTCGACGCCCTGGCTCATCTCGTACAGGCCGACGCGGCGGATGCCCGGCGTGTCGATGACCAGGCCGCCGGCGGCCAGCGGGATCAGCTCGCGGTGGACGGTCGTGTGCCTGCCCCGGCCGTCACCGGCCCTGACCTGCTGGGTCTCCATCACCTCCTCGCCGGCCAGCGCGTTGACCAGCGTGGACTTGCCCGCGCCCGACGCGCCGAGGATCACGGCGGTGCGCGACCCTTCGAGATGGCCACGCACCACCTCGACCCCCTCCCCCGAGATCGAGCTGACGGCGTGCAGGTCCACCCCCGGCGCGGCGGCGGCCACGTCGGCGAGCAGGCCGTCGAGGTGCTCCCCGACGAGGTCGGACTTGGTGATCAGCACGACCGGGCGGCCCCCGCTCTCCCAGGCCAGGGCGAGCAGCCGCTCGATGCGCCCGAGGTCGGCGAAGTCGGTCGCGTGCAGGGCGGGCTCGGCGACGAAGACGACGTCGACGTTGGCGGCCAGCACCTGGCCCTGGGAGTCGCCGGACAGGCCGCCCCGCGAGACCCTGCGCACCCCGCCCCGGACGAACGCGGTCCTTCTCGGCAGGATCGCGTCGAGCTCGTAACGGCCCTCGGGCAGCAGGGTGAGCGCGGCCCAGTCGCCCACGCAGGGCAGCGCCACCGGGTCGTCCACGGTCGCCCGGCGCAGCCGGGCCGCGTACTGGGCGTTGTGGTGGCCGTCGGCGGCGATGACGTCGGCGACGCCGCGGTCGACGCGGGCCACGCGGGCGGGGACGGTGCCGCCCGGAAGATCGGCGGCGAGGGACTCGTTCCAGCCGAGAGAAAGAAGATCATGACCGGGAGTGGTCACTTGAGGCACCCTTCGGGAACCGGGTGCCCGCAGCTTCAGCGCGTAGGGGACACCCGGGAGGAATCGGACATAGAGGTACTCAGAAAGGTCCTCATATTCCTCACCTCCGAAGCGTCGGGACCGCCTTGTTCAGAAGCGGCGAAGCCGGGCCCACTTTATCGCGGGCCCGGCCCCTCCGGGCAACACATTTTACCGTCGGCCGAGGCCGGGCGGTCTGCCGTCAGCTCAGGCCGGGCGCGGGGAACTTGCCGGTCAGCTCGCTGACCTCGCCGTGCACGCGGGAGATGACCTCGTCGGCGTCGCCCTTGGCGAGGGCGGTGACGACCTCGTCCATCCACGCGCCGATCTGCCGCATCTCGTTCTCGCCCATGCCCCGGCTGGTCACCGACGGGGTGCCGATGCGCAGCCCCGACGGGTCGAACGGCTTGCGCGGGTCGAACGGGACGGTGTTGTAGTTGGTCTCCAGCCCGGCCAGGTCCAGGGCCTGCGCGGCCGGCTTGCCCGCCACGCCCTTGGACGTCAGGTCGATCAGGATGAGGTGGTTGTCGGTGCCGCCGGAGACCAGGTCGAAGCCCCGGCCCGCCAGCTCCTCGGCCAGCGCCTTGGAGTTGGCGACCACCTGGCGGGCGTAGGCCCTGAAGTCGCCGGTCGCCGCCTCGCGGAGCGCCACCGCGATCGCGGCCGTGGTGTGGTTGTGCGGGCCGCCCTGCAGACCGGGGAACACGGCCTTGTTCAGCGCCTTGGCGTGCTCGTCCGAGGTGGCCATGAGCATGGCCCCGCGCGGGCCGCGCAGCGTCTTGTGCGTGGTGGTGGAGATGACGTCGGCGTGCCCCACCGGCGAGGGGTGGGCGCCGCCCGCGATCAGGCCGGCGATGTGGGCGATGTCGGCGGCCAGCACCGCGCCGACCTCGCGGGCGATCTCGGCGAAGGCCGGGAAGTCGATCGTGCGCGGGATGGCGGTGCCGCCGCAGAAGATCAGCTTGGGGCGGTGCTCCAGCGCGAGGGCGCGCACCTCGTCCATGTCGATGCGGCCGGTGTCGCGGCGCACCCCGTACCGGACCGGGGTGAACCACTTGCCGGTCGCCGAGACCGACCAGCCGTGGGTGAGGTGGCCGCCGAACGGCAGTCCCATGCCGAGGACGGTGTCGCCCGGGTTCAGGAACGCCATGTAGATCGCCAGGTTGGCCGGCGAGCCGGAGTACGGCTGGACGTTGGCGTGGTTCACGCCGAACAGCGACTTGGCGCGCTCGATGGCGAGGGTCTCGACCTGGTCGATCACCTGCTGGCCCTCGTAGTAGCGCTTGCCCGCGTAGCCCTCGGAGTACTTGTTGGTGAGGACGGTCCCTGTCGCCTCGAGCACGGCCCTGGAGACGTAGTTCTCCGAGGGGATCAGCTTGACGGTGTCGGCCTGGCGCCGCTCCTCCGCCTTCACCAGCTCGGCGATCTCCGGGTCGACGTCGGAAAGAGAACTCATGGCCCTGCCCTTCGTTGGACTCCGGCGAAGACCCAGGCGCTCGGCCCTCGCCCTACTCGCTCCCTGGTGGTGACCCACCCCAGACGCGCCAGTCACGTCGGGTTAGACGATAGCGGACTCACCGTTTCTGCTGGTTCCCCTAGTGGGCCACAGGCGGTCGAACTCGGCGTTCAGCGTCGCGCCGATGAGGACCGCCAGGGCGGTGATGTAGAGCCACAGCAGGACCGCGATCGGGGCGGCCAGCGAGCCGTAGATGGACAGCGGGGTGAACCACGCGGCGAGCACCTCGCGCAGGACGGCCGCGCAGACGATCCAGATGAGCAGCGCGAGCAGCGCCCCCGGCACCTCACGCCACCAGCGGGTCCGTTCGGGCACGCTGACGTGGTATAGCAGCGTGAGCACCAGCACCGACCCTATGACGACCACCGGCCAGTAGAACACCGCCACCACGGCGCTGTACTGCGGGAACGCGCCCGACAGCAACGTCGGGCCGATCACCAGCACCGGGATCACGATCAGGCCGATCACCAGGGCCGCCAGGTAGAGCCCGAACGACAGGATGCGCGTGCGGATGATCCCCCGCGTCTCGCCGAGGCCGTAGGAGATCGAGATGAGGTCGACGTAGACGAACAGGGCCCGCGAGCCCGACCACAGCGCGAGCAGGAAGCCCACCGAGATCAGCGAGACCTGGCCGCCCCTGAGCACGTCGTCGAGCAGGGGCTTGACCACCCGGTCGACCGTGCCGCCGGTGAACAGCAGGTGGGCCTGGTCCAGCACCCAGCCCCGGGTCTCGGCGATGGTGTCGGGGCCGAGGACGCCGCTGAGGTGGCCGAGCAGGCCGATCAGGCCGAGGACGAACGGCGGCAGCGACAGCAGCGCGAAGAACGCGGCCTCGCCCGCCAGGCCGGTGACCCGGTAGTTGAACCCGGCGACCGTCGTCGCCTTGGTCAGCGCCCAGACGCGGGAACGGCGCGCGACGCGGAAGGCGCGGGTGCCGCGGACCGCCGACAGGCCGGCGGTGGCGTTCTCCCTGGCCTTGGCCCTGACCAGTCTCCAGCGAGGCCGCCGCCCCGAGGGACCGGACGACCTGGTCGGAGCGTTGGTGGACGTCATGGAATCCAAAGGTGTTCGCAACATGGCTCTACCACGACCCCACCCTGCAGCGTTGTCCGTGCGTGGCGACTACCCCGTAAGGCGCGATCCTATCCGGGCAGGGATCGGCGACCCCTCATTCTAGCCATTCCGGACAGGTAACGACCCGCCCAAGCGAGGCCCGCGACCAGGTCACTGAGGCTCGCCCAGGGCCCTGGTCCTGCCGGGCGTGCGGCCCTCCCCCGGCGGCCCGGCGAACGCCTGCGCGACCGACATCCACGCCTCGGCCGTGGCGCCCCGCACCTCAAGGGCCGCGTCGGCGCGGTGGCAACGCTGGGTGACCAGCAGGCAGAAGTCGAGCGCCGGGCCCCTCACCAGGTCGGCGGCGTCCTCGGGGCCCTGGCTCCACGGCGTGCCGCCGGGCAGCGTCAGCTCGACGCGCACCGGGCCCGGGGGCGGGTCCATCCCCCGCATGACGAACCCGTACGGCATGGCGCGGACGCCGAGCAGCGCCACGTGCCTGAGCCGGGCGGTGGGCACGCGGGTGATCTCCAGCGCGTCCGCCACGTCCTGCCCGTGCGCCCAGGTCTCCATCAGGCGCGCGGTGACGAAGGAGGCGGCCGACATGTCCGGCCCGTACCACGGCAGCCGCGCCTTCGGGTCGAGCTTCTCGAAGGTGTCCAGGCCGCGGGCGCGGGCCGTGCCGAACCACTCCAGCACCTGGCCGGGCGCCAGGGTGCGCGACGCGACGGCGATCTCGTCCACGGCGGAGTCGCCCCGGGCCATCAGGGCGGGCAACGACGCGCGGAAGCCGTCGGGGTCGGTCGCGGCCGTGGTCGCCGCGTCGTCGAACCAGGCGAGATGGCTGATCTGGTCGCGTACGGCCCAGCCACGCGCGGGCGTCGGGCGCTCCCACCCCGAGGGGTCCAGCGACCGGATCATGGCCGTCAGCTCGGCGCTCTCCGCCCGGAGATCGGCGAGCAGCTCGGACATGGAGACGGCCATGCGCACCTCCGGGTCACATGGGGGGTTCGCGCCAGCGTAACCGAATCATGTTCTTGAAGGAACAGGAGGAAAATCGCAGGTGTGATCTGCGCCGAATGCAAGGACGACCGGCACGACGAGTGCCCGGGCGGGTCCTGGTGCGACTGCCAGCACCGGCCTTCCGACGAGCCCCACGAGCCCGCGCCGGCCTGGCCGAACAGCGGCTGAACATGCCCCGATGTCCAAAGTGTGGACCTGATGTTGGACATCCGGCGGGCGGCGGGTATCGTTTGGGCCATGCCAGCGGACCCGCTTCTCGTCGTGCGACGCCACGTCGACTTCCTGCGTGTCCGCAGTGCCATCTGTAGTGACGCCCGTTGATCGTCGCCCACTGTTGACTTCTGCCAGCACGGGCGCGTGACAGGCGTCACTTTCTTGTACCCCCGCACTCAATGTCGAGGCGGGAGGCTGCCTGCTCACGTGTGCGTGTGAACCCGATGACCTTCTCGGCAAAGGACGCACCATGACCAGCCCGCCCCGGCCTGCGAACCGCCACCACAAGCGCCCGCGAGGCGAAGGCCAGTGGGCTCTCGGTTACCGTGAGCCGCTGAACAAGAACGAGGAGAACAAGAAGAACGACGACGGGCTCAACGTCCGCCAGCGGATCATCGACGTCTACTCCAAGAGGGGCTTCGACTCGATCGACCCCGCCGACCTGCGCGGCAGGTTCCGGTGGTTCGGGCTCTACACCCAGCGCAAGCCGGGCATCGACGGCGGCAAGACCGCGATCCTGGAGCCCGAAGAGCTCGACGACCGCTACTTCATGTTGCGCGTCCGCATCGACGGCGGCCGGCTGAACCTGGCCCAGCTCCGCACGATCGCCGACATCGCCAACAGGTACGCCCGGGGCACGGCGGACGTCACCGACCGGCAGAACATCCAGCTCCACTGGATCGAGGTCGAGTCGGTCCCCGCCATCTGGGAGGCGCTGGAGGCCGTCGGTCTTTCGACCATGGAGGCGTGCGGCGACACCCCGAGGGTCATGCTCGGCTGCCCGCTGGCCGGCATCGACGCCGACGAGGTGATCGACGCCACCCCTCAGATCGAGGACACGGTCGCGCGGTACATCGGCGACCCCGCGTACTCCAACCTGCCCCGCAAGTTCAAGTCGGCGATGAGCGGCTGCCCGGCCCACTGCACCGTCCACGAGATCAACGACATCGCGTTCGTCGGCGTGGTGAACGAGCAGGGCGAGAAGGGCTTCGACCTGTGGGTCGGCGGCGGGCTGTCGACCAACCCCATGCTGGGCAAGCGGCTCGGCACGTTCGTCCGCCCCGAGCAGGTGCACGAGGTGTGGGCCGGGGTGATCGGCATCTTCCGCGACTACGGCTACCGGCGCCTGCGCCACCGCGCGCGCATCAAGTTCCTGGTCAACGACTGGGGGCCGGAGAAGTTCCGCGAGATCCTGGAGAAGGAGTACCTCCGGTTCCCGCTGCCCGACGGCCCCGCGCCCGAGCCGCCGCGCGGCGGGCGGCGCGACCACGTCGGGGTGCACAAGCAGAAGAACGGTGACTTCTACGTCGGCTTCGCCCCCAAGGTGGGGCGGCTCGACGGCGACCGGCTCAACCTGATCGCCGACATCGCCGAGCGGTACGGCTCCGACAGCGTCCGCACGACCGTCGAGCAGAAGATGGTCATCCTGGACATCGCCCCCGACAAGGTGGACGGCGTCGTCGCCGACCTGGAGGCCGCCGACCTGCAGGTCAACCCGAGCACGTTCCGCCGCCAGACGATGGCCTGCACGGGCATCGAATACTGCAAGCTGGCGATCGTCGAGACCAAGGGGCTCGCCTCCGACCTCATCGACGAGCTGGAGCGCCGCCTGCCCGGCTTCACCGACCCCCTGACCATCAACGTCAACGGCTGCCCGAACTCCTGCGCCCGCATCCAGGTCGCCGACATCGGCCTGAAGGGCCAGCTCATCACCAACGAGGGCGGCGAGCAGGTGGAGGGCTTCCAGATCCACCTGGGCGGGTCGCTGGGCGTCAACCCCGGCTTCGGCCGCAAGGTCCGCGGGCTCAAGGCGACCGCCGGCGAGCTTCCCGACTACATCGAGCGGGTCCTGAAGAACTTCCAGAGCCAGAAGGACGACGGGGAGACCTTCTCCGCGTGGGTCCAGCGCGCCGAGGAGGCGGACCTCAAGTGAGCTCCCTGAGCGGCCCGTGGGACGGGGGGACGTCGTGACCGAGCGCGCGGTCCCCTTCCACTGCCCGTACTGCGGCGAGGAGGACCTGGAGCCCTACGAGGGCGACGGCGGCTGGTACTGCCGGTCGTGCGCCCGGGCCTTCAAGCTGAAATTCCTCGGCATCGGCGTGCGTTCATGATCGGCGGCGAGCCGCGGGCTCACCTTGGCCCGGCGGCGCCCTCATCCCCTGACGAACGAGAGAAGTGAGCAAGCCATGACACTGGTGGAGATCGAAACGGGCTTGGAACGCCAGCGCGGTGTGCTCGACCTGCGAAGCATCGTCGACTCGGCGGCCGAGTTCCTGGAGGAGGCCTCCGCGCGGGAGATCATCCGCTGGGCGGCGGCGACGTTCGGCGACCGGCTCTGCCTCACCTCCTCGATGAGCGACGCCCTGCTGGTCGACCTGGTCAGCCGGGTGAAGCCCGGGGTCGACGTGCTGTTCATCGACACCGGCTACCACTTCGCCGAGACGATCGGCACCCGCGACGCCGTGCAGCAGGTGTACGACGTGAACGTCATCAACGTCACGCCGTCGCGCACCGTCCCCGAGCAGGACCGCGAGCTCGGCCCGCGCCTCAACGGCCGCAACCCCGACCTGTGCTGCTACCTGCGCAAGGTCGAGCCGCTCAACCGCGCGCTGGAGCCGTACCTCGCGTGGATCTCCGGCATCCGGCGCGACGAGTCGCCGAGCCGGCTGGGCACCAAGGTCGTCGAATGGGACGCCAAGCGCCAGATGGTCAAGGTGAACCCCATCGCGCGCTGGACCCAGGACGACGTCGACAACTACATGGCCGACAACGGCGTCCTCATCAACCCGCTGCACTACGACGGGTACCCCTCGATCGGCTGCGCGCCCTGCACCCGCCAGGTCGCCCCCGGCGAGGACCCCCGCAGCGGCCGCTGGGCCGGCCTGGGCAAAACCGAATGCGGCATCCACCTCTGACCCCCATCCCACCGCCCTCCCTCCGGGACCACCCGTCGCCCCCGGAGGCGGCCAGGCCGGGGACGGCGCCCTCTTCTCTTGAGGTTCAGGGCCCATGGTCCCTGAGGTCGCCGGTCCGGACACGGATGATCTCTCCGGTCCAGCGGAGGCCCATTCCACTGGTCGCGGTGGCGCACGGATCTCGTGACCCCAGGGCGTCCGCGACGGTCGAGGCCCTGCTCGACCAGGTGCGGCTCGCGCGCCCCGGGCTGCCCGTCCGCGTGGCCTACCTCGACCACTCCCGGCCGTCGCTCGCCGAAGCGCTGGCCGGCCTGGACGAGGCCGTGGTCCTGCCTCTGCTGCTCACCGAGGCCTACCACAGCCGCGTCGACATCCCCTCGGCGCTCGGCGAGGTACGCGCCGCCCGTCCCTGGCTCCGCGTCCACCAGGGATCGACCCTCGGCCCGCACCCCCTGCTGATCAGTGCCATGGAGCGGCGCCTGGCCGAGGCCGGCGTGGAGATCGGCGACCCCGGCACCGCGGTCGTCCTGGTCTCGGCGGGCTCCAGCGACCAGCGCGCCAACGCGGTGATCGCCCGGCTCGCCCGCACCTGGGCCCGCACCCGCCCCTGGCACTCCGTCACCCCCGCCTACGCCTCCGCCGCATCCCCCACCCCCGCCGCCGCCGTCCACACCCTCCTCAACCCCGACCCGGGCCCCAACCTGGGACCCGACCTGGGACCCGACCTGGGACCCGACCTGGGATTTGGCGGCCCGCACACAGCCCCCCTTCCCGAGGCCCATCCCCACCTCACCACCCATCACCTTCCCGACGGCCGCCCCTCCCGCGTCGTGGTCGCGCCCTACCTCCTCGCCCCCGGCCACTTCGCCGACAAGGTCCGCCACACCACCCTCACCGCCGGCGCCCAGACCACGGCCGCCCCCCTCGGCCCCGCCCCCGAACTCGCCGCCCTCCTCCTCGCCCGCTACACGGAGTCCGTCCAGGCATTCCAGACCACCACCACGGCATCCGCGAGCACCTGACGACGTCATCCTTGTCTCGCGACGGGCTGACCGAGTGGCATTCTGGAGGCCCATCAGCGGACCGGTGCCCGCTTCCGCCCGGCGGACCCGGCTCTGGGTGCGCGATCCCTCCTGGCGCATCGCGCAGGTGGGCCGGTGAGGGCGCTCGGCCTGCTGGGGCAGGTCGACGTGCCGGCGCGACTCGCGGCCGTCCCGAGGGCACGGCGGTGCGTGCGTGAGTTACTGGGCGGTACCGGCCACCCGCAGACGGACGACGCCCTGCTGCTCGTCACCGAACTCGTCACCAACGCCGTGCGGTACTCCGACTCGGAGCGATGCCCGGCCGGGCGGGTCAGCATCGCCGTCGCCGACCACGACGGAATGCTCCACATCGACGTGATCGACGCGGGTTCGTCGGACAATCGACCCACGCTCTGCCTGGAGACCCGTTCCGAGAGCGGGGGCGGGCGCGGCCTCTGACTGCTCCAGGAAGTGGCGACGACCTGGGGCTGGTACGAGACCGCGACCGGACGCGTGGTCTCGTACCAACTCGCCGGCAAGTGACACACCCGCCCGCATCCCAGGGCCGGGTCGTACCAGGATTTCCGCGAGCCGGACCGAGGCCGGCGGAAATCACGATGCCGTGCGGCGCGACCGCGTACATTGGAGGAGTCGCGAAAGCGATCACAGGCTTACCCGGGGCTTCTGGCCCCCGAGGGCGTGGTCCACAGATCGCGCCCTCTTTCTTTCCCCGACTCCCCGACTTCCCGAGACCCGAGGCTGGGACGCCCTGCAGTCGCTGCTCACCGAGGCCCCCGAGCCCGACGAGCGAGAGAACGTCGTGGCGGGGTGCGCGGCTACTGGAGGTTTCCTTCTGCTCCACCACGATCTGGAGCCCACGACTTCTCGTTCCTTAGCGATGCTAAGGTGAGGCCTTAGCACCGCTAAGGGCGGTGTGATGGTGAAGAGCGGCCGACGATGGACACAGGAGCGGGAGACGGCGTGGGTGGGGAGAAGGTCGGGCTTGGGGGGGCTAAGGAGACGATGCTGGCGACCTTGTACGGGAGGGCGCTGGACAGTCGTTCGGTGGAGCCGATCTTGGGGGATCGGGAGGCCGAGGCGTTGGTGGGGCGGATCGATTACGACTTTCGTAAGACGGGGGTCGATGCGACGTCGGCGGCCGGTATTGCGCTGAGGGGCAGGACGCTGGACGACTGGACCGCTGGGTTCCTGGCCGAGTGCCCGGAGGCCACGGTGTTGCATCTGGCCTGCGGGCTGGACACACGGGTGTTCCGGTTGCGCCCCTTCGCGCCGGCGCGCTGGTTCGACGTCGACCATCCTGAGGTGGTCGCGTTGCGCGAGCGGTTGCTTCCCCGGCCCGAGGGTGCGTACACGATGATCGGCGCCTCGGTCACCGACGACGGCTGGCTGGAGGAGGTGCCCGCCGATCGTCCGGTGGTGGCCGTCTTCGAGGGCCTGACGATGTACCTGCGCGAGGAGGAGGGCAGACGGCTCATCCAGCGGATCACCGCGCGGTTCCCCAGCGGGGTGCTCCTGTTCGACTGCTACGGCCCGATGGGGATCCGGTTGCAACGGCTGGTGCCCGCGGTGCGCAACTCCGGCGCGACGCTGCACTGGGGCGTCGGCGACCCCTACGAGATCGAGGGGTGGCACGAGGGGCTGACGTGCGTGGACGCCCTGCGCAGTGTGGACATGCCGGGGGTGGAGAGGATGCCCCGCTCCGGGCGCGTGAGCATGTGGGTGCTGGCGCACCTTCCCGGCTTCAGGAACGTCGGCCGCATCCTGCGCTACCGGTTCTGAGAGATACGAGGGGCGGGGCGGAGGGAGTTCGCGGATAAGCGCTAGTTGATCCACGATTCGCATGGGAGCATGGGAGCGGATCTAACGAGAGGCGACCGCATGATGGACGGGGCCGCGGGATTAGGCCTCACCTTCCTGCTCGCGCTGGTCTCGGCGACCGTCTTCCTGGTCCTGCGCTGCCAGCGTCTCGGCCGGCCGTTCGGCCCGAGCAGCCGGTGGCTCGCCCTGCTGGTGATCGTCCTGACGGCGGTGGCCACGACGGCGGTCGCCCTGCTGGTGACCGGGGTGAGCGACAAGCTGCACGCCCTGGTGGGGGTCGTGGCCCCGAGCGGGCTCTGGCTGGGGTACATGCGCCAGCGCCAGGACGGGCGCCGCTCGCTCGCGCAGGAGATACTCACGTTCTGGCTGGCGTCACTGCTGGAGCGGCTGCACCAGACGATGGCGGAGGACCGCGAGATCTGGTGCGAGGGGCGGATCGACGACTCCTGGACCGTGCACGAGCTGAGCATGGCCGCCGAGCACTACCACGAGCGCATCCGCCAGCGGATGTCGGTGGAGGAACGGCGCAAGGAACGCGTCCAGGCCCGGCTGCAGGCGATAGAACGGCGGCTGGACGTGGCCACGCTCATCGAGGACAGCGTGGGCAGGTCGAAGGTGATCGCCGCCCTCGGCGGCTCCGCGGTGACCAACAAGGTCCGCTACCAGCGCTATCTCAACGACTTCGGGCGGCTGCACGGGGTGCTCGTCCACGACGCGGAGCGGGAGCTGTCGCGCCTGCTCGACTCGGCGTACCGGTGCGGGCTGCGTTCGCTCCCGCGCTACGACCCGGCCGTGCTCGACCTGACCAGGGCCCGGTCGCATCCCTGAGCCGAGCTCCCGGAGTGCTGGTGGCAGACCCGCGTGCCCACGAGGCCGGCGGGCACCAGGGCCTGAACCGGGCCGCACCGCGGACGGGCCGGGCGACGTCACGCGTCGACAGTGCCCGGCACCCAGGAGCCCGGTGGGGTCAGCGGTCCTCGAGGAGTTCGCGGGTGACGCCCAGGGAGTTCAGGCTGAACTCGAAGCGGGTGCCGAGCGCGTCCAGGACGGCGCCGACGGTGCGCAACGTGAGGTTCTCGTCGCCGGACAGGATCTGGCTCACCCGGCCCGCGGACACGCCCATGAGGGCGGCGAGGTCGGCTCGGGAGATCTTGTGCTCACGCATGTACCACGTGATCTCGTCGGTGATCTCCTGGGCGAGGCCGCCGGGCTCGGCCGACTGCCGCTGCTCAAAGGCGGGGCGATCCGCCTGCCGTCGTAGGGCCATAGCCAGCTCGCTCTCGTCCTGTCACTTCCACTGACTCAACATTAGGTCTACCTAAACCTTTAGTCAAGCCTAAAGCCCAATGGCCCGCCGCGCGCACCCATCGCGATCCTCGACCCCAGCGAGGCCATGACGCGACCCCGGCCAACGACCCCTGAGAACGAGGGCTTGAAAAGTGATATCACTTTGCTATGGTTGTGCCATACGCGAAGGGTCGAAGGGAACGGGGTTGTGGTGGAGAACATCGACAAGGTCGCCGTGCGGATGCCGGCGCCGCAGGTGAGCGAGCGACGGCCGATCAGCCTGTCGGGCTGGCCCGTGCTGGGCATCACTCTGATCATGGCCGTCATCGGCGTGCTGCTGGTGAACCAGGGGAACCAGAACGAGGCCGTCCTGCTGGCCACGCTGGGGATCATCCTGCTCGTGGTCGCGTGCCTGCTGCTCACCGGCCTGATGGCGATCGCGCCCGGCGAGGCCAGGGTCGTCCAGCTCCTCGGCCGCTATCTCGGCACGGTGCGCACGGACGGGCTGCGGTGGGTGGTCCCGTTCACCATGCGGCGCAAGATCTCGACCAGGATCCGCAACCACGAGACCGACGTCGCCAAGGTCAACGACGCCGACGGCAACCCGATCGAGATGGCGGCGGTCGTGGTGTGGCAGGTCGAGGACACGGCCAAGGCGGTCTTCGAGGTCGACGACTTCGTGGAGTTCGTCGCCATCCAGACCGAGACGGCGGTCCGGCACATCGCCGGCAACTATCCGTACGACTCCCACGACAACGGGCAGCTCTCGCTGCGCGACAACGCCGACGAGATCACCGGCAAGCTGTCGGCCGAGATCTCCGCGCGCGTCGCGTCCGCCGGGGTGAAGGTCATCGAGTCACGGATCACGCGCCTGTCGTACGCACCGGAGATCGCCCAGGCCATGCTGCGGCGCCAGCAGGCCGGCGCGGTGGTCGCGGCACGCAAGCAGATCGTGGAGGGTGCGGTCGGCATGGTCGAGGCGGCCCTGCTGCGGCTCGACGCCGCCGACGTCGTCGAGCTGGACGACGAGCGCAAGGCCGCCATGGTGAGCAACCTGCTGGTCGTGCTCTGCGGTGACAGGGACGTGCAGCCGGTCGTCAACACCGGCTCCCTGTACCAGTGACGGAACGCAAGAAGATCCTGCTCCGGCTCGACCCGGCCGTCCACGACGCGATCACCCGGTGGGCGGGCGACGAGCTGCGCAGCACGAACGCGCAGATCGAGTTCCTGCTCCGCCGGGCCCTGGCGGGCGCGGGACGGCTCCCCGGCGAGGCCGGGCGGATACCCAAGCGCGGCCGGCCGCCCAAGGCCGATGACGGCGCCGCCGGTGGTGGCACCGAAAGCGACGACGGAGAGGAATGACCGGTGGAGATGCCAGAGTCGCTGTACGAGCGGATCTATCTTCTCGCCTACGACACCGAGCGGGGACAGATGGCCGAACGCTGGCATCTCGACCTGCTCATCCGGGCCGCCGTCCTGGCGGAGCTGATGATCCAGGGCCATCTCGCCGACGCGACCGGCGGCCCGGTCGTGCGGACGCCGGCGCTGTCGGACCCCCTGCTCGACGGCGTCCTGCAGCAGATCGCCCACTCGCGGCGCCGCAGCTGGCAGCACTGGGTGAGCAAGGGCTCGCGCGCCACCGTGCGCGGGGTGCGCGAGCGGCTGGAGTCCGGCGGCTGGATCCGCGTGGAGCACGGCCGGTTCCTCGGCGTCCTGCCCACGACCAAGGTGAGCGTACGGGACACGCGCGTGGTGAAGGGCCTGGTCTCGACGGCCTCGACCGCGCTGCGCGGCGGGCAGCCCGCCGCACGGCTGGACCCGAGGGACGCGGCGCTCGCCGCCCTGGCGGCGACGGTGCGGCTCAGGACCGTACGGCCCCGCGCTCAGTGGCGGGCCGTGCGCGGGCGGAGCGACGAGCTGTCGGAGGTGGTCGCCCCGGTGCCGCGGGCCCTGCGCAAGGCCATCCAGGCCGCCGCGGCGGCGGCCGCTGGCTGACCCCCACGGACCGGCCGGACCTCACCGACCGGCCGGTCCCACGGGCTGGACGGGTCTCCCCACGGACCGCCGGGTCCTACGGGCGGGGCGGGTACGGCGGGTACGGGGGCTCGGGGGGTGGCGGGGGCATGGGAGGGCCGCCGCGGCGGCCTTCCCGGCGGTACTGGCGGGCCTGCTGGCGCTGCTCGCGCAGGCCGAGGTGCAGGTCGCGCATCGCGTCGTGGTGGCCGCGCTGCAGCTCGCGGTGATGTTCCCGCAGCGAGCGCAGGCCCTCGCGGGTCTCCGAGCGCAGGTCGGCCCGCCGTTCCAGCAACCACTCGCTCCAGGCGAACAACGACCGCTTGATCGGCTCGGCGTGGGAGTCACCGATGATCTTGACATCGCCCATCACCGCGTACGCGCGGACCCGGACCACCGGGACGTTCTGCCCGGGCGGCGCCTCCATGACGTTCACCTTCTTGTCGCCCATGATCGCGACCCCGCTGAGGTCGACGTCCACGCCGTCCGGCACGATGATCTTCACGTCGCCCATCACGGCCGTGGCGACGATGTCGATCTCGTTGGAGCGCACTTCGGCCTCGCGCAGGTCGATGGTGACGTCGCCCATCACCGCGACGGCGCCGATCTCCTGGTCGACCTTCCACTTGCCGCGCCGCTTGGTGTCGCCCATGACCGCGACGTACCAGCGCCGGCTCCTGCCGGTGGGCCGGGCGGCGGGGAAGGCCGGGGACGCGGCTCCGCGGGGGACGCTCGCGCCGCCGGGCAGGTCGGCGGTGACCTGGGCCAGCTCGGCGTGGGTGACGGCGAGGTAGGCGGCCTCGGTGCGCTCGGTCAGCTCCGACAGCGTCAGACGGCCGTCGACGGACGCCTCCCTGAGCTGTTCCACCACGGCTTCACGCTCGGCGTCCGAGGCGCGCATCCCACCCGGATCGTTCATGACACGAATCTAGCGCGCCTTTCCCGCCGGTCCGATCCTCCGTAAGGAGGAAACCGGGAGGACCGGTCGGAGGGAATGGTGTCAGGGCCCGGACAGGGCGGGCGCGGTCGCGAGGACCAGCCGGGCCAGTTCGGCGTCCCCCTCCAACTGCGCGGGGAACGTCGCGGGGGCGCCCCGGCCGCCGAGCATGAAGCAGAAGGCGACCACGTCGCAGGTGATGGCGGCGTGCGCGGGCGAGCCGTCGTCGGGGGTGGCGGGGCGGGCCACGTCGAGCGGAACGTGCCATGCCCCTCCCCCGGGGCCGGTGAGCGTGAGCCGCACGGCGCGGTCCCCGCCGTCCACCCCGGACAGCAGCATCGTCCACGGCAGCAGCCGCGCGCAGAAGTCGGCGGTCGGCCGGATGTGCTCGGTGATCGGGCGCGGCAGGGCACGGCCGAGGACCTTGGCGGCGTCGTCGGTGTGGATCCAGGTCTCCAGCATGCGGGCGAGCAGGTGGTCGGCCACCGGGAAGCTCATGCCGCCGGGATCGATGGGCGTCGACGGCTCCATCGGGGCGGCGTGCGCGTAGATCGCCTCGGCCTGGTCCAGCCAGTCGGCGCGGGTGCGCTCGGGCGTGAGGCCGTCGGCGTAGGCGATCATGTCGGCGGTGCGGGTCAGGACCTCGTTGGCGGCCAGCGGCGGCCCCGCGACCGGGGCGCCGATCGCCGCGGCGACCAGGCTGTCGGTGGCGGCGAGGTGGGCGACGAGCTGCTGCAGCGTCCAGCCCTCGACGATCTTCTGGGTCCAGTCGGCGGGCGAGGCGGAGGCCAGCAGGGCGTCCATGGCGGCGACCCGGCCCGCGAAGGAGGAGACGAACCCCGTGGTGACGGCGGGACGACGGGCCGAGCGGGCGGCGGTCAGGAGCCGCGCCCGGGCGCCCGAGGGCGCGCCGGTGATCGACTCCGTCTCGGACGTCACGTCGAGACGCAGGCGGGTGACCGGGTCGGAGGTCCCCGGGACCTCCTCTCCCGGCCGCGAAAGGTGTTCCATCGTCACACCTCCTTCTCGGCGAGCTCGTCGGCGAGCCTGCGGAGGCCCAGGCGGATCCGGGACTTGACCGTGCCCTCGGGCAGCCCGAGTTCCTCGGCCGCCTGACGATACGTACGGCCACGGTAGTACGCGAGTTCGATGGCCTCGCGCAGCCCCCCGGGGAGCTTGCTGACCGCGACGCGCACCCGGGCGGCCTCGTCGGCGGCGAGCACCCAGTCCTCCAGGGGGCTCGGCTCCGGCTCGGCCATGCGGGGGCCGAGCGCCGACACGCGGTGGCGCTCCTCGGTGCGGACGTGGTCGACGGCGCGCCGGTGGGCGATGGTCGCGAGCCACGACCGCAGCGAGCCCCGGTCGGGGTCGAAGGCCAGCGGGCGCTCCCAGAAGGTGACGAAGACCTCCTGGACGATGTCCTCGGCGACCACCCGGTCCCGGGTCACCCGCATGGCGAGCCCGAGGACCAGTGGGTACAGCCGGTCGTGCACCTCGCCCAGGGCGCTCGCGTCCCCGCCGACGACGCGTTGGTGAAGCAACCGGTCGTCGGTTGATCCAGGCGCCTCCACCGGCCCCACCCCTCCTCGGTTCGCGACCCGAGCATCCCACTGTTCCTGGGAAATGTTGAGATGGATGAAGAAGCGCGCATCATGAAGCGCGCAGCGAAAACGGACAACCACGCGTCGACCCGCCCGGAGGCTCCCTTGACGCACGACGTCTTCAACCAGGTCCCCCCGCTCACCGGTCACGATGTGTCCGCGGACCCTGCCCTCGTTGGGGGAGTGAAACGTGAGGACGCCGACTGGGCGCTCGGCGAGCTGCGCACCCTCGGGACGCTGGCGGGGTCGGCCAGGGCCCAGGAGTGGGGCCGCCTGGCCAACGAGTGCCCTCCGGTGCTGCGCACCCACGACCGGTACGGGAACCGGATCGACGAGGTGGAGTTCCACCCGGTGTGGCACGAGTTGATGGCGGTGGCCGTCGGGCACGGCCTGCACGCCACCCCGTGGGCCTCGCCCCGGCCGGGCGCGCACGTCGCCCGCGCGGCGAAGTTCTACGTCTGGTCCCAGGTGGAGGCCGGGCACGGCTGCCCGATCTCGATGACGTACGCCAGCGTGGCCGCGCTGCGGCACACCCGCGCCCTGGCCTCGGAGTGGGAGCCCCTGCTGGTGTCGCGGAACTACGACTTCGGCCTGCGGCCGGCCGCCGCCAAGCGGGGGGCGCTGGCGGGGATGGCGATGACCGAGAAGCAGGGCGGCTCGGACGTGCGCGCGAACGCCACCAAGGCGGAACCGCTCGGCGACGGCACGTACGCGATCACCGGCCACAAGTGGTTCAACTCCGCGCCCATGTGCGACGTCTTCCTCGTGCTCGCGCAGGCCCCGGGCGGCCTGTCGTGCTTCCTGCTCCCCCGCGTGCTGCCGGACGGCTCGCGCAACGCCATGCGGATCATGCGGCTGAAGGAGAAGCTCGGCAACAGGTCCAACGCCTCGGCCGAGGTGGAGTACGAGGGCGCGGTCGCGTTCCTGGTCGGCGAGGAGGGCCGGGGGGTGCGCACGATCATCGAGATGGTGAACATGACCCGGCTCGACTGCGTCATCGGCTCGGCGGCCGGCATGCGGTACGGGGTGACGCAGGCCGTCCACCACACCTCGCACCGCAAGGCGTTCGGCAGGGAGATCGCCGAGCAGCCGCTGATGCGCAACGTGCTCGCCGACCTGGTGCTGGAGTCCGAGGCGGCCACCGCGGTCATGGTGCGCCTGGCGGGCGCGACCGACAAGGCGATCCGCGGCGACACCGGCGAGGGCGCGCTGCGCCGCACGGCGCTGGCGGCGGCCAAGTACTGGGTGTGCAAGCGGGCCCCCGCGCACGCGGCCGAGGCGCTGGAGTGCCTGGGCGGCAACGGGTACGTCGAGGAGTCGCAGATGCCGAGGCTGTTCCGCGAGTCCCCGCTGAACGGGATCTGGGAGGGGTCGGGGAACGTCGCGGCGCTGGACGTGCTGCGATCCACGGCCAAGGAACCCGAGACCCTCGACGCCTTCTTCACCGAGGTGGGCCTCGCCGCGGGCGGGGACCACCGCCTGGACGCCGCCATCCGCGAGGCCAAGGACTCCCTGACCGACACCGCCACCATCGAGTACCGTGCCCGCAGGGTCGTCGAGGGCCTGGCCCTCGTCCTGCAGGCGTCCCTGCTGGTCAGGCACAGCCACCCCGCCGTCGCCGACGCCTTCTGCGCTTCCCGCCTGGACCCCGGCCGGGGCCTGGCCTTCGGCACCCTCCCCTCCGGCCTGGACCTCGACTCGATCATCGACAGAGCCACCATGAAGATCGCCTAGCCGAGGCCGGGGTGGTCCGGACGAACCCACCCGGACCACCCGCCGCGCACGAGCCACGGCGGGCAGCCCGCGCGTACCGACGCAGGGGACGACGTGAATACTTTGCTCTTGCGCTAAGTGTTTGCGTTCGGGCATACTTAGCCGCATGGCACAGTATTCGGTGGAGCTCGACGGTGTGTTCGTCGCGCTCGCCGACCCGACGCGGCGGGGCGTCATCCGGCGTCTTGGCCGTGGCCCGGCGAGTGTGGGTGATCTCGCCGCCGAGTTCCCGATGACCCTTCCCTCCTTCATGAAGCACGTGCGGACGCTGGAGGCGAACGGGCTGATCCGCACGGTGAAGCTCGGCCGGGTGCGCACCTGCGTGCTCAACCGCGACCGGCTCGCTCTGGTCGACGGCTGGCTCGCCGAGCAGCGCCGGCTGTGGGAAGAGCGCACCGACCGGCTCGAACTCCTTGTCACCGATCAGAAAGAGAATCAATGATGAACCCCGATCTTGACCTGACCCTGCAGCGGGTCATCCGCGCCCCCCGCGCCGCGGTGTGGAGCGCGTGGACCGATCCGTCCAGTTTCGAGAAGTGGTGGATCCCCGCGCCGAGCGTTTGCCGCGTCGACCGCCTCGACGTCCGGCCCGGTGGCGGACTCGTGACGCGGCTGAGCGACGACGGGGTGGACTTCTTCCCGCACATAGACGCGAGCTTCCTCGTCGTCGACGAACTCGAGCGGATCGTGTTCACCAACGCGATCGACAGCGCCTGGCGCCCCGCGAGTCCCGCTCCGGTGCCCATGACGGCCGAGATCACGCTGAGCGATCACCCGGACGGCACCGACTACCGGGTCATCGTCCGGCACGGCGATCCGGCCGCCCGCGCCCGCCACGAGGAACTCGGCTTCCTCGACGGCTGGGGCCTGGTCACCAAGCAGCTCGCCGTGCTCGCGGAGAGCAGGCCCACGCGGTGAAGATCACCCCGCCTCGTCGCCGGACTCAGGTGGCAGGGGGCACCGAGCGGTAGGCGGAGGTGGCGATGCGGGTGAAGGAGCGGACGAGCGGGTCGGCGTTGTCGGTGTTCCAGGCGACGACCAGGCGGCTGCGCGGCATGTCGGTCAGCGGGACGGACGTGAGGCCCTCGGGCAGGGCGTGGGCGAGGGGCGTCAGGCCGATCGTGCCGTTCCAGAGGACGGCCTGCAGGCACTCGTGGGCGGTGCGGACGATGGGCCCGTCGCGAAGCTCTCCGGCCGGCGTGGTGCCGGTCCAGTAGGCGTGCCAGATGGGATCGGTGCCCTCGGGCAGCCGGAACCACTGGCGGCCGGCGAGGTCGCGCAGGCGCAGGGTGCCTCGGCGGGCGAGCGGGTCGTCGGTGCGCAGGACCACCCCGACGGGGTCGGAGCGCAGTACGTGGGTGCTGATCCCGGTGTCGTCGAACGGCGCACGGGTGATGGCGACGTCGACGAGCCCGGCGCGCAGGCCCGTGGTCGGGTCGGTGAAGTCGGCCTCGCGGATCCGGACGCGGACTCCGGGGTGACGCTTGCGGAACGCGGCGGCGAGGCGCGTGCCGGCCTGTTCGGCGCTGTCGGCGAGCGTGCCGATGGTCATGGTGACGGTGCCGGCCGCGGCGACGACCCTGGCGCGGGCCCGCTCGGCCCGTTCCAGCAGCGTGCGCGCCTCCTCGTACAGCGCGACGCCGGCGGCGGTGAGCGTGGCGCCGGTGGACGAGCGGTGCAGAAGGACGGCGCCGAGATCGGTCTCCAGTTGCCTGATCGCCCGGCTCAGCGGCGGCTGGGTCATGTGCAGGCGGAGGGCGGCGCGTCCGAAGTGGCGTTCCTCGGCGACGGCCACGAAGTAGCGAAGCACGCGTAGGTCCATTACCGGGAACGATACCCGCGCGGTATCGCGTGCGTAATCGGGTCGGGTATCGGATGCTTCGAGCACCCCGCCCGGCGCCCGGTGCGTAGTACGTCACCCAGCCGCTACGGGCGGGAAACCCAGGGGTAACAGCCTGGCTATGTCATGAGAGGGACTCACCGTCTGTGCGGTGGGGCGCACCTAGGGTTCCGCCCTCCCGGCCGGTGAGGGGCTGGTCCGAGAGGTGCAGACGGCCGAGGCCGTTCCACGGCGGGACAAAAACCCGGGAGACAGTCATGTCGGCTGCCTCCTGAGTGGGGCGTTCTCGAAAGGGAGTGCCGTGGGCCACCTCCACGACAACTACGGACCCGAGGCCCGCTACGCCGTCGAACGCGAGGCCGGGCTTCCCCAGACCATGCACCAGCGGGAGATCGAGCGGGGGCTGGAGCTGGGCCTGCCGGGCGCGGACTCCATCGTCGACCGGACGATCCCGACCTTCTCCCGGGGAGAGCTCCCGCACTTCGCCGGGATCAACACCTTCCTGAAGGCGCCCTACCTGGAGGACGTGCGGCGCTGCGGCGAGTTCGACGTGGCGGTGCTGGGCGCCCCCTTCGACGGCGGCACGACCTACCGCTCCGGTACGCGCTTCGGCCCGCAGGGCATCCGCAAGATCTCGGCCCTGTACGGGCCGTACAGCTTCGAGCTGGGCGTGGACCTGCGCGAGTCGATCACGATCGCCGACCTCGGGGACATCTTCACCATCCCCGCCAACATCGAGAAGACGTTCGACCAGATCAGCAAGGCGGTGTCGCACGTCTACGAGAGCGGCGCCTTCCCCGTCGTGCTGGGCGGCGACCATTCGATCGGCTATCCGACGGTCCGCGGCATCGCCCAACACGTTTCCGGAAATGTCGGCATCATTCACTTCGATCGGCACGTCGACACGCAGGAGACCGACCTCGACGAGCGGATGCACACCACGCCGTGGTTCCACGCGACCGACATCCCGAACGTGCCGCCGGAGAACCTGGTGCAGATCGGCATCGGCGGCTGGCAGGCGCCCCGTCCCGGCGTGAAGGTGGGCAGGGAGCGCGGCACCACCATCATGACCGTCACCGACTGCGTCGAGATGGGCATCGAGGCCGCCGCCGAACGCGCCCTTGAGGTCGCCTGGAACGGCGCCGAGGCCGTGTGGCTGTCGTTCGACGTCGACTGCCTGGACGCGGCGTTCGTGCCGGGCACCGGCTGGCCCGAGCCGGGCGGGTTCCTGCCCCGCGAGGTCCTGAAGTTCATCCAGCTCATCGCCGGCGCCAAGCCGCTCGCCGGGATCGAGGTGGTGGAGTGCGCTCCGCCGTACGACCACGCCGAGATCACCGCGCTCATCGCGACCCGCGTCATCTGCGACACCCTCGGGTGCCTCGTCCGCGCCGGCCACCTCCCGAAGCCCCCCGCCACGCCCCAGAAGCCCGAGAGGGGAGCCGCATGACACTCAGGCGCCTCATCCTGCCCGCCGCCGTCCTGCTCGTCCTCAGCACCGCCTGCGCCGGCGAGAAGGCCGCCGCCCCCACCGCCTCCGCCGCCGCCGTGTCCAAGGTCAAGCTCGGCTTCAGCGCGTGGCCCGGCTGGTTCCCCTGGCAGGTGGCCGAGGAGCAGGGGCTGTTCGCCAAGAACGGCGTCGAGGTGGAGCTGAAGTACTTCGACAGCTACACCGACAGCCTCAACGCCCTGGCGACCGGCAACATCGACGCCAACAGCCAGACCCTGAACGACACCCTGGCCTCGGCCGCCGGCGGCGCCAAGGAGACCGTGGTCCTGGTCAACGACAACTCCACCGGCAACGACCAGATCATCGCCCGTGACGGCCTGAAGAGCGTGGCCGACCTCAAGGGCAGGACGGTGGCCGCCGAGCAGGGCACCGTCGACCACTACCTGCTGCTGCTCGCGCTGCGCAAGGCCGGCCTCACCGAGTCCGACGTGAAGTTCCAGCCGCTGCCCACCGACGCGGCCGCCGCCGCGTTCGTCGCGGGCCGGGTGGACGCGGTGGGCGTCTTCGCCCCGTTCACCACCACCGCGCTGAAGCGGCCGGGCAGCACCGCGATCGCCACCTCCTCCGACTTCCCCGGCGCCATCCCCGACCACCTCGTGGTGACCAGGGACATGGTGGACACCGACGCCAAGACCGTGCAGGCGCTGGTGAACACCTGGTTCGACACCCTCGCCTGGATCGGGGCCAACCGGCCCAAGGCCCTTGAGATCATGGCCAAGCGCGCGGGGGTCGGCGTCGCCGACTACGAGACCTACGACAAGGGCACCACGATCTTCACGCTGGAGCGGAACCGGGCGGCGTTCGCCGATGACCTGCCGGCCAGTGCCAAGCAGATCTCCGACTTCCTGGTCGCCAGCAAGCTCGTCGACACCGCCCCGTCCCTGGACGGCCTGCTCGAACCGAAGTTCGTCCAGGCGGTCCAGCCATGACCGGCCGGCTTCACCCGCGATCCGTCCAGGCGGTCCGGCCATGACGGGCCGGACCGCCGCCGCGGAGGCCGGCGCCGCCCCGGAAGCGGCCGCGCCGGGCGGCTCCCGGCCCGGGCGGCGGATCCGGCCGCTGAACTCGGCCGTGCCCGCCCGCGTCGCCTGGGCCCTGCGCGCCCTGTCGGTGGCCGGGCCGGTCACGGCGTGGTGGGCGCTCAGCGCGAGCGGGCTGGTCGACCCCACCTTCCTGCCCTCCCCCGCCGCCGTGTGGGCGGCGGGGACCGACATGGCGGCGAGCGGCTCCCTGTGGACCGACCTCGGGGCGAGCCTCGGCCGCATCGGGCTCGGCTTCCTGCTCGCGGTGCTGATCTCGGTGCCGCTGGGGTTCACGATGGGCGCGCTCCCCTGGGCGCAGGCGCTGCTCGAACCGGTCATCGGCCTGCTCCGCTACCTGCCGGCCTCGGCGTTCATCCCGTTGCTCATCATCTGGCTGGGCATCGGCGAGGCGTCCAAGGTCGCGCTGCTGGTCCTCGGGGTGGTCTTCTTCAACACGCTGATGACCGCCGACGTCGTACGGCAGGTGCCCCGGCGGCTCCTTGAGGTCTCGGCGACGCTCGGGGCGGGCCGCGTGCGCGTCGCCTCGCGGGTGGTCTTCCCGTACGCGCTGCCGGGCATGATCGACGCGATGCGGGTCAACGCCGCCGCCGCGTGGAACTTCGTGGTCGTGGCCGAGCTGATCGCGGCGACCTCCGGGCTCGGCTACCGGATCACCCGGGCGCAGCGGTTCCTGCAGACCGACCGGATCTTCGCGATCCTCGTGGTCATCGGGCTGATCGGCCTGACGATCGACATCACGCTGCGCCTGGTGCGCGCACGCGTCGGAAGGTGGGCGGCATGACGTTGCGCCTCGAAGGGGTGGGCAAGGAGTTCGAGCCCGGGGTCCCGGTGCTGGCGGACCTGGACCTCACGATCGCGCCCGG
This sequence comes from Sphaerisporangium corydalis, assembly GCF_025506355.1. Lineage (GTDB taxonomy): Bacteria > Actinomycetota > Actinomycetes > Streptosporangiales > Streptosporangiaceae > Sphaerisporangium > Sphaerisporangium corydalis. The sequence goes on from NZ_JANZYP010000025.1 coordinate 103,650, forward strand.
CGAGTTCGTGTGCGTGGTCGGCGCGAGCGGGTCGGGGAAGTCGACCTTGCTGTCGATGGTCGCCGGGCTGACCTCGCCGACCTCCGGACGGGTGCTTCTGGACGGGCGGGAGGTGACCGGCCCCGGCCCCGAACGCGGGCTGGTGTTCCAGACGGCGTCGCTGTACCCGTGGCGGAGCGTGGCGCGCAACGTCGCCTTCGGGCTGGAGTCGCTGGGCGTCCCTCGCGAGCGGCGCGAGGAGCACGTCGGCCGGCTGCTCACGGAGGTGGGCCTGGCCCCGTTCGCCTCGGCGCTACCGGGACGGCTGTCGGGCGGGCAGCAGCAGCGGGTCGCCATCGCCAGGGCGCTCGCCTGCTCGCCGCGCGTGCTGCTGCTCGACGAGCCGTTCGGCGCGCTCGACGTGCAGACCAAGGAGGACATGCAACTGCTGATCCGCCAGGTGTGGCAGGACGTGGCGACGACCGTGATCATGGTCACCCACGACGTCGAGGAGGCGGTGTTCCTCGGTCAGCGGGTGCTGGTGCTGTCGTGCGACCCCGGCCGGATCGCCCGTGACCTCACCGTCGGCCTGCCCACCGCCCGGTCGCTGGAGGACAAGCGCTCGCCGGCGTTCCTCGCGTTGCGCGCGGAGGTGGAGGATCTCGTACGAGCCGAGCACCGGGCTCACCAGGCGCGCGTGTAGGTTCGGCTACGACGAGTTCCGTACCGAAGGGATGATCTCAATGGCGACGACACGTACCGCGACGACCCAGTGGAAGGGCGCGCTGCTCGACGGTTCGGGCACCGTCTCGCTCGACACCTCGGGGGTCGGGACGTTCGACGTCTCGTGGGCCTCGCGGGCCGAGCAGGCGAACGGGAAGACGAGCCCCGAGGAGCTCATCGCGGCGGCGCACTCCTCCTGCTTCTCGATGGCCTTGTCGCATGGGCTCGCCCAGGCCGGCACGCCGCCGCAGCAGGTCGAGACGAAGGCCGACGTGACCTTCCAGCCGGGCGAGGGCATCACCGGCATCGTGCTGTCGGTGCGCGCCCAGGTGGCCGGCCTCTCGGCCGAGGACTTCCAGGCCGCCGCCGAGAACGCGAAGGCCAACTGCCCGGTCAGCAAGGCCCTCACCGGCACGACGATCACGCTGAACGCCGAACTGATCGGCTGACGACCCGTGCCGGCCCCCGCGTGCGCCTGTCACGCGGGGGCCGCTTCGTTCCCGCCCCGGGCTTTACGCCCGTTTGTATGGATATAAGGTCATATATCCGTTTCAATGGGTGTCTAGCGTTCGTGGCGGAAGTTGCCGTGATCTGTGGGATAGGCACCCCTAGACGTGCAAAAGATCTGGCAAATCGGGGTCACGGCCCTAATATCGACAGTAGAGCCGGAACGTATGCATCCAGGGAACGTGGCAACGGAGCCTCCACCGGAGAGGAGCTGGCCTGGCACCGGATCACGCCAGGAGACAAGGCACGCGATCGAGCTGCACCGCGGACGTTCCACGACCACAATGAGGCTACATGCGTGAGGTCTGGCCCGGAGAGCCGTACCCGTTGGGCGCCACCTGGAACGGCGTGGGCACGAGCTTCTCGCTCTTCTCCGAGGTCGCCGAGCGGATCGAACTCTGCCTCTTCGACGACGCCGGCACCGAGACCCGCGTCGACCTGCCCGAGGTCGACGGTTTCGTCTGGCACGGCTACCTTCCCGGCATCATGCCCGGCCAGCGGTACGGCTACCGCGTGCACGGGCCGTACGACCCCTCCTCAGGGCACCACTGCGACCCGGCCAAGCTGCTGCTCGACCCCTACGCCAAGGCCGTCGAGGGCGAGGTGCACTGGGACCGCTCGCTGTTCGCCTACGAGTTCGCCGACCCCGGCCACCGCAACACCGAGGACAGCGGCCCGCACATGCCCAAGAGCGTGGTGGTGAACCCGTTCTTCGACTGGGGCAGCGACCGCCTCCCCCGCACGCCGTACCACGAGACCGTGATCTACGAGGCGCACGTGCGCGGGCTGACCATGCGGCACCCCGCGCTGCCGGAGGCGCAGCGCGGCACCTACGCGGGCCTCGGCCACCGCGCGGTGATCGACCACCTGCGCAGCATCGGCGTGACGGCGGTGGAGCTGATGCCGGTGCACCAGTTCGTGCCCGAGCACGCGATGGTCGCGCGCGGCCTCACCAACTACTGGGGCTACAACACGATCTCCTTCCTCGCCCCGCACAACGCCTATTCGAGCGCCGGGCAGCGCGGCGGGCAGGTGCTGGAGTTCAAGGCGATGGTCAAGGCCCTGCACGAGGCGGGCATCGAGGTCATCCTGGACGTGGTGTACAACCACACGGCCGAGGGCGACCACATGGGGCCCATGCTGGCCTACCGGGGCATCGACAACCGGTCCTACTACCGGCTGCTCGACACCGACCGGCGCCTCATGCTCGACTACACCGGCTGCGGCAACTCACTGAACGTCCGCTCGCCCCACGCCCTGCAGCTCATCATGGACTCGCTGCGCTACTGGGTGACGGAGATGCACGTCGACGGCTTCCGGTTCGACCTGGCCGCCGCCCTCGCCCGCGAACTGCACGACGTGGACCGGCTGTCGTCGTTCTTCGACCTGATCCAGCAGGATCCGGTGATCTCCCAGGTGAAGCTGATCGCCGAGCCGTGGGACGTCGGCCCGGGCGGCTACCAGGTGGGCAACTTCCCGCCGCTGTGGACCGAGTGGAACGGCAAGTACCGCGACAGCGTGCGCGACTTCTGGCGCGGCAGCCCGTCGGTGCTCCCCGAGTTCGCCTCACGCCTCGCGGGCTCCTCCGACCTGTACGCCAACAGCGGGCGCCGGCCGGTCGCCTCGATCAACTTCGTCACCTGCCACGACGGCTTCACCCTGACCGACCTGGTGTCCTACAACGACAAGCACAACGAGGACAACGCCGAGAACAACCGCGACGGCACCGACGACAACCGGTCGTGGAACTGCGGGGTGGAGGGGCCGGTCGAGGACCTCGCGATCGTCCTGCTGCGCCGCCGGCAGCGCCGCAACCTGCTCACCACCCTGTTCGTGTCCCAGGGCGTGCCGATGCTGCTGCACGGCGACGAGATCGGCCGCACCCAGCACGGCAACAACAACGCCTACTGCCAGGACAACGAGATCTCCTGGGTCGACTGGTCGCTGCTCGGGTCCGAGTCCGACATGCTGGACTTCATCCGCACGCTGGCCAGGTTCCGCAGGAAGCACCCCGTCTTCCGCCGCCGCCGCTTCTTCCAGGGGACCTCCCCCGAGGGCGACGTCCGCGACATCGTGTGGCTCACCCCGTCCGGCACGGAGATGACCTCGGGCGACTGGCACAGCGGGTTCGGCAAGGCGATGGCCGTGTTCCTCAACGGCCAGGCCATCAGCGAGCCGGGGCCGCGCGGCGAGCGCATCACCGACGACTCGTTCCTGCTGGTCGTCAACGGCCACCACGAGGACATCACGTTCTCCCTGCCGGGACCGGAGTTCGGCCCCGGCTGGCAGGCCGTACTCGACACCGGCGACGAGGGACCCGACTACGAGCGGTCCACCGGCGAGATCTGGCCTCCGGGCAAACCCCTCCCGGTCACCAACCGCTCCATCCAGATCCTCCGCTCCACCGCCACCCCCTGAGCCGTCCCTCCTCTCTTCCTGGTCCCCGCTCCCTTCCTTGAGGGTGGTCGGCGGACGGGTGACCCGATCAAGGTGTTTACAGAGAGTAGCGTTGGCCGGGTGGGGGTAACTGATCGTTAGATTCCATGATCAGTGGTTGCGCTCAGCCACGGCAGCCGATTGCGAGAGGGACGCGATGACCATCCGCCCCACCATCAGGACCCATGTGAGCAGGGGAACGTGGACCCGGATACCGGGTGCGGCGGTCCTGCTCGGCTCGCTCGTCGCGGGCCTGCCCGCCGCCCCCGACATGCCGGCCGGACCGGGCGCACCAGGTGTCCCGGGCGGAAGCGAGGCCCCCTGGGTGCCGGGCGGACCGGGGGCGGCGAGCGGACCGGGCAGGCCGGGTGCGCCAGGCGGGCCGGGCGGGCCGAGTGCACCGGGGGTGCCGGGCGGGGAGACCGGGGGGCGGGTGACGGTGTCGCGGGCCCCGGCGGGCAGCGCCATCCCGGGCCGGTACATCATCCGGCTGCGCCCCGGCGGGCTGGCGGCCGATGTGATCATCCCGACCGGGGTACGGCCGTTGTACGTGTACCAGAGCGTGTTCAACGGGTTCGCCGCGACACTCACCCCCGAACAGGTCAACGAGGTGCTGGGCCACCCCGAGGTCGCCGCGGTCGAAGAGGACGGCCTGGTCCGCGCCTTCGGCGACCACCCCCCCACCCCCCAGGCACCAGACCACGGCGCACCCGCCGCCTGGCGGGATCGCGGAGGGCCGGGTGCGGGGCGGGGTGCGGGGGGCGGGGGGCCCGCCGTGCCCTGGGCGGCGGGGCGTGGGGCGCCGACGCTGTCGTGGGGTCTGGATCGCATCGACCAGCGGCGGCTGCCCCTGGACCATTCCTTCACCGTCGCCCACGACGGCACCGGGATCACCGCCTACATCCTCGACAGCGGCATCTCGGCCTCCCGCGCCGAGTTCACCGGCCGCCTGACCCCCGGCTACAGCGTGATCAAAGACGGCAAAGGCACCACCGACTGCCTGGGACACGGCACCTTCGTCGCCGGCATCGTCGGCGGCGCCACCTGGGGAGTGGCCCGCAACATCCACCTGGCCCCGGTCCGCGTCCTTGACTGCAAAGGCGCCGGAGCCTTCTCCGGCATCATCGCCGGACTCGACTGGGTCGCCAAGAACGCCATCCGCCCCGCCGTCGCCAACGCCTCCCTGGGCGGCGCCAAATCCCCCGCCGTCAACGAAGCCGCCAACGAACTCACCCGCTCCGGCGTCTTCCTGGCCGCCGCCGCCGGCAACAGCTTCGGCGACGCCTGCGAGGTCTCCCCCGCCGGCGCCCCCGCCGTCCTCACCATCGCCGCCTCCACCATCACCGACACCCCCGCCGAATTCAGCAACACCGGCCCCTGCGTCGACCTGTTCGCCCCCGGACTCGACATCATCTCCGCCACCCCCGGCACCACCGCCCCCGGCACCAAAACCGGCGACGGCACCTCCTACGCCGCCCCCTTCGTCACCGGCGTCGCCGCCCTGTACAAACAAGCCCACGGCGACACCCCCACCGCCACCCTCCAGAACTGGCTCGTCGACAACGCCACCACCACCCTCACCGCCGTCCCCGCCGACACCCCCGACCGGCTCCTCTACACCAACGGCCTGTGA
>NZ_JANZYP010000026.1:0-20098 GCF_025506355.1 Sphaerisporangium corydalis
CGCCCGTCCTGAACGACCCTCCCTCCCTCGTTCTGAACGATCCCCCTCCCTCCCTCGTCGCCGAGGTCGTGTTGGGGTGGGCGGAGCATTGGCGGTCCATGGCGCGGGGGCGCTCGCGGGAACCGCTGTCGGTCGAGCGGTTGCGGGCCGCGCTCGGCGACGGTGCGCTGATCGAGTTCGTACGGCACGAAGACCGGCTCCTCGCCGTCGTCGTCAGGGCGGACCGCTGCGTGCTGCACCCTCTCGGCTCGTACACCGCCGCCGCCGAGGCGACGATCCGGCTCCGGTACGGCCTGCGCCGCGCGGGCCTGCGGGACACGGGGACGCACGGCGGGGTGGCCCACGAGGCCGGGCGGCTCGCCGACCAGGTGCTCGGGCCGCTGGTCGGGGACCTGGGAGACGGACCCGTGGTGGTCGTGCCGACCGGCGCCCTTCACACCCTGCCGTGGCCGGTGCTCCCCTCGTTCCGGGGCCGGGCGGTATGCGTGGCGTCCAGCGCGACCGCCTGGCTCACATCGAGCGCCCGCCTCCCCGGCATTCCCCCCACCGCCGCACATCCAACGCGAACCGTACGAGTGGCAGCCGTCGCCGGCCCAGGACTCGATCACGCCGACACGGAGGCAGCAATGGTCCTCCACACCTACAAAAGCACCGACACGACTCATGTCAGGACTCCGGACGACACGGTCACAGGAACGAACACCACGGTCGCACCACACGGCGAAACCCCGGACGGTGCGGTCGTGGGTGCCGACGACACGGTCACGGCTCACGGCGGGACCCCGGACGATGCGGTCCTGACGGTGGACACCGCGGTCCCACCACACGGCGAAGCCCCAGACGATGCGGTCACGGGGGCGGACGACACGGTCGCACCTCACGGCGGGAGCCCGGACGGTGCGGTGGTCCGGGTGGAGGCCACGGTGGCGGGGGTGCTTGGGGTGCTGGAGCGGGCGGAGATCGTGCATGTCGCCGCGCATGGGTACTTCTGCGTCAGGAGTCCTCTACTGTCCAGCATTGCCCTGGAGGACGGACCGCTGATGGCCTACGACCTGCTCCGGGTCGGTCGGGCGCCGTGGCTGGTGGTGTTGTCGGCGTGCGACGCCGGGATGGCGCACGCTCCGGTCGACGGCGCCCCGCTGGGGCTCGCGGGCGCCTTCCTCGAACAGGGCACGTCCTGCGTGATCGCGGGCCTCGTCCCGGTTCGCGATGACGAGGCTCTCACGCTGATGACGCTCTTCCACACGTTGCTGATCTCCGGCCGCACCCCCGCCGAGGCTCTCGCCACGGCGAGCGAGAAGACCGGCGTCTCGGGCTTCGCCTGCTTCGGCTCCCACGGCCACCCCCTGCCGCTCCCCTGGAGTCGACCGAGCCCGTGACCCGACCGATCCCGGCACAGCCCGGACCCGTGACCAGCCGAGCTCGGAGCAGCCCGGCCCCTGGCCAGCCGAGCTCGGGGCAGCCCAGACCCGTGGCCCGGCCGAGCTCGGGGCAACCCGGACCCGGGGCCCGGTCGAGTCCGGGGCAGCCCAGGCTCGTGACCAGTCGGGTCCATGACCAGTAGGTCCATGAGCAGTCGGATTTGTGACCGACCGAACCCGTGACCAGTCGAGTTGGTGATCGGACGAGCGGACAGGTGACGGTCCGCCAGGGGGTCGGTCAGCTCTTGGCGATGGGGCGGGTGGGGTCGGTCAGCCAGCCGGACCAGGAGCCGACGTAGAGTGCCGCCGAGACGCCCGCGAGGCGTAGGGCCAGGATCTCGTGCGCGGCGGTGACCCCGGAGCCGCAGTACGCGCCGACGGGGACCTCCGGGGTGATCCCGAACGACAGGAAGCGTTCCCTGAGGAACTCCGGCGCGTGGAAGCGCCCGGCCGGGTCGACGTTCTCGGTCGTCGGCGCGTTCACGGCCCCGGGGATGTGCCCGGCCACCGGGTCGACCGGCTCGACCTCGCCCCGGTAGCGGGCGGCGGCCCGCGCGTCCAGCAGCACGCCGTCGTCGGCCAGCGTGCTCGCCTCGGCGGCGTCCAGCACCGGCATCCCGCCCGGGGTGGCGGTGAAGTCCCCCAGCTCGGGGACCGGCTCGTCCTTGGTCACCGGACGCCCCTCGTCCACCCACCGGCGGTACCCGCCGTCGAGGACCCGCACGTCAGGGTGGCCGAAGTAACACAGCGTCCACCACGCGCGCGCCGCGACCGTGGAGTCCGCGTCGTCGTACACCACGACGGGCCGCGAGCCCGACACGCCGAGCCGCCGCATCGCGTCCTGGAACGCGGCGGTGTCCGGCAGGGGGTGGCGCCCGCCGTCGCCCGGCGGCGCGGCGAGATCACGGTCGAGATCGCAGAACACGGCGCCGGGGATATGACCTTCCCTGTACGACTCGATACCCGGAGCCCCCACCAGCCGCCACCGCACATCAAGGATCGTCGCGCCGGCGAGGTCACCGGATCCGCCTCCCAGGCGACCAGAACCACCCCGCACGTCAGTGGGCAGGTTGGCGGGGCCGTCCGGCAGGTCGGCGGGGGTGATCAAAGGGCTCGTGTTCATCGGATCACGGGGCGGACACCCTGTGGCGTTCAGCCATGGGAGGAGGCCCCTTCCCTCCCTCTCTTATGAATATTCAACCGATTCCTACCTTGACACCGCCGGTCAAGCGCGAAGCGCCGCACGTCGGGCCGGGTGCCGGATCAGCTCGCCGCGCGCGCCGTCGCCTCGGACAGGGCCTTGGCGAAGGCCAGGACGTTGCCCACGGCCTCAGGACCGTCGGCGGCCTCGCTGACCCGCAGCGACAGGTCATCGGCGGTGATCGCGCCGGTGTAGCCGTGGTCGGCCTCGCAGTTCTCGTCCCCGCAGGTGGCGGGCTCCAGGTCGACGTGGGAGATCGCGCCCCAGCCGATCGTGAGCGTCACCTCGGTCGGCGGGACGCCGGCCACGTACGAGGCGGGGTCGGGGACCACTCGGGTGACCGCGACGGACTGGACCCGGCTGAGGCGCACGGCCTCGGTCGTCGTGGACGCGTGTGAGGTGGGCATGCCGTCCGCGGGCGGGTGCTCGTCCGTGTGGCACACCAGCAGCCTGGTGGGGGACAGGACGACCACCGTGACGTGCCTGCGTACCTCCATCGCCGGGTCGAAGGTGGCCTCGTGGTGCACCACGTACGCCGTGACCTGCTCTTTGCCCAGCGCGGACTCCGCCGCGTCGGCCACGAGATCGGGGTAGTAGCCGCTGCGTTCGATAGCCTCGCGCAAGCCAGCGGCCGAGACTCGGGTTTCCCTCATAGGTCCATCCTGCCCTGTCTCGGCATGGTGTTTCACCTCACGGGCGCCCACCTTGCCAGGCTCGTCCGGGAATGCCCGCCACAGACCCAAGGCGGCACGCGACCCGGCCGCACCATCGCCACCGGCCCCAGCCGCACCATCGCCACCGGGCCCAACCCCGGGCGGGTGGCAGAGCCACATGTGACCGGTCCCGGCTCCGGGCGGATGGCAGGGCTAGTGGAGGCGGCGGGGGCCTCGGTCGGGGCGGGGGCCGATCGTGCTCCGGAGGACGACCCTGGCGCCCAGCACGCTCACCCCCGACTCCCCGACCAGAACGGGGTCCAGGTCGAGCCGGGCCACCCCGGGAAGCTCGTCGGCGAGCCGCCCCACCCGGACCAGCAGGTCCTCAAGCGCGCCCACGGCCACCGGCGGGTAGCCGTACTCCCCGAACAGCAGGGGCGCGGCGCGTACGGACCTGACCAGCGCCGCGGCGTCCTCGGCGGTCAGGGGGGCGAGCCGGAAGGCCTCGTCGCCGAGCAGGCGGGCGGTGACCTCGCCGAACCCGAACGACACCACTGCCCCGAAGTCCGGGTCGTCGGCCACCCGCACCACCGTGGGCACGGCCGGTTGCGGGGCCATCCGCTGGACCGACAGCATCACGCGCGGCCCTAACCGCTCCGCGAGGTCCTCGTACGCGCGCCGCACCCCGCCGGGGTCGGCTAGCCCGAGCCGGACGGTGCCCGCGCGGTGGGCCACTTCGGGGTCGGCGGACCGGACGACGACCGGCCAGCCGAGACGCTCGGCCGCCGCCACGGCCTCGGCCGGGGAGTTGACCACCTCGGCCGGCCACACGTCCAGCCCGTACCTGGCGAGCAGCTCCCCGGCGTCGACCTCCATCGCCCCTCCGAACGCCAGGGACGTGCCGCCCTCGGGGGTGGGGGTCTCGATGGGTGTTGGTGGGGGCGTGAGGATGCGGTGGACGAGGGACCTGGCGCCGTCGGTGTCGATGTAGCCGAGTTCGGGGAAGGTCCCCTGGGGTTGTTTCCGCCACGAGGCGTGCCGGACGACGTGCGCGAGGGCCCGTACGGCCTCCTCGGCGGCGGGATAGGAGGGGATGGACCCCTTGCCCGGTTCGCCCGACTCACCCGGAACGCGCAGCTCGGGCGGCATGCCCATGCGCCCCTCGAAGGTCGCCAGGACCGGTTTGCCGGTGTCCCGTGCCACCCGTACGAGCTCGGCCGCCACCTCGGCCGCGTTCCCCGGCACCGGCGGCATGTAGATCGCGACGATGGCGTCCACCTCGCAGTCCATGTCCGCCAGGGCCTTCCGGTAGTCGCGCGCCCCCGCCGTGGCCCCGAGATTGGCCGCCGCACACGGCTCCAGCCCGGCCGCCACGCAGGCGTCCACCGCGAGCAGCGCCATGGCGTCGGAGTTGCTGACCACGCCGACCCTCGGCCCGCCGGGCAGCGGCTGGTAGGCGAGAAGCTGGGCCACGTCGAAGAGCTGGGTGAGGTCGTCCACGCGGATCACCCCCGCCTGCTCGAACAGCGCACTGAGCGCGGTGTCGGGCAGCACGAGGGCCGGCGCGGCGTGCCCCACGGGCACCCCCTGGGTGGTCCCGCCGCTCTTGACCACGACGATCGGCTTCCTGCGCGAGGTGCGCCGGGCCAGGCGGGCGAACTTGCGGGGGTTTCCGAGCGACTCCAGGTACAGAAGGATCACGTCGGTGGCCGGGTCCTCCTCCCAGTACTGCAGGAGGTCGTTGCCCGAGACGTCGGCCCGGTTCCCCGCCGACACGAAGGTCGAGATGCCCATGCCGCGCTGGGCGACCCGCTGGAGCAGGGCGGTGCCGAGCGCTCCGGACTGGCTGAAGAACCCCACACGGCCCCGGCCGGGCAGGTGGGCGGCCAGGGTGGCGTTCAGGCGGACGGAGGGGTCGGTGTTGGCGATGCCGAGGCAGTTCGGGCCGACCACCCTGAGCCCGTACGAGCGGGCGACGCGCACGAGATCGTCCTGCCGCGCCCGCCCGTCCGGGCCGCTCTCCCCGAAGCCGGACGAGACGACGACCAGGCCCTTCACGCCCTTCTCCGCGCATTCCTCGACGACGTCGAGGACCGCGTCCGCGGGCACGGCCACCACGGCGAGGTCGACGTCCCCGTCGATGGCCGAGACGCTCTTGTACGCGCGCACGCCCGCCACCGCCCGTACCTCGCGGTGGACCGGGTAGACCGGGCCGTTGAAGTCGGCTCCGAGGAGGTTGCGCAGCACGGTCTGCCCGATCCCGCCCGCCTCGCGTCCCGCGCCGACGACCACCACCGACGTCGGGGTGAGCAAGCGCTCGATCGAACGCGCCTCGGCGCGGTGCTCGCGGGCCGTCGTGACCTCCAGGGAGGTCTCGGTGGTGGCCAGGTCCAGGGTCATCCGCACGACCCCGTCCTCGAACTCGCTCTGCGCGGTGTACCCCGCTTGGCGGAAGAACGCCATCATCCGGTTGTTGGACGGCAGCACGTCGGCGATGAACCGCTTGATGCCGCGTTCCCTGGCCGCCGCCCGCAGGTGCTCCATGAGGACCGAGGCCACTCCCCTGCCCTGGTGGGCGTCCTCCACCAGGAACGCCACCTCCGCGCTGTCCTGCTGGTCCATCCGGTCGAACCGGACGACCGCCATCATCTCGGTACCGAGGGTCGCGATCAGGGCCACCCGGTTCACGTAGTCGACGGTCGTGAACCACCGCACCTCACGATCCGACAGGCGCGGCCGGGGGCCGAAGAAACGGAAGTAGATCGACTGGTCGGACAGGCGGGAGTAGAAGGCGCGGAGGATGCCGGCGTCATCCGGCCTGATGGGCCGCAGGTGCGCGGTGCCCCCGTCGGCCAGGACGACGTCCGCCTCCCAGTGGGCGGGGTAGTCAGGTTCCACATCGACGAGCGTACGGGGCGCCTCGGCGGGAACGTTGAGCAACGCTTGTGCATCGACTGTGCACGGGTGTCCGCTCTATGCCCCACGCCCCGGCTTGAAGCTGTTAGGTTTTCTGTCAGCAGCCTCCTGTAGTGCCAACAAGGTGGTGACATCATGACGCGGGTTGTCGTGGTGGGCGATCTGATGACCGATGCGGTCGCACGCGCCCGCTACCCCCTCGCCAGGGCAAGCGACACTCCGGCCGTCGTCACCATGCATGGTGGCGGCTCCGGGGCCAACATCGCTTCCTGGCTTGCCGTCGAGGGTGCGGAGGTGGCCTTCGTCGGCCGCCGAGGCGCCGACATCACGGGCCGTAACCGTGACATGGAGCTCATGGGCTACGGCGTGGACGCCCGCCTGGTCATGGACCCAGAGCGGCCGACCGGCACCTGCGTGGTGCTGGTGACGCACAAGGGCGAGCGCACGCTGCTCTCCGACCCCGGTGCGAACGCCGCACTCTCCCCCGAGGACCTTCCCCGCGACCTGTTCGCCCAGGGTGGTCACCTGCACGTCTCGGGGTACACGCTCCTGAACGACGGTTCGCGCGACGCCGGCCTGGCCGCGCTCGACCACGCGCGCAGGGCGGGCATGTCGATCTCGGTCGACTGCGCCTCCGCCGCGCCGCTGGAGCGCACCGGCGCCGAGCCGTTCCTGGAGTGGACCCACAGTGCGAAACTGCTGTTCGCCAACGACTCGCAGGCCAAGGTGCTCACGGGCCGCGACGACCCGGCGTCCGCCGCCAAGGTGCTCACCGCCTGGTTCCCCCAGGTCGTGATCAAGCTGGGTGGCGAGGGCTCGCTCTGGTACACCAACAACCGGGCGGAACCCGTCCGCGCGCCGGCCGAGCACGTCGAGCGGTCGGTCGACGGCACGGGTGCCGGAGATGCCTTCACCGCGGGCTTCCTGCAGCCGTGGCTGGAGGGCAAGCAGCCCGCCGACGCGCTCGCCGCGGGCAACGCCCTGGCCGCCAAGGCCATCAGCAACCTCGGCGCCCGCCCCCGCCTCTGACCCAGCCCCCACCCCCTCACCCTCCGCCGCTTCAGGACCCTCACCCGGTCCTGACCCGGCCTACGTACCTGCCGATCCAGGACCCTCACCCGGTTCTGATCCGGTAGCCGTATCCCGCCGACTCAAGGCCCACCGGCTCTGATGAGGCCTGCACCCGTAGTCCGTTCGCCGGCTCAGCGCCCACCCGGGCTGACAGGCGTCCTGACCCGTCCCGCCGACCCAAGGCCCATTCGGTCATCGGCGCCCGCGCCGCACCAGCGGCTCGCGCCCGGGGACCGGGGCAGCCAGCACCCCTCGTGGTGCGATCGCCGTCCGCCTAGCTCGCAGGAGGGTGGAGTGCCGGATCCTCGCCCGTTACGGCCGAACGATCCGGATCGGCTGGGCGGGTACCGGCTGATCGCGCTCCTCGGCGAAGGATCCCGCACCACCACATACCTCGCCGAACCCCTCGCCCCACCGGCGACCGGAAAGCCCTCCGGCCGATCCGGCCTGACGGCCCCGAACCCCTCAGACCGCTCCGCCCCAGCGGCCCCGAACCCCTCCGACCGTTCCGCCCCGGCGGCCGGGGAGCCGTCCACCCGGCCGACCCCGCACCCCTCCAGCCCTTCGGCCGGAGAGCCGTCCACCCGGGCGACCCCGCACTCCTCCGACCCTCCCGGCCCGGCGGCCGGGGAGCCGTCCACCCGGGCGGCCACGCACACCTCCGACCGTTCCGGCCCGGCGGCCGGGGAGCCGTCCACCCGGGCCGAGGTGACGGCACCGAGGTCCTCTGGGCGGTCTGATCTGAGGGACGGGGAGCCGGCCGGTGGGTCTGGGGGGTATGTCGTTCTGACGTCGCTTCGGGCTGAGCTGCCGGCGGGCGGGCGGGCCGAGCGGCGGTTCGTCACGAAGCTGACCTCCGCGTCCATGGTCGTCCAGTCGGGTACGGCACGCGTTCTGGACATCGGCCTCGGGATCGGGCGGCCGTTCGTCGTCAGCGAGTACGTCCAGGGCGACTCCCTGCGCGATCTGGTGGCCAGGCACGGACCTCTCAACGAGAAGAGCCTGCTGAGCCTGGCCTCCGCCACCGCCGCCGCGCTCGCCGCCGTCCACCGGGCCGGCATCGTGCACCGGGACCTCCACCCCGGAAACGTCCTGCTCGGCCCCGCCGGTACCCACGTGGTCGACTTCAGCGTCTCCACCGCCCTGGACGCCTGCCGGCCCCCCATCGACAACAGAAACGACAAAAGCAGCACGGACCACATCCTGGGCACCCACGCCCAGGGCAGCCACGGCGCGATGAGCGTGCCCGGGTTCATGCCTCCCGAGCAGTTGGGCGGTGGCGAACTCGGGCCCCCGGCGGACATCTTCGCCTGGGCGGCCACCCTGGTCTTCGCCGCCACCGGCAGACCACCGGCTGACGGGTCTGGTGGTTCTCCGGCCGGGTTCGCTGGTACGTCTCGGATCAGTACGTCCGAGGGATCGCCGTACGGCGTGCCCTCAGGGCCTTCGGAGGGTTCATCCGGGAAGCGTCCGTTCGGCGAGGGCTGGCGGGTTCGGTTCGGCGGGGCACAGCGGGTTCGGTTCGGCGGGGCCTGGCGGGTTCGGTTCGGTGGGGGAATCTTGGGGGCCGTCAGGCGGAGGTTCCCTGCCAGGAAGACCGATCTCTCCGTGCTGCCCGCCGCGCTGCTTCCGCTGGTGCGTGCCGCCCTGGACGAGGACCCAGCGCGGCGGCCGACCGCCGCCGATGCCCTCCAGACCCTGCTCCAGCTCCAGGAACTCCTGACCGCCCGCACCCAGGAACGCTCCACAATCCCAGGCATCACGTCCATAACCCCAGACACCACCTCCACCGCGACCGGGGACACCACACCCTCCACAACCGGGGGCACCACATCCTCGGCGACAGGAGACCCCCCGGCCCCGGACAGCGGCACGTCCTCCCCCGGCGTTCCCTCCAGCCCGGACGGCGCCACGCGCTCGGACGCCGCCGCGTCGGCCGACATTCCTCCCGAAGGGGACGACTTCGCCGTCCCTGGCACCACCGCGCCCGCCGAAAGGGGCGGCTCCGCGTCCCAGAAGGGCGTCTCGGTGCTCGGAGAAGCCGGTGCGGAGGATCGGGATGTCGTTCCGGGGGGTGGTGGATCATCGGTTGTCGCGTGGCCGGTGGAGGCGGTGCGGTCGATCATTTCGGTTGAGATGCCGCAGGATCGTCTCGGGAGGACCCCTACTCCTGGATTCCGGCGGGCATGGGTGATGGCCGGTCTCGCGGCGGCTGCGGGCGCGGCGGTCGCCGCTCTCCTGAGTGCCGCGCTCCCCACCCCTGCACCCCTACCGTCGTCACCCTCCGTAACCACCCCTACGTCCCCCCAGTCTTCCGGCCCGCCCTGAGAACCGGCCCTCAGTTGGTAGTGGCCAGGGCCAGCGGAAGGACGGCGGGCGCGCCGGCCTCGCGGAGGATCATGGCGCCCATGGTCATCGTCCAGCCGGTGTCGACGCGGTCGTCGACCAGGAGCACCGGGCCGCCGGAGACGTCGGCCTCCGGGGGCGCGAGGGTCGCGCGGAGGGCACGGACGCGCTGGGCGCTGTTGTGCTGGCGGCCGGGCGGGCCCTGCCGGTAGGTCAGGGAGCCGAGGAAGGTGAGCCTGCCGATGGCGGCCAGCCGCTCGCCCAGGCTCGCGACCAGCAGCGGCCGGGTCGAGGACGGCACGGTGACCACCGAGACCGGGCGCTCGGCCCACCGCCAGGAGCTCAGCACCTTCACGACGGCGGCGAACACCTCGTCGGGCACCGGGCCGTCGGGGGCGCCGGTCGCCAGCAGGCGTCTCAGGCTGTTGCCCCAGCCGATGTCGGTGAGCCGCCCGAGCGCACGTCCCGGCTCCGCCGCCCACTCGGGGCGGATCCGGCCGGACAGCCCGAGCTCCTTCAGCCCGATGGGCCACTGGCGGCGGGGATCGACGTCGACACCGGGCCGCTGGAGCCGCTCGCGGGCGGTGTGAACCGCCTCGGTCGCGATGTCGGCGGAACGGTGGACGCCGGTGCAGTTGTCGCACCGGCCGCAGGGCCGCGCCGTGTCGTCGTCGAGGTGGCGCCGGAGGAACTCCTCCCTGCACTCCTCGGTGGTGATGTAGCCGAGCATGGCCTGCTGCTCGGCCGCGCGCTCGGCGGCGACCCGCGCGTACCGCTCGGTGTCGTACGCCCAGGGGCGGCCCGTGCTCTGCCAGCCGCCCTTGACCCGCTTGGCCGCCCCGTCCACGTCGAGGACCTTGAGCATGGTCTCCAGCCGGTTGCGGCTGAGGTCGACGCGGGTCTCCAGCGCGGCCGTGGACATCATGCCCCGCTCGGCCAGGGTCTGGAGCGTGGCACGCACGACGGCCTCCGGCGGGAAGGCGAGCGAGGCGAAATACGCCCAGATGTCGCGGTCCTCGGGGCCGGGGAGCAGGATCACCTCCGCGCGTTCCACCCCTCGGCCCGCCCGGCCGACCTGCTGGTAGTAGGCCACGGGCGAGGCCGGGGCGCCGACGTGGATGACGAAGCCGAGGTCGGGCTTGTCGAACCCCATGCCGAGCGCGGAGGTCGCGACCAGGGCCTTGAGCCGGTTGCCGAGCAGCGCCTGCTCGGCGGCGAGCCGCTCGGCGGGATCGGTCTGCCCGGAGTACGCGGCGACCTCGTGGCCCTGGTCGCGCAGGTAGGCGGCGATCTCCTGGGTGGCGGCGACGGTGAGGGTGTAGATGATGCCGGACCCGGGCAGCTCGCGCAGGGTCTCGGCGAGCCAGGCCAGCCGCTGCTCGGCGGTGCCCAGCCGGACGACGCTGAGGTGCAGGCTGTCGCGTTCGAGCGGCCCGCGCAGCACCAGGGTGCCGGCGGCGGCACGGCGACCGGCCTCCCGCGCGGGCCCGTCTCCGGGCACCGCGCCCACGTCGCCGGGCAACGCATCCAGGTCGCCGGACACCGCATCCAGGCCGCCGGGGTCGCCCTCGCCTGCGGCACGGGGGACGCCGGTGCCGAGTTGCTCGGCGACGTCGCGGGTGACGCGGGCGTTGGCCGTGGCGGTGGTCGCGAGGACCGGCACGCCCGGCGGCAGGTCGGCCAGGAGGGTGCGCAGGCGGCGGTAGTCGGGGCGGAAGTCATGGCCCCAGTCAGAAATGCAGTGGGCCTCGTCGACCACCACCAGGCCGGCGCCGGCCGCGAGCTTGGGCAGGACCAGGTCGCGGAAGTCGGGGTTGTTGAGCCGCTCCGGGCTGACCAGCAGCACGTCGACCTCGCCCCGCTCGACCTCGGCGTGGATCAGGTCCCATTCGTCGACGTTGGCGGAGTTGATCGTGGCGGCGTGGACCCCGGCGCGGTCGGCGGCGGCGATCTGGTTGCGCATCAGGGCGAGCAGGGGCGACACGATGACCGTGGGGCCGGCGCCCCGCGCCCGCAGGAGCGCGGTCGCGATGAAGTAGACCGCCGACTTGCCCCAGCCGGTGCGCTGGACGACCAGCGCGCGCCGCCGGTCGACGACCAGGGCCCGGATGGCGGACCACTGGTCGTCCCGCAGCCGGGCGTGCTCCCCCGCGAGGGCTCGCAGCCGCAGCTCCGCCTCGGCCCGCAGGCCGTTCTCGTCAACCATGGGTCCTTGGTACCAGGTCCTGGTGACGTTTTCGGCCGTCCGGGCCCTCCTGTGGACGACCACCTCGCGATCCGGCCCTCCTGTGGACGACCGTCCGGCGGAGGGCCGGAACAGCGAAAACGCCGCTCCCGGAGAGCCCGAGGGTGAGGCGGGACCCGCCCACCACGGCGATCCCGGGGATCGAGGGATCGTCCGCGCGGGCGAGGGCGGCTCAGGCCCCGGTCACGTCACCCTGCCTGGACCGCGGATCGTCCGCGCGGGCGAGGCGGGCTCAGGCCTTGTGCTGGTCGAAGGCGGCGATGGTGACGCGGTGCATGACGCGGCGCTCGGTGTAGTCGGCCACCGCGTAGTGCTGGGTGCTGCGGTTGTCCCAGAACGCCATCGTGCCCGGCCGCCAGGTCAGCCGCACCTGGAACTCCGGTGAGCGGATGTGGTCGATGAGGTACGGCAGGAGCGCCTCGTTCTCCCGGTCCGACAGGCCGACCAGGCGGGTGGTGGACGCCCGGTTCACGAAGAGGGACTTCATCCCCGTCTCGGGGTGGACCCGGACGACGGGCCGCTCGTACGGCGGCCACTTCGCCTGCATCTCGGCGAGGTCGTACTTGTGCCCCTTGGAGATGGCCTTCCGCATCGAGCCGGTGATGTCGTGCATGGCGGTCAGCTCGTCGCAGAGCCGCTGGATGGGCGGGGACAGTGCCTCGTACGCCATGCAGGCGTTGGCCCACATGGTGTCGCCGCCGACCGAGGGGATCACCAGGCAGCGCAGCAGCGAGCCCATGGGCGGCTCGGGCTCGAAGGTGTTGTCGCTGTGCCACTCGTCGCCTCCCTCGCCCTTGGGGTCGACCTGGTCGAGACGGTGGATGGCGCTGCTCTGGTCCTTGTTGAACGCGGGGATGTTGAGGTCGCCGAACCGCAGCGCGAACTGGGCGTGCTCCTCGTCGTTGATGTTCTGGTCCCTGAAGAAGAGGACCTTGTGCTTGAGCCATCCCTGCCTGATGGTGTGGACCTCGTCCTCGGACAACGGCTTGCGCAGATCGACCCCGGTCACCTCGGCGCCGATGTTCCTGGTCATGGGCTTGAACTCGATCATGTCTCCGGTAGCCCTCCTCGTCCGAGCCCAGCCCGAGAGACTGAGCAAGCAACCGCTTGGTCAAGCATAGGCCGCACCACCCGGTGATCGCGAGGGCGGGCGGTCTCTCCGCAGGCCGCGCGGCGCCGGCGGGGCGGCCCGGAAAGTCCTTCGAGTCGCGAAGCACGCTCGACCTTCGGCACAATGTTCGATATGGCCCGACGGACTACCACACCCCCGCCAGACGAGGACTTCGAGGAGCGGATCGTCGACATCGACGTTTCGACCGAGATGCGCACCAGTTTCCTGGAGTACGCCTACTCCGTGATCTACCAGCGCGCGCTCCCCGACGCCCGCGACGGACTGAAGCCGGTCCAGCGCCGAATCCTCTACTCCATGAGCGAGATGGGCCTGCGGCCCGACCGGGGGCACGTCAAGTCCTCACGCGTCGTCGGCGACGTGATGGGCAAGCTCCACCCGCACGGCGACACCGCGATCTACGACGCGCTGGTGCGCATGGCGCAGCCGTTCTCCATGCGGCTCCCGCTGGTCGACGGCCACGGCAACTTCGGCTCGCCCGACGACCTGCCCGCCGCCATGCGGTACACCGAGGCGCGGCTGGCCCCGGCGGCCATGCTGATGGTGCAGTCGATCGACGAGGACACCGTCGACTTCAAGCCCAACTACGACGGCCAGGAGACCGAGCCGACGGTCCTGCCGAGCGCGTTCCCGAACCTCCTGGTGAACGGCGCCACGGGCATCGCGGTCGGCATGGCGACCAACATGGCCCCGCACAACCTCGTCGAGGTCATCGCCGCCGCCCGGCACCTCATCAGGAACCCCGACGCGACCCTGGACGAGCTGATGCGCTTCGTCCCGGGCCCCGACCTGCCGACCGGCGGTTCGATCATCGGGCTGGCGGGCGTCAGGGACGCGTACGAGACCGGCCGCGGCACCTTCCGGATGCGCGCCAAGACCACGATCGACCAGGTCACCCCGCGCCGCAAGGGCATCGTCGTCACCGAGCTGCCGTTCAACGTCGGCCCCGAGCGGGTCATCACCAAGATCAAGGAGCTGGTGACCTCCAAGAAGCTCTCCGGCATCTCCGACCTGAAGGACCTCACCGACCGGCACAAGGGCCTGCGCCTGGTCATCGAGATCAAGAACGGCTTCCACCCCGAGGCCGTGCTCGCCGAGCTGTACCGCCTGACCCCGATGGAGGAGACCTTCGGGATCAACAACGTGGCGCTGGTCGACGGCCAGCCGCGCACCCTCGGCCTGAAGGACCTGCTGCGGGTCTACGTCGAGCACCGCGTCGAGGTCGTGCGCAGGCGGTCGAGCCACCGGCGGCGCAAGCGCGAGGACCGCCTCCACCTGGTCGACGGCCTCATCGTCGCGCTGCTCAACATCGACGAGGTCATCCAGGTCATCCGTTCCTCGGACGACTCGGCCATGGCGCGCACGCGCCTGATGGAGATCTTCGACCTGTCGGAGATCCAGGCCAACTACATCCTCGACACGCCGCTGCGCCGCCTCACCAAGCTGGACAAGATCGAGCTCGACCGCGAGCGCCAGGTCCTGCAGGAGGAGATCGCCGAGCTGACCGCGATCCTGTCGTCGGAGGACCGGCTGCACCGCGTCGTCTCGGCCGAGCTGGCCGAGGTCTCCAAGACCTACGGCACGCCGCGCCGCACCGTCCTGCTGGAGGCCGGGGCCGTCACCGTCCCCGGCGCCATCCCGCTGGAGGTCGCCGACGACCCGTGCCTGGTCCTGCTCTCCTCGACCGGCCTGCTGGCGCGCACGGGCGACGACTCGGCCCTCGGCTCGGGAGAGGAACGCTCGGCCCACGACGTGCTGGTGTCGGTCGTGCGCTCGACGGTGCGCGGCGAGGTGGGGGTGGTGACCTCGGCCGGGCGCCTGATCAGGGTGTCGGTCGTCGACCTGCCCACGCTGCCGCCCTCGGCCAGCCCGCCGTCCCTGTCAGGGGGCCATCCGGTCAGCGAGTACGTCACGCTCAACGCCGGTGAGCTCGTCGTGGGCCTCGGGTCCCTCGACCCCGAAGGGCACGGCCTCGCGCTCGGCACCGCCCAGGGCGCGGTGAAGCGTGTCGTGCCCGAGTACCCGGCGAACCGCAACGACTTCGAGGTCATCGGGCTCAAGCCAGGCGACAGCGTGGTCGGCGCCGTCGAGCTGGTGTCGGAGGACCACGACCTGGTGTTCATCACCACCGAGGCGCAGCTCCTGCGCTTCCCCGCCTCGTCGGTACGGCCGCAGGGGCGCCCGGCGGGCGGCATGGCCGGCATCCGCCTGGACGACGGCGCGAAGGTCATCTGGTTCGGCGTGGTCGACCCGGCGCACGAGGCCCGTGTGGTCACCGTCGCCGGGTCCGTCTCGGCGCTCCCGGGCACGGAGGCGGGCGGCGGAAAGATCTCCGACTACGCCGAGTTCCCGCCCAAGGGCAGGGCCACCGGCGGGGTGCGGGCCCAGCGGTTCCTCAAGGGCGAGGACATGCTCGTCCTGGCCTGGGCCGGCCCGGCCCCCATCAAGGCCGTCTCCTCGACCGGCAAGCCGGTCGAGCTGCCCGCCGAACTGGGCCGGCGCGACGGTTCGGGGCTGCGTCTCGCCGCGACCATCGCGGCGATCGGCGGGGCCCTTGGCGTCCATCTCGGCACGGCCGGCGAACGGCGCGCGATCGGCTACGACCCCGACGCCGCCGACCCGGCGGCCGACTAGGTGGGGTCGCAGAGGCAGAAGGGGTGGCCGGCGGGGTCCAGGAAGACCGTGAAGCCCTCGTCGGCCTCTCCCGGCTGGTAGGGGTGCTTGACGGCTCCGAGGGCCAGGACCTCGGCCTCGGCCTTCTTGCGGTCGTCCACCGTCAGGTCGAGGTGGAACTGCTGAGGGTGCTCAGAGGTGGGCCAGTTCGGCGGCTGGTAGTCGTCCGCCCGCTGGAACGCCAGCCGGAAGGGCCCGCCGTCGGTCAGTGACACCCATTCGCTGTCCTCGTGGAGGACCTTCCAGCCGACCACGGCCGAGTAGAAATCGGCCAGGGCCTTCGGGTCGGGGCAGTCCAGTACGACGGCCCGCATGCGCGCGATCTCGCTCATCGCCACTCCCTTGCTACGTCCGCTCGGCAACACCGTCGATCAGGGTAACCAGGCGTTTCCGAGGATGAAACCGGTTTTGGAGGCAGGCGCCGTGCCCGTGAGCACGGCCGCTCCGCCCTGTATCCCGAGCGAGACGGCCCAAACGCGGGTCAGGTGACCGCCGGGCGGCAGGCGGGCGACGCCTCCGGGGGGATGGCGGCCAGCAGTTCCCAGGGCTCGCCGGCCTGCCAGAAGTCGATGAGCCTGGCCGCCTCCCCCGGGGCGAACTCCCCCGAACCCTCAGGACCGAAGCACCCGGCCTCCCCCAGCGCGACGATCAGCGGGTCGTCTCCGGGGAGGGTCTCGGCGTACGCGGCGGCGTCCAGGAGCGCCAGCGCGCAACGCGCGTTCCAGCCGTCGTCCCTGCGCTGGACCCGGTCGAGCCGCCACCTGGCCCGGGCACGCAGGTAGCCGGCGAGCGAATCGGTCATCCCCACGAACCGCCTCCACGATCTTGCACTCAGAGTCGAATCATCATCACCCGAAGTGACCATCGATCGTGGGACCTTTGCGAAGACCATCCCGAGCACCCCGGGCGTGTTCCCCCGGGCGCCATCCGGGAACATTGGCACCATGACGGAAGCGTTCGATGATCTGCTGGCCGCCAACGAGAAGTTCGCCCAGACGTTCAAGCACTCCAACCTGACCGGCCGCGCGATGCGTGGCCTCGCCGTGGTCACCTGCATGGACTCACGGATCGACCCCCTGGGGCTGCTCGGCCTCGGGGCCGGCGACGCGAAGATCCTCCGCAACGCCGGTGCCCGGGTGACCGACGACGTGCTGCGCACGCTCGTGCTCGCGGTGTACCTCCTCGGTGTCGACCGCGTGCTGGTCATGCCGCACACCGATTGCAGAATGGCCAAGTCGACCGACGAGGACGTCCATGACCTGATAACCCACGAATACGGCGTCGACACGCGCAGCCTGGAGTTCCACACCGTGCCCGACCAGGACGCCGCGCTCCGGCGCGACCTGATCCGTATCCGCACCTACCCGTACCTGCCCGACCGACTGGCCGTCGGCGGAGCGGTCTACGACGTTCACACGGGCAAGCTGATGCCCGTGGAGTTGTGAGGTGACGACCGGCCTCGCGGAGTGACCGCGAGGCCGCCGGCGGGGGTCGTTGTCAAGGACCTTGTCAACGACCTCCCGCGGGCCCGGCGTCGGACGGATCGACCGTCGAGCGGGTCACGCGCCGGGCGGGTCAGCCGTCGAGCGGGTCAGCCGTCGAGCGCGTCAGGCGTCGATGTGGTCGCGGTCGACCTCGGCGGCGCTGCCGACGATGAACTCGCGGCGCGGGGCCACGTCGCTTCCCATGAGCAGCGCGAAGATCTGCTCGGCGGCCTCGACGTCCTCGATGCGGACGCGGCGGAGCGTGCGGTGGCGCGGCTCCATCGTGGTCTCCGCGAGCTGGTCGGCGTCCATCTCGCCGAGGCCCTTGTAACGCTGGATCGGGTCCTTGTAGCGCTTGCCCCGGCGGTCGAGGTCGCGCAGCACCTTGTGCAGCTCGGCGTCGGAGTAGGTGTAGACGTACTTGTCCTTGCCCCTGCCCGGGTTGATGATCTCGATGCGGTGCAGCGGAGGCACGGCGGCGAACACGCGGCCCGCCTCGACCATGGGCTTCATGTAGCGATGGAACAGCGTCAGCAGCAGGCAGCGGATGTGGGCGCCGTCGACGTCGGCGTCGGCCATCAGGATGACCTTGCCGTACCGCGCGGCCTCGATGTCGAACCCCCGGCCCGAGCCCGCGCCGATCACCTGGATGATCGCGGCGCACTCGGCGTTCTTCAGCATGTCCGCGACCGAGGCCTTCTGCACGTTCAGGATCTTGCCGCGGATCGGCAGCAGGGCCTGGAACTCCGAGTCGCGGGCCGCGCGGGCGGTGCCGAGGGCCGAGTCGCCCTCGACGATGAACAGCTCGCTACGGTCCACGGCGTCGCTGCGGCAGTCGACCAGCTTGGCGGGCAGGGCGGAGTTCTCCAGGGCGCTCTTGCGCCGCTGGTTGTCGCGGTGCTCACGGGCCGCGATGCGGGCCTTGGCCGCCGCGACGATCTTCTCGAGGACGGCGCGCAGCTGCAGCTTGCTCGCCTTCTTGGTGCTGGCGAACAGCTCCTTGAGCTCCCGCGAGACGACGTGGGAGACGATGCGGCTGGCCGCGGAGGTGCCGAGCACCTCCTTGGTCTGCCCCTCGAACTGCGGCTCGGGGACCCGGACCGTGACGACCGCGGTCAGGCCTTCGAGGATGTCCTCCTTGGTGACCGGATCGTCGCCGTTCTTGAGCAGCCGGGTCTCCCTGAGCTGCTCGTTGACCGTGCGGACCAGGGCGCGCTCGAAGCCGCTGAGGTGGGTGCCGCCCTTGGGGGTCGCGATCACGTTGACGAACGAGCGCACGGTCGTCTCGTAGCCCTTGCCCCAGCGGACGGCGACGTCCACGGTGAGCTCGCGCTCGACCTCGGTGGAGGTCATGTGGCCCTGCTCGTCGAGCACCGGGACGGTCTCGTGGAAGTGGCCGACGCCCTGCAGGCGCATGACGTCGCACACGGCCTCGTCGCGGGCCAGGAACTCGGTGAACTCGGAGATGCCGCCGTCGAAGCGGAACTCGTCGTCCACCGGCTCCTCGTCGCGGCTGTCGCGCACCGCGATCGTGAGGCCGGGGACCAGGAAGGCGGTCTGCCGCGCGCGGACGTGGATCTCGTCGAGCGAGACCTCGGCCTCGGGCAGGAAGATCTGGCTGTCGACCCACCAGCGCACACGGGTGCCGGTGATCTTGTTACGGAGGGCGCCGCCGTCGCGCAGGCCCGACTTCTTCTTGAACTTCGCCCCGGGGCCGTCGCCGTCGAAGACGCCGGGCACGCCACGGCGGAAGCTGATCTCGTGGACGCGCCCGCCCCGGTCGACCTCGACGTCGAGCCGCGCCGACAGGGCGTTGACCACCGAGGCTCCGACGCCGTGCAGGCCGCCGGAGGCGCCGTAGGACCCGCCGCCGAACTTCCCGCCCGCGTGGAGCTTGGTGTAGACGAGCTCGACGCCCGCGAGGCCGCTCTTGGGCTCGACGTCGACCGGGATGCCACGGCCGTCGTCGCGGACCTCGATGGACCCGTCGGGGAAGAGCTCGACCTCGATGCGCTTGCAGAAGCCGGCGAGAGCCTCGTCGACGGCGTTGTCCACGATCTCCCAGAGGCAGTGCATGAGGCCGCGGCTGTCAGTGGACCCGATGTACATTCCGGGGCGCTTACGGACGGCCTCAAGGCCTTCCAGCACCGACAGATGACGGGCCGTGTAACCCGCCTCCGTGCTGACTGCGGTCACTCCCACTCCCACTGAGCATCGAACATGTGTGCGTAGCCTACCGTTCCTTGATGTTCCGGCGCGCCTAAGCGTCTCACCAAGAAGATGTTCTGCGTCGGCCGCGAGTCGATTCACGTCACTTAACGACACATTCTGCTCTCGGCGTATCCGGAAGGCGATTGGGAACGTCTGCATCCGGTTAGATGTTGAGCCAAGTGACTGACGCCAAATCCCCACGTCAGTGGGGTGACCCGAAAGGCGATACGTGACTGGAGCTCTCGCCCCCACCAAGCCGCTTACCGCCGTGGACCGTTGCGACCGGTGCGGCGCCCAGGCGTACATCCGCGCGTCCCTCCCCGTGGGCGGGGAGCTACTGTTCTGTGCCCACCACGGGCGTCGGCACGTCGCGGCACTGCGCGACAAGGGTGCCGACATCCAGGACGAGTCTGCGCGCCTGAGCGAAACCCCAACCTCGAATGCCACCGAGCGGTGAGCACGCGCCCCCCGCTCTGACCCCATAACCCATAGCGAACAACCTCATAGGTGATCGCGGCGACCTCGACCGGCGTCCCCCAGGACGTCGCCCCGGGGTTCGCCGCGTCGCTCTCTCGCGGCCAGGTCGCGTGAGGCTCCCGGAGGCCCGCGAGGCGCCGCCCGGGGTCACTTCACGCGGTAGTGGTAACGGCCCGACAGGGTGAAACCATCCCCGGCGTACAGCGTCGTGGGGGGGGGGGGGGGGGGCCCCCCCCCCCCCCAACCCCCCCCCCCCCCCCCCCCCCCCCCC
>NZ_JANZYP010000026.1:20108-104236 GCF_025506355.1 Sphaerisporangium corydalis
CCGGGGTAGGTTTACCGCCCCGCCGGGGTTAACCCACCCCCGGGGCACCGGGGGGGGGCGGGGGGGTGCGCGCCCACGGCCACCAGATACGCCCGCACGGCGCCCTGCCCCCGTCCGTGGGCCAGCAGAGCGCGCAGCACGCTGCGGCCGAGTCCCCTGCGCCGCGCGGCGGGCATGGTGGCCATGCAGTAGATCCCCAGCGTGCCGTCCTGGAGCACCGAACGGCCCACGGCCACCGGCCGCCCGTCCTCCGCCACGGCCGCGTAGGCCGAGGGCGCCCCGCGGACGATCCGCGCGGCGGCGGCCCGGCCCCCGTCGCCGAACCGCCCGTCCACCGCCCACCACGCGTCCAGCCACGCCTCCGAGGGCATATCGGACACCTCCACCTCGTGGGCGGCGGGCCGGGGCTCCTCCTCTAGCGAGGCGACCATGTAGGCGGTCTCGTCCACCACGCGGTAGCCGCGCGCGGCCAGCGTCTCGTCCAGGCCCGGCGCAGCGCGCGGGCCCATGGAGAACACGCACGGCAGCCCCCGCCCGGCGTAGAACCCCTCGGCGGCCTCGATCGCCTTGTGAACATCGTCCGGTTCCGCCCAGGGAAGGACGGAGTTGGCGCGCTTGGTCACTCCGTCCGCGAAGCGCAGGACCCAGCCGCCGAGCGCCTCCTGGTACGGCGCCGGCCACGCCCGGTGGACAAGATCGTCGAAATCAAGATTCTCCCCGCTCACGCCGCGCAGACTAGCCGATCCGGCGCACCCGGCTGACCTGCGGGGAGGCTAGGATCGGTGGCCGTGCTGATCCTGCTGCCGCCGTCCGAGGGCAAGGCCGCCAAGGCCGCCGGGCCCGCCCTGGAACTCGGCGCGCTGAGCTTCCCCGCCCTGACCTCCGCGCGGGAGAAGACCCTCGACGCCCTCGAGGCGCTGCTCCGCGGGCCGGACGAGGCGGCACTGGCCGTGCTGGGCCTGACGCCCGGCCAGGCCGGCGAGCTCGGCACCGACCGCCGGCTGCGCACCGCCCCCGTCCTGCCGGCGGCGCGGCTCTACACCGGCGTCCTGTACGACAATCTCGGCCTGGCGACCATGGACAGGGCCGCGCGCCGCCGGGCGGATCGCTCGGTGATCGTGTTCTCGGGGCTGTGGGGCGCCCTGCGGCTCTCCGACCGCGTTCCGCCCTACCGGTTGTCCATGGGGGTGCGCCTGCCGCCCCTGGGGGGCCTGGCGGCCCACTGGCGCCCTCACCTGGCCGAGGTCCTGGACCCTCAGCGGGGGATGGTGGTCGATCTGCGGTCCTCGACGTACGCCCAGGCGTGGCGGCCGGGCTCGCGGGCCACGACGGTACGGGTGCTGCGGGAGGCCGCCGGGGTGCGCACGGTCGTCAGCCACATGGCCAAGGCCACCCGGGGCGCCGTCGCCCGCTCGCTCGTGGAGTCCGGCTCGGCCCCCCGGACCCCACGCGATCTCGCCGACCTGCTGTCCGGTCTCGGCCACCTCACCGAGCTCGGCCCCCCGCCCCGCGCGGGCGGCCCCTGGACGCTGGACGTCGTTATCCGCTCGTGATCACATTCAGCCGCGAGCAGGCCTTGGTGAACTCCCTCGCCGGATCGCCCAGGTGCGACCACGGCAGGGCGCTGAACCTGCCGTCGGTGCGCGACAGGTGGCCTCTGGCCGGGCGGCGCATGTCCGCCAGGTAGAACGCCGCGCCGAACGCGTTGTGCGCCTCGACCGCTCGCGGGTGGGGCCGCGCGCCTCGGGCCTCGTGCCACTGCCCGGCCGCCGCGGTGATCTCCCGCTGCACCTCGTAGGAGATCCAGGCGCGTGACCGTCCCGACCGCTCGCCCTCGACGTGCTCAAAGTAGGCGAGAGGGAGCAGCGCGGCCATGGGGTCGCCTGCGGGGGCCTGCCGGGCGGCGGTGCGGGCGAAGTCGAACATCTCCTGGCTCGTGCCGCCCCAGCCGGGCGACAGCGTGATCAGCCGGGCGACGCCGGAGGCGAACAGCGTGCGGTGGCGCCGCCAGGACTCCGCCCAGATGGAGTCCTTCTCCTCCCTCGGCCGGTCCATGCCCAGGGCCAGCCAGAGCAGGGACGCCCAGGGCGCCGGGTCGGCGGGCATGAGCTGGGCGGCCGTGAGCAACGGGCCGCGCGCGGCCTCCATCGCCCGGTGGAACACGCGCGTGCGGTCGGCCTGCACGGCCCGCGCGCGCACGTCGGGTTTGATCTCCCATGCCTCCTCGACGCGGGTGCGGCCGAGCCACAGCCACAGATCGGGGTTGACCCGATCGCGCGAGATGAGGGCCTCGATGCCGTCCGTGAGACCCACGGCGGCCCTGGACAACGCCTCGACCCGCAACGCGCGCACCTCGGGATCGCCCCGGGACGCGACGAGCGCGGGAATGGCGGGTTCGAGATAACCACGTCCCAGAGCGTCCACCGCATGGTCCAGCACGGTGTCCGCCCACGGACGGCTTGCGATCAGTCGTGGCCCCCGAGCACGCGCCCGATCCACTTCGATCACACCCATGGCGGGTGAGCCTAGAAGCCGTCAAGACTCCTGCCGCTACCGGGCCGTTACGGCTGCGTTAACGACGATCTCAGGCGGTACCCCGCCGGGCATGGCGAGGCCCCCGCCCGGTGGGGGCGGGGGCCGGCCGTCATCAGTCGAGGTAGTCGCGCAGGACCTGGGACCGCGACGGGTGGCGAAGCTTCGACATGGTCTTGGACTCGATCTGCCGGATGCGCTCCCGCGTCACCCCGTAGACCTTGCCGATCTCGTCGAGCGTCTTCGGCTGGCCGTCGGTGAGGCCGAACCGCATGGACACCACGCCCGCCTCGCGCTCCGACAGCGTGTCGAGCACGGAGTGGAGCTGCTCCTGGAGCAGGGTGAAGCTGACCGCGTCGGCCGGGACGATGGCCTCGGAGTCCTCGATCAGGTCGCCGAACTCGCTGTCACCCTCCTCGCCGAGGGGGGTGTGCAGGGAGATGGGCTCCCGGCCGTACTTCTGGACCTCGACGACCTTCTCGGGGGTCATGTCGAGCTCGCGCGCCAGCTCCTCGGGAGTCGGCTCGCGACCGAGATCCTGCAGCATCTGCCGCTGGACCCGGGCCAGCTTGTTGATCACTTCGACCATGTGGACCGGGATGCGGATGGTCCGCGCCTGGTCCGCCATGGCGCGGGTGATCGCCTGGCGGATCCACCACGTGGCGTAGGTGGAGAACTTGTAACCCTTGGTGTAGTCGAACTTCTCGACCGCGCGGATCAGGCCCAGGTTGCCCTCCTGGATCAGGTCCAGGAAGAGCATGCCGCGGCCGGTGTAGCGCTTGGCCAGCGAGACCACCAGGCGGAGGTTGGCCTCCAGCAGGTGGTTCTTGGCGCGGCGGCCGTCCTCGGCGATCCACTCGAGCTCGGCGCGCACGTCGACAGGGAGCCGCTCCCCGTCGTTGGCGAGCTGCTCCTCGGCGAACAGGCCCGCCTCGATGCGCTTGGCCAGCTCGACCTCCTGCTCGGCGTTGAGCAGCGGGACCTTGCCGATCTGCTTGAGGTAGTCCTTGACCGGGTCGGCGGTGGCACCGGCGGCGGCGACCTGCGCCACGGGCGCGTCGTCGTCGTCGTCGGAGAGGATCAGGACCTCGTCGTCGCTCTTGTCCTCGACGCCGGGCTTGGGCTCCTCCTCGACCTCGGCCTCGGGCTCCACCTCGACCTCGGGCTCGGCCTCGACGGCCTCCACCTCGACCTCGGGCTCCGCCTCGGCCTCGACGTCGATGTCGATGTCGATGTCCTCGAGTTCGAGGTCACCCTCGATATCGAGCTCCTCGTCATCATCGGAGGCGGCCTTGGGCTTGGTTTCGATCTTTGGCGATGGCGACGCGGGCACGGCGACCTCCGGCTTGGCCTTCTTGGCGAGGGCGGCAGGGGTTGCGACCTTGGCGGGAGCGCCAGGGGCTGGGACGGCCTTCTTCGCCGGCGCGGCCTTCTTGGCCACGGGCTTCTTGGCTACCGGCTTGTCGCCGGACGCCACGGCCTCGCCCCCGGCACCGCTCACCACGGCCGTGACGGTATCGGGCTGCTCCTTGGCCGCCGCGGTGGCGGTCTTGGTCTTCTTGACGGGGGCGGCGGTGCGACGCTTGGCCGGGCCACGAGATTTCTTGGGCGCCGCCGAGTCCGCGGCGGTCACCACGACGGTCACACCCTCCTTGCTGAGGTTCCGCAGGAACCCAGCGGCGTGCGACATCGGGATGTCCGCCTCCTCGAAGGCCTTGCGGACATCCTCAGACTCGAGGAAACCCTGCGAGCGCCCACGCTCGATGAGCCGCTGAATGACGGGCTCGTTCAGCTCAGACGGCTTCGAGCGAGTCGAACTTGCAGGCGACACGAACACCTCTCGAACGAACGCGTGGTGAGAATGGACCCAGGTGCCCGCTAGGGGCGCTTGCTTCTTTTCGGTGGTGGGCCGTGCGAACCGCGATGGACCTGCCCAGCATTCTGGCACGACCCCGCCGTCCATACGGCCGCCTCACGGCGGTTGCCCTCCACCCTAGGCCGACCTGAACAGTAGTGCGTACGGAAGCGGGTCACCGATACCCGAAAGCAACCCTTATGACTGTTTCATTCAGTCACTCTTTGTGGCGGCCGGGACGTGGACGGCGAGCACCGTGACGTCATCGTCCTGCTCATACCCTGCCAACATCCGATCGACAAGGAAGTCCAGCAACATATGCGGATTTCCGAGGACTTCAGGGGGTGCCTCGCCGACGACAGAACAAAGTTCCGCCAGCCCGGCGTCCAGGCCGCGCTTGCGGTTCTCCACCAGACCGTCCGAATACAGGACGGCGGTGTGGCCCGGCGGGACGCAGAACCGGAACTGCTTGCGGATCGTCGGCCAGCCGAGCGGCGTGCCGGGCTCGCCCTCCGACAGCACGCCCGTGCCCTGCGGCGACACCAGCAGGGGCGGGGGGTGGCCGGCCAGCGCGAGGGTGCCCTCGCCGGTGCCGGGCTCGACGACCATGTAGGCCAGGGTCGTGACCTGCTCCTCGTCCTCGGTGGCGTCGAAGACGCGGTCCAGGCCCGTGAGCACGGCCGCGGGCGGCGGGTTGGTCAGGGCCAGCGCGCGCATGGCGTTGCGGATGCGGCCCATGCCCGCCGCGGCCTTGACTCCCTTGCCCATGACGTCGCCGACGACGGCCGCCACCCGGGCGTCCTGCAGGACGAACGCGTCGTACCAGTCGCCGCCGACCTGGACGTGGCGGCTGCCCGAGCGGAAGCGCTGGGCGAGCACCAGGCCCGGGATCACCGGCAGCCGGTCGGGCAGCAGGCTGCGCTGGAGCGTCTCGGCCGTGCGGTGCTCACGCTCGAACAACGTCGCGCGCTCCACCGCCAGCGCGCACTGCCCGGCCAGGGCCTCCAGGAAGACCCCGTCCTCCTGCGAGATCTTCTGCGGGCGGGTGAAGGCGAACCGCAGCGCGCCGAGCGCGCGCCCGGCGGCCAGCAGCGGGAGCCCGACCCAGGCCCGCTCGTCGCTGTGGGACAGGAAGCCCGAGATCACCGCCTCGTCGCCGCCCGCCTCCATGAGCTGGGCGCGCAGGCTGTCGGGCGACTCGGCGAACACCGGCCTGCGGCTGTTGACCGCCATTGTCATGACGCTGGACTGCGAGAGCGGGATCTCCTCGCCGGCCGCTCCTGGCACGTCGGGCACCGAGCCGCTGTTGGTCAGCTTCAGCGCGGCGCGGTCGGTGTCCAGCAGGGCCACGGCCGACCTGTCGGCGGCCAGGGCGGTGCGGCCGACGTCGATGATGACCTGGACGACCTGCTCAACGGTGAGGGCCTCGGCGAGCATGGCGGTGGCGCCCTGGAGGCGGGCGGTGCGCAGGGCGGCGGCGCCGAGCTGGTCGGTCAGGCGCCCGCGCATCTCCTCGGCCTCGCGCTGCGGGGTGACGTCGCTGTTGGCGCCGACCCACTCGACGACCCGCCCGTGGCGGATGATCGGAACGGCGCGCACCTCGAAATGGCGGTAACCGCTTGCCCGGGTGCGCACCCGGTAGCTCCACTCGAACAGGGTGCGGCCGCGGAGCGCGTCGCGCCAGGCCTCGTCGGCGGCCGGGCGGTCGTCGGGGTGCACGGCCTCCAGCCAGCCGTAGGCGAGGTACTCCTCGAGGCTCTGGCCGGTGATGGCGCGCCACTGCGGGGCGTCCTCGATCACCGCGCCGGTGGGCGAGGTGATCCAGACGAGCTGCTGCTGCGACTCGACCAGCGAGCGGTAACGCTCCTCGCTGCGGCGCAGCTCCTCTTCGGTGACCTGGCGCTCGGTGACGTCGACGCCGAACATCGCGACCCCGGCGACCGACCCCTTGTCGCCGTGGATCGGGTAGAACGACAGGCTCCAGTGCCGCAGCTCGCCCGTGGTCGACATGCTGCGGTAGCGCTGGTCGCCGTTGGCGACCGCGCGGTGTTCCTCGACGACCCTGCGCAGCGCGGCGTCGATCAGCGCGGACAGGTCGGCGGCGAGGATCTCCGACGCCGTGTGGTCGACGTGCTCGTCGGCCGCGACCCCGCTGACGTCGGCGAAGATCTGGTTGACCCGCCGGAACCTCCCGGCCGTGTCGAAGAACGCGAAGGCGAAGGGCGCCTCGGCGAGCAGGCCCTGGAACAGGGCGGGGTCTGAGATGTCCACACCCGACTCCCGGGGACGGGGCACGGAGGTTTCGGCGCTCATGGTCGGCACCTCCGTCGCGTGCCAGGGTCTCCCACGAGGCACATCTCCATAACTTTGATTGGTAGCGCGGAACTGCACTACATCATCGGCGATGGGCACACGCGGACGGAAGCCCCGGCCGCGATGCGGTCAACGCATCCTGTCAAAAACGCGCCGCGGTACGCAGCAAGATCGACCGACTTTCTCGGCACCCGCCCTATGGTCTGCCCCGTCTGCGCCACCTCGGCCAAGCCTTCACCTTCCGCCGTGTCGGACCGGACATCATGCCTCGTGCCAGGGGGCACGGCCCGTCCGGAGCCGAACGCGCTTGGACCAGCTTCCCACAGGAGAGGCCGCGAGGTGCCGGATGTGCCCCTAACCCTTAGGGGTTGACACCTCCGGGATACAGGATGGAATGGGAACGCACGCTCCCCAGCGCACTGGTCCAGGGGAGGATCTCCCTTGGCACACCGGAGGATGGGAACGCTCATGCCTGCTGTAGCAACGCGTTTCACCGGGGGAACAGCCGACCCGCGCACATCCGGATCATGTGGGGCCCCGTCACGGGCCGCCCACGCACAAGAGCCCGTCAGCGCGAGGCTCTCCGACGAGTTCCTCACGGTTCCCGTCGCCACCGTCGACCGATGCGTCGAGGACGTACGGGCGTGCGCCGCCCACCTCGGCGTCGACGTCAGCACGGCCGTCGTCGAGCGCATCGCGCGCGAGCACCTCCTCGCCCGGGTGAACTCCGCCCCGCTCGTGGACCCGCCGGGCTAGCCCTGGTCAGCCAGGCGGCGGGGCCTTCTTCAGGCACGCGCGCGCGGCTCGGGCCGGCCGTGCGAACGGCCACCGCCCGGCCCCGCGCGCATGCTCCCGCGCGCCCGCGGCGGGAGGGTCTCCCCTGCCGTCTCCGGAGGACAGGCGTCCGGTCCTCCGGGTAACAGCGGGGTCACCAGGCGGCGTTCCGTGCACCGTTTGGGCCTGGAATGCGAGAAGGTAAGGGGCGTGAGCCGCCGACGACGACGAGACCCCCGGGGCACCCAGCCGCCGGACGACGTGTTCGCCGAGATGCTCCTGGCGGCCCGCGAGCTGCTCGCCGTGCGCACACCGCTGGACGCCGAGCTGATGGTCTCCGACATGCTGGGCGCGTGGTGGGGGCACCGCCTGCGGCGGGGCGACGTCGAGGAGTTCCTCGGCGAGGGCCTGGTCGACTACGCCGCCAAGGCCGGCACGCCCGCCGCGCTCACCCTGCTGATCGCCGTCGCCTACCTCGGCACCGCCAGGCAGGCCGCGAAGGCCGAGGGCGCCGCGCTGGCGCTGATGGAGTCCGACGTGGCCCGTCCGCGCTGGGCCGAGCGCGTTGGAGCGGTCAAACCCCGAGGCACCTACGTCTCCAGGGACGCCTACGGCGACCAGGACACCGTGATCTGCACCTTCGCCTACCGCGGCGTGCCCGACCCCGCCGCCCGCGCCGGATCGTCCGCCTCCGGGCAGGCCACGGTCGCGGTCCCCGGCCACCGCTCGGTCGCGGCCGGTCACGAGCGCGCCGCCGCCGCCAAGGCGGCCGACCCGTCCACGGCGGGCACGGCCGGGGCCGGCGCGGGGGTGCCGGGCGGGAGCGGTCCAGAAGAGGGCGCGCCGGTTCCGGAGGCGGCGGGCGCGGCCGTGGAGCCGTCCCCGGGCCCGCAGGCGCCGAGCGAGGACCCGCACGCCCTGGTGGTGATCGTCGACTACAACATGCGGGGCATGGCCCGCAACGCCTGGGTCTCCTCCCACGTCGACGAACTGCTGGAGAAGGCCGGGCTTGAGGCGGCGGGCAACCCCATGCTGCGCTTCGAGGAGATCGAGCCGAAGCAGGCCAGGGCGCTGCTGGAGTTCGCGATGAAGGCCACCACCGAGTCGCTCGGCCGCAAGTCGCCGAGGCTCGTCAGCGACAGCTACAGCGCCTACCACGCCTTCGCCAGGGCGCGCATCAAGGCGCTGCCGCCGGGCCGCAAGCGTCCCGCCCCGCTGTTCAGCGAGGCCCCCTACAGCAGGGACCGCCGGGCGATGCTCGCGGCGGAGTTCCTGGCCTCCGACGCGGCCGAGCACCTGTCCGACCCCTCGGCGGCGTCGCGGTGCGCCGACCACATCATCGACTACGGCTGCGACCAGGACTTCAACCGCCCGCTCCGGGTCAGCCCGACCAAGTGCGAGACGTTCCTGCTCGACTGGCTGCCGCGCAAGGTCCTGCTCGGCCCGGCCGAGCAGGACGCCATGCCCCACGTCATGCTGTCGTGGGTGCGCTTCGCCGCCCCGAAGACCGGCCTGCCCGAGGAGGGGCTGCGGGCTACGCTCGACGCGGTCTGGGAGGCCACGGGACGGTTCACCGAGGCCTACCGCGACCCGACGACGTTCGGGCTGGACCGCTCCCTGGTGGAGCGCCTGCTGCCCGACGGCGACCTGTCGGCCCTGGCCCGCCGGGCCTTCGCGTTCCCGTTCCTCGAGGGCACGCACGGCGACATCGACCTGGAGGCGCTCCACCCCGCCGAGGACGCCGACCGCCGCATCCTGCTGGAGATCGACCACGCCGCCGAGCGCGACCGGCCCGACTTCGCCGAGCACCTCGCCTGGCACGAGGAGATCGCCAAGCGGCTGTGGGACGGCGACCCCGAGCAGCTCTGGGAGGCGGCGCAGCGCCTGCTCGACCTCGGTCACGAGCGCCACGACGTGCTGCACGTGCTGATGGAGATCGCGGAGCGCATCGGCGACCATCCCGACGAACTGGCCGCCGCCCTCGACGACATCGCCGACATCCCGGACGAACCCCTCGAGGATCCGCCGGGCTGACGCCGCCGGGCGGACACACGGCGGCCCACGGACGAGCCCTGGCACCCCGGTCGAGCCCGGGGCGCCCGGTCAGCGGGTGTAGCCGATGTCGGCGTACCTCAGCGTGTAGAAGCCGGGCGGGCCGATGTTGGCGAGGCGGGACCGCACCCCCCAGTTCTGCGGGCGCTGGTAGAGCGGGAGCACGTTGACCTCGCGCCAGACCAGCTTGTCGGCCTCGTTGGCGTCGCCGCGCGCCCGCGCCGGGTTGAGGTCGGAGGACGCCCGCCGCATCGCCGCGTCGATGTCGGGCCCGCCCGACCTGCCGAAGTTCGCGTTCCACTGGAGCTTGCCGTCCGATCCCTTCACCCCGGCGGCGTAGGTGCCGTAGCTGCTGGAGACGGGGAACGGCGTGCCGATGTAGGAGAACGGCGCGATGTCGAAGTTGCCGGGGATGATGTATTTGGAGAAGAAGTCGTCGTTCGGCACGGACTGGATGGTCACCTTGACCCCGATCCGCGCGAGCATCGACTGGGCGATCTCGCCCTCCGCCTTGCTGAGCTGGAGGCCGGCGGGGATCACGAAGCGCACCTTCAGCTCCCTGCCGCCCTTGAAGCGGGTGGGGCTCGCGCGGTGCCAGCCCGCGGCGTCGAGCAGTTTCTCGGCCTTGGCCGGGTCGTACCGCCCGAGCCCGCCGGAGTTGTCCTGGTAGCCCGATTGGGTGTCCATGAAGAAGTGGTTGTTCAGCAATGTGCTGTTCCAGTTGAGGCCCTGGAGGTCGGATCGCGTGATCGCCTTCCGGTCGAGGCCGAGGACGATGGCCTGGCGGACCCGGACGTCGGACAGCGCGGGGCTCTCGCCGTTGAAGGTGAAGTGCCGGAAGTCGGGGCCGGCGGCCTGCCGGATCACCCCGTCCTTGGCGTTCGCGGCCCGCGCGTAGTCGGGCGCGGACGGCCCGATGTCGAAGACGTCCAGCTCGCCGTTGGTGAAGGCCCCGACCAGGCCGCCGGAGTCCATCGACCGGTAAATGATCTTGTCCAGCTTGGCCCTGGCGCCCCACCAGGCGTCGTCGCGGACGAGCGTGGTGGTCTTGGCGGTCTGGTCGAACGAGCCGAACTTGAACGGGCCGGCCGTCACGGGGACGCGGTTCAGCCAGCCGGTGTTGAAGGTGTCCGGCGTGGCGTTGGTCGACTTCGGATACAGCGGCCAGAACAACGACTGCCATTCGGCGAACGGGCTGGCGAAGGTGACCTGCACCTCGTAGTCGTCCCGGCCGCGGGTGACGCTCGCGATGTCCTGGTATCCGGTGGTCGCGGCGACGTGGAAGTCGGGGTTGCGCCCGTTCAGCGCCTTCCACTGGGCCGCGTAGTCCTGCCAGGTGATCGGCCTGCCGTCCGACCAGCGGGCCCGGCGGTTCAGGGTGTAGGTCACGACCTGGCGGGGGACGGTCGCGGTCACCCTGGCGTCGGTCACGTAGTCGGTGTTCGGGGTGGGGGCGGCCTGCTCGTCGGAGCGGAAGGCGGCCGGCATCAGGGCGTCGACGACCTTCTTGACCTCGGCGAGGTTGCCGTCGACGTGGTTGAGGTTCCACTGCGTCGGAAACTCGGTGAGCCCCCAGCGGAGCACGCCGCCCTCGACGACGCGGTCGCGGGGCGTGAGGTGGATGTCGAAGGCCTTGACGGCCGCCGGGACCTTCCCCACCGTCGTCTCGTCCCCGCTCCGGCCACCGCACGCGGTCAGCACGAGCGACACCGCGACGACGGCGGCGGCCGCCGGCCGGCCGTTCCGGAACACGGTCACGTTTCCTCCCTGGATCGGGTCCTCGTACGGCGCCGCCCGCTAGACGACGCCGGGCTCCTCCGCGTGATGGCAGGCCACCGCGTGGTCGCCCTCCAGCGGGCGCACCTCGGGCTCCTCCTGGACGCAGCGCGCGCGTGCCGCGTCGGCGAGGATCCTGAACTTCGGGCAGCGGGTGCGGAACCGGCAGCCCGAAGGGGGGTTCGCGGGGCTCGGGAGGTCGCCCTCCAGCAGGATGCGGCGGCGCTCCCGCTCCTTGCCGGGGTCGGGGATCGGCACGGCCGACAGCAGGGCCTGGGTGTAGGGGTGGGCCGGCGCCTCGTACACCAGGCCGGTCCCGCCGATCTCGGCGATCCGGCCGAGGTACATCACCGCGACGCGGTCGGCGATGTGCCGGACCACGGCGAGGTCGTGCGCCACGAACAGGTAGGACAGGCCGAGCCGCCGCCCGAGGTCCTCCAGCAGGTTGATCACCCCGGCCTGGACGGAGGTGTCGAGCGCGGACACCGGTTCGTCGAGCACGAGCAGCCGGGGTTCCAGGGCCAGGGCCCGGGCGATGGCGACGCGCTGGCGCTGGCCGCCGGAGAAGTCGCGAGGGTGGCGGGCGGCGTCGGACTCCTCCAGCCCGACGAGCCCGAGCAGCCGGCGCACCCTCGGCCCGGTGTCGCGGCCGCCGTGCGCGGTCAGGGGCTCGGCCACGATGTCGTGCACGGTCATCCGAGGGTCGAGCGAGGCGAGCGGGTCCTGGAACACGACCTGCAGGTCCCGCCGCACGGCCATCCGCTCGCGCGGGGACAGGGTCGCGGTGTCGCGCCCGAACACCGCGACGCGGCCCCGCTGGGGGCGTGCGAGCTCCAGGATCTCCATGAGCGCGGTCGTCTTGCCGCAGCCGGACTCCCCCACCAGGCCGAGCGTCTCGCCCTCGCGGATGTCGAAGCCGATGCCGTCGACGGCGTGGACCGTGCCGACGCGGCGCCGGAAGACCGCGCCGCGGGTCAGGGGGTGGTGCTTGACCAGGTCGTCGACCTCCAGCACCACGGCCCTCCGCTCGCGCGGCGGCCGCGGGGAGGACGCCGGGACGGCGCCGCCGGTCTCGCGGCCGCCGTACGCCAGGGCCGGGCCGCCGGGTTCGCGGGCGTCGTACGCCAGGGCCGGGCCGCCGGATTCGCGGGCGTCGTACGCCAGGGCCGGGCCGCCGGGTTCGCGGGAGCGCAGGCAGGCCGCGTGGTGGCCGGGGGCGACCGGGAGCAGGGCGGGCTCGGCGGCGGCGCACTCGGGGATCGCCACGGGGCAGCGGGGCTCGAACGGGCAGCCGGGCGGCAGGGCGGCCGGGGAGGGCGGGCCGCCCTCGATCGGGACGAGCGGCACGTCCTTGCCGGTGTCGACGCGGGGCACCGACCGGAGCAGGCCGATCGTGTACGGCATGCGGGGGCGGTGGAAGACGTCGCGCACGGCGCCGGACTCGACCGCCAGCCCCGCGTACATGACCAGGACGCGGTCGGCGAATCCCGCCACCACCCCGAGGTCGTGGGTGATCAGCACGATCGCCGCGCCGGTCTCGCACTGGGCCTTCTTGAGCACTTCGAGGACCTGGGCCTGGATGGTGACGTCGAGCGCCGTGGTCGGCTCGTCGCAGATGATGACGTCGGGGTCGTTGGCGATCGCCATGGCGATCATCGCGCGCTGCCGCATGCCACCGGAGAACTCGTGCGGAAAGGCACGCGCGCGCCGGCGGGGATGCGGGATGCCGACCAGGTCGAGCAGCTCCACCGCCCGCTCGGCCGCCCGCCCCCGGCCCACCCGCTGGTGGACGCGCACGGCCTCGGCGATCTGGTCCCCGACGCGGTAGACGGGGGTCATCGCCGACAGCGGGTCCTGGAAGACCATGGAGATCGACTTGCCGCGGAAGGCGGCCAGCTCGCGGTCGGAGGCGCCGACCAGCTCGTGGCCGTGCAGGCGCGCCGAGCCGGCGACCCTGGCGTGCCTGGGCAGCAGGCCCATCACCGCCAGGGAGGTGACCGACTTGCCGGCGCCGGACTCGCCGACGACGCCGAGCACCTCGCCCGCCTCGACGGAGTAGCTGACCCCGCGCACCACCCGGACGTCGCCGAAACGCACCTCCAGGCCGGTCACCGCGAGCACCGGGGCGCTCACGGCCCCCTCCTGGCGCCGGGGTCGAAGGCGTCGCGCAGGGAGTCGCCGATCAGGTTGACGGCGAGGATCACGACGATCAGCGCCCCGGCGGCGAACCAGAACGTCCAGGGCGCGTACAGGGCGGTCCTCGCGCCGTCGGCGATCAGGCCGCCGAGCGACACGTCGGGCGGCTGGATGCCGAATCCGAAGTACGACAGGCTGGTCTCGGTGAGGATCGCGGCGCTGACGTTGAGGGTGGCGTCCACGATCAGCAGGGAGGCGAGGTTCGGGATGACGTGCCGGAAGATGATGGCCGAGGACGGCACGCCCATGAAGCGCGCGGCCGTGACGTACTCCCGTTCCTTGATCGCCCTGGTCATGCCACGGACGATCTTCGAGGTGACCATCCACAGGAACAGCGCCATCATGATCACGAACAGCAGCCACCGGCCGCCGGTGAACAGCGGGGACATGATGGCCAGGATCAGGAACGCCGGCAGGACCAGCAGCAGGTCGGCGACCCACATGAGCGTGCGGTCGGTCCATCCCAGGTAGTAGCCGGCGAAGGACCCGGCGACGGCCGCGACGCCGGTGGACAGCACCGCGACGAGCAGGCCCACCAGCAGCGACCTGCGCGCCCCGCGCAGCGTCACGGCGAACACGTCGGAGCCGGTCTGCAGCGTCCCGAACCAGTGGTCGGCCGAGGGCGGGCGCATGAACGCCGAGAAGTCCAGCTCGGTGGCGGACCAGCGGCCGAGCAGCGGCCCGGCGAACGCCAGCAGGAACATGGACGCCAGCAGCCCGAAGCCGAGCCGCCCCTGCCGGGTGCCGAAGAAGCGGGCGGCCACCACCCGTCCCCGTGACGGCACGCGGACGCGCCCGGGCGCCGCCCGGACCCCGGCCGTCTCCTCCCTCGGCGGCGTCAGCACTCAGCCCACCCGGACCCTCGGGTCGAGGACGGCGTGCAGCAGGTCCGAGGCCAGGGAGGCGAGCAGCACGGCGAGCGCCGCGAAGCACGCGATCGCCGCGACGGTGTTGACGTCGTTGGTGCGGATGGAGGCGACGAGCTCCTCGCCCATGCCGTGCCAGCCGAAGACCGATTCGGTGATGGTCGCGCCGACCAGCAGCGAGCCGAACGTGAACGCGAAGTAGGTGACGGCGGGGATGAGGGCGGTGCGCAGGCCGTGCTTGACCAGCGCGGTGCGCCGCCGCAACCCCTTGGCCATGGCGGTGCGGATGAAGTCGGCGTCGAGCACGTCGAGCATCATGTTGCGCTGGTAACGGCTGTAGACGGCGACCTGGCCGAGCGCGAGCGACACCGTGGGCAACGCCAGATGCTTGGCCCGGTCGAGCAGCCCCGCCCCGGCGCCGCCCGCGAGCCCGGGGGTGACCTCCCCGCTCACGAGGAAGATCTGGGCGCCCAGGCGGTCGTTGAGCCAGATCGCGCCGATGATCAGCATGTTCGCCAGCACGACCGTGGGAATCGCGAGGACGACGAAGGCGGCGACGGTGGACAGCCGGTCGAACCACCCGTACTGCCCCACCGCGGCCAGGGCCCCGAGCAGGACCCCGCCCACGCTGCCGAGCACCACCCCGAGCAGGATCAGCCGAGAGGTGACGCCGAGGCGGCGCGCGAGGTCGTCGTTGACCCGGTCGCCGTTCCAGGTGCGGCCGAAGTCGCCGCGCACCGCCGCCCCGGCCCAGGTGAGGTAGCGCTCGAACAGCGGGGTGCGGTCGTTGAGGTTGAGCCGCGAGAGCCGGGCGTCGACCACCGCCGCGGGCGGGCGCGGGTTGCGGCCCTCGTAGTTGGACCGGGGGTCGAGGGCGGTGGCGGCCAGCATGTACGCCAGGCTCGTGGCCACGGCGATCAACACCACGTAGTTGACCAGCCGGCGGAGCAGGAATCCCGCCATCTCCACCCTTCCGCCGATTGCCGCGTGCCGGATCGCGCACCGCGAGGGCCGTTCCCTCGGTGCCCATCCTGCTACACGCCGTAACCATCCGGTGACAAGAAAGCCGTCAAACGGACCAGGTGTCGGTGGCGGGGCCGCGCGTCAGCGGTCGGCGAGCTCGTCGACGGCGGTGCGCACGTCGTCGCTGGTGATCGTGGTGAGCTCCTCGGCGCTGGCGGTGGTGCCGCCCTGCCCGGCGAGCCGCACGTCGCGCCCGAGCGCGGCGCGCTCGAACAGCGAGCGGGCGAAGCGGCCGTTGCCCAGGTCGTCGATCAGGCCCTCGGCGCAGACCCAGGAGAACACGTCGGTGACGTCGCGCTTGGCGGAGGCGTCGAACCGGTCGCCCGAGCGCTCGGCGAGCTGGACCGCGATCTCGGTCAGCTCGGCGGGGCTGTAGGAGGGGAACGAGACGCGCTGGTCGAACCGGCTGGCCAGGCCGGGGTTGGTGGCCAGCAGGCGCTCCATCTCGCCGGCGTACCCGGCGAGGATGATCACGAGGCGGTCCCGGTCGTCCTCGGCCCGCTTGAGCAGGGTCTGCACGGCCTCGGCGCCGAAGGCGTCCCCTCCCTGGTAGCCGCTGTTGACCAGGCTGTAGGCCTCGTCGATGAACAGCACGCCGCCGAGCGCCCGGTCGACCAGCTCGTTGGTCTTGATGGCCGTGGCGCCGAGGTGCTGGCCGACGAGGTCGGCCCTGGACCCCTCGACCACGTCGGGACGCGACAACAGCCCGAGCGCGGCGAAGATGCGGCCGAGCACGCGGGCCACCGTCGTCTTGCCGGTGCCCGGCGGCCCGACGAAGACAAAGTGCCGCATCTGCGGCGGCGCGGGCAGCCCCTGCTCCTGGCGCATCCGCGCGACGCGGAGCTGGGCCGCTATCGCGCGGACCTGGCGCTTGACCGGTTCCAGCCCGGCCATGCGGTCGAGGTCGGCCAGGGCGTCCGCGAGGCTCGGGGTGGCCTGGTAGCCGCGGAACCTCGCGGTGATCTCGTAGAACGCCTTGGTGAGGTCGGCGGTGGTGGTGGTGACGAGGTCCTCACGGCTCGGCGACCCGCCGGCGCCCACCACGCGCACGTCGCGGGCCTGGGCGGCCGCCTCGACCAGGCTGCGGGCGAACCGGGCGTTGCCCAGCTCGTCGATGAGACCGCGCCGGTGCACGTCCTCGAACAGGCCGAGCAGCACCGGTGGGGCGTCCGCCGAGAGCCGCTCGCCCCGGCGGGCGCGCAGCAGTTCGGTGATGCGCAGCAGCTCGGGCGGCGAGTAGGCGGGGAACTTGACGCGGGTGGAGAAGCGCGAGGCCAGGCCGGGGTTGGAGGTGAGGAAGGAGGCCATCTCCTTCTCGTAGCCGGCCAGGATGATGACCAGCCGCTCGCGGTCGTCCTCGGCCCGCTTCAGCAACGTCTGCACGGCCTCGGCGCCGAACCTGTCCGGCTGTCCCTCCCCGGAGTTGATCAGGCTGTACGCCTCGTCGACGAACAGCACGCCGCCGAGCGCGCGGTCGATCAGCTCGTTGGTCTTGATGGCGGTGGCGCCGAGGTACTCGCCGACCAGGTCGGCCCGCTGCGCCTCCACGACGTAGGGGCTCTCCAGCAGGCCGAACGCGTAGAAGATCTTGGCGACCGTGCGCGCCACCGAGGTCTTGCCGGTGCCGGGCGGCCCGACGAAGACGAAGTGGCGCATCGGCTGGTCGGTGGAGTAGCCGGCCTCGGCGCGCAGGCGGGACGCCTCGATCGAGGCCGCGATCGAGCGCACCTGTTCCTTCACCGGGTCCAGGCCGATCATGCTCTCCAGCTCGCCGAGCGCCTCCTCCACCGAGATCGGCGGGGGCGCGGCGCGCTCGGCCGGGCGGTCGCGGTCGCCGCCGCCGTCCCTGACCCGCTGGCGGGCCTGCGCGGCGGGCGTCTCGGCCGGCGCGGCCGTGA
Organism: Sphaerisporangium corydalis; assembly: GCF_025506355.1. GTDB lineage: Bacteria > Actinomycetota > Actinomycetes > Streptosporangiales > Streptosporangiaceae > Sphaerisporangium > Sphaerisporangium corydalis. The sequence continues at coordinate 37,394 of NZ_JANZYP010000026.1, forward strand.
ACCGGCGCCGCGCCTGCCCTGCCTGGACCAGGCGGTACACCAGGACGGCCGCCGCCGCGCCGTAGGCCGCCCAGACGGCGGCGTACGAGGAGAAGGTGGCCACGGCGAAGGTCAGCATGGCCGCCGCGCCGAGGGCCGAGAGCGTGGTCACCCACGGGGTCACCCACCTGATGAGGTGGGCGGCGACGCCGACCAGCACCCCGAGCAGGATGAAGATCGTGGGCAGCGCGGAGTGCGGCTGCACGTAGGAGCCCATGACGACCATCACAGACGACCACGCCACCACGACCAGCACGGTCGCGGCGGCGCGGGGGAAGCGCAGCGTCAGCTCGGCGAAGCCTAGAAGTAAGAGAGTTGTGACGAACGTCGAGAACAGCGACCAGCCGAAGACGACGGCGAGGACGAGCGCGCCGATGAGGACGGCGGCGAACACGGCCCGTCTCGCGCCACGGGAAAGCTGGAAATAGCGCAGCCGGACGTGCTCGAACGCATCACGGGCCGCGGCGCGCCCCGCCGGCCGGGCCCTGTCGGAGTCCCGCATTTTGCCTCCCCGGTCGCTTCCCGGTTATACCGCACCGGGGCCTGAAGCGCGCGTCCCCGGCCGCGTGCCTCGCGGGACGTGCCGCGAGACCGCCGCGCGGCGGCGGGGGCCGGGGTGGTGCGGGAGGGGATCGGGCGAGGTCAGGGGCGTCTGGGGGAGGTGCGGGCCTCGTGGCGTCCGGGGTACTCGCCGACGTGGACGTGCTTGGGCGTCACCCGCAGCACGTTGTCCTCCGCGTCGGCGACGGCGATCCCCCGGACCTCGGCCCAGAAGCGCCTTTCGATCGGGTCGGCGACGAAGACGGCCACCCTCGGGTCGCGCTCGGCCGCGGCCCACGCGTCGTCGGCGGCGATCAGGCGCAGCTCTCCCGACCTGCTCACCGAGGTCACGGCGCCGACGGCGAGCGTGCGGGGCCCGACGGCGTCGGTGTAGGAGAGCACGACGCTGCGCGAGTAGGTGAAGGCGCGCCGCACCTCGGGGCTGAGGCCGACCGACGGGCTCACCTCGCCCGGCAGCCGGGGACCGCACCCTTCGCACATGACCAGCGAGGCCCGCCACGGGCCGGCGGAGCCGCGCCACCAGGCCCGGGCCGCGCGCGCCATGAACGCCAGGACCACCACCAGCAGCGCGCCGGCCACCGTCCACCACGCCCGCTCGCCGACGCGCGGGTCCAGGCCCAGCGCGGGCACGGCGCCGGCCGTGACCAGCGCGGCGGCGGCCACCACCAAAAACGCCGCCGCCACCGCCAGCCACAGGTCGGCGCGCAGGACCCGGCGCGCGCGCAGGCCGCCCCGGTCGCGCACGTACAGCATCGCCACCGGGACGCACACCCCCGCGAGCGCGGCGCGCCGCTCGCCGGCCACCAGCGGGAGCACGGCGATGAGCGCCACCAGGAACCACAGGCGGGCGGCGACGATCCACAGCGTCACCCCGGTGTCGCGGCGGCCGACGCTCTCGGGCGGCACCGCGGTGAACTCGGCGAGCGCCCGCAGGGGCCTGCCCTGCCACGCCTCGGCGAACACGCGCAGGACCAGCACGGCGATCCCGTTGAAGAGCACCAGGCCGAGGAGCCCGGCCCAGAACCCGCCGAGGACGTCGTCCCAGCGGACGATCCCGAGCGCCGGGGCGGCGGAGACCAGGGGAAGCGCCTCGGCCCCGAGCGACCAGGACGGCATGGTGACCAGGGCCACGACGTAGGCGACGACGACCAGCAGCGCGACCGACACCGCGACGCTGAGCCACAGGTCGCGCGCGAGCATGCCCGGCACGTACGTCCACACCGGGACCGCGCGGGCCTGGCGCAGGGTGACCGCGAGGACCAGCACCAGGACGGCGGCGCCGCCGATCCGCGCCTCGGCGCGCAGGTCGTACCAGAAGGCCAGGACGGTGACGACGGCCAGGGAGAGCGCCAGCAGCACGCGTACCTGGCGGCTCCAGACTTCGAGGGCGCGGCGGGCGCGGCCGGTCTCGCGGGGGTCGACCGTCCAGGTCGGGTCGTGGTGGTCGCGGGATCGTTCCCAGCGCAGGAACGTCAGGCCGAGGTTGACGCGGGCGCCGGGGTGGTCCTCGTCCCTGCGCAGGGCGGCGCGGTAGGCCTGGGCGGCCTGCTCGTGGTCGCCGCGCAGCAGGGCGAGGTCACCGATGAGGACGTGCGGGTCGGGCTGTTCTGGGGCGAAGCGGACGGCGTGCTGCGCCTGGGCCCACGAGTCGCGCCACCGGCCGGGGAGGCCGCGGAGCACCGAGCCGAGCCTCAGCCGCGCGGCCCAGGAGCCGGGTGCGAGCCGGACGGCGTCCTGGGCCGCGACGACCGCCTCGGAGTCGCGGCCGAGGCGTTCGAGGGCGAGACTCACCAGCCGATGGCCCCATTCGCCGCCGGGATCGCGTTCGACCGCCTCTCCGGCGGCCTCCAGCGCCCCCTCCGGCTGGTCGCGCGCCAGTCTCGCGACGGCGACCACACACCACGCCCGGGGATCGGAGCGGTCTCGCGGGGGTGGCACCGGGGAGGGATCTGGCTCGCTGGTGTTCCCCACGCCGTCATGGTCTGTTGCGGATCACCGATTGCATAGATGTCGGACATATACCTATAGCTCTCTAGAGAGGTCGGCATCGCCCCAGCGTGACCACGCTCCCCAGGGGCCCCGGGAGACCTCGCGGCGGGCCCGCGCGAAGGCGGTTGCCCCAACCCGCTGAACATTCATCGGGGATGGCCTAGGCTGCCACGCATGTTCAGCAGGCCAAGCCCCTTTGAGTAGCCGATGACCCTTTTGGGCACTCGGCCGGGCGCCCGTGCCGGCGACACGCCCCCAGGCCGCCAGGCGAACCGGTGGTCGGTGCTCGCGCTGCTCTGCTCCAGCCTGCTGCTGATCGCCGTGGACGCCACCGTCCTGCACATCGCCGTGCCCGCGCTCACCGCCGCTCTGGAGCCGTCGGCCGTCGAGCTGCTGTGGATCATCGACGTCTACTCGCTCGTCGTGGCCCCCCTGCTGGTCACCTTCGGCACGCTCGGCGACAGGTACGGCAAGCGGCGCTTCGTCCTGGCCGGGTACGTCGTCTTCGGGGTCGCCTCGCTGTCAGCGGCCTTCGCCGGCAGCCCGCCGGCCCTCATCGCCTCGCGCGCCCTCCTCGGCGTCGGCGGGGCGATGATCATGCCCGCCACGCTGTCGATCATCCGGCAGGTCTTCACCGACCGCCGTGAGCGCGCGGTCGCCCTCGGCGTCTGGAGCGCGGTCGCGGCCGGCGGCGCCGCCGTCGGCCCGCTGGTCGGCGGTGTCCTGGTCGAGCACTTCTGGTGGGGCGCGGTCTTCCTGATCAACGTCCCGCTGCTCGTCGTGGCGCTCCCGGTGGCCATGCGCCTGCTGCCCGACTCGCGCGGCGACACCACCCACAGGTGGGACGCGCCGAGCGCGGTGCTGTCCACCCTCGGCATCCTGTTCCTGGCCTTCGGCCTGAAGGAGGCGGGCCACGGCGCGACGCTCGGGTCGCGCCCGGCGCTGGCCGTCCTGCTGACCGGCGCCGGCCTGCTCGTCTGGTTCACCGCCCGCCAGCGGCGGCTCGCCCACCCCCTGCTCGACGTCGGCCTGTTCGCCCGGCGCGGCTTCGCCATCGGCGTGGTGTGCGTGCTGCTGGCGGTCTTCGCGCTGGTCGGCCTGGAGCTGATGCTCGCCCAGTACCTCCAGCTCGTCCTCGGCGACAGCCCGCTGCGCGCCGGGGTGCGCATGCTGCCGCTGATGGTCGCCGCCATCGCGGGCGGCCTGTCCGCGGCCTGGCTGCTGCGGCGCCTCGGGCTGCGCGCGACCATGGCGGGCGGTCTGGCCCTGGCCGGGCTGTCCCTGGCGCCGACCGCCGCCTGGGGCGCCGAGCAGCACCCCCTGATGCTGTGCCTGTGCTTCGCGGGCATCGGCTTCGGCGTCGAGGTCGCGCTGCTCGCCGCCTCCGACACGATCATGGCGTCGGTGCCCGAGTCGCGGGCCGGCGGAGCCGCCGCCATCGAGGAGACGGCCTACGAGCTGGGCGCCGGGCTCGGCGTGGCCGTGCTCGGCACGATCACCACCATCGTGTACGCCCCGTCGGTGGGCGCCGTGGCCGGCATCGGGGCCGGGGCGATGGGGCAGGCGCGGGAGTCGCTCGCCTCCGCCGCGCACGTCGCCGGCGTGGTGGGCGGGCCGGCCGGCGACGCCCTGATGGACTCCGCGCGCGCCGCGTTCGTCACGGCCCTGCACTCTGCCGTGCTGGTCAGCGTCGCGCTCCTGGCCCTCACCGCGCTGGCCGCCGGCCTGCTGCTGCCGCGGCGCGACACCGGGCAGGCGGCCGAATCCGAACGGCTCGGCGTCCATCCGGACGGCGCGCCCGCCACCACGAGTGCATGACGTGAGCGATACAGGGCAATTGTCTGTGCAAGGCAGACCGACCCCGAAAGAATGGCTACCGTGAGACGAACCTTTACGGATCTCGCTTCGCTGGCCGCCCGGCTGGGCGTCGGCGGGATCTTCTTCGCCAACGGCTGGCACAAGCTCGAGTTCGGGCTGACCGCGACGAGCGAGCAGTTCGCGAAGATGGGCGCCCCCGGGCCGGGCATCTGGGCCCCCACCACCATGCTGGTCGAGCTCATCGGAGGGGCCCTGCTGGTCGCGGGCCTGGCCGTGCCCGCCTGCGGGCTCATCCTGTTCGCCGAGGCGCTGGCGGTGTTCACCCTGGTGAGCGGGGACACCGGCCTGCCGCTGACCGGCGGCGACATCAACCTCATCGTCGCGCTCGGCGCCGCGTCGGTGCTGCTGGCCGTCGTCGGGGCCGGCCGCCTGTCGATCGACCACCTCGTGGTGATCCGGCGCCGGGAGGCCGACGCCGCCGACGAGATGGCCGCCGACGCGGAGGCGGACGACGTCATCTCCTCCTGGCGCGAGACCACGCGCACGACCCCCGCGTCCCCGGACACCGGGTCCAAGGACGCCGCTCCCAAGGACGCCGTACGCGACGCGGACGGCACCAGCGCGAAGGGCCCGGTCACCTTCCCGCAGAAGAAGGCGGAAGCCGAAGAGACGGCCGAGGTCACCGCGCCGCGCAAGACGACCCGCCCGCGCCGGCCGTCCAAGCCCTCGGACGAACCGGAGGGCACCGCCACGCGGTCGCCGATGGACGCGCCGCCCGTGCCCGCCGACAAGCGCGACCGCCTCGTGGCCGGCGGGCGCAAGACCACCGCACCCGACGCCGAATAGCCCGGGCGCGGCACCCCGGCGGTCCCGGGCACGGCCGCCGCCCGCTCACTCTCCGTGCCCGGATTCCGGCCTTGAAGATCCGTCCCAGGGCGCACGACACCCTCGAACCGACAACTTAATTTGTCTTGACAATCAGCACGCTCGGTGGAAACGTGGAAAGCGTATTCGGCGGACGGCCGCACGAAAGGCGGTTCGCGGAACACGGCGGGCGATCCACCAGGGACCGCCCGGGCGACTCACGAGGAGGCTTCATGCGGAAGGTTATCGTGTCCTTGTTCGCGACGCTCGATGGCTACGCCACCGGCCCGAATGAGACGATGAATTGGGTAACCGACAATTTCGGGGAGGACACGGCAAAATACGCACATGACCAGCTCTTCGCCTCAGACCTCCTCATTCTCGGCCGGGTGACGTACGACATCATGGCGGGCTCCTGGCCGACCATGTCGGACGACGTCGGTTTCGCGGACCGGATGAACGGCCTGCCGAAGGTGGTCTTTTCCAGAACGCTGAAAGAGCCGCTCTCCTGGAACAACGCGACCGTCGCCGAGCACGAGGTCTCCGAGGAAATCCGCCGGCTGAGGAAAGAGCCCGGCCAGGACATCCTCGTTTACGGCAGCCTCTCCATCGTCCGGGAACTGATGCGGCTCGGCCTGGTCGACCGCTTCCGCCTGTGGCTGCATCCCGTCACCCTGGGTGACAGCGGGCTGAGCCCGATCTTCGACGGGTACGACACGGGCGACCTCAAGCTCATGGACTCCACGGTCCTGTCCTCGGGCGTCGTGATCCTCGACTACGAGCCGGTCACCACCGCCGGCTGACCGGCGGCCGGCAGGTACGGCGCGAGCGGCCCTCAGGGTGAGGGCCGCCCCGCGCGGCGGGAACACTTCCGCCCGACGCGAACCGATACCCCTATTTCCGGATCGGACCACAAAGATGGGCACATGCGCCTGCCCAGCTGGTTCGCGGAGAGCGTCGCGCCCGTCTCCCCCGATCAAGAGCTCCGCGTCTCCACGCTCGAGCTGTTCTTCGACCTCGTCTTCGTCTTCGTGGTCACCCAGCTCACCACACTGCTGGTGGACGGGTTCGCCGACGGCGCCGAGGCGCACGGCAGCCCGGCCGAGGGCGCTTTGCGGGTCCTGCTGGTGTTCGGCGTCATCTGGTGGATGTACTCGGGGTACGCCTGGCTGACCAACGCGATCCCGCCGAGCCGTCCCGCCCGCCGGGTGCTCATCCTGCTGGGCATGGCCGGGTTCCTCATCATGGCGCTGGCCATCCCCACGGCCTTCGACGGCGGCGGCTGGGCCTTCGCGCTCGGCTACCTGATCATCGTGCTGGTCCACTCGGGGCTGTACTTCCAGGCCACCGCCTCGTTCGTCCGCGTGGTGCCGTTCAACCTGGCGGCCACGGCGCTGTTGTTCGCCGCCGGCCTGGTCGACGGCCCCCTGATCTACCTGCTGTGGGCGGTGGCCATGGTGCTGCTCTGGGGCAGCCCGTACTTCATCGGGCAGAAGGGCTTCTCGCTGCATCCGGCGCACATCGTCGAGCGGCACGGCCTGCTGGTGATCGTCGCGCTCGGCGAGTCGGTCGTGGCCATCGGCATCGGGGCGCACGGCCAGGTCGACCCCGGGCTGCTGCTCGCGGCCACCCTCGGGCTGGCCCTCGCGGCGTGCCTGTGGTGGAGCTACTTCGGCCGCGATGACGACGTGGCCGCCGAGCACGCCCTCCTGCGCGCCGAGGTGGTGCGCCGCACCCGGCTCATCCTCGGCGCCTACTTCTACGCCCACATACCGCTGCTGCTCGGGATCGTCGGCGTCGCGGCGGGGGTGAAGAAGGCGCTCGGCCACCCCCTCGACCACATGCACCTTGCCCCGGCCATCGCCCTGGCCCTCGGCGTCACGCTCTACCTGGCGGGCGACACGCTGTACCGCAGGGTCCTCGGCCTGACCGCGCGCCCCCTCCGCCTCGCGGTCGCCGTCCTGGCCCCCGTCACGATCGTGCTGGGCCTGTGGGCCGCCGTCGCCCAGCTCGCGGCCCTCGTCGTCCTGTTCGCCGCCGCCCTGGCGGCCGAGCACCGCCGGACCCAGGCCGTCCCCGCCGAAGGACAGGTGACGGCCTGAGCGGTCAGCGGCCCCTGGTGCTCTGCCGGATGGCGAGACGCGGTTCGAGCAGCGTCGAGTCGGGGACCGCGACACCCTCCAGCTTGGCCATCAGCAGCCGCACGGCCTGGTAGCCGACGTCGGCGGCCGGGATGAGCACCGACGTCAGCGGCGGGCTGGCCCGCTCGGCCACGTCGTCGGGGCAGATGGCCATCACCGACACGTCCTCGGGCACCCGCCTGCCCAGCACCCGCAGGGCGCCCAGCACGTGCCCGGTCGCCGCCTCGTTGTGCACGACCAGCCCCGACAGCCCCGGATGCCGCTCCAGCAGGTCCCTGACGGTCGCGCACACCTCGTCGAACCCCTCCTCGCAGGGCGAGGCGATCGTCGTCACACCGTGCGTCCTGCCCGCCTCGACGAAGCCCTCCATGGTCCGCTCGGCGTACCCGGTGCCGCGCTTGTAGACGACGTTCGGCGCGCCGAGCAGCGCGATCTCCCGGTGGCCGAGCGAGGCGAGGTGGTCGGCGCAGGCGGCGCCCGCGCGGGCGAAGTCGAGGTCCACGCAGGTCAGCCCGGAGGCGTCCGCGGGGAACCCGATCAGCACGCTCGGCTCCCCGAGCTCGCGCAGCAGCGGCACGCGCGGGTCGTGGATCTCCACGTCCATCAGCACCATGCCGTCCACCAGGGCGCTCGCGGCGACCCGGCGGAGCCCGTCCGGCCCCTCGTCGGCGGTCATCAGCAGCACATCGTGGTCGAACTGCCGCGCCGTGGTCACCACCGAGGTGGCGAACTGCATCAGGACGGGCAGGTGCATGCCCGCCCGCAGCGGCAGGACCAGCGCGATCACGTTCGACCGCTTGCTGGCGAGCGCACGCGCGCCCGCGTTCGGGTGGTAGCCGAGCGCGCGCACGCTGCGCATCACGCGCTGGCTGGTGGTCGCGGAGATCGCCCGCTTGCCGCTCAGCACGTACGACACGGTGCTCACCGCGACGCCCGCGTGCTTGGCGACGTCGGTGATGGTGACCGTTCTCAACGAGCGCCCCCCGTGACTCCGTGCGCGGCCTCCCGCGCGGGCGCCGTCTCCGGCGCGACCGGCACGGCGGCCACCGGCGTGAACTCCAGCCGGCTCACCGTGACCCCCGCGTTCTCGAAGACGACGTACAGATCATGCGTTCCGGCGGCGCCGGCGAGCGGGCAGCCGACGGTCACGAGATCGTACCGGTCCATCGACGGCGCCACCGAGACCGCGCCGACGACCGTGCCGAAGAGCGGGTCGCCGAGCCGCAGGGTCAGCACGCCGCCCTCGCTGCTGGCGACCGTCAGCGCGCACGACGCGGCGCCGTCCAGGAAGCCCACCTCCCGGAAGGCGATCCACCCGCCGGCGTCGGTCCCCCGGACCGCGTCGCCGGCCGCTCTCGCGGCGTCGCACAGCACGATTCCGTCGTACTCGTCGTTGTCGGCCGCGTCCAGAGGGCGGGCGTAGGGATCGCGGGCGGGGACGCGCTCGCCGGCCACCGTGAAGCGCGCGCTCAGCCGGATGTCGCGGGCCGACCGGCCCACCTGCACCTTGTGCGGCGCCTCCTCCACGACGAACCTGCCCCGTGTGACGTCCCAGAACGCCAGGTCCTCGATGTCCACGGCCATGGTCACCACCCGGCTCTCCCCGGGGGCGAGCCGCACGCGCTCGAAGCCCCTGAGCTGGCGCAACGGCTGCTTGACCCGCGAGCGCCGCTGGTGGGTGTAGAGCTGGACGACCTCGCTGCCCGGCCGCTCCCCGGTGTTGGCGACGGTGACCCGCACCGTCAGGACGTCGCCCGGCCCGGCGGTCGTGTGCGAGAGCGACAGGTCGGAGTAGGTGAACCGGGTGTAGCTGAGGCCGTGGCCGAAGGGGTACAGAGGGGTGCCCCGGTAGTACAGGTAGGTCGAGTCGGTGGCGATGATGTCGTAGTCGAACAGGTCGGGCAGCTCGCGCGCCGAGCGGTACCACGTCTGGGTCAGCCGGCCTCCGGGGTCCTCGTCGCCGAACAGCACCCCGGCGAGCGCGTGGCCGTACTCCTGGCCGCCGTGCGAGGACCACAGGATGGCGGGCACGTTGTCCTCGGCCCAGGTCACCGCGAACGGGTAGCCGCTGCTGATGACCAGCACGGTGGCGGGATTGGCCGCGTGCACGGCCCGCAGCAGCGCCTCCTGGGCCGGCGGCAGCCCGAGGCCGGTCCTGTCCTCGGTCTCCCTGCCGTTGACCAGCGGGTGGTCCCCGGCGACCACGATGGCGACGTCGGCGCCCGCGGCCAGCTCGGCGGCGGCCTGGGCGCCGCTCTCGACCAGCTCCATGGTCAGGACGGCCGCCGCGTCCGGGTCGCCGGTCAGCCGCAGCGTCCCGTCCACCAGCCCGACGTGGTGGCCGGTGGAGATGTGGCGCAGGACCACGGTCCCTCGGGGCCGCTCGTCCAGGCGGAAGGTCTGGCGCACCTCCCAGCCGTTCGGGCCGGGCTGGTCGTTCACCAGCACCCCGTCGTCGCCCGCGGTCACGTACCTGCCGTTGGCGACCGCACGCAGGGCGTACGCGCCGCCGCCCCAGTCGAACAGGTCGAACCACGTGAGCCTCGGATCGGGGGCGGCGCCCACCGCCAGGGGCGCGCCGCCGAAGTCCTGCCCGGCCGTCACCAGGCCGCCGGGCGCGTGCAGGGCGACCCGGTCGACGCCTTCATGGAACTCCGTCACGCACCGCTCGGCGAGCCCGGCGTGCGCCGTCACCGCGTACGGCAGGGTGCCGCTGTACCAGTCCTCCATGAGGGTGTCGGCGAGCGGCCCGATGACCGCGACCCGGGAGGGCTCGCCCAGCGGCAGGATGCCGTCGTTCTTCAGCAGCACGATCGACTGCGCGGCGGCCCGCCGCGCCAGCGCCTGGTGCTCGGGACGGTTGACGACCGCCTCGGTGATGTCGTCATAGGGCGTGCCGGGGTCGAACTCGCCGAGCCGGAAGCGGATCGCCAGCGCGTGGCGGGCGGCGGTGTCGACGTCGGCCTCGGTCAGCAGGCCGCGGTCCAGCGCGGTCCGCAGGTGGCGCAGCGTGTCCCCCGGCCGGTCGTCGTCCTGGGTGAAGCTGTCGAGCCCCGCCCTGACGGCGGCGGCGCAGGCCTCGGCGGGGTCGGCGTAGTAGGCCTGGGAGCCGGTCAGGTTCGCGGGCGCGTGGGCGTCGCTGACCACCAGCAGGTCCTCGTCGGTCCACGACCGCACGACGTCGTTGATCAGCGGGCTCAGCGTCGCGGGGCGGCCGTTGACCAGGTTGTAGGACGGCATCAGGGAGACGGCGGCGCCGGCCGCGATCGCCGGGCGGAACGCCTTCAGCTCGTACTCGTGCAGCACCCTGGGCGGCAGGTTGCTGGAGGTGACGCACCGGTCGGACTCGTTGTTGTACGCCAGGAAGTGCTTGAGCGTGGGCGCGGTCTTGAGCGTCGGGTGGTCGCCGCGCAGTCCCCTAGCGTAGGCGGTGCCCATCACGCCGGTCAGCCACGGGTCCTCGGAGTACCCCTCCTCGTTGCGCCCCCACCGGGGGTCGCGCAGCGGGTTCACCACGGGGGCCCAGACGTTGAGCCCGGCGGCCGCGGGGTCCTTGCGGTGGAACGCCACGACCTCGTCGCCGGTGGCCGCGCCGACGCTCCGCACCAGGTCGGGGTCCCAGGTGCTCGCCAGCCCGATCGCCTGGGGGAAGACGGTCGCGGGCCCGAGCCACGCCGGGCCGTGCAGGGCCTCGGTGCCGGTGCGGAAGGCGCCGATCCCGAGGCGGGGCACCGCCGCCTGGTACTGGTGCAGCAGGCCGAGCTTCTCCTCGACGGTGAGCCGGCCGAGCAGGTCGGCGATCCGGGCCGCGATCGGCCGGCCGGGGTCGCGGAAGGTGCCGGGCACCGGTTCGTTCATCTGGGAACCATCCTTCGCTCACCGGGGGGCGTATCGAAGCGCGTCGACGTCGAGCGTCTCTGGGCCGTCGAAGCGCTTCGACGCTTCTGACGTGCGAGAGGCTGTCGAAGCGCTTCGACGGTGTATACGAAGATTTCAGCGGTGTTACATCCGGGGTTCTCCAGAAGAGTGCCGCTTTGCGGGCCTCGGGTCAAGAGCCCTTTTCGTACCCGGTCAGCCGTGAGCGGGCAGCCGGCCGGAGTCGATCGAGTCGAGGAGCCGGGCCGCCGCGCCGAGGGCCGCGGCCCCGTATCCGAGCGCGGAGGCGACCAGCCGCGTGCCCCCCGAGTCCGGCGCGAAACTGCGGAGCGCGAGCTCGTCCTGGGCGGCGGGCAGCACCCACGGCGCGAGCGCGACGTAGTACCCGCCGAGGACGACGACCTCCGGGTTGAGCACGTTGGCGATGATCGCGACGCCTCTGCCCAGGTTCGCGCCGATGGCGGTGAGCGTGGCGAGCGTGGCGGCGTCCCCGCCCTCCGCGAGCCGTACGACCTCGTCGACCTCCGGCTCCAGCTCGGCGGGCGTGGCGTCCGGCGCGGTGTCCTTCAGTACGGCGCCGATGCCCGCGACGGCCTCAAGGCAGCCCCGGCGGCCACAGCGGCACTCCGGCCCCGAGGGGTCGATCTGGATGTGGCCGATCTCCCCCGCGAACCCCAGCCCGCCGCGGCGCAGCCGGCCGTCCAGGATGACGCCGGCCCCGACGCCGACCTCGCCGGTGAGGTAGACGAGGTTCTCGGCGCCGCCGTGCGCGCCGAAGCGGTGCTCGGCGAGCGCGGCGAGGTTCGCGTCATTGTCGACCAGGACCGGGAAGCCGGGGTCGCGCAGCGCCTTGGCCAGGTCGCCGGCGAGGTCGACGTCGCGCCAGCCGAGGTTCGGCGCGATGCGCACCGAGCCGTCCACGTCGACCAGGCCGGGCACCGCGACGGTGATGCCGAGGACCTGGCGGGCCTCCTTGCCCATGCGGTTCAGCACGCGGCGGGCGAGCGCGGCCACGGCGGCGACCGCCTGGTTGGGCGTCGCGGTCGCGCCGGGGAAGGAGCGGCGCCACGACAGCAGCTCGGTGCCCGCGAGGTCGACGGCCACGGCGGTGAGGTAGTCGACGTTCACCTCGAGGCCGATCGCGGCGTAGGGGGAGCCGTCGAGGACCAGCATCGTCGCGGGCCGGCCGACGCGGTTCTCGGTGAGCCCGGTCTCGCGCAGCATGCGGCGGTCGATGAGGTCGGCGACCAGGCTCGACACCGTCGCCTTGTTCAGGCCGGTGGAGGCCGCGATGTCCGCGCGCGAGCACGGCGCGTTCTCCCGGACGAAGCGCAGGACGACCGCGAGGTTGGTGGCCCTGACGTCGGCGAAGTCCGCCGGTTGAGGGCCGGTGTGCGTGTTGATCAAAATCAGCCCCGTTCCCGCTGAACCCCGGTGGGCTCATCATGCCGCATCGCCGAGCAGGTGGTCATGCCTCGCCCTCTGCGCTCCCTCGTCACGCGTGCCGTCACCGGCCCACGTCATCAATCTGTGACCGCAACCCGGGCGAACGCCGCCGGGCCTCCCTTGTGGCGCCGGTCACCCTCGACTAATTTGTTTGGTCGAAAGACGAACTAACTCTACCCCGGAGCCCGCCTCTCCCGACACCCTTGACGACCGCACCGCAGAACCCGAACGAAGGAACGTGCCGTGAGACAACCTGACCACAGTCCCACGCCCGCCGCCCGCCCCGGCCAGGGGAGCGCGTCATGACCGCGCCGCCCGCCGCACTCCCCCGCGAAGGGACCGCGCCGTGAGCGGCGGCCCGGACCTCACGGCCGCCGCGCCCGGCCCCGGCCGCCGGGGATTCCTCCGGCTGGCCGGCCTCGGCGCCGCCGCGCTCGCCGGAGGCGGCCTGCTGGGCGCGTGCGCCCCCCCGGCCGGGCGCAAGCCCGGCAGCGGAGGCGCCACCGCCGCCGCGGCCGACAAGCTGAAGTCGCTCACCCCGTCCTACCTGCCGTTCAAGGCCGTCACGCCCGACATCCCCGGCACCGTCTCCACCCTGCCCGGGGTGCCCGACGTCGGCGGCGGCTTCCTGAAATATCCGGCGAACCTCGCCGACGGGATCACGGGTCCGGCCGGCAAGGGCGGCGCCTACAAGGCCATGACCCCCCTGTGGGGCCCGCCGCCGCCCGGCCTGGCCGACAACGCCTACTTCCAGGCGTGCAACGCCGACATCGGCGCGACCATCGAGTTCCAGATCGCCGACGGCAACACCTACGCCGACAAGGCGACCGCCCGGCTCGCGGCCGGCGACATCCCCGAGATCATGGTCATCCCCCAGTGGGAGATCGAGAAGATGGCGGACTTCAACCTCGCCGTCGACAAGGCCTTCGAGGACCTCACCCCCTACCTTCAGGGTGACAAGGTCAAGGCCTTCCCGATGCTGGCCAACCTGCCCAGCGCGGCCTGGGCGTTCTCGGTGTTCAACGGCAAGCTGATGGCGGTGCCGTTCCCCACCGAGCCGTACCCGTTCGCCCTGCTCTACCGCAAGGACATCTTCGACGCCAACAGCGGCTGGGCGCTGCCCACGACCGCCGACGAGCTGTACGAGCTGGGCAAGACGATCACCGACCCGAAGGCCAAGCGCTGGGCGTTCGGCGACATCCACGAGATGGTGTGGCCCATCTTCAAGGTCCCGCAGGAGTGGCGGTACGAGGGCGGCAAGCTCGTCTTCAAGTACGAGACGCCCGAGTGGGAACAGATGATCATCTTCATGCGGAAGCTGTTCGCGGAGAAACTGATCCACCCGAGCGTCGTCAGCAGCAAGGGCGCCAACGAGAAGGACCTCTTCGCCTCCGGTCAGATCATCTTCTACCGCGACGGCCTCGGGGCCTGGAAGGAGCTCCTGCAGCAGCACCGCGGCAGGAACCCGGACTTCGCGATCGGGGCCGTCCCCCTGTTCTCCAGCGACGGCAGCACGCCGATCATGTACCACAACAGCCCGGCGGGGATCTTCACCTTCGTCAAGAAGGGCCTCGGCGCCGCGAAGATGCAGGAGATCCTCGGCATCCTCAACTGGTGCGCCGCGCCGTTCGGCACCAAGGAGTACGAGCTCGCGACCTACGGCGTCGAGGGCAAGCACTTCACCCGCGACACCGACGGCGTGCCGCAGTTCACCGAGCTCGGGCGCAAGGAGGCGCAGCCCAGCTACGTGTTCCTCGGCGGCCGGCCCATCGTGGCCGACTACGTCATGTTCCCCGACGCCGTCAAGGGCAACCTGGAGTGGCAGAACGCCAGCTTCCCCCACATCCAGAAGACCCCGCTGGACGGCATCCGGCACCAGCGGCCCTCCCGGATGTCCGGCCTGCAGATCCCCACCGAGGACAAGTTCACCGACGTCATGCGGGGGCGCCGTCCGGTGAGCGACATCAAGCAGATCGCCGCGGAGTGGCGGCAGGACGGCGGCGACGAGGCCCGCGACTTCTACATGAAGGTCCTGCGGGACAACGGCCGTGCCTAGAGTCGCGCGCCGAGGCGTCGCGGAGCCCCCGGGAACCGGGCGGCCCGCGTGCTGAGAAGGGACGCGGGAACCGGCCCGGCGGGTGACCTGACCTCACCCGCCGGGACCGGCACCCCCAACAATGTCCGCAAGAGGACCTCCAAGGCAAGCCGGACCACCGGAAACATGACCGGAAGGCGGGCGATTGCTGCCCCAAAGCCGTTCCGCACCCGCCTGAGGCGCGACTGGCCCCTTCTGCTGATGACGCTGCCGGCGGCCGGTCTGCTGCTGGTCTTCCACTACGTCCCCCTGCTCGGGAACGTCATCGCCTTCCAGGACTACTCGCCGTACGTCGGGATCAAGGACAGCCCGTTCATCGGCCTGGCCAACTTCCAGTGGCTCCTGCAGGACCAGAGCTTCTGGGACGCGACGCTCAACACCCTGGGCATCACGACCTTCCAGCTCATCTTCTACTTCCCGATCCCGATCGTCCTGGCGATCCTGCTGGACAGCGTCGTGCGCCCCCGGCTGCGGCTGATGATCCAGGCCGTCGTCTACATGCCGCACTTCTTCTCGTGGGTGCTGGTCGTGACGCTGTTCCAGCAGATGCTGGGCGGGGCCGGGCTGATCTCGCAGATCCTGCGCGACCACGGCCGCCAGGGCATCGACCTGATGACCGACCCCGGCACGTTCCTGCTGCTGGTGACCGGCGAGTCGGTCTGGAAGGACGCGGGATGGGGGACGATCATCTTCCTGGCCGCGCTGGCGGCGATCGACCAGAACCTGTACGAGGCGTCGGCGGTCGACGGCGCCGGCCGGTGGCGGCGGATGTGGCACATCACCCTGCCCGGCCTGCGCCCGGTGATCATCCTGCTGCTGATCCTGCGCCTGGGCGACGCGCTCAACGTGGGCTTCGAGCAGTTCTTCCTCCAGCGCGACGCGGTGGGCAGGGAAGCGGCCGAGGTGCTGGACACCTTCGTGTACTGGCGGACGCTGACCACCGGCGAGTGGAGCTACGGCGCGGCGGCCGGCCTGGTCAAGGGCCTGGTCGGGCTGCTGCTCATTTTGGTCGCCAACAAGGTGGCCCACCGGTTCGGCGAGCAGGGGATCTACCGGCGATCATGACGACCTCACGCGATCCCGACGGGACGGCAGGAGCGACGATGACGGCACCGTGCGACGGCCCGGGGCGGCGGCCATGACCGCGTTCACGTCCCGGCCGGTCTGGGACGAGCGGCCGAGCCTGGCCGGACGGCTGGTCAAGGGCACCGTCCTGACGCTCATCGTGGTGAGCGTCGTGTTCCCCATCTACATGGTCGTGCTCACCAGCCTGTCCACCCAGGACACCGTCACCCGGGCCGGCGGGCTCGTCTCGGTGCCGGGTGAGCTGTCGATCGGCGCCTACCAGGAGCTGTTCGCCGGCGGGGTGGTGACCAGGGCCGTCCTGGTCAGCCTCGGCGTCACGACCGTGGGCACGGCCATCAGCCTGGTCACGACGGTGCTGGCCGCGTACGGGCTGTCGCGGCCCGGGTCGCTGTTCCACCGGCCGCTGCTGTTCATGGTCCTGCTGACGTTCCTGTTCGGGCCCGGCATCATCCCGAACTACCTGCTGGTCAGCTCGCTCGGGCTCATCGACAGCTACTGGTCGCTGATCCTGCCCTCCGCGGTCACGGCGTTCAACCTGGTGGTCATGCGGGCGTTCTTCATGAACATCCCCGGCGAGGTGACCGACAGCGCGCGCATCGACGGCGCCGGGGACTTCCGCATCCTGTGGCGGATCGTGCTGCCCATGTCCAAGGGCGTCGTGGCGGTGATCGGCCTGTTCTACGCGGTCGGCTACTGGAACGCGTTCTTCAACGCGGTCCTGTACCTGAACGACAACGCCAAGTGGCCACTGCAGGTCGTCCTGCGGCAGTACGTGCTGCAGGGGCAGTCGCTGGTCACCGGGCAGACCAGCGCCACCATCGCCGGGGAGGCGCTGCCGCCCAGCCTGGCCATCCAGATGTCCATCGTCGTGGTCGCGCTGGTCCCCGTCCTGTTCATCTACCCGTTCGTGCAGCGCCACCTGACCAAGGGAGTGATCATCGGCGCGGTCAAGGGCTGAGCGGGCATGATGAGGGGCCGCCGGTGGGCGGCTCACGGGCCGGGCCGGCGGGCGAGGTCAGTGGGCGGCGGCCCCGACGCGGTCGACGAGCTGGGAGACGCCCTTCTCCCTGGCGCAGTGGGCGCAGCAGTACCAGTGGCCGTTCGCCTCGACGCCGTGGCCGATGATCCGGCACGCGCAGTGCTCGCACGAGGGTGCCATGGCCTGGATCGCGCACTCGAAGCTGTCGAACGTGTGCACGCCCCCACCGGTGGCATGCACTTCAAAGCTCATATCGTAATCATTGCCGCATACTTCGCATTCAGCCATGATCTTCCTTCCCGGTCTGCTTTCTACCGGGTTACCCAGGAAGGGTGGGAGGGGACTCCCCGCCAGGGGTTCCCAGACGCACAATTGATGCTCTCCGTACGCGTTTGTTAAGAAGACGGGCGGTCGCGCGGCCACGGCCTTCTGGCCCGCCGCACCCGGGACCGGGCGCGGCGGGGCCAGGCGGCCGCGGGGTCAGTGGCCGAACGTGCCGCGCCGGACGCCGCCGAGGAACGCCCGCCACTCGCCCGGCGAGAGCACCAGCGAGGGACCCTGGCGGTGCTTGGAGTCGCGGAGCGCGACGACCCCGGGCAGGTTGGTCGCGACCTCGACGCACTCGCCGCCGTCGCTCCCGGACCGGCTGGACTTACGCCACAGCGCGCCGCTCAGGTCCACTTCTGCTTCACCACTTCCTCGATCATCTTGCACGAAAGGTGCTGGGGGTAGGCGTCGGCGCGGATGGCGTCGAAGCAGCCGATCAGCTCCGCGATCGTGCCCCTGTCGGCCACCGTTCGCCCCCACGGCTGGGACTCCACTCGCACCGTATACGGATTCCCCCGCATCTCGGCAATGGTGAAGGCCCCGCTCAGCCCGGACAGCGCCTCGGCGCCGTAGGGGACGATCTGGACCGTCACCTTGGGGCGCCTGGCCATCTCCAGGAGGTGCTCCATCTGCTCGCGCATCACCGCGGGCCCGCCGATCGGACGGTGCAGGACCCCTTCGTCGATCAAGGTCGTCACCGTCGGCGGGTTGTCGCGGGACAGGATCGCCTTGCGCTGCATCCGCCCCCTGACCCGTTCCTCCACCTGCTCGGGGCTGGTGCCCGGCAGGCGCGAGAGCACCTGCCGGGCGAAGTCCTCGGTCTGTAAGAGGCCGGGCACCAGCAGCGGGGCCCAGAACCGCAGGGCGGTGGCGCGCTGCTCCTCCACCGCCCAGTCACGGAAGTGTGCCGGGACGGGGGGCGGCGGCGGCCAGACCTCGGCGTAGAGGCGCGCCATCACGCCGTCCAGCCCGAAGACCTGGTCGCACAGCTCGGCGAAGCGCTCCGACGGCCGGAACTTGGACGTCTCGACCATGGCGACGGCGCTGGTGGAGAAACCGATGCGCCGGGCGAGCTGCTTCTGGGTGAGCTCCGCCGCCAGACGGTGGCGGCGGAGCTCGTAGGCGAACCGAGCACGCGGCGACTCGTCGGGGTCGATGTCGATCATTTTGGTCATGAGGTCCCCTCGCGACACCTGGCCAGACCTGACTCACTGACGTCAGAACAACTCCGGAGTCATTCCGTAGTCAATTCGCTACCAAGCGTAATGCCCCGCATCAAGCCTTGGGGCAAGAAATCATGACTCCAGGCACGCGTCGGGAAGACCGATCCACCCCAGCACCTCACCCCGCCCCGGGTGACGGCCTCATCCGGCACGACGGCGGGAACGGCGCCCGCCTCGTGCGAGGCGTGGCGCCGTTCCGCCGGCGGGCCGGGACGGGCTACCTGGTCAGGGCGAAGTCCCTGACGCGGACGTCGCCGGTGAAGACGAGGTAGACGTCGTGCACGCCGCCGGTCCTGGCCAGCGGGGCGGTCACCGTCACATAGGAGCGGACGTCCCCGGTCGCCGGCACCGTGGCGGTGCCGAGGAGCCGTCCGGCCGGCGAGCCGAGACGGACCTCGATGCGCCCGGCCGCCGTCGCGGCGACCCCGGCCCGCAGGCCGGTGGCGCCCCGGCCGAGGTCGGCCCCCGCGAACGAGATCCAGTCACCGGTCGCGGTCCCGCCGACGGCGTCGCCGGAGGCCTTGGTCTCGTCGACGAGCTCGACGCCCTGGTAGTCGTCGAAGCCGGCGGCGCGGGTGACCCGGAACAGGTCCCGGGCGGGGATCGTCTCCCCCTGGACCTCCAGCGTCGCGCGCCGGCGCACGTCGTCGGAGGAGCCGCCCACCATCACGTCGTGCGCGGACCGCTCGACGACCCACCGGCCGCGGGTGACGTCCCACAGCGCCAGGTCGGCGGCCCTGAACGACAGCGTGACCGTCTTGCTCTGCCCGGCGGCGAGATGGACCCGCCGGAACGCGCGGAGCTGCTTCTCCGGCTGGACGGCCCGCGAGGACCGCTGGTGGGTGTAGAGCTGGACGACCTCGTCACCGGCGACCCGGCCGGTATTGGTCACCTTGACGCTCGCCTCGACCCTCCCGTCCGGCCGTACCGGGCCGGCGGCCAGCCGCAGGTCCTGGTATCCGAAGGTCGTGTAGCTCAGGCCGTGGCCGAACGGGTAGAGCGGCCTGGCCGTGGAGTACAGGTAGGTCGCGCGGGTCTTCACGATGTCGTAGTCGAGGTTGTCCGGCAGATCGGCCGCCGACCGCGGCCAGGTCTGCGTCAGGCGGCCGGCCGGGTTGGCGTCGCCGAAGAGCACGTCGGCAAGGGCGTGCCCGGTCTCGGCGCCGGCGTGCGTGGTCCACAGGATCGCCGGGACGTTGGCCTGCTCCCATCCGATGGTCGCCGGGTAGCTGTTCTCCAGCACCACCACCGTGCGCGGATTGGCCTTCCGCACCGCCTTGACCAGGGCCTCCTGGCCCTCGGCGAGGTTCATGTCCGTGCGGTCGTGGTCCTCGCGGCCGTTGATGAACGGCATGCTGCCGACCACGACCACCGCCACGTCCGCGCCCTTGGCCGCCGCGACGGCCGCGTCCACGCCGCTCGCCACGGTCTCCTTGGCGAACCTGGCGGCCTGGTCGGCCGTGGTGAGGACCAGGGTGCCGTCCGCGTCCGCCTTGAGGTACTTGTTCGGGCCGAACCAGTCGTAGGCGGTCTCGTACCCGGCGTACCGCAGGAGCTGGGTGCCGTCGGGCTGAGGCTCCAGCTTGAACTGCTGCTGGACGAACCACCCGTTGGGCTGGTCCTGGTCGTTGACGAAGTTCGACCAGTTGTAGCCGACGTACTTGCCGTTGGCGGCGCTGCGCAGGGTCAGGATGCCCTGGCCCCAGTCGAAGGCGTCGAACCTCTCGGTGTCGCCGGCCGTCGTCGCGCCCTCCTTGAGCACCGCGCCCGTGCCGGTACCCGCGGTCACGTACCTGCCGGTGGCCACGTCCTTGAGCGCGATGCGGTCCGCCCCCTCGGTGTCGGTGACCGTGCCACCAGGGCCGAGCCGCTCCTTGATCCCCTCCAGCGGGGTGACGCGGTAGGGCATCTCGCCGGAGTACCAGTCGGTGTACAGGGTCTTCTCAAGCGGGCCGATGACCGCGACCTTCCTGGCCGAGGCGCCGAGGGGCAGGGTGGCGCCCGCGTTCTTCAGCAGCACCATGGCCTCGGCGGCGGTCTGGCGGTTGAGGCTCCGGTGCTGCGGGGTGTCGATCGCCTCCTTGCCGATCCCGCCGTACGGGCCGCCGCCCGGGTCGAACTCGCCGAGCCGGAAGCGGACGGCGAGGATGTGCCGGACGGCGGTGTCGACGTCGGACTTCTTGAGCAGGCCCTGGGCCAGGGCCGTGGTGATGGCCGTCGTGGTCGGGCCCGCGTCGGTGTTGTCGGTCGTGTAGCTGTCGATGCCGGCCTTGAGCGCGGCGGCGTCGGCCTCGGCGAGGGCCGGGTAGTAGGCCTGCGAGCCGGTCAGGTTGTTCGGCGCGCCCGCGTCGGTGACGTTGAGCAGCGCCCGGGAGGTCCACGACCGCGCCACGTCGTTCAGGTCGGGGTTGACCGTGGCCGGGCGCCCGTTGACCAGGTTGTAGGAGGCCATGACCCCGGTGGCGGCGTCGGCCGCGATGGCCGGCCTGAACGCGGCCTGGTCGTACTCCTGCTCCACGCGGGGCCGCAGGCTGGAGGAGGTGGTGTCCCTGCGCACCTCGTTGTTGTTGGCGAGGTAGTGCTTGAGCGTGGGGGCGGCCCTGAGGTGGTCGGGGTCGTCGCCCTCGATGCCCGAGCCGTAGGCGACGGAGATCGCGCCGGTGAGGGCCGGGTCCTCGGAGTAGCCCTCCTCGTTGCGGCCCCAGCGCGGGTCGCGCAGCAGGTTCACGACCGGCGCCCACAGGTTCAGGCCCCAGACCCTCGGGTTCACGGCGTTGAAGCCCCTGGCCTCGTTTCCGACGGCCGCGCCGACCCGCTTGACCAGCTCGGTGTCCCAGGTGCTCGCCAGGCCCACCGCCTGCGGGAAGACGGTGCCCTTGGCCGTGACGACGTTGCCGCCGTCGTCGATGTTCGTCGACCAGGCGACCCCGTGCAGCGCCTCGGTGCCGGTCTTGAACAGGCCGATGCCGAGGCGCGGGATGGCGGGCTGGTACTGGTGGAGCAGGGAGATCTTCTCGGTGAGGGTGAGCCGTCCTATGAGGTCGTCGATCCGGGTGTTCAACGGCAGGGCGGGGTCGCGGAACGGAAGGTCTGCGGCCGCTCTGGCGGGGACCGCCAGCAACGTGATGAGCAGGCCGAAGACGGCCGCGAGCCATAACGGTCGTCGCAGGGACATTGCGCCTCCAGGTCAGGTGGGTGACGCGGTTCTCGTTCGATCAGGTGAGGTCGGGGGGTGCCGGCGGGGTCACTTGACGGCGCCCACCGTGACCCCCCGGGTCAGCGTCCGCTGGAAGATCAGGAAGAACGCGACGGCCGGCACGATGCCGAGCAGGGCCGACGCGCTGGACAGGGTGGCGTCCATCATCTTGTCCCCCTGCAGCACCCCCAGCGAGACGGGGACGGTCTGGTTGTCGTTGGAGATCAGGAAGATCAACGGCAGGAAGAACTCGTTCCAGGTCCAGATGAAGAAGAAGATCATCATGACGCTGAGCGTGGGGCGGCTGATCGGCACGACGATCCGCCACAGCACCCGCCAGCGGCCGGCGCCGTCCATGGCCGCCGCCTCGATGATCTCCCTCGGGAACTCGCCCAGCACGGCCGACAGCAGGTACGTGCCGAACGCGCTCTGCACGACGGTGAAGATGATGATCACCGCGAGCCGGGTGTCGTAGAGTCCCGTCGCCTTGGACAGGTAGTACAGCGGGTAGGCCAGCGCCTCCTGCGGGAGCGTGTTCGCCATTAGGAAGACCACGAGGATCCACAGCCGGCCCCGCACCCGGCCGACGCCGAGGGCGTAGGCGTTCAGCACCGACAGGACCACGGCGAGCACGGCGACCGACGCGCTGATCACGAAGCTGTTGAGCAGCTTGCGGCCGAAGTCGACCCGGTTCCAGAACTCCACCAGGCCGTCGAGGTAGAAGCCGCGCGGCAGGCTGAGCGGGCCGTTGGAGGAGTACTCCGCGGGACTCTTGAGCGCGTTGAGCGTGACGATGGCGAAGGGCAGGAGCATCACCACGGCCAGGACGACGAGCGCGGCGAGGACCGCCCACCGGCCGGGCCCCGGGCCGGTCACGTGGCCGCGCGCGCGCCTGGCCCGCCGGGCCTCCTCCCGCCGCAGCGACAGGGAGGTCATCACGCACGCTCCTGGACGCGCAGGAACAGGAAGGTCACGATCACGATGACGAGCGCGAGCACGGTGGCGATGGCCGAGCCGTAGCCGACGTTGGCCTTCTCGAAGAAGTTCTGGTAGCTGAAGTAGGACGGCACGATCGTCGCCTTGCCCGGCCCGCCCCGCGTCAGCACGAAGATCGGGCCGAAGACCTTGAGCGCGGCGATGGTGCAGGTCAGCAGCACCACGCTGATCTCGGGCCTGATCTGCGGCACGGTGATGTGCCAGAACCGCCGCCACCACGACGCGCCGTCGATCTCCGCGGCCTCGTACAGGGCGGGGTCGACCCGTTGCAGCCCGGCCATGAAGATGACGACCGGGTAGCCGAGCTGGAACCAGACCATGATCGCCATGACCGACGCCAGCGCGAAGTCGGGGTCGCCGAGCCAGTTCTCCGCGAGCGCGCCGAGCCCGACGGCTTCGAGCGCCTCGTTGAGCGCGCCGTAGGAGGGGTGCAGCATCCAGCCCCACACCACGCCCGCGACCGCCACCGGCAGCACCTGCGGCAGGTAGTACGCGGCCCGCAGCGCGCTGGCCGTGCGGGTGCCGAACCGCTTGCCGATGTAGTCGAACAACGCGGACGCGAGCACCAGGCCGATCAGGGTCGGCAGGATCGCCATCGCGACGATCAGCGCGACGTTGTGCTGGAACGACGCCCAGAAGGTCGCGTCGGCGAACAGCCGACGGTAGTTGTCGAGCCCGGTCCACCTGGGCGTGCCGACCCCGCTCCACCTGGTGAAGCTCGTCCCGATGTTCATCAGGAACGGCACGATGACGACCGCGAACAGGAGCACCGCGCTGGGTACCAGGTAGACCCAGTACCCCGGGCTCCTCCGGAAGCGGCGGACCGGCTCGGGCGCCCGGGTCCTCGCCGGCCTCGTCGCCGGAGCGTGAACTGCCATCAGTGAACCGGCGGGAGCCACACCGCGCGGCGTGGCCCCTGCCGTCCCTCCTCTACGCGCATGGTGCGGTCAGTTGCCGATGTCGGCGAGGTTGTCGTTGTACGGCTGCGCCAGGT
This sequence comes from Sphaerisporangium corydalis, assembly GCF_025506355.1. Classification (GTDB taxonomy): domain Bacteria; phylum Actinomycetota; class Actinomycetes; order Streptosporangiales; family Streptosporangiaceae; genus Sphaerisporangium; species Sphaerisporangium corydalis. The sequence goes on from NZ_JANZYP010000026.1 coordinate 61,024, forward strand.
CGTCCAGGACCTTGTCCGGGGCCTTGCTGCCGTTGATGAGCTCCTGGACGCCGGACACCAGCACGTCGTAGTAGCCGGGGGCGGGCCAGTCGGGGTAGAACGCCAGGCCGTCCTGCGCGGAGAGCTTGTTGAAGTTCTCGATCAGTTCCTTGTTCTTCTCGTCGGTGATGGCGGCGGGGTCGGCCGCGACCGGGACGCCGCCCGCGTTGCCGAGCTCGTTCTGGATGTCCTTGCTCATCGTGATGTCGATGAAGTCGTAGGCGAGGTCCTTGTTCTTGGACTTCTCCGGGACGACCCACAGGTTGCCGCTGGATCCGGCGCTCATCTGGTTCCCGGGCCACAGGAACGTCCCCCACTTGAACTTCTTGACGTCGGAGCCGAACCGGCCGTACAGCCAGCTCCCCGACACCAGGACCGGGAACTTGCCGGAGATGAACCCGACGATCATGTCCTCGGCCTTCAGCCCGGCCGAGTCCTTCGCGACGTACCCCTTCTTCACCCAGTCGGCGAAGGCGGTGGCGCCGTAGGTCAGCTCGGGCCCGTGGAAGTCGACCTTGCCCTTGTAGAGCTGGTAGGCGTCCACCCACGGCCGCTGCGCCTTGCTGAGCGCGAGCTGGTACATGATCTGCTGGGCGGGGTACTCGGCGCCGCCGGTGGAGACGGGGGTGACGCCCGCCTTCACGAACTTGTCCATGGCGGCCGTGAACTCTTCGTAGGTGGCGGGCACCTCGATGCCCTGCTTGGCGAAGGCGTCCTTGTTGTAATAGACCATGACGTACTCGGCGTAGTTCGGCACGCCGAACCACTTGCCCGAGCCCATCACCCCCCGCTCGTCGTACCTGGCCGTGGTCTGCAGGCTGGGGCTGAGCAGCTTGTCCCAGCCGCGCTTGGCCGCCTCCTCGCTGAGGTCGGTGAGCAGCCCCTGCTTGGACAGCAGTCCCGCGGTCGCGTTGCCCTTGTTGTACTCCATGATGTCGGGGGCCTGGTCGGACCCGAGCACCATCCCGGCCGTCTTCTGGATCTGCTCGAAGCCTTTCTCCTCGAACTTCACCGTGACGTTCGGGTGGCTCGCCTCGAACTTCTTGATCGCGTCGGCCCAGGCGACGCCCATCGCGCTGGTCTTGCCCTCGTAGTGCCAGAGGGTCAGCGTCCTCGCCTCGGGCGAGCCGCCCCCCGCGCTCGGGGCCGGGGAGCCGGACGAGCCACAGGCGGCCAGTGTCAGCGCCGCCGCGACGAACGCGGCGGCGATCCCTTTTTTGGACATGGTGTTTCTCCAGTTGGTGCTAGTCGATGACGACCGTGGAAGGGGCGCCGGCGACGGGAGCGATGTCGACGTCGGTGATCTGCTTGGGCCCGGTGACGCGGACGTGGAGCACGTCGCCGTCCCGGGTGGCGGTGACCGTCGTGTCACCGTCCACGTCCCTGACGGTGGTCCGGCTCTCCGCTCCGGGCTCGGCGCCGTAGCTGACGACGGTGACCTCGGCGAACGGTTCGCCGCCGACCGTGTCGCCCACCTCGGTCACCGGGATCAGCGCCCCCTTGCGGACGAACAGGGGGATCTGGCCGAGCGGCTTGGTGACCGCGAGGTAGCGGCCGCCGGTGTGGACCTCGTGGGTCCAGTGGTCGACCCACTCCCCGGCGGGCAGGTAGACCTGCCGGGTCCCCTCGGGCGAGGTCATGGGGGCGACGAGCAGGTCGGGCCCGAGGAGGTACTCCAGGTCGGCCTGCCAGGCCACCGGGTCGTCCGGGAAGTCCACGCACAGCGCGCGCATCATCGGGGCGCCGGTGCGGGCCGCCTCGACCGCCGCCGAGTAGATGTAGGGCATGAGCCGGTAGCGCAGCCGGATCGCCTCGACCGCCAGGTGCTCCACCTCGGGGAACTCCCACGGCTCGCGCGAGGTGGTGCCGTGGAAGCGCACGAGCGGCGACAGCACGCCGAACTGCGCCCACCGCACGTAGAGGTCGTCGGACGGGGTGCCGGTGAAGCCGCCCGCGTCGTGGCTCCAGAACGGGATCCCCGACAGCCCGTGCGACAGCCCGCCCCGCAGGGTGCTGCCCATGGCGGCGTAGGAGGTGTAGGTGTCGCCGCCCCACTGGGCGGCGTGCCGCTGGCCGCCGAGGAACGACGAGCGCGCCCAGACCATGCCGTGCCCGTTCACCTCGCGGGTCACCTCGGAGACCGCGTCGTTGAACAGCAGGGAGTACACGTTGTGCAGCTCGGTGCCGGTCATCCCGTTGGCGGCCACCGCGTCCACCGGCACGCCCTCGGCGAAGTCGGTCTTGAAGACCGAGACGCCCTGGCGGAGCAGGGGTCGCAGCAGGCCCTTGTACCACTCGACGGCCGCCGGGTCGGTCAGGTCCACGATCCCGCAGGCGGGGTAGGAGCCGTGCCAGGAGTCGGCGACGTAGGCCGCGCCGGCGGCGTCCCGCAGCAGGTACCCGCTGGCCGCCGCCTCGGCGAAGACCGGGCTGAGGTGGGAGATGTAGGGGTTCATCCACAGGCAGGTCTGGAAGCCCTGCTCCTTGAGCGTGGCCAGCATCCCCTCGGGGTCGGGGAAGCTCTCGGGGTCCCACCGCAGGTCGGACCAGTGGCCGGTCACCTGCCAGTAGCAGTCCAGGTGCAGGACGTCGCAGGGGATGCCCCGGTCGCGGATCTTCCTGGCCCGCGCCAGCACCCGCTCCTGGGTGTCCTTGAAGAAGCCCGAGGAGATCCAGCTCCCGAAGGCCCACTTCGGCGGCAGCACGGGGGCGCCGGTGAGCAGGTCGTACCGCGCGAGGATCCCGGGCACGTCCGGCCCGGCGATCACGTAGTAGTCGATCAGGTCGTCCGGGACGACGATCTCGACGCAACTGTGCGTCGAGCGGCACATGTCGAACTCCACCGGCATGCCACTGTCCACCAGCAGACCGTAGCCCCGGCTGGACACATAGAATGGAACGTTCTTATACGAACGATCGGATTCAGCGCCAAAAGCATCAAAGTTCCACATCAGCGGGCGCTGGCCGCGCTTGTCGAGCGGGGTGAACTTCTCGCCGAAACCGCCGAAGTGCTCGTCCGGCTGGGCCACCAGGCTCTCCTGGTAGGCCACTGTCACGCCGCCCGCGTGGGAGCGCCCGAAGGGCAGGGTGCGCAACCGGCCGCTGATGTCGACGTGGCCCGGGTCCTGCTCGGTCAGCATGCGGCCGGCGGCGTCGGTGAAGCGCAGGTGCCACGGATCGAGGGTGATCTCCGCGCGCAGGGCGCCCGCGTCCACGACGACCAGCGCGTCACCGGTACGCACCCGCGCGCCGGCGTACTCGCCGGGGTGGACCATCTCGATGACCCGCGCGGAGCGGGTGCGCGCCTCGGGGTCCTCGCCCAGCCGCACGCGGATCACGCCCTCGCCGGCCACGGTCACCTGGACGACCAGGACCTCCTCGGCGGTGGTCGACCCCTTGAAGGTCACGCCCTGCCCGTCGGCGGCCATCAGCTCGGCACGCGCGAGGGCCGAGAGACCCTGCTCACCCTGCGCGCGCACCGGCAGCTCCGGCGGGTCCGCGCTGAAGTACTCGTGCGCGATCAGAGGGGGACGGTACGGCATCGCGGCGCTCCTGTACGGCACTCGGGAAGGACTCGCGAATTAGTTTGCCGACTATACGAACAAACGTCAACGCCATCCCGGCCGCGCCGCCGTACCGTTGACATCGCCGTGGCCGCTACTTAGTTTGGCTACCGTACGAATTCCGTGCCGCCCGGCGGGCCGGCGGGACGAGCGGGGAACGCGGCGTGAGATGGCCGGAAGGGCTGGACGGGCTGTGCTACGGGGGCGACTACAACCCCGAGCAGTGGCCGGAGGAGGTCTGGCACGAGGACGTCGCGCTCATGCGCGAGGCCGGGGTCACCCTGGTCACGGTCGGCGTCTTCTCCTGGGCGAGCCTGGAACCCGCGCCCGGCCGCCTCACCTTCGACCGGCTCGACCGCGTGCTCGGCCTGCTGGACGCGGGCGGCGTCCGGGTCGCCCTGGCCACCCCCACCGCCTCACCCCCGCCGTGGTTCGGCCTCGCCCACCCCGACGCGCTGCCCGTGTCCGCCGACGGCACCCGCCTGACGCACGGCAGCCGCGACACCTACTGCGTGTGCGCCCCGGCGTACCAGGAGGCGTCGGCGCGGATCGTACGGGCGCTCGCCGAGCGCTACCGCGACCACCCCGCCCTGGCCATGTGGCACGTCCACAACGAGTACGGCACCTGGTGCCACTGCGACCACGCGGCGGCGGCGTTCCGCGCCTGGCTGCGGGCGCGGCACGGCTCACTGGACGCGCTCAACGACGCGTGGACCACCGCGTTCTGGGGCCAGGGCTACGGCGCGTGGGAGGAGGTCATGCCGCCCCGCGCCACGCAGTACCTCCCGAACCCCTCGCAGGCGCTCGACTTCCGCCGGTTCCTGTCGGACGCCACACTCGGCCACTTCCGCGCCCAGAAGGCGATCCTGCGCGAGCTGACCCCCGGCGTGCCGGTGACCACGAACCTCGCCTACGGGGACTGGGTCCCGGTGAACCCCTGGGAATGGGCGGGCGAGGTCGACCTGATCGCCGTCGACCACTATCCGCCGGACCGCGAGCACGCGGCCGAGCACGTCGCGTTCGCCGCCGACCTGGCCAGGGGGTGGGCCGGCGGGCGGCCGTGGCTGCTGATGGAACAGGCGGCCGGCATCGTCTACACCGGCCCCCGGATGCTGCCCAAACGGCCCGGCGAGATCGCCCTGCACAGCGTCCAGCACGTGGCCCGGGGGTCGCGCGGGGCGATGTTCTTCCAGTGGCGGGCCTCCCGGGGCGGCTCCGAGCTGTGGCACGGCGGGATGGTGCCGCACGCGGGGCCCGGCGGCCGGGTCTTCCGCGAGATCCGCGACCTCGGCCGCCTGCTCCCCCGCCTCGCCGAGGTGCCCGGCGAGGCCCGGGTCGTGGCCGGGGTGGCGATCCTGTGGGACCCGGAATGCTGGTGGGCGCTGTCCGCGCCCGCGTTCCCCTCGTCCGAGGTGTCGTATCTGGAGGAGGTACGGCAGGCGCACCGGGTGCTGTGGCGCGGCGGCGTCACCACCGACTTCGCGCGCCCGTCCGGCGACCTCTCCGCCTACCGGGCGGTGCTGGTCCCGAGCCTCTACCTGATCTCCGACGCCGACGCCGGGAACCTCGCCGCGTACGTCGAGCGGGGCGGGACGCTGGTCGTCTCGTTCTTCAGCGGCGTCGCCGACGAGCACGCGCGGGTGCGGCTCGGCGGGTACCCGGGCGCGCTCCGCGACCTCCTCGGCATCCGCGTCGAGGAGTTCCTCCCCCTGGACGCCCCCGCGCCGATCCTTTTGGACTTCGCGCTGGACGACGCTCTGGACGTCGCCGTCCCCGACTCGGCCGCTGTCGCCGTCGCGAGCGGGACCGGTACCGGTTCGGGGGCCGACGGGCGTACGGGCGGGGGGCGTGGCCTGGTGGAGGGGACGCTCTGGAGTGAGCGCGTCGAGGCGCTCGGGGCGACGGTGCTCGCGCGCTACGAGAGAGGCGTCCTGGACGGCCTGCCCGCCGTCACCCGGCACCGGCACGGCGCGGGCCAGGCGTTCTACCTGTCCACCCACCTGGACGACGCCGCCTATGCCACCGTCCTGTCCCGCACGGGCGCCCTGCCGTCCTCGGACGTTCTGGCGGGCGGCGATGCCGAGCCCGGCGCAGGTGGCCTGGCCGGTGGCGGCGCGCTTGTGCCCGCCGGGCTGGAGCTGGTATGGCGCGGCGAGGAGGGGGCGGGCTGGCTGTTCGCCCTCAACCACACGGCCGCCGAGCAGACCGTGACGGTCAGCGGCACGGACCTGGTCACCGGCCTGCCGACCGGCGGCGCCCTGCGACTGGCCCCCGGCGGCTTCGCCGTGATCCGCGCCCACGTCGCCGGTGCGACCGCAGGCCCCGCCCGGCGTTCCGGTGACGAGGCGTCGCGGAGTGCAACCGCCTGACAAGAGGACGTCAAGCGGCCGGAGCCATAGTCTCCTCAGGAACTCGATCCTCGACCGGAGGAGACAGCGATGAGACGCATCAGGATCGCCCGGCCCCGCGCGGGCCGCCGGACAGGCACGGCATTCTCCCTGGACCTGCGCTCCCCCTCGGGTCGCACGCTCCCGTTCTAGATCTTTACAAGGGTCTTACGCCTTCATCTGTAGACATCTCACGTAACGAAATCATCACGCCGGGGGGCTCGATGAAAAGGCTGACGGCGGTACCGGAGTTCGTTCCACGCCACAAAGTGCGCGACATCCGGTCGGGGCGGCGCCGGAAGCCCGCCCACGACGCCTCCGTGCCCATCGTGGTCAACCTGCAGGCGTACGCGGGGCGCAACGTCATCCGCTTCCCCCGCTCGGGCCCGACGCCCGCCGCCTGAACCGCCCGGCGGGCCCGCCGATCAGTGGCGGCCGCTCGGGCCGACGCCTGAGCCGTTCCGAGGGCACGCCGATCAGTGGTGCAGGTCGTACAGGCGCTGGAAGTGCGCGTCGAGGTCGTCGGCGAGCTTGGGGACCAGCCGGATCAGCTCCTTGCGGTCCTCCTCGGGCCAGTTGCGCAGCGCCGCGTCGAACCAGGCGCCGGTCACCCCTCGGCACCGGTCCGCCGCGTCCTCACCGATCGGAGTGAGGCGGATCAGGCTCGCGCGCCTGTCGTGCGGGTCGGCGACCCGTTCCACGTAGCCTCGGCGTTCCAGGACCGCGACGTGCCTGGTCACGTGAGGGCTCTCGACCTGGAGCTCGTCGGCGATCGCGCCGATCCGCCGGGGCTCCCCCGCCACGCGCAGCGAGCCGAGGATCTTCTCGGCGGGCCGCTCGATCTGGACCCCCGCCTCCTGGGTCAGCATGTCGTGCGTCCTCGCCCGCCCGAGCGCCCGTATGAGACGCGAGAGCGCCATGACCACGTCGTCAAGAGCCTCGGGCATGGACCCACCTCGCTTGCTTACCTAACTTAGGTATGTATCATGTCGACTCAATTACATACCTAAGTTACCTAAGGAGATGCCGTGCCGCTGACCGCCGCCCTCCCGGCCACCCGCCCTCCAGAAAGCCGGCGGCGTGACCGGATCGTCGTCGGCACCCTCGCCTTCGCCACCGCCACGGCCGCCCTCCAGCAAAGCGTCGTCGTCCCCCTGCTCCCCCGGCTCCAGGCGGATCTGCGCATCTCGGTGACCGCCGTGACCTGGACCCTGACCGTCAGCCTGCTCGTCGGCGCCGTCACCACTCCGCTGCTCTCGCGGTTCGGCGACATGTACGGCCGCCGCCGCATGATCATGATCGCCCTGGTGCTGCTGACGGCCGGGTCGGTGCTGAGCGCGGTGTCGTCCTCCCTGCCCGTCCTCATCGCCGGGCGGCTCCTGCAGGGCGCCTCGATCGCCCTGGTGCCGCTGTCCATCGGCGTCGTCCGCGACGTGCTCCCCCTGCGCGAACTGCCCACCGCGATCGGGGTGCTCAGCGCGACACTGGGGTTCGGTAGTGGGGGCGGCATGATCCTGGCCGGGCTGTCGGCGGGCGACTACCACGCGGCCTTCTGGACGACCGCCGCCCTGGCCGTCGTGGCGACCGTACTGGTGGCCGTCCTGGTCAAGGACGTCGTACCCGCCGTCGGGGGCCGGCCCGACCTGCCCGGGGCGATGCTGCTGACCATCGCCCTCATCGCGTCGCTGCTGGCGATCAGCCAGGGCCGGTCCTGGGGGTGGGGCTCGTGGCAGGTGCTCACCCTGATCGCGGTCTTCGCCGTCGCGTCGGTGGCGTGGGTGCTGGTGGAACGCCGGACGGCCGATCCGCTGGTCGAGATCCCCATGCTGACCCACCGCGGAACCGTCGGGGCCACGATCGCCTCCTTCCTGCTCGGCTTCGCGTTGTTCTCCAGCATGACGGCGATCTCCCCGTTCGTTCAGGCGCCCGTCTCCACGGGGTACGGCTTCGGCGCCTCGACGCTGCAGGTCGGGTTCTACCTGCTTCCCACGACCCTGCTGATGCTGGTCGTCTCGCTGTTCGCCGGGCGGCTGATGCGCCGGTTCCCCGCCGCCTCGCTCGTCACCGTCGGCGCCGTGCTGGTCGCGCTGGCCGACGTGTGGTTCCTGGTCTCGCACACCCGCCACGCGGACGCGTACGTCATGACCACCCTGCTCGGCGCCGGGGTCGGCCTCGGGTACGCCGCGCTCGGCACCATGGCCGTCGAGCACGTCGACCAGGGCAAGACCTCGGTCGCCAGCGGCGTCAACGTCCTGGTCCGGATGATCGGCGCCAGCGTGGCCGGTTCTGTGGTGGGCGCCGTGCTCGGCGGCCACACCTCCGGCGGCGCGTTCCCCTCGGTCCAGGGCTACCTCTCCTGCTTCGCGCTGGCGGCCGTCGTCGCCGGGCTCGCCGCCGTCTCGGCCGCCACGTTCGGCGTCATGAACCGGCGCCTCGGCCGGGCCTGACCGCCGCCTTAGGAGCCTTAGGAGCCTTTGGGGCCCTTGGAGCCCTTTGGGCCCCGCCGCCCGTGAAGGCCCATCCGATCGCCGGCGCCGCGAGCAGGACCAGGCCGGCGGCCAGGAAGAGCGCGGCCGACGTGCCGTCCCCCGTCGTCCCTTTCGCGACCACCCCCATGACCGCGACGCCCAGGGTCGCGCCCACCTGCCGTACGGCGTTGAGCACGCCACCGGCCGTACCGGCCAGGCCAGGAGGCGCCGCCGACACCACCCCGGCCACCAGCGCGGGCAGGCAGCACGACAGCCCGAACCCCATGAGCGCCAGCCCGCAGACCAGCAGCGGCCCGAGACCGGAGGCCGCCCGGACGGCGGCCCCCGAGGCCACCAGCCCGGCGAACAGCAGGACCAGCCCGGCGGCCACGGAGGGCCGGGGACCGAACCTCGCCACGACGCGGCCGGTGACCAGCGCGTTGAAGGTCATCGGGACGGTCAGCGGGAGGAAGGCGAGCCCCGTCTCCAGCGGGGTGAGCCGCCCCGCGCCCTGGAGCAGCAGCGTGATCACGAACAAGGCACCGGCGAACGCGAAGTTGACCACCGCGCCCGTGGCGAGGCCCGGCCCGGTGGCCCTGAGCAGGCCGCCCGGCAGGGCGGGGGCCGAACCGCGCCGCTCCCGCCACACGAGCAGCGCCAGGACCACGGCCGAGGCGACCAGGGGCGGCAGGCTGACCTCGGTGGCGGCGTCGGCGAGCAGGGCCAGGAACGCGCAGGCGGCGGCCTGGACCGGCCAGTCGATCCGGGTGCGCCCCGCCGGCGAGGTCAGGCCCCGGGTGACCAGGACCCCGGCGGCGGCGAGCAGGGGGTTGACCAGGAAGACCGCGCGCCAGCCGTACAGGCCGGTGAGCAGGCCGCCGGCGAGCGGGCCCGCGGCCAGGGCGGTCCCGCTGACCGCCGCCCACACGCCCATCGCTCGGGCGCGCCCGGCGGGGTCGGGGTACAACTGGGCGATCAGCCCGAGCGAACCGGACAGGCAGAGCGCACCGGCGACCCCGAGCAGGGCCCTCAGCACCACGAGGACCCCAAGGCCGGGGGCCAGCGCGCACAGCAGTGAGACGGCGCCGAACGCCACGATCCCGGCGCGGAAGACGCGGGCCGCGCCGTAACGGTCCGACACCGCCCCGCTGGTCAGCAGGGACGCGGCGAACGCGACGGTGTATCCGTTCACCGCCCACTGCTGCCCGGCGAACGACCCGCCGAGCGAGGCGCGCAGATCGGGAAGCGCGACCGTCAGGACGGTGGTGTCGAGCAGGACGAGGAAGTAGGCGAGCGAGAGCCCGACGAGGGTCTTCGGCGAGGTCCGTGACCCGGTGAGGGTGTTCGAGAAGGTCCGTGAAAGCACGCCGCGAACTCTCCCCGCTCCACCGCCCCCACCCAACAGGCCGAACCGCACCCCCCATTCGGCAAAGCCGAACGCCCCTGGTCCGCCGCGCCCGGGAGGATCGTAGGCTCGGGGGCGTGGAGTTGCGGCAGTTGCGGGGGTTCGTGGCGGTCGCCGGGTGTGGCACGGTCACCGAGGGCGCCCATTCGCTCGGCCTGGCGCCCGCGTCGGTGTCGGAGCAGATCCGCCGGCTGGAGGACTCGCTCGGGGTCAGGCTGTTCGACCGCACCCCGTCCGGCATGCGGCTCACCGGGCACGGCCGCGCCTTCCTGCCCGAGGCGCGCGGCCTGCTCGACCACGCGGACGCCGTGCGCGGGTCGGTGCGGGGGCACCCCCGGACCGTGCGGGTCGGGACGCTCGAAACGCTCGTGGCGACCCACGTGCCGGGCATCGTCCGGCGGCTGGCGGACCGGCGGCCCGACATCGGGCTCGACGTGCACGCACTCCCCCGGCGGCGGCTGCTCGACGAGGTGGCGCGCGGCGGCCTGGACGCCGGGCTGCTCCTGGACGCGGGCGCCGAGATCGGCTCGCTCGGGTTCGACCCGCCGTCCGGGCTGGAGTTCCTCGACGTCGGCGAGGTCGGGCTGACGCTGGTGGCCGCGCCGGGCGGCTCGACGGAGACCCTGCTGGTCACCGAGGGCGCCTGCTCGTTCAGGATGGCGGCCGACCAGGTGCTCGGCGACCACGCCGTGCGCAGGGAGTTCTCAGGCGTGAGCACCGTACGGGCGTGGGCGCGGCAGGGTCTCGGCATGGCCCTGCTGCCGGACTTCGCCGTGGCGGAGGACCTCGCCTCCGGCGCCCTGGTCGACCTCGCGTTCCCGGCCCCGACGCTCGCGCTCCGCCTGGTATGGCAGTCCGGCCGCGAACCCCACCTCCGCGACGTCCTGTACGCCATGAGCGCCTGACCCCCACCCCGCCACCAGACGAAACCGGTCACGACGGAACGGGACGCCTTCCGACGGAACGGCCGCGGGGGACGTCGTCAGGTGGCGGTGGTCATGGTGGGCGCCGTCAGGTGGTGGTGGTCGTGGTGGGGCGGGCGAGGGCTTCGGTGGTGAAGTCCTCGGGGTACGGGGAGCGGGCGAGGGCCTCGGCGGGCGGGAGGGCGCCGGTGGCGACCGCCCGGCACAGTGCCGCCACCTCGGCCAGCTCGGCCCGCTGGCGGGTCACGAACGCGGCGTCCACCGGCTCGCCGTGCCCGGGGACCACCGTGCGCGCCCCGAGGGCGAGGACCAGGTCGAGCGCGGACGGCCACGCCTGCGGGAAGGCGTCCCCGAACGACGGCGGCGCGCCCTCCTCCACCAGGTCCCCGGCGAACACCAGCCCGCTGTCGGGGACGTGGACCACCAGGTCGTGATCGGTGTGCCCCGGCCCAGGATGGACCAGCCGTACGAGACGGCCGCCGAGGTCGAGCTCGGCGGTGCCCGTGACGGTCCGGCCGGGCGGCACGATACGCGCCGCCGCGATGCGCTCGGCGGCCTCCGGCCTGCCCTCCCTGCGGTAGTGCTCCGCCCAGGTGGCCCTCTGCGCCTCGCCCGTGCCGGCCAGCGCGGCCCGGCAGCCGGGATGGCCGAAGACCGGGCGGTGCCCGAACGCGGCCGTGCCGAAGGCGTGGTCGAAGTGCGCGTGCGTGACCACCACCGACCAGGGCAGGCCGGTCAGCTCCCGCACGGCCTTCGCGAACGCCGCGCCCTGCGTCTCGTCGGCGCCGGTGTCCACGACCAGGCAGGCGCGGTCGCCGGCCACCAGGCCGAGGGAGAGGTCCAGTTCGGCGTGCCGCCGCACCCAGGCCCGGTCACCGACCTCCACCCACCGGCCCACCCGCCACCTCCGCTCACGCCGCCCGGCCCAAGTGTAATGATCCCCGCCCGGCCCCCGACGGTCTCGTATTGCGCGGGCGCGGGGCCCTCTTTCAGCGGTGGCGGCGGAAGAAGGCGCGTACGTCGCCGGTGTACAGGGTGGGGACCTCCATCGCGGGGAAGTGGCCGCCGCGGTCGAACTCCGACCAGTGCTCGGCCGTGCCGTCCGGGTCGACCAGGGAGCGGATGCCGTCGTCGGCCGCGAACACCGCGTACCCGGTCGGCCGGGGCGCCGGCGGCGGCCCAAAGTCCTCGCCGCCGGACCGCGACACGAACTCCCTGAACGCCCGCATGCCCTCGTACACGAAGTTGGCCGAGGAGGCGCCCGCTCCGGCGAACCAGTAGACGCTGACGTTGGTGAGCAGCTGGTCGCGGTCGATCGCGTCGTCGGGCAGTTCGGCGGCGGGGTCGGTCCACTCCCGGTACTTCTCGGTGATCCACGCGAGCTGCCCCACGGGCGAGTCGTTCAGGGAGTACGCGAGGGTCTGCGGCCGGGTGGCCTGGAGGTGGAGATAGCCGAGCCCGCTCGCCTGGAACTCGTTGAACCGGGCGGCCCGCGCCTGGTCGGCCTCGCCGAGGCCGTCCGGGTCCACCGGGGGCCCGAACGGGTACTGCCCGGGGCCGTTGACGTGGACGGCGACGACGCGTTCTGGCTCGATCGCCCCGAGCATCCCCGCCACCCCCGCCCCCACGTCACCCGCCTGGAGGCCGTACCGCTCGTATCCGAGGCGGCGCGTCAGCTCGGCGAACGCCTGGGCGACGCGGAAGAGGTTCCCCCACCCCGTCTCGGTCATCGTGGAGAACCCGAAGCCGGGCAGCGAGGGGATCACCAGGTGGAACGCGTCCGCCGGGTCGCCGCCGTGCGCCGCCGGGTCGGTCAGCGGGCCGATGACCTTGAGGAAGTCGACGAACGAGCCCGGCCACCCATGGGTGAGCACCAACGGCAGCGCGTCCGGCTCGGGCGACCTGACGTGCAGGAAGTGGATGTCCTGGCCGTCGATGGCGGTGGTGAACTGCGGGATCTCGTTGAGGGCGGCCTCCTGGGCCCGCCAGTCGAACTCGGTCCGCCAGTACCCGGCCAGCTCCCTCAGGTAGGCGCCGGGCACGCCGCGGGTCCACCCGATGCCGGGCAATTCGGCCGGCCAGCGGGTGCGGGCCAGCCGGTCGCGCAGATCGTCGAGCGCGTCCTGGGGGATGTCAATGCGAAACGGGCGGATCTTGGTGTCATCGCTCATGGGGGGAAGCTAGAAGCCATCGCGGAAAGGTTCCTTCCGCGTTCGGCGCGAGAATGACGGCATGCTGGAAACCTCGGCCCGGATGCTCCGCCTGCTGTCCCTGTTGCAGATGCCGCGCGACTGGTCGGGACCGCAGCTCTCCGAACGGCTCGGCGTGACGACCCGGACGATACGCAACGACGTGGAGCGCCTGCGCGAGCTGGGTTACCCGGTCCACGCCACCCCGGGCGCGGGCGGCGGGTACCGGCTCGGCGCGGGCGCGTCCCTGCCGCCGCTCCTGCTGGACGACGATGAAGCGGTGGCCGTGGCCATCGGGCTGGGCACGGCGGCGGCCGGGACCGTCTCCGGCATCGAGGAGTCCTCCCTGCGGGCGCTCGCCAAGCTCGAACAGGTGCTGCCGTCGCGGCTGCGCCACCGGGTCACCACGCTGCAGCGGTACACGGTCGCGGTCCCCGGCTCCGGGCCGGCCGTGGACCCGGAGGTGCTGATGACCCTCGCCGCGGCGGCGCGCGCCCACGAGGGGCTCCGCTTCGACTACCAGGACCACCACGGCACCACCGGCGTCCGCGTCGTCGAACCGCACCGCCTCGTCCACGCGCGGGGCCGCTGGTACCTGGTCGCCTGGGACCGCGAGCGCGACGACTGGCGCACCTTCCGTGCCGACCGGATCCGCCCGCGCACGCCGAACGGCCCGCGCTTCACCCCGCGCGAGGACCCGGGCGGCGACGTCGCGGCGTACGTGTCCAGGGGGCTCGGGGCCGCGCCGTGGAGGTGCCGGGCCCGGGTGACCGTGCACGCGCCCGCCGAGGCCATCGCGCCGCGGCTGCCGCCGCCCGTGGTGGTGGAGGCGCTCGGCGAGGGCAGCTGCGTGATCGACGTCGGGTCGGACACCCCGCACATGCTGGCGGTGTACCTGGGGATGCTGGACGCCGACTTCGAGGTCACCGGGCCCCCCGAACTGATCGACCACCTCCGCCACCTGGCCGCCCGCTACCACCGCGCGACCGGCTTTCGCGCGCCCTCGGCGGGGCTTACGACGTGACGGGTTGTCCCTCGGACGCGCGGGGTGCGGGTGCGCGGTGCAGCGCGGAGGCGAGGGCGATGGCGCCCAGGGTCACCACGCCGATCGCGGCCCCGGCCCAGGCGACGGACGGGTAGCCGAATCCCGCGGCGATGGTCAGCCCGCCGAGCCAGGGCGCCAGGACGACGCCGACGTTGAACGCCGAGGTGGCCGTGGCGCCGGCGATCGTCCTGGCCTCGCCGGCGATGGCGTAGATGCGGACGTTCAGCGCGGGGTTGACGAAGAAGCCGAAGCCGCCGAGCAGGAAGACCAGCACGGCCACGGGTGCCACGCTGGTCGCGGTCAGGGCCAGCAGGACCGAGACGGCGACGATGCCCGCCGTCCCGGCGTACAGCGCGGCGAAGGGCCGCGTGTCGCCGAACCGGCTGCCGAGGATGATGCCGGTCAGCGAGCCCACGCCGAACAGCGCGAGCACGACGGGCACCCAGCCCTCGGGGAGTCCGGTGGTGGCGGTCAGCAGCGTGCCGAGATAGCTGAAGATGACGATCACGCTGCACGCCGACAGCGCGGCCACGCCGTAGGCCAGCCAGAGGCGGGGTTCGGCCATGGTCCGCAGCTCGCGGCGCAGGCGGGGCATGGACTCCGCCGCCGGGCGTCCCCCTCGGATGGTGGCGGGGATGCCGATCGCCGCGAGGGCGGACATCGCGGCCACGGCCCAGAAGGCGGCCCGCCAGCCGAGGTGCTGGCCGATGAACGTCCCCGCCGGGACACCGAGGATCGTGGCGATGGTGAGGCCGCCGGTGACGATCGCCATGGCCTTGCCGCGCGCGCCTGGAGCGACCATGCTCACCGTCGCGACGGCCGCCACGGCCCAGAACCCCGCGTAGGCGAAGGCCGCCACGATCCTGGTCGCCAGCAGGACGCCGTAGCTGGCCGTCAGCGCGCCCACGACGTGCGCGGCGATGAAGACCGCGGTGAACGTGAGCAGGGACGTACGCCGTGGCCATCGAAGGGTGACGATCGCGAGCACGGGGGCACCCACCAGCATGCCGACGGCGAACGCCGAGATCAGCAGTCCGGCGTCGGGAATGGTGATCCCGAGATCGGCGGCGATCTCAGGGAGCAGCCCCGAGAGCATGAACTCCGAGGTCCCCTGGGCGAAGATCGCCAATCCCAGAAGATAGACGGCGAGGGGCACGACACTCTCCCAATTTGGATCAACCAGTACAAAACAAAAGGACAAATCACCCGGCCAAGCGAAAGACCGCCCCACCAGAGCAGGACCAGAAGTGCGATGAGAGCTCCGTCGGGCCGGAGGAACGACGAGGCGGTGGCCGGGGTGGGGTGGGGCTCGTCGCATCGGGGGAAGGGTCAGAAGGCGGACAGGGCGGTGGTGACGACCGCTTCCAGGGCGGGGCGGCCGGCTCCATCGGGCCGGAGGAACGACGAGAGGGTGGCCGGGGTGGCGCGGGGCTCGTCACGTCAGGGGGAGGGCTAGAAGGCGGACAGGGCGGTGGTGACGACCGCTTCGAGGGCGGGGCGGTCGGCGCCGCCGCGGGCGGCGATGCGGAGGCCGCCGGCCGTGGCGTGGACGAAGTGCGCGAGGGCCAGGGCGTCGCGGTCCGGCGGGATGTCGCCGTCGAGCTTGCCCGACTCGATGGCGGCCCTGATCGCCTCGACCTGGCGGTCGTAGTCGCTCTTGAGCGTGGCGGCCACATCCTGGTCGCGGTGGCCCAGTTCCAGGCTCGCGTTGACCACGAGGCACCCACGCCGCTCGCCGCACTCATCGTCGACCACCTGGACCAGGATCGTGCGGATCTTCTCCCGGACGGGCAGCGGCCCTTCCAGTATCTCGACCTGCCGGCCGGTCATCTCCTCGACGTAGCGGCGCAGCGCCTGGCCGAACAGGTCACGCTTGCTCTTGAACGTGTTGTAGATGCTGCTGCGCCCAAGGCCGGTCGCCTCGCACAGGTCCTGCGTCGAGGTCGCCTCGTAGCCCTCGGCCCAGAACGCGCGCATCGCCGCGCCGACCGCCCACTCCTCGTCGAACTTCCTCGGTCTCGCCACTCCTCGACCGTATCCATTTTGGACCGATCAGTGCAATACCCCGCCCCAATTCGCCCTTCCCGAGCCCTTCTCACCCGGGCGGCGACCGTCGACGGCGGACCCCCTCCAGAGCCCGAGGCTGATCATCCCGGGCTCCGGAAGCCGACACTCCGGAGCCCGAGCGATCGTGCGTCCGCGGCGTCAGGCGTTCGGGGCGAACAGGTCCACGGAGTTGCCGTCCGGGTCGTGGACGATGGCGTACCGCTGGCCCCAGAACGCGTCCCACGGCTCCTTGTGCCCGTGGTGGCCGGCCGAGAGCAGCTCGGCGTAGGCGGCGTCCACGTCCGCGGGGCTGTCGAGCCGGAACGCCAGCGCGACGCGGTGCCCGCCGGACGGGGGCTGCCACTCAGGGTCGAACGAGCGGATCGTGTCCACCGTGTCCCAGGCCAGGCGCGCCCCGCCGGGGAGCACCGTCTCGACGTGCGCCTCCGCGTCGGCCTCCGGCGGCAGTTCCACCCCCAGCAGCCGGTAGAACCCCAGCGACTTGGCCATGTCGGCCACGACGAGCCCGACGAAATAGAGGTCGGCCTTCATATTGAGCACTCTCCGATCCGCGAACACCACTGGGGCGACGAACACGATTCCGCCGCCTCAGGAAGCGTACCGCCATTCGAAATCCTGTTCGACGGAATCCGTGAACCCCCGGGACCCGCTCGATGCCGAGACGCGACGTGCGGGAGACGCGACGTCCTGGAGACGCGACGTCCTGGAGACGCTGGGCGCCGGAGAAACGACGCTGGGCGGCTGCCCGGGTTCGGGGCCCGGGCAGCCACGCCTCACTTCTTCTCAGAGTGGGATGGCGTCTGCGACAGTGCGCTACCGGCGGCGGACTTCTCCGCGTCGGTCTCCCTCTTGCCGGCCAGCGTCTTGCCCGCGTCCGAGGCGGCCTTCGCACCGGTCTGGCCGGTGCTCTCGGGTGCCTGGGACAGCGCGCTGCCCGCGGCGGACTTCTCCGCGTCGGTCGCGTTCTCGCGGTTCAGCGTCTTGGCCGCGTCCGAAGCGGCCTTCTCACCGGTCTGACGAGGATTATTCGAAATGATCAACACCTCTTTCCGGGGCGGATGCGCGTCGCGACCTCCGGAAGCCGATGTCGTACGTGGTCTGACTGAGCGCATCGACAGCGGTCCGGTGCCGCGACGCACGTCTGCCCCCTACAGGGCCGGGCGTTCGTCGTGCCGGCCGCCAGGCGAAGGCGGCCGCGACGAACGCGACTGCCCCCGGTTCCGGCGCGGAAACCAGGGGCGGTCGAGTCAGGCCGAAGCGGGCCGGCCCTCCGCGTCGGACGGCCGGCCCGGCCGTCCGACGCGGGCCGTGCCCGAGATCAGCTGCAGCCGCTGGTGCTGCCGCAGCCCTCGCAGACGTAGCAGCTGCCGGCGGGCCGCATCTTGGTGCCGCAGGTCATGCAGAGCGGGGCGTCGGCCGTGCGGCCCTCGTGGCTTTCCAGGGCCGCCGCGGAGCCGTTCGGCCGCGAGGAGACCACCGGGGCGGACGGCACGCCGGCGGCGGGCGTCTCCACGGTGTTCCCCGAGGACCGCTTCTCGGGCTTGTCCTCGGACTTGTCCTCGATCGGGGCGGACTGGGCGAGCGCCGCGGTGTCGATGATGACCTCCTGCGGCGCCCCCGGGTTCTCGCCGCGCTGCTGCGCCGCCCGCTCGGCCGCCGAGAAGACGCCGAGGGCCGCCCGCTCGTCGTACGGCAGGTGGTCCAGGGCCAGGCGGCGGAAGATGTAGTCCACCACCGAGGCGGCCATGCGGACGTCCGGGTCGTCGGTCATGCCGGCCGGCTCGAACCGCATGTTCACGAACTTGCTGACGAAGGTGTCCAGCGGGACCCCGTACTGCAGGCCCACGGAGATCGCGACCGAGAAGGCGTCCATGACGCCGGCCAGGGTCGAGCCCTGCTTGGACATCTTCAGGAAGACCTCGCCGAGGCCGTCGTCGGGGTAGGACGACGCCGTCATGTACCCCTTGGCGCCGCCCACGGTGAAGCGTGTCGTGGTGCTCGGCCGCTGGTTCGGCAGGCGCCGGCGCTTGGGCTTGGGCACCTCGACGACCTGGACGACCGGCGCCGTCGCCTTCTCCTCGGTGCGCTTGGAGATCGACAGCGGCTGCCCGACCTTGCAGTTGTCGCGGTAGACCGCGAGGGCCTTCAGGCCGAGCTTCCAGCCTTCGAGGTACACCTGCTCGATGTCCTCGACGGCGGCCGACTCGGGCAGGTTGACCGTCTTGGAGATGGCGCCCGACAGGAACGGCTGGGTGGCCGCCATCATGCGGACGTGCCCCATCGGGGCGATGGCCCGCTCGCCCATGGCGCAGTCGAACACCTCGTAGTGCTCGGGCCGCAGCCCGGGGGCCGCCATGACGTGACCGTGCTCGGCGATGTACTCGACGATGGCCTCGACCTGCTCGGGCTGGTAGCCGAGCTGCCTGAGCGCCCTCGGGATGGTCTGGTTGACGATCTGCATCGACCCGCCGCCGACGAGCTTCTTGAACTTCACCAGGGCCAGGTCGGGCTCGATGCCGGTGGTGTCGCAGTCCATCATCAGGCCGATGGTGCCGGTCGGGGCGAGCAGCGAGGCCTGCGCGTTGCGGTAGCCGTGCTTCTCACCGAGGCGCAGGCACTCCTGCCACTGCTTGGTCGCCTCCGACAGGATCGGCCGGTCGAGGGAGTCGTTGGGCCGCAGGTCGTCGCCGGCGGCGGCGTGCTTGCGCATCACCCGCTTGTGCGGCTCGGCGTTGCGCTTGTAGCCGTCGTAGGGCCCGACGATCGCGGCCAGCTCGGCGCTGCGGCGGTAGGAGACGCCGGTCATCAGGCTGGTGATGGCCGCCGCGACCGACCGGCCGCCGTCGGAGTCGTAGGCGTGGCCGGTGGCCATCAGCAGCGCACCGAGGTTGGCGTAGCCGATGCCGAGCTGGCGGAATGCGCGCGTGGTCTCGGCGATCTTCGGGGTCGGGAAGTCGGCGAAGGTGATCGAGATGTCCATCGCGGTGATGATCAGCTCGGTGAGCCGGACGAAGCCCTCGACGTCGAAGGTGTCGTCGTCGCGCAGAAACTTCATCAGGTTGATGCTGGCGAGGTTGCACGAGGAGTTGTCCAGGTGGACGTACTCCGAGCACGGGTTGGAGGCGGTGATCCGGCCGGACTCCGGGCAGGTGTGCCAGTCGTTGATCGTGTCGTCGTACTGGACGCCGGGGTCGGCGCACTCCCAGGCGGCCGTGGACATCTTGCGGAACAGCGACCGGGCGTCGATCTCCTCGATCACCTCGCCGGTCAGCCGTGCCCGGAGGCCGAACTTGGCGTCCGACTCGACGGCGCGCATGAACTCGTCGGAGACCCGGACGGAGTTGTTGGCGTTCTGGTACTGCACCGAGACGATGTCCCTGCCGCCGAGGTCCATGTCGAACCCGGCGTCGCGCAGCGCGCGGATCTTGTCCTCCTCGCGCGCCTTGGTCTCGATGAACTCCTCGATGTCGGGGTGGTCGACGTCCAGGACGACCATCTTGGCGGCCCGGCGGGTCGCGCCGCCCGACTTGATCGTGCCGGCCGAGGCGTCGGCGCCGCGCATGAACGACACCGGGCCGCTGGCCGTGCCGCCGCTCGACAGCAGCTCCTTGCTGGAGCGGATGCGCGACAGGTTGACCCCGGAGCCGGAGCCGCCCTTGAAGATCACGCCCTCTTCCTTGTACCACTCGAGGATGGACTCCATCTGGTCGTCCACCGCGAGGATGAAGCACGCGGACACCTGCTGGGGCGAGGCGGTGCCGACGTTGAACCAGACCGGCGAGTTGAAGCTGAACACCTGGTGGATCAGGGCGTGCTTCAGCTCGTGGTCGAAGATCTCGGCGTCCTCCTCGGAGGCGAAATAGCCGTTCTCGCGGCCCGTGCGGGTGTACACGCCGACCACCCGGTCGACGAGCTGCCGCAGGCTCACCTCGCGCTGCGGCGTGCCGACGGCGCCGCGGAAGTACTTGGTGGTCACGATGTTGGCCGCGTTGACCGACCAGGAGTCGGGGAACTCGACGCCGCGCTGCTCGAAGTTGACCGAGCCGTCCCGCCAGTTCGTCATGACGACGTCACGATGCTCCCAGCGCACCAGGTCGTACGGGTGCACGCCGGGCGTGGTGTGGATGCGCTTCATCTTCAGGCCTTTGTGGGGCCTTTTGCCCCCGCGCCCCACTGAGCCACTCACCGTCTCCGTCATGGTCCTCCCCCTTCCGGGGCTCCAAGGAGCCCTTGTGTCCGAAACACTTCAAAGCGCCGTTCGCATCCCCGGCGCCGGGGCCCGGCACGGCCCCTGGCCTGCTCGGGCCCGCCGGGTGTTCGCTGTCCGTTCAGTCTTCTTTGACGGCCCGCGCCGCCCGTAGCTGCTCGATCTCCTCTTCGAAGTCGGCGAGGGTCTCGAAGCCGCGGTACACCGAGGCGAAGCGCAGGTAGGCCACCTCGTCCAGCTCGCGCAGCGGCCCGAGGATCGCCAGCCCCACCTGGTGGGCCGGGATCTCCGCCGAACCGGTCGCCCGGATGCTCTCCTCGACGCGCTGGCCGAGCTGCGCCAGCGAGTCCTCGCTGACGGGCCGGCCCTGGCAGGCACGGCGCACGCCGGCGATCACCTTGTCCCGCGAGAACGCCTCGGTCACCCCGCTGCGCTTGCTCACCATCAGCAGGACGGTCTCCTGGGTGGTGAACCGGCGCCCGCACTCAGGGCAGGTGCGCCGGCGGCGGATCGCCGCGCCGTCTTCGGTGGAACGGCTGTCGATGACCCGCGTGTCCGGATGACGACAGAATGGGCAATGCACGCGTCGCCTCCCTTTTCTCGCGGCTCCCAGGAGTTACGCCGGCGCGCCCTCGAATGCCGAGGTCCCCGGGGCGCCGACCCCAGGGGAAAATGCCGCCATATGTTTCGCATTCCACGCGCTTTTCGCCCTTCCCAACTAAACGGGAATAGGCGTACGCACGCACTGCGGTCTTCCCCAGTGCGGTGACGGAAACACAACCTATGGTGAGCCCACATCGGTGTAACTACTAGATGTTGTGGTCTCTAACCGTAGGAGGGCCGCACCATGAACGCAAGTCGGCAAGGGGTCCCCTACTGAAACCGGCCGCCCATCAGGGCGAACGGACCTCGCCCGGCGT
This sequence comes from Sphaerisporangium corydalis, assembly GCF_025506355.1. Classification (GTDB taxonomy): domain Bacteria; phylum Actinomycetota; class Actinomycetes; order Streptosporangiales; family Streptosporangiaceae; genus Sphaerisporangium; species Sphaerisporangium corydalis. The sequence continues at coordinate 82,237 of NZ_JANZYP010000026.1, forward strand.
GTCGCGGCCCGCCGGCCCGCGCCGCCGCCGCCGGGCGGGGCGGCCGTCCACATGCCGGATCGCTCGCGTGATCGACTTCCGGCGTCCCTCAGGCATAAGATCAGAAAGTCGAACACGATATCGATCGAACTCCCGTACGATGTCCTTCACCGGACGGTCCGACATTACGGTGAGTCTCGAACAACTGTTTGATGACGATCTTGAACGGAGCTATTGTCGCTGTGTGCGACATCAGGAATACAGACCGGGAGCCGGCCGGGCGGGCACGGCGTGACGGAGCGCCTCACGGGCGCCCGGCGAGGAGGAGCATATGAGCGAGCAGGACGAGGTCGGCACGGTCGTGAGCGATCTGGCGGTGCGCCGGCGCGACTCCCTGGGCCTGACCCCACGGCAGCGCAAGATCCTTGAGGTGATCCGCGATTCGGTGCAGCAGCGCGGTTATCCGCCCTCCATGCGAGAGATCGGCGAGGCCGTCCAGCTCACCAGCACCTCCAGCGTCTCCCACCAGCTGACCGCCCTGCAGCGCAAGGGCTACCTGCGCCGCGACCCGCACCGGCCGCGCGCGCTGGAGGTCCGCCTGCCCGGCGAGCCGGCCCTGTGGGTCGACCCGGTCGGGCCCGGCGAGGAGGAGCAGCTGATCAGCCGCCCTACGGCCACGTTCGTCCCGCTGGTCGGGCGCATCGCCGCCGGTGGTCCCATCCTGGCCGAGGAGCGCGTCGAGGACGTCTTCGCCCTGCCCAAGCAGCTGGTCGGCGAGGGCACGCTCTTCCTGCTCCAGGTCGCCGGTGACTCGATGATCGAGGCCGCCATCGCCGACGGCGACTGGGTCGTCGTGCGCCAGCAGCCGGTGGCCGACAACGGCGACATCGTCGCGGCCATGATCGACGGCGAGGCCACGGTGAAGACGTTCAAGCGCAAGGACGGCCACGTCTGGCTGGTCCCGCACAACGCCAACTACGACCCGATCCCCGGCGACGAGGCCACCGTGCTCGGCAAGGTCGTGGCGGTCCTGCGCAAGCTCTGACCCCCACACCGCCCGTCCCGCCTGAGCGCCCACCCCGGTGAGCGCTCAGGCGGTTCTGATTCCGGCCCGATCACGGGTCCCGCCTGACCTGTTGATAGCGGTACCGCTATCAACAGGTCAGGGGACGATGTTGACGAGCTTGGGGGCGCGGACGATGACCTTGCGGGGGGTGCCGTCCAGGTGGAAGCGGACCTTCTCGGAGGCCAGGGCCAGCTCCTCCAGTTCCTGCGCGGTGATCGACGGGGACACCTCCAGGCGGTCCCGCACCTTGCCCGCCACCTGCACGACGCAGGTGACCGACTCCTGCACCAGCAGCGACGGCTCGGCCACCGGCCAGCCCGCCCGGGCCACCGACGGCGGCTGCCCCAGCCGCTCCCAGCCCTCCTCGGCCACGTACGGCGCGACCAGCGACAGCATGACGGCCAGCGTCTCCGCGGCCTCGCGCACGGCCGGGTCGGCCGCGCCGGGACCGGAGTCGATGGCCTTGCGTGCCGCCGAGGTCAGCTCCATCATGCGGGCGACCGCCACGTTGAAGCGGTAGGAGTCGACCAGCCGGGTGACCTCGTCGATCGTGCGGTGGACGACCTTGCGCAGCTCCAGGTCGCCGGTCGCGGTGTCCACGCCGGGGGCCGACGCCGCGCCGGCCTCCGCCATGACGCGGAAGGCCCGGGCCAGGAACTTCTGCGAGGCCGCGGCGGACACGTCCGCCCAGTCGATGTCGTCCTCGGGCGGACCCGCGAAGACCATGGTCAGGCGGACCGCGTCGACGCCGAACGCGTCGATCTGCTCGCCCAGGTCGACGCCGTTGCCCAGCGACTTGGACATGGACTTGCCCTGGTTGATCACCTGGCCCTGGTTCAGCAGCCGCTCGAACGGCTCGGTGAAGTCGACCATGCCCATGTCGTGCAGGACCTTGGTGAAGAACCGGGAGTACAGCAGGTGGAGCACGGCGTGCTCCACGCCGCCGACGTACTGGTCGATCGGCCCCCACAGCCTGACCTTGTCGACGTCGAACGCGCCGTCCTCGAAGCCCGGCGAGCAGTAACGCAGGAAGTACCACGAGGAGTCGACGAAGGTGTCCATCGTGTCGGTGTCCCGCTTGGCGGGGCCATCGCACTTGGGGCACGCGACGTTGACCCACTCGGTCGCGCTCGCCAGGGGCGAGACGCCCTTCGGGGACAGCGCCTCGCCGCGCAGGTCGGGCAGCGTCACCGGCAGCTGGTCGTCCGGGACGGGGACCTCTCCGCAGTCGGCGCAGTGGATGATCGGGATCGGGGTGCCCCAGAACCGCTGGCGGGACAGCAGCCAGTCGCGCAGCCGGTAGTTGACGGCGCCGGCGCCCGTGCCGCGCTCCGCCAGGATGCCGATGATCCGGGGGATGGCCTCGGCCTTGGTCAGGCCGTCCAGCGGACCGGAGTTGACCATGGTGCCCTCGCCGGCGGTGGCGACGCCGGTCTCCCCGGGGTCGGCCATCCCGGTGTGCAGGACCACCCGCACGGGCAGCTCGAACTTCATGGCGAAGTCCAGGTCGCGCTGGTCGTGCGCGGGCACGGCCATGATCGCGCCGTGCCCGTAGTCGGACAGGACGTAGTCGGCGGCCCAGACCGGGATGCGCTCGCCGTTCACCGGGTTCACGGCGTACCGGCCCAGGAAGACGCCGGTCTTGTCCTTGTCGGTGGACAGCCGCTCGATGTCGCTCAGCTTGGCGACCTCGGCGCGGTAGGCCTCGAAGTCCGAGAACCGCTCGGGGTCGCAGATCTCCTCGGCCAGCGGCGCGTCGACGGCGACCACGAAGAACGTCGCGCCGTACAGGGTGTCGGGGCGGGTGGTGTAGACCGTGACCGGCTCGTCGCGGCCCTCGATCTCGAACCGGACGTCGGCGCCCTCGGACCGGCCGATCCAGTTGCGCTGCATGGTCAGCACGCGGTCGGGCCAGCCGCCCTCCAGCCGCGCCATGTCGTCCAGCAGCCGGTCGGCGTAGTCAGTGATCTTGAAGTACCACTGGGTCAGCTCACGCCGGATGACCTCGGACCCGCAGCGCTCACACCGGCCGGCGACGACCTGCTCGTTCGCCAGCACGGTCTGGTCCTTCGGGCACCAGTTGACCAGGCCGCCCTTGCGGTAGGCCAGGCCGCGCTCGAAGAAGCGGTTGAACAGCCACTGGTTCCAGCGGTAGTACTCCGGGTCGCTGGTGTGCAGGCGCCGCGACCAGTCGAAGGAGATCGCGTACCTCTTGAAGGAGGTGGCCTGGGTCTCGATGTTGGCGTAGGTCCACTCGGCGGGGTGCGCGTTCCGCTTGATCGCGGCGTTCTCCGCGGGCAGGCCGAAGGAGTCCCAGCCGATGGGGTGCAGCACGTTGTACCCGCGCTGGAACCAGTAGCGGGCGACGACGTCGGCGATCGCGAAGACCTCGCCGTGACCCATGTGGAGGTCACCGGAAGGGTAGGGGAACATGTCGAGCATGTACCTGCGGGGACGCTCGTCCCCGGCGTCCTCGACCGCCCGGAAGGGGTCCAGTTCCTCCCACCGCGGCTGCCATTTCGCCTGCAGCGCCTGCGGATCGTACTGCTCGTCACTCACGGCCCATGTCCCTCGGTTGGCTCAGCGCGGATGGCTCGACCAATAAAGAAACCCCCCGTGTGCACGAGGGGCAGCCGCGTCGACCGCTGTCTCAGCTCAGTCGACGCGGCCCGCTAAGAAGCAGGGTGCTGCCACGCATAGCCCAAGGGTAGCGCAGGGGACAATCGGTCTTCGTCTCGTTTCCCCCGCTCCCCTGGTGGGCCGGGAAAAACGGCCATCTTGCCATCCGATGGTGATAGATCCGTTGTGACCTCGTATGTCCCTTTAGATTACTCTTTCGCCGTGGTGAACTCGTCTGAAGAGGAACGCGGCCAGGATTTCGCGGAGGAGGGCCTGCCCATGCAGGACCCGCCGACCGATCCGACCGGCTTGCAGTTCCGCGGGGCTTTCTCCTATTCTCCTGCGGACCCCCCCGCTTCGCATGAGATCATGCCGAGCACCCCCAATCCGGGCATGATGTCGGGAGGTTCGCCAGCGATGGCCCCTGAGTACGACAACCGGTCCACGCGACCTCCCGCGTGGCCGGAGAACCCCCCCGCATGGCCGGAAATGCCCCCTCCGCCACCCCCCCCGCCCCCCCCCCCGGGGGTGGGGGCCGCCTCGGTCTTCGAGCCGCTCCCGTACGGCAGCCGCGCCGCCGCCGACCCGCAGTCGTCCTGGGACTCCACCCAGCAGTACGCGCCGGTCGCCTCGCTGGACCCCGCGCAGCAGTACGCCCCCCAGCAGGCCGCGCCGACCTCGTTCCCGCCGCCGGCCGCCTCTCCCGCGTCCCCGTTCGCCCCGCAGCCGACCGGCCCGCAGCCCGGTGGAACCGGACCTCAGCACTACACGCCGCAGCCGACGGGCCCGCAGCAGTACACCTCGCAGCCGTCCCCGGCCGGCCCGCAGCACTACGCCCCGCAGCCGGGCGCGCCCACCGGCCCCCAGCACAGCGGCCCGACCACGGGACCCCAGTCCGGCGGCCCTGACACGGGCCCGCAGTCCGGCGGCTCGTACGCCGGTCCGCAGTCCGGCCCCCAGCCCACCGGGCCGCACTACGCTCCCCAGCCGTACACCCCGCAGGCCACCGGCCCGCAGCAGCCGCCCTCCTCGGGACCGCAGCGGTTCTCCCAGCACGGCCCGACGACCGGGCCCCAGAACCAGCGGCAACAGCCTCCCGTGACGGGCCCCGGCGGGTTCCCGCAGCAGCCGCCGGCGACCGGCCCGCAGCAGTTCCCGCAGGACGCGGTGCGCCGGCAGGCCGACGGCAGGCAGTTCCCCGAGGCCCCGGCGCAGCCCCACCAGTTCCAGGAGGGCGCCGCGCCCGCCTACGTCCCGCCCGGCACCGAGACGACCGTCCGGGTGTCCGCCCACATGGCGGCTCCGGCACGCCAGGCCCCGCCCGGCCCGCAGGCGCAACCCGGTCAGCCGGGGCAGCAGCCCGGCCAGCCGGGACAGCCCGGTCCGATGGGGCAACCCGGCCAACAGCAACCCGGCCAGCAGCGGCCAGGCCAGATGGGGCCCGGCCAGATGGGGCCGTCCGAGCAGCAGGCCTCCCCCGGGCGCCGGGCGCGACGCTCGGTGGGGCCCTCGAACGAGCCCGCCGACCCCTACAAGCCGTTCGTCACCGCCGGTCAGATCAGCGGTCCGAAGACGCCGCCGCCCGAGCGCCAGCAGGAGCTGTGGAACACCGTCTTCGGCGACAACTACGAGGCGATCGGCGAGGAGGGCGAGGAGGCCGGGCACGGCAAGCGGGTCTGGCTGTTCGCCCTGATCGCCTCGGTGGTGGTCGCCCTGCTCGCGGCCCTGCTGTGGGCGTTCCTCGCGGGCCCGCTCCGCCCGGCGGCCGAGGAGACCGCGGCGGGCGGCGACGGCGGTGCCAAGAGCACGCCGAAGTCCACCTCGACCGGCAAGGCCGGCACCGGCACGACCAAGTCGCAGTCCGCCAGCCGGCTCCCGAAGTACACCGGCACCGCCTCGCCGCGCGCCGGGACGCTGACCGACAAGGCGTCGTCCATCAGCCTGGCCCGGCTCGGCGGCCCGTGGCAGCTCGACCTGCGGTCCCAGCACGTGCGTACCACCTACGGCTTCGAGACCCGCCAGTACGTCGCGGCGGGCAGCGACACCGCGGGCACCCCGCAGTTCGCCCAGGTGATGACCGGCCCGCTCGCCCAGAACCTGGCAACCAAGTACTCCTCGGCCGCCCCGGACAAGCTCGCCCCGGTGATCAGCTCGGTGGCCTTCGCGGCGCGCAACAAGTTCTTCCCCGACGGCAACAAGGTGGTGAAGACCGCCGAGCAGCGCCTGTCGGCCGGCGGCCGTCCCGCGCGCGTGGTGGCGTACCAGATCCTCACGGGGACGGCCAAGACCACGCTGGTGGTGGGCGCGGTGAGCACCGGCGCCGACCTGCCGGTGATCGTCTACATGTCGGTGCCGGACAGCAAGAAGGCGCTCCTGCCCGACATCAACACCGTGTTCTCCTCGATCCGCCCCACCGCCCCGGCCTCCTGACCGGGCGGGCCGCGCGGCGGGGCGGTACGGGCCGATCCGCTGGAAGATCGGCTAGAAGTCGCAGGGCAGGTGCTTGACGCCGTTGATGAAGCTGGAGAACAGCCTCTTCGGCCGGCCCGCCTCGATCTCCGGCACCCGCTGGAGCAGTTCGCGGAACATCACCGTGATCTCGCGCCTGGCCAGGTGGGCGCCCAGGCAGAAGTGCGGGCCCGGCCCGCCGAACCCCAGGTGCGGGTTCGGGTCGCGGGTGATGTCGAAGCGGTACGGGTCGGCGAAGACGGCGCCGTCGCGGTTGGCCGCCCAGTAGTACAGGACGGTCTTCTCGCCCTTCTTGTAGTGGGTGCCGTTCATCTCGAAGTCCCGGGTGACCTTGCGGCGCATGTAGTTGACCGGCGCGGCCAGGCGGACGATCTCCTCGACCGCCTTGGGCGCGCGGCCCTCGATGTCGGCCAGCCACCGGGCCTTCTCGCCGGGGTTGCGGGTGAGCAGGAGCAGGCCCTGGGAGATGGCGTTGCGCGTGGTCTCGTTGCCCGCCACGACCAGCAGGATGAAGAACGACCCGAGCTCCTGCAAAGTGAGCCGTTCCCCGTCGATGTTGGCGCTGACCAGCGCGGACGTCAGGTCGCCCGTCGGGTTCTCCGTGCGGTGGGCGGCGAGGTCCTGGACGAGCTGCTGGAGCTCCAGCCCGGCGTTGAGCATGGCCGACACGACGTTGTCCATGTCGCCGCCGGGGACGTACTCGGGGTCGGAGGCGCCGAGGATGATGTTCGACCGGTCGAAGACGAAGCGGTAGTCCTTCTCCGGGATGCCCATCATGTCGCAGATGATCTTCAGGGGCAGCCGGGCCGCCACCTCGGTCACGAAGTCGCACCCCGGGCCGGTCTCCAGCAGGTCGTCGACGATGCCGACGGCGGCGGTCTGCACGTCCTCCTCGAACTTCTGAATCATCTTCGGGGTGAAGGCCCGGGACACGATCCGCCGCAGGCGCGCGTGCCGGGGGTCGTCCATGTTGATCATCGACCCGAAGTACTCGGCGAACTCGGCCGGCATGTCGGCGATGTTGGTCGCGCCGCCCTCCCCCGAGGAGAAGACATCAGGGTTGCGGCTGATCTCGATGATGTCGGCATGCCTGACGATCGCGTGGTATCCGTCGCCCCTCGGCGCGAAGGACAGCTCGGGCTCGGCGAAGAAGACGGGCGTGTCCCGCTCACGCAGCAGGTCGAACGCGTGCTCACGCTCGGCCAGGGGCCGCGCCCAGAAATCCCAGTCCGACAGGTCGATCTGGTCGTAGGAGGTGATGGGCGCGCGCTCCTGGGGTGTTTCCACAGTCATGCTTCCATGATTGAGAAAAGCGGTCACTTACGTCAAACGGGACACGGGTCAGGCGTCGAGCCAGCCGAGGACGAGGTCGTTGACCTCGCGGGGCCGTTCGAGCTGCAGGAAGTGCCCCGCCCCCGCGACGTACTCGACCCGTGAGCCCTCCGGGAGGTGGGCGCCCGCGTCCTTCACCAGCTCGGCGCCGAGGCAGCCGTCGTCCAGCCCGTGCAGGTACAGCACCGGCCGCCCGGCGACGCCGCCGGCCGCCGCCTGCTCGCGCTCGTAGCGGCCGGTCGGGGGCGTCGTGCCGAGCATGGCCCGGTAGTAGCCGATCGCGGCGGCGAGGTTGGCGGGGTCGCGCAGGCAGTCCTTGACGTGGGCGACGTCCTGCCCGGCCGCGTAGCCGGGCGACCAGTCGCGCCACAGGCCCTCGAAGAAGCCGTCGGAGGTGGCCGCGACCTCGGCGAGCCCGGTCTGGAAGAGGAAGATGTAGAACGACCGCTTGAGCTGGTCGTACTGGAAGAAGGTCCCCAGCATGGCCGCCAGGGGCGGCATCGCCATGGCGACGGCCTTCCGCCACCGGCCGGGGGCGAAGGCGGTGGCCCCGTACACCGGCAGCGCGCCCCAGTCGTGGCCGATGACCACCGCGTCGGAGCCGCCGCCGAGTGCCTCGTGCAGGGCCACGACGTCGGCGACCAGCGCCCCGCCCTCATAGGCGCCGTCGGCGGGGACGCCCGTCGGCGCGTAGCCCCGCATGAACGGCGCGACGGCGTGGTAGCCGCGCTCGGCCAGTTCCGGGAGCAGGTGCCGCCAGGTGTGGGCGGAGTCGGGGAACCCGTGCAGGCACAGCGCGAGCGGCCCCGAGCCCATGGACAGGTAGCCGAACTCGACGCCGTTCGCCTCGACGGTCCTGATCTCGTCCATGCGTCCCCTCCCGTGCGGGCGCTAGCTCGTCGCGTAGCCCATGTGCTTGATGCCGTTGATGAAGTTCGACAGCAGGTAGTCGGGCTCGCCGGTCGAGCGGATGGCGGGCAGGCGGGTGAACAGCTCGCGGAACATCACGGTGATCTCGCGCCTGGCGAGGTGGGCGCCGAGGCAGTAGTGCGGGCCGGGGCCGCCGAAGCCGACGTGCGGGTTCGGGCCGCGGGTGATGTCGAAGGCGCCGGGGTCGGTGAACACCGCCTCGTCGCGGTTGGCCGAGTTGTAGAAGAGCAGCACCTTGTCGCCCTTGCGGTACTCCTGGCCGTTCATCTCGTGGTCCTGGGTGAGCGTGCGGCGGAACTGGATCACCGGCGTGGAGTAGCGGATGATCTCCTCGACCGCGCCGGGGATGTGGGTCTCGAAGTCGCCGAGCAGCAGCTCCCGCTGCTCGGGGTGGTCGGTGAACAGCTTCAGCCCGTGGGAGATGGCGTTGCGCGTCGTCTCGCTGCCCGCGACGACCAGAAGGATGAAGAACGACCCGAGCTCCTGCGGGGTGAGGTGCTCGTCGCCGTTGACCAGCATGCTGGTGAGGTCGCCGCTGGGCTCGCCCCGCCGTTCGCGGCCGAGCCGCCGGGCCAGGCCGCTGAGCTCGTGCCCGGCGCCGAGGAGCTTCACCAGGCCCTTGGCGACGTTCCACCGGGTGATGTCGGGCCGGATGCCGGTGTACTCGGCGTCGGCGTTGCCGAGGATGATGTTCGTGTTCCGCAGCACCATGTCGTGATGTGTCGGCGGAATGCCCATCATGTCGCAGATGACCTGCACGGGGAGCCGCGCGGCGATCTGCGGGACGAAGTCGCCCTGCCCCTCGGAGACCGCCCGGTCGACGATCTCCCGGGCCGCCCTGGCGACGTCCTCCTCCATCTTGCGCAGGATCTTCGGGGTGAAGGCGCGCGAGACGATCCTGCGCAGCCTGGCGTGCCGGGGGTCGTCCATGTTGATCATCGAACCGAAGTAGACCGCCAGCCACCTCGGCATGTCCGGGATGCTGTTGGACGTCGGCTCGCTGCTGAAGACGCCCGCGTTGCGTGAGGCCTCGGACACGTCGGCGTGCCGCACCAGCGCGTAGTAGCCCGGCCCGCTGCCGATGAAGGGGACCTTGTTCTCCTTGGTGAAGACCGGCCGGTCGAGCTCGCGCAGCCGCCGGAAGGCGTCGTCGCGGCGGTCGTGCGGCAGCCCCCAGAAGGGGATGTCGGAGAGATCGATGTCGGACACGCCTACTGTCATCCCTGACGCACCTCCGGGTCCATCGTTTGAGAAAGTGACCACTTACGTCAAGAGGCCCGGATGAGATCGGCCGCCCTTTCGGCGATCATGATGGTCGGCGCGTGGGTGTGTCCCCGGTTGAGCATGGGCATCACCGACGCGTCCACCACCCGCAGCCCTGGCACCCCGACGACCCTGAGGGACGGATCCACCACCGCGTCGTCGCCGACGCCCATCTTGCACGTGCCGGCCGGGTGGTACAGCGTCTCGCTGTGCTCGTGCACGAACCGGGTGAGCTCCTCGTCGGTCTCCTCGCCGCCGTAGGGCGCCATGGGCCCGCCCGCGTACGGCCGGAGCGCCTCCGAGGCGAACACCTCCCTGGCCCTGCGCAGCCCGGCGACCAGGCGGCGCGCGTCGGCGGGGGCGGTGAGGTAGCAGGGGTCGATCACCGGCTCGCCGTCGGCCACCGTGATACGGCCCCGGCTCTCCGGCTGGAGCAGCACGACGCCGATGGTCAGCCCGTGCCCGGACGGCGGGGTCAGCCCGTGGTCGGCGAACGCCACCGGCGCGAACAGCAGCTCGATGTCGGGGGCGGGCTCCTCGGCGGAGGTCCTGATGAACGCGACCGCCTCGCCCACGTTGGAGGTCAGCATGCCGCTGCGGCCCAGCAGGTAGCGAGCCAGGTTGCCGGCCGACTCGGCCCGCGCGAGGGTCACCGGCTCGGGGCACGCGAGGATGACCGCCGAGGCCAGGTGGTCCATGAGGTTGCGCCCGACGCCGGGCAGCTCGTGCCTCGGCTCGACGCCCGCCGCCCGCAGGTCGTCGGGGTGGCCGATGCCCGAGAGGATCAGCAGGTGCGGCGACCCGATCGCGCCCGCGGAAAGGATCACCTCCCTGGTCGCCGTCACCCGCAGCCCCTCGCCGTACTCCACGCCGGTGGCCCGCCCGTCCTGGTCCAGCACGATCCTGCGGACCTGCGCGCCGGTGAGCACGGTCAGGTTGGGGCGGCGCGTCGCGGGCCGCAGGTAGGCGTCGGCGGCGCTCCACCGCCGGCCGCGGTCCTGGGTGACCGGGGTCGGGGAGAAGCCCTCGTTGGAGGGGCCGTTGAGCTCGTCCAGCCGGGTGAGCCCGATCTCCTCGCACGCGCGCAGGAAGGCCAGGGTCGTCACGTTGGGGCTGCGCAGCTCCGAGATGTGGATCGGGCCGTCGGTCCCGTACACCTCGCCCCGGTTGGAGCCGGACCGCCGCTCGGCGCGCTGGAAGTACGGCAGGACCTCGTCGTAGGACCACCCCGGCAGGTCCCAGCCGTCGTAGTCGGCGCGGTGCCCGCGCACCCACATCTGGGCGTTGATGGAGGAGGAGCCGCCGAGGGTCTTCCCGCGCGGCCAGTACAGCTCGCGCCCGGACATCTCGGCCTGCTTGGCCGTGCTGTAGTTCCAGTCGTACGGCGTCTTGAACAGCTTGGAGAAGGCGGCCGGGATCCTGATCTCCGTCTTGCGGTCAGGGCCGCCCGCCTCCAGCAGGGCCACCCGCACCGAAGGGTCCGCCGACAGCCGGTTGGCGAGGACGCAGCCCGCCGAACCGGCCCCGACGATGATGTAGTCGTATTCCATTGACGCCTCCGAGGGATGGTAAGCAGCCCTTCACGTACTTACGCCGGTTCTGGCGCTACGTCCACGCTCGTTACCGATTAGTAGCTATCTGCTGCCAGGATGACGCCAGCAACAGGCGGGGTCGCGGCCTCGACCGCCCAGCGAGGAGGACATCCATGCTCAATCTGTCGGTCGTCCTGGAGGACAGCGCCCGTGAGCACCCCGACCGCACGGCCGTGGTGCTCGGGGACGTGCGGATGCCGTACTCGCTGATCGACACCCTGGCCAACCAGGTGGCCAACCTGCTGGTCTCCCGGGGGATCGGCAAGGGCGACAAGGTGGCCCTTGCCTGCCCGAACATCCCTTATTTCCCGTTCATCTACTTCGGCATCCTGAAGGCCGGCGCCACCGTCGTCCCGCTCAACGTCCTGCTCCAGGCGCGGGAGATCGCCTACCACCTGCGCGACTCCGAGGCCAAGGCGCTGTTCTGCTTCGAGGGCACCCCCGAACTGCCGCTCGGCGCGCGCGGTCACGCGGGGTTCCGCGAGGTGATCCCGGCGGGCGAGCCGCACGCGGACGACTTCTTCATGCTGCCCACCCTCCCATTCGGCACCGAGTCCGGCATCGAGGGCGTGCCGACCCTGTGGAAGGCCCTGGAGGGCCACTCCGGCCGGTTCGAGACCGTGGCGACCGCGCCGGACGACACGGCGGTCATCCTCTACACCAGCGGCACCACCGGGCAGCCCAAGGGCGCCGAGCTGAGCCACCAGAACATGCTGATGAACGCCATCGTCTCCGACGAGATGTTCGAGGTCGCGGGCGAGGACGTCTTCCTCGCGGCGCTGCCGCTGTTCCACTCCTTCGGCCAGACCGTCATCATGAACGCCGGGTTCCGGCGCAGGGCGAGCCTGGTGCTGGTGCCGCGCTTCGAGCCGGCCGCCGCGCTGTCCCTGATGCGGGACGAGGGGGTCACGCTGTTCGCGGGCGTCCCGACGATGTACTGGGCCATGCTCACCACGATCCACGCCGGCGGCGCCGAGGTGCCGATCAGCGTGCGGACGGCGGTCTCCGGCGGCGCGTCGCTGCCCGTCGAGGTGCTCAAGGACTTCGAGAAGACCTTCAGCGTGCCGGTGCTGGAGGGGTACGGCCTGTCGGAGACCTCGCCGGTGGCGAGCTTCAACCGGGCGGGCGGGGGCGCCAAGGCGGGGTCGATCGGCACGCCCGTGTGGGGCGTGGAGATGCGGCTCGTGGACGCGGAGTGGAACGACATCGAGGGCGAGGAGCCCGGCGAGATCGCGATCCGGGGCCACAACGTGATGAAGGGCTACCTCAACCGGCCCGAGGCCACCGCGGAGGTCATGCGCGACGGCTGGTTCCGCACCGGCGACATCGCCACCCGGGACGCGGGCGGCTTCTACTTCGTCATCGACCGGGCCAAGGACATGATCATCCGTGGCGGGTTCAACGTCTACCCGCGCGAGCTGGAGGAGGTCCTGATGACCCACCCGGCGGTCTCGCTGGCCGCCGTCGTCGGGGTCCCGCACGAGTCGCACGGCGAGGAGATCAAGGCGTTCGTCATCCCGAGGGCGGGGGCGGACCTCACCGAGGAGGCCCTGGTGGCGTGGGGCAGGGACAACATGGCGGCCTACAAGTACCCGCGCCTGGTGGAGTTCCGTGAGTCCTTCCCGATGACCGCGAGCGGCAAGATCCTCAAGCGCGAGCTGCGCTGACCCCGGCAGGACCCCTGGGCGTCGACCGCCGGACCCCGGCGCGCGAGTCCACATCATCTATGCCATGAATTCCCCCCTAATGGGGGCAAACCTACGAGGAGGCCGGTTCGGCGATCTCTGGAGGCGATGGCATGGACGTCCGCGAGCAGATGCGGCGGATCCCGGACTTCGACAGGTTCCCCAGCGTGGACGAGATGCACGCCGAACTGGACGAGATCGCCGCGCGCCACCCCGGTCTGGTCCGGTTGCGCCGCATCGGCACCTCCCGGCTCGGCGAGCCGCTCCGCGTGCTCACCGTCGGGGACGGCCCCCGCGACGCCCTGGTCATCGGCGGCCCGCACCCCAACGAGCCGATCGGCTCGCTGACGGCCGGCCAGCTCGCGTGGCGGCTCTGCGAGGACGCCGGGCTGCGGGAGGAGCTCGGCTACCGCTGGCACCTGATCCCCTGCGTGGACCCCGACGGGGCCCGCCTCAACGAGGGCTGGTACGCCGCGCCCGGCGACCGCCGCCGGTACGCCAGGCACTTCTACCGGCCCGCCTGGGCCGACCAGGTGGAGTGGACGTTCCCGCTGACCGGCGACGGCTACACCTTCGACAGGACCCTGCCCGAGACCGAGGCGCTGATCGGGGTCATGGACGAGGTGCGGCCCGCCTTCGTGTACTCCCTGCACAACGGGGAGTACAGCGGCGCCTACTACTACATCAACCGCGACGACACCGTCCTGGCGGCCCGGCTCACCGAACTGCCCGGCCTGGAGGGCATCCCGCTGCACCACGGCGAACCTGAGCTGCCCGGCGCCACGCTGATCGCCCCGGCCGTGTACCGCAGCCCGGGCGGGGCCCGCCAGGCCGAGATCTTCGGCGCCGGGGGCGGCAGCGCGGACTACGCGGCCCGGTTCGGCGCCCTCCACCTGATCACCGAGCTGCCGTACTGGGCCGACGCCCGGGTGGCCGACACCACCCCGACGTCCACGCCGTACGGCGACGTGCTCAAGGCCGGGCTCTCCGCCCAGCGGGACCTGATCGACACCCTGCGCCCGGCCATGGACGCGGTGCGGCGCGACCTGACCGTGCGCTCGCCGTTCCGCCGGTCCGCCGAGGACATGTTCGACACCTACCGGAAGTTCGGCGACGAATGGGAGGGGCTGCCCGGCGCCGACCGGCCGGCGACGGTGGCCGAGCGGTTCGGCAACCGCCAGACGCTCCACATGCGCCGGCTGCGCTTCGCCGGGACCTTCTGCCGGATGCTGGACGCCGAGGCCGCCGCCGGCAACCTCACGCTCGCCGTGCGCCGGGAGCGGGCACGGGTGCGTGAGCTGTTCGAGGGGTGGTGCGACGAGGCCGAGGAGGAGTCGGGCGGGCGCCCGATCCCGCTGCGCGGCCTGGTCGCCGTCCAGCTCGCCGCCGCGCTGGTCGCCGCCGAGCACGCCAGGACCTGAACGCCGCGCCGTCCACGACGCCGCCCGTGAACGACGACCGGCGCCCCGCCTGGGCAGGCGGGGCGCCGGTTCACACGCCCGTCCGGGAGGGCCGGCTCACCGGCCCGTCCAGGAGGTCAGGGCCAGTCGATCGACGGGCGCAGGGTGACGCCCGACTCCCCGTCCGCGCCGAGCTTGACGCCCAGCACCTGGTGGAGCTGCACCTTGTTGCGCTCGAAGCCGACGATGCACCCGGCCATGTACAGCCGCCAGACCCGCGCCGTCCCCTGCCCGACCTCGGCGACGGCCTCGTCCCAGTGGGCGTCCAGGTTGGCGCACCAGCCTTCGAGGGTCTTCGCGTAGTGCTCGCGGAGGTTCTCCTCGTGCCGGATCTCGAACCCGATGTCCTCCATCTCGCGGACCAGGACGCCGACCGACTCCAGCTCGCCGTCGGGGAAGACGTACCGGTTGATGAAACCGGTCTTGTTGATCGTCCTCTCCTTGCCGGTGGGCCGGGTGATGCAGTGGTTGAGCAGCCGCCCGCCGGGCTTCAGCTTCCCGTACAGGAACTTGAAGTACCCGGGGAGCTGGTCCTTGCCGATGTGCTCGGTGAGGCCGATCGAGCTGACGGCGTCGAAGTCGCCTTCGGCGACGTCGCGGTAGTCGAGGTGGCGGACCTCGGCCAGCTCCGACAGCCCCGCCTCGGCGATCGCCTTCTGCGCCCATTCGGCCTGCTGCCGCGACAGCGTGACGCCGAGCGCCTTGACCCCGTAGTGCTCGGCGGCGTGCATGACCATGCCGCCCCAGCCGCACCCGACGTCCAGCAGGCGCATGCCCGGCTCGAGGGCGAGTTTGCGGGCGACCAGGTCGAACTTGGCGTACTGCGCCTCCTCGAGCGAGGAGTTCTCCTCAGGGAACACGGCGCAGGTGTAGGCCATCGACGGGCCGAGCACCCACTCGTAGAACCGGTTGGACACGTCGTAGTGGTGGTGGATCGCCTCCGCGTCACGCTGCTTGGCGTGGCGGCTGCCGAGTTTCGCCAGCGTGCTCCGCCGTACCTCCTGGGGTGGTGGAGGAACGCGCATGAGCAGCGGCTTGACCCCGAGCGACCTGGCGACGGAGATCTTCTCCTTCACCGGCAGGTCGTCGAGGGTGACGCGCGCCATCTCCGACAGCAGGGTGTACATGTCCCCCTGCACGTCGATATGACCGGCGATGTAGGCCCGCGCGAGCCCCATCTCCCCTGGCGCCTGGGCCAGGTAGGCGACCGCGATCGGGCTCTTCACCTCGATGCGGACGGCGGCCTCGGAGGGACCCGCCTTGCTACCGTCGTAGGCGGCGAACTCGACGTTCGCCTCCGGCCCCACGATCTTCTCGAAGATCTGGGCGAGTGTCATCGAACCAACCTCCTCAACGCCCCCGTACGCATTTGTCATAGAGGTCGAGCAGCCGCCCTCCCGGGTCGTAGGCCCGTTTGACCGGCCAATAGGCGTCACCGTTGTAAAGACGCCAGAACTCCTCACGGGGGTAGAACGATGTCGAATACAGGGACTTGTGGCCGCCGAGTCCGTGCACGGAGTTCTCGATCAGACGGTTGTGGTACCCGTCGGACTGTCCGCGCGGCAGGGCGACCATGCCCCAGAATCCGAAGTTCACGTAGAGCTTTCCCGGCTCCAGCGGGTAGACCGGCCACTCGCCTGTGGCCTTGAGGGGGCACATCCAGACCGGGGCCATGCCCACCTTGTCGTGGAAGAACGAAAGGAAGTCCGCGCCCCTCTCGACGGGCACCTCGACGTCCTGGATGACCGACTCCTGGGTGGCGTTGTCGCGCCACCGGTCGATGCGGGCGGTCACGCCGTACTTCTGGTCGAGCCCGACGAGCCTGCGGTAGACGTCCGAGCGCAGCCAGCGCCGGGGCATCAGCGAGCGGACCAGCGGCTGCTGCACCCCGAAGGCGCGCGAGCACCAGAACCAGTCGGTGTCCCAGCGCCACAGGTAGTCGCGGACGGTGAGCCAGTCGCGGGTGCGGGTGCGGATCGACTGGTAGTAGATGCGCATCCCGGTGTAGTCCGAGGCGTACGGCGCCCGCTCGGCGAACTGTCCCACGGTGATGTACATCTCGCCGGGCGCGAAGAACGTCCCGTCGATGAAGTCGATCTCCTCGCCGTCGTACCGCCCGGTGTCGCAGATCTCCTGCATGGCGAGCATGCACTTGTCGGCGTCGGAGAACGGGATGTGCGTCAGGCGCACGTACGGCTGGACGGGAAGCAGCTTGATGCGCAGCCGCAGGGCGTAGCCGAGGGTGCCGTAGGAGTTGGGGAACGCCTTGAACAGGTCGCTGTGCTCGTTGTCCGCGCGGGCGACCACGATGCGGCCGTCGCCGGTGAGGATCTCCATCTCCTCGACCGACTCGTGCGGCAGCCCGTGGCGGAAGCTGGACGACTCGATGCCGAGCCCGGTCACGGCCCCGCCGAGAGTGATCGTCTTGAGCTGCGGCACCACGTGCGGCATCAGCCCGGACGGCAGCGTGGCGTCGACGAGGTGCTCGTAGGTCGTCATACCCTGGACCTCGGCGGTCCTGGTCTCCGGATCGACCTGGATCACCTTGTCGAGATCGCGCGCGGACAGCTTGGCCGACCTTCCCGCCTCGCGGAAGCGGAACAGGTTGGTGGTCGGCTTCGACAGCCGCGGGGAGGAGCCCTCGGGGAGTGCGGTGTAGGACTCCCTGATCTGCTCGACGGCCCTGCGATGGGCCGTCATCTGGGCGGTCGTCCTCACCGTGCGATCTGGCATGCCACCACCCCCTAGTACTAAGTGTGTGGAGATCGTCGCTAGAACGCTATCTCCTGAGATGACCACCGACCAGAGTAGACACGTTAAACCCGCGCAAACTCAGGGCCCCCCTCCGAAGCACCGGGACGCGCGAGCTAGCGTCGTTCCCGCGGGCGGGCGAGGTCGGCTTACCAAGCGTTTGCTCGCCCGCGTGGCGGCCGTCTATCGTCGGCATGGCACCTGAGGAGAGAACCGATGAGCCGGAACGACGGCGAGCAGATCACATCGTACGACCACGGCCGGGGTCCGCTGGCCGGAGTGCGCGTATTGGAGCTGGCCGGGCTCGCCCCTGGTCCGTTCGCGGGCATGATGCTGGCCGACCACGGCGCGGAGGTCCTGCGGGTCGACCGGGTCGCCACCGTCGCCAAGGCCGGCGACCGCCCCCGCACCGACGTCATGGACCGGGGCAAGCGGACGATCGGGCTCGACCTGAAGTCGCCCGACGGCGTCGCCGCGTTCAAGGACCTGGCCACCCGCGCCGACGTGGTCATCGAGGTCTTCCGCCCGGGCGTGGCCGAACGCCTCGGCATCGGCCCCGCCGACCTGGCCGCCGTCAACGACCGGCTGATCTACGGCCGGATGACCGGCTGGGGACAGGACGGCCCGCTCGCGCCGACGGCCGGGCACGACATCGACTACATCGCCGTCGCGGGCGTGCTCTCGACGCTCGGCCGGGAGGGCGGCAAGCCCACCCCGCCGATCAACATCCTCGGCGACTTCGCGGGCGGCGGGCTCATGCTGGCCTACGGCGTGCTCCTCGCGCTGTTCGAACGCGAGCGCACCGGCAGGGGCAAGGTGATCGACGCCGCGATGGTGGACGGCGCGGCCACCCTGTTCGCGATGTTCTACCACACCGCCCAGGCCGGGTTCTGGGGCCCGCGCGGCACGAACCTGCTCGACACCGGCGCCCCGATGTACGACACCTACGAGACCGCCGACGGGCGGTATGTGGCGGTCGGGTCGCTGGAGCCGGCCTTCTGGGCCGAACTGGTGGCCAGGACCGGGCTCACCGACCTCCCCAGCCGGGACGACCGGGCCAACTGGCCGGCGATCCGCGAACGGCTCGCGGCGGCGTTCAGGACGAAGACCCGCGCGGAGTGGGAGGAGATCTTCGACGGCTCCGACGCGTGCGTCTCGCCCGTCCTCGACATGAGCGAGGCGGCCGGGCATCCGCACAACGTGGCCCGGGGCAGTTTCGTCGAGGTCGAGGGGGTCGTCCAGCCCGCGCCCGCGCCGCGCCTGATCGGCAGCGGCCGGGGCGACCTCGCCCAGGCGACCCGGCTGCACGACCTGACCTCCTGGGGCCTTCCCGACGACCGCGCCAAGACCCTGCGCGCCGCGGGCGTCCTCGCCTGACCCTGCGGCGGCTTCCCTGGACCACGGGTGGCCATCGGCGGGTGATGCCGGGCTGCCCGGACGCTCCAGGCCCGGTGGGCGTCCTGGGGCCGTCCGCTCGCCGATTGTCCGGGTTCGTGGCCGGTCAGATCTGGGCGCGGTCCCGGGTGTGGCCGGCCGGGATCGGGTTGTGGCCGGGCAGGACGGCCAGGTAGAGGTCGACGCCCGCGCGGTGGTGGACCTCCAGGTCGGTGGTGAAGGCCCGCGCGGGAATGCCGCCTCCCTCGGTGTGCCGCCACACCTGCTGCCAGGCCTCGATCAGCGCCTGGGGCATCGGGCCGTGCGCCTCGACCTTGAGCGACTGCACGCCCGGGACGCGGACCGCCACCATGCCCTCGGGCAGCCCGGCCGCCGTACGCACCGCCACCCCGACGATCTGCGTGTACGCCCCCTGCTGGCCGCTCTCGTAGTCGATCAGCACGGCGTAGAGGTTCTCGTCGACGCGCCCCGGCACGTGGGCGAAGGCCCCCGGCGCCCCGGCCCGCGCCCACAGCGCGGGGAGCTGGGCCCGTGACGGGTCGGCCTCCGCGGCGTTGTTGGTGCGCACTGCGTGACCGACCACGAGCACCTCCGGCCGTTCAACGATGATCATCGCGCCTCCAACTCCAGGGCCGTCCATTCGCTCGACTCGATCGCGCCGTCAATGTATCCGTACTGCACGATCGACGTCTCGATCATCGCGCACAGAAGGATCGCCCCGGTCATTCGATGACCCCATCGGCGGACATAGCACTTAAATAAGCTGGAAAGTCCCATTGTTCCCGCGAATCGCATAGGCTGGACCAACGTGCGATTCCTCAACGATCAGGCGCCGATCTACGACCTGACCTACAGCGACGTGTTCATGGTCCCCTCGCGGTCGGCCGTGGGCTCCCGCCTCGCCGTGGACCTCTCCTCCGGCGACGGTACCGGCACCACGATCCCCGTCGTGGTGGCCAACATGACCGCGGTGGCCGGCCGCCGCATGGCCGAGACGATCGCCAGGCGCGGGGGCGTCACCGTCATCCCGCAGGACATCCCGATCGACGTCGTCGCCGACGTCATCGACTGGGTCAAAAAGCGCGACCTGGTCCACGACACGCCGATCACCCTGGCCCCCCACGAGACCGTCGGCGAGGCGCTGAACCTCCTGCCCAAGCGGGCGCACGGCGCCGTCATCGTCATCGACGGGGAAGGACGGCCCATCGGCGTCGTCACCGAGGCCGACTGCCACGGAGTCGACATGTTCACCCAGCTCTCCCAGGTGATGTCGGGCTCCCCGCTCACCATCCCCGCCGGGACCGACCCGAGGGCCGCGTTCGAACTGCTGCACGGCGGGCGCCACCGCCTGGCCCCCGTCGTGGACGGCGAAGGCCGGCTCGTCGGCGTCCTCACCCGCACCGGCGCGCTGCGCGCCACCCTGTACGAGCCCGCCCTGGACCCGCGCGGCCGCCTGCGGGTCGCCGCCGCCGTCGGCATCAACGGCGACGTCGCGGCCAAGGCCAAGGAACTGCTCGACGCCGGAGTGGACTGCCTGGTCGTCGACACCGCGCACGGGCACCAGGAGAAGATGATCGCCGCCCTCTCGGCCGTACGCGGCCTCGACCCGGGCGTCCCGGTGGCCGCCGGGAACGTCGTGACGGCGGCCGGCACCCGTGACCTCGTCGAGGCGGGCGCCGACATCGTCAAGGTCGGCGTCGGGCCGGGGGCCATGTGCACCACCCGGATGATGACCGGCGTCGGACGGCCGCAGTTCTCCGCCGTCCTCGAATGCGCGGCCGAGGCCCGGCGGCTGGGACGCCACGTCTGGGCCGACGGCGGCGTCCGCCACCCGCGCGACGTCGCGCTGGCACTGGCGGCCGGCGCGTCCAACGTGATGATCGGATCATGGTTCGCCGGCACCTACGAGTCGCCGGGCGACGCCCACACCGACGCCGACGGCCGCCGGTACAAGGAGAACTTCGGCATGGCCTCCGCGCGGGCCGTACGGCTGCGCACCGCCGAGGACACCCCGTTCGACCGCGCGCGCAAGGCGCTCTTCGAGGAGGGCATCTCGACCTCCCGGATGTACCTCGACCCGGTCAGACCGAGCGTCGAGGACCAGATCGACGCGATCGTCGCCGGCCTGCGCTCCTCCCTCACCTACACGGGCGCCACCACCCTGGAGGAGTTCCACGACCGTGCCGTGATCGGCATCCAAAGCGCCTCCGGCTACACCGAAGGCAAACCCCTCCACCAAAGCTGGTAACCCCCACCCCACCCGCCCCGCGCCAACCAGCGCAGGCCACACACCCACCCACGCGCGCCACGCCGACCCAGCCCCAACCCCCCGCCGCCACACCTGCCTCAGCCCTCCCCCACTAGGTACACCCTTGCCGGTCGAGAAAACGACCACCCGAAGGCGGCACTGACGTCCCCGGACGGGCCTCGAATCCCGGCGGTAACAGGCGTCACAGCCTGATAGGGCTGAGACGTGACGCGCATGATGTCCTGACCGGTACGTCGTCACCCCGAGAATGGTGATAACCCGCCTCCGGCGGGTAGTCGGCGCGAAAAGCGACTCCCTAGCCGCGGAGGCGGAATCCCCCCATGATCGGTTCTTCACCCGGGCTGACCCCGGCACCCGCCGTAGACCGGCGGCTCCTGGTCAGCTACGACAACTACCCTGCCGCGCAGCGTGTCGTCGACACGCTCTCGGACTCCGGATATCCCGTGCAGAACGTCGCCATCGTCGGCAACGACCTGCGCATGGAGGAGACGGTCACCGGACGGCTGACCAACGCGCGCGCGGCGCTCTCGGGCGCGATCAGTGGCGCGGTCTTCGGTCTCGTCGTCGGCCTGTTCCTCGGCCTGTTCACCTCGACCACGGCGTCGTTCTTCGCGCTGACGGTGTGGGCCATACTGTGGGGCGCCGTGATGGGAGCCGCTTTCGGCTTCGCCAGCCACGCGTTCAAGGGCGGCACGCGCGACTTCACCTCGCGCAGCGCGATCGTTGCCGGCCGCTACGACGTCCTCGTCCCCTCCGCCGGGCTGGACGAGGCCCTCGCCGTGCTGGAAGGCGGCACCAGACCCGCCGACACGGTCGTGGTCGCCCGCCCCCCGTCCAGCGGCCTCCTCCAAACCCCCACCCCCTCCACCCCCGAATCCATCCCCACCCCGAACTACACCCCCACCCCGGAACCCGGCTTCACCCCAGAGTCCGACTTCACCCCGGAACCCGATTCCACTCCGGAACCCGACTTCACCCCGGAACCCGATTCCACTCCCGAATCCAGCCCCACCCCGAAGTACACCTCTCCCCCAAAGTCCAGTTTCACCCCGGCGTCCGACTTCACCCCCGAACCTGACTCCACCCCGGAGCCCTACTCCACCCCGGAGCCCCGCCCCGTCCACGAGGCCGCCCCGACCCCGGAGCCCAGCCCCGTCCAGGAAGCCCGCCCGGGGCGAGAGACCCCCGCC
>NZ_JANZYP010000027.1 GCF_025506355.1 Sphaerisporangium corydalis
GCGGCTTGGCCACCCGCTACGACAAAACTCCCGAAAGCTACGAGGCCGGACTCCACCTCCGGGGCTCGATCATGTGGCTGAAACTCCTCACCTCAACCACATGATCCGAACCATAAACAGCTCCTAGTTCGGCCTCCTGGCCGGCGTTCCCCGCCTCGGCGAACCCTGAGCTCACCACGACCAGCCCGCCGACGCCGCGGGCGGCGCACTCGCGGGCCACGCCGGTCACCGCGCCGGCCGGGGTGGCCACGACGACCAGATCCACCGGGCCCGGGACGGCCGCGATGGCGGGGTGGGCCGGCAGGCCGCACACCTCGGTGGCCTTGGGGTTGACCGGGAAGAGGGGGCCGGGGAAGCCGCCGTCGACCAGGTTGCGCAGCACCCGGTGCCCGACACCGCCGGCGTCACGGCCCGCGCCGACGACCGCCACCGAGGACGGGGCGAACAGCCTCGCCAGCGAGTTGCGCTCCGCCTCGTGCTCCCGCGCGTCGATCATGGTCAGCAGCTCGGCGCTGGTCGCGGTGGAGATCTCGAACCGCACCCACCCGTCCGCGTAGGTGCGCCGGAACGCCAGGCCGGCGTCCTTCAGCAGGCCGATCACCGGCGTGTTCCCGGCCAGCACCTCGGCCACCAGCTCCTTGACCCCGTGCTCGGCCGCGTCCAGCGCCAGGTGCTCCAGCAGCACGGTTCCGAGGCCGTGGCCGTGGACCCGGTCGTCGATCAGGATGCCCAGCTCGGCGCGCGCGGTGGAGTCGTCCCCGATGTACTCCGCGATCCCGGCCAGGCGGCCGCGGATCAGCGCCACCAGCGCCCGGCCCTGGTAACGGGGTCCGGTGACGCGGTCCATGTAGGCGTGCGCCGTGGCGGTGCCGCCGGTCGCGAACCGCAGGTAGGTGGAGCGCTCGGAGGAGGCGTCGACCAGGCCGTGCAACGCGGCCCGGTCGGAGTCGCGCAGCGGCCGGACGTGCGCGATGCCGCCGTCACGCAGCAGTACGTCGCATTCCTCGGGCGAGGTAGGTGTCATATCTCCAAGGTCCCGCGCCGACCCGTGCCGCCCATAGGGCCGAAGTCCCCTGCGACCCGGGACCCTCGTCCCTGCGTGCCCCGGCGAGCCGAGCACCGGCGGAGTTTCGTCCCTGCGTGTCCCGCGAGCGGCGCGGGCCCCTCGTTCCGCGTGTCCCGCGAGCGGAGCCGGGACGCCGGGATCCCGGCCCGGCGGTGAGGCGGCCTGTCGCGCCGTCCGGGGGAGATGTCAGAATCGCCGCATGAGCTCCGACGATCCGCATCCGCTGATCCCGAACATGCGGCTGGACGAGTTGCTGGCGGAGCTCCACTCGCGGCTCGAGGCCGTCCTGTCCACCCGCGACCGGGTGCACTCCCTGCTGGAGGCCGTCGTGGCCATCGGCAGCGACCTCCAGCTGGAGACCGCGCTGCGGCGCATCGTGGAGACGGCCACCCACCTGGTGGACGCCAGCTACGGCGCGCTCGGCGTGATCGGCGAGGAGAACACCCTGCTGGAGTTCATCCCCGTGGGGCTGAGCCAGGAGGAGATCGCCCGCATCGAGCACTGGCCGCATGGTCTCGGCCTGCTCGGCCTGCTGATCAAGGAACCCCGGTCGCTGCGGCTGGCCCGCATCTCCGACCACCCCGCGTCCCACGGCTTCCCACCCGGCCACCCGCCCATGGGGTCCTTCCTCGGTGTGCCGATCCGCGTGCGCGACGTGGTCTTCGGCAACCTCTACCTCACCGAGAAGCGCGGCGGCGCGGAGTTCGACGAGGACGACCAGGCCATCGTCACCGCGCTGGCCACCGCCGCCGGGGTCGCCATCGAGAACGCCCGCCTGTACGAGGAGACCCGGCGCAGGGAGATCTGGCTGCAGGCGTCCTCCGAGGTCACCACCAGCCTGCTGTCGGGCGCCGGCGTCGACGCCGTCCTCACCCAGGTGGCCAAGAGGGTCAGGGAGATGACCGGGGCGGACGTCGCCCTCATCCGGTTCCCCACCGAGGACGGCGAGGCCCTGCGCGTGGTGATCGCCGACGGCGCCCCCGAGCTGGTGGGCACCGAGGTGGCGGTGATCGGGTCGCTGTCGGGGGCCGCGTACCTGAGCGGCGAACCCCGCATGGTCAGCCACCTGGACGCCGGCGACGCGGAGATCGGCGGCGACGTCGAGATCGGGCCGGCGGCGGCCGTCCCGCTCGGCGCGGCCGGTTCGGTGCGCGGGATCCTGGCCCTGGGCAAGCACCCCGGGCGGATGCCCTTCACCCAGTCGATCCTGCACATGCTGCACGCCTTCGCCGGTCAGGCCGCCGTCGCGCTGGAGCTCGCCGAGACCCGGAAGGACGCCGAGCGGCTCGGCCTGCTGGAGGACCGCGACCGGATCGCCAAGGACCTGCACGACGTCGTCATCCAGCGGCTGTTCGCGGTAGCGATGACCTTGATGAGCGCGGTGCGGCTGGTCGACCGCCCGGAGGCCTCCGGGCGGCTCCAGCACGCGATCGACGAGCTGGACGAGACGATCCGCCAGATCCGCTCCACCATCTTCGCCCTCCAGGTGCCGCGCGGGGCCGACGAGCCGAGCCTGCGCGCCCGCATCGTGGAGCTGCTGGAAGGCGCTCGCGGCCACCTCGGCTTCATGCCGGGCCTGCGCATGGAGGGCCAGCTCGAGAACGCGGTGCCCGCCCCCGTGGCCGAGCACCTTCTCGCCGTCCTGCGCGAGGCCCTGTCCAACGTCGTCCGGCACGCCAAGGCCTCCAAGGCCGAGGTCTCCGCTGAGGTGTCGGACGGCAGGGTCATCTTGGTCGTGCGGGACAACGGCGTCGGCCTGCCCGAGGACGGC
Source organism: Sphaerisporangium corydalis (assembly GCF_025506355.1). Classification (GTDB taxonomy): domain Bacteria; phylum Actinomycetota; class Actinomycetes; order Streptosporangiales; family Streptosporangiaceae; genus Sphaerisporangium; species Sphaerisporangium corydalis. Next base: position 2,838 of record NZ_JANZYP010000027.1, read on the forward strand.
CGCAGGAGCGGCCTGCGCAACCTCGAGGAACGCGCCGCCCAGCTCGGCGGGTCGTTCCAGGCCGGACGCCCGGCGGACGGCGGCACGAGGATCACCTGGAGCGTGCCGCTCTGACGATCCCGCCCTGACAGGGGCCGGGTGAGGCCGGCCGCCGCGCAGAGGCAGGGTAAGGCCGGCCGCCGCACACGGGCGGGGTGAGGCGGGCCGCCGCACACGGGCAGGGTGAGGCCGGCCGCCGCCGAGAGGCGGGGCCGCCGGTTCAGGTGCCGCGCCGGGTGGACTCGCGGACGACCAGGCGTGCGGGAACCGTCCGCACGCCGTGCTCGACCGGTCGCCCGGCGATGCCGTCGAGCAGGTGGCGGGCCGCGAGCCGGCCGACCTCGCCGAGGTTCATGTCGACGGTGGTCAGCGCCGGCCGGCTGCCGAGCGCCATCGGCTCCCAGTTGTCGAACCCGACCAGCGCGACGTCGTCGGGGACGCGCCGCCCCCGGTCGCGCAGGGTCTCGGCGACGCCACGGGCGATCTGGTCGCTGCCGCAGAAGATCGCGTCCACGTCGGGGGCGGCGCGCAGCAGGACGTCCGCGCCCTGGCGCCCCCATTCCTCGCTCCACTCACCGTGCAGGACCGGCCCGGCCGGGCGCAGGCCCGCCTCGCCGAGCGCGGCGGCCATCCCGGCAGCCCTGGCGCGGGCGGCCTGGAAGCCCTCGGGCCCGGTGACGTGGCCGACGCGCGTGCGGCCGGTCGTGAGCAGGTGCCGGGTGGCGAGGGCCCCGCCGCCCTCGTCGTCGGGGACGAGCGACAGGTCGGACTCGTCGAGGGACTGCGTCATCGCGTACACGACGGGGACGGGCAGGTCGCGGCCGATGCCGGGGCGCGGCTCGGTGCGCCTGCCGGTGACGATGATGCCCTCGACCCGCCGGGCCAGCAGCCGTTCGACGTGGTGCCGTTCCCTGATCGGGTCGTCGCGGGTGTCGCACATGAACACCGAGATCTGCCCGTCGCCCAGCGCGTCCTCCGCGCCCAGCATCACCGGGATGCTGAAACGGCCGAAGCTGTCGCAGGTGATCAGGCCGACCGTGTAGGTGCGGCCGCCGAGCAGGGCCTGGGCCAGCGTGTTGGGGCGGAACCCCAGCCGCTCGGCCGCCGCCGCCACCCGGGCCCTGGTCTCCTCCCGCATCCTGCCGACGCCGTTCAGCGCCTTGGAGGCGGTGCCGATGGACACTCCGGCGGCGGCGGCGACGTCGTGGATCGTCACCGTGCGGCCGGCGTTCTGGGCAGGGTTGGGCAACCGTTTTCCTCCTCGCTCACCGCACACTACCGCCACCGCGTCGCGACCCGCACGCGGAAGAACAGGGCTCTTGACGGGTGATGTATCACATCCTACTGTCCGCAAGGAAAACCTATTCTCAAATTCCTGGGAGTGCGATGCCTGACTTCCGTGACCAGATCCGCGGCCCGGCCGTCCCCTCGGCGGGCACGAGACGGCCGCTCGGCGTCGGCGACGTCGAGATCGGTGGCGGGCCCTTCGGGCGATGGCAGCGGATCAACCGCGCGGCCGGCCTCCCGCTCGGCCTCGACCGGATGGAACGGTCGAGCGTGCTGGCCAACCTGAGGTGGGCCGCGGGGGAGGGGACCGGGCCCTACCGGGGATACCGCTTCCAGGACTCGGACCTGTACAAGCTGATCGAGGCGATCGCCTGGGAGCACGGGCGGGAACCCGGCGCGTCCTACCCCGCGTTCGTCGCCGGGTCGGCCGCCCTGCTGGCCAGGGCGCAGCGCGCGGACGGCTACCTGAACTCGCACTACCAGACGGTCAAGCCGGACAAGGTCTTCGCCGAGCTGGAGTACAGCCACGAGATGTACTGCGCGGGGCACCTGTTCCAGGCCGCCGTGGCCGCCGCGCGGACCGGCTGCGGCGCGGAACTGCTCGCCGTGGCGCGACGGTTCGCCGACCACCTCGTGGCGGTGTTCCTGACCGGCGGCGACGACGGCATCGACGGGCACGCGGAGGTCGAGACGGCGCTGGTCGAGCTGTACCGCCTCACCGGCGAGCGGTCCTACCTGGAGCTCGCCGCCAAGCTGGTCGGCAACCGGGGCAAGGGCATGATCGCCGACAGCGGCATGGGCCCGCTGTACGCCCAGGACCACCTGCCCGTGCGCGAGGCGGACACCCCCGTCGGGCACGCCGTGCGGCAGCTCTACCTGGAGGCCGGGATCGTCGACGTCTACCTGGAGACCGGCGACGAGTCCCTGCTGGAGTGCTCGGTGCGCCGGTGGGAGGACATGGTCGCCACCAAGACCTCCATCACCGGCGGCAACGGCTCGCGCCACGACGGCGAGGCGTTCGGCGAACGGTACGAGCTGCCGCCCGACCGGGCGTACAACGAGAGCTGCGCGGCCATCGCCGCCGTCCACTGGAACTGGCGGCTGCTGCTGGCCACCGGGCAGTCCCGGTACGCCGACCTGATCGAGCGCGTCCTGTACAACGCCTTCGCCGCTTCCACCTCGGCGGGCGGCGACCGGTTCTTCTACGTCAACCCGTTGCAGCGCAGGGCCGACCTCAGCGAGGACGCCTACCTGGGCAGGCGCCGCGAGTGGTTCGCCTGCGCCTGCTGCCCGCCGAACATCATGCGCCTGGTCTCCTCGCTCGGCCACTACGTCGCCACGACCGGCGACCAGGACGTCTCCGTCCACCAGTACGTGCCCGGCCTGATCCGGGCCGGCGCGGTCACCCTGGCCGTCGAGACCGGCTACCCGTGGGACGGCCGGGTCGTGTTCACCGTCCAGGAGACGCCGGGCACCGAATGGACGCTGAGGCTGCGGATCCCCGAATGGAGCCGGGCGTCCGGCCCGGCACCCGGCCCGGACGGCTACGCGGCCGTCCGGCGGGCGTGGCGGCCGGGCGACACCTTCACCCTCGACCTCGACATGTCCCCCCGGCTGGTCCACCCGCACCGCAGGATCGACGCGCTGCGCGGGTGTGTGGCCGTCGAACGGGGCCCGCTGGTCTACTGCTTCGAGCAGGCCGACCAGCGGGGCGCCGACGTCGAGGACCTGGCCCTCGGCCCCGGCACCGAGCTGCGCGTCCTCGGCGGCCGCGACCTGCCCGGCGTCGGCGAGACCGTGCTGATCGAGGCGGACGCCCTGCGCCTCCCCGCCCCGCCGCCGTCCGGGCTGCCGTACTCCACCTCCACCGTCCCCCCGACCGGCACGAAAGTGACCGCCACGGCGATCCCCTATTTCCAGTGGGACAACCGGGACGGTGGCGTCATGCGGGTCTGGATCCCTCTCGCGCAAGGAACGAGCACATGAAACGACGGGATCTGCTGAAGATGGGCGGCCTCGCCGCCCTTGGTGCCACCGCCGCCTGTGGCGGCGGGGCGGACACGGCGGGAAAGGTGCCGCTGCAGTTCATGTACTGGGGCTCGACGTTCGAGCAGAAGGCCATCGCCAAGATGCTCCAGGCCTTCGAGCGGAAGCGGGCCGGCGTGCGGGTCACCCCGCTGTTCACGCCCGACGAGTACGACGTGAAGCTGAACACGCTGGTGGCGGGGAACCGGATGCCCGACGTCGGCTACGTGCCGATGGCGATGTCGTTCCGCCTCGCCGAGCAGGGGAAGCTGCTCAACCTCTTCCCCTACCTGAAGAAGTACCCGCAGCTCGCCGGCTACCTCCCGGACGCCTACCTGTGGTCAGGGCAGGACAGGTTGCACGGTGTGGCGACCGCCAACGAGATCGAACTGCTCTGGTACAGCAGGCCGGCGGTCGCGGAGGCGGGGATCGCGCCGCCGCCCGCCGACGCGGCGAGCGCCTGGACCTGGGACCAGCTCGTCCAGAACGCCTACAAGCTGACGGTGGACCAGAGCGGCAGGCACCCCGACCAGCCCGGATTCGACCCGAAGCGGATCAGGCGGTTCGGCGTCTCCTGCAGCCTGACCTACGCCCCCGCCTGGTACGGGTTCCTGCGCGGCAACGGCGGGGACTTCGCCGACGAGGCGGGCAGGAGGTGCCTGCTCGACACCCCGGAGGCGATCGAGGTCTTCCAGAACCTCCAGGACCTGGTGTACGAGCACCGGGTCGCCCCCGGGCCCGGGCAGCTCGCGGCCACCGGCGACGAGGTGCCCGGCACGAGCATCCTGCTGAAGACCAGGCGCGTGGCGATGGTGGTCGACGGGCACTGGAGCCTGCTCGACATGAACGAGAGCAAGGCCGACTACGGCATCGGGGTGCTGCCCAAGTACGCGGAGCCGTACACCACCACGCAGGTCGCCGGGGCCTCCGCCGTGTTCGCCGGCACCAAGCACGTGGAGGAGGCGGTCGAACTGTTCGCCTTCCACATCGACCCCCGATACGTCGACCTGTACGCGAAGGGGTTGTGGATGCCGCAGGAGCGCAAGTACTACGAGGACCAGGCGGCCATCGACTCCTGGACCAGGAACGACTCCCACCCGCCGGAGTTCCGCACCGCGGTCGTCGACTACGCGCGCGAGCACGGCGTGCCGGCCTTCGGCAACCGCGTCAAGGACATGACCACGATCTCCAGCGACCTGCTCACCCCGGCGCTGCAGGAGATCGAGAGCGGCAAACGGCCCGCCGCGGAGGTCCTCAGGGAGGTCACCCCCAAGATCACCAGTAGGCTGCGGGGCTGGCAGCACACCCAGGGGCTGTGACATGCCCCCTCTTTCCGGTCAGCGGCGCATGGAACGGCGCTGGGGCCTGCTCATGGCGGTGCCCGCGATCATCGGGTTCGCCGTCTTCACCGCCGGGCCGATGATCGCGTCGTTCCTCTTCAGCCTCACCGACTGGCAGATCGGCGGCACTCCGTCCTTCGTGGGCCTGGACAACTACACCGCGCTGGCCGGCGACGGGCTGTTCTGGAAGTCGCTGACCGCCACGACGTACTACACCCTCGGCGCCGTCCCGCTCGGACTGATCATCGCCTTCGGCGTGGCGATGCTCCTGGACCAGAAGGTGCGCGGGCTGCCCGTCTGGCGGACCATCTTCTACCTGCCGACCCTCGTTCCCGCGATCGCGAACGTGGTCCTGTGGATCTGGATCTTCAACCCCGACTTCGGCCTGCTCAACTCCGTGCTGCGCCAGGCCGGGCTGCCCGCCGGGCAGTGGATCTACGACGAGTCGAGCGCCGTCCCCTCGCTCATCGTCATGAGCACCTGGGGGTTCGGCAACACCATGGTGATCTTCCTGGCCGGCCTGCAGGGGGTGCCGCGGCACCTGTACGAGGCGGTCTCGATCGACGGCGGGGGGCCCCTGCGGCGCTTCTGGCACGTGACCCTGCCCATGATGACGCCGACCATCTTCTACAACCTCGTCGTCGGGGTGGTCGGCACCTTCCAGGTCTTCAACCAGGCGTACGTGATGACCGAGGGCGGGCCCAACCAGGCCACCCTGTTCTACGTCTACTACCTGTTCCGCAAGGCGTTCATCGAGAGCGAGATGGGGTACGCGAGCGCTCTGGCCTGGGTGCTCTTCATGATCATCATGGTGCTCACGTTCATGATGTTCCGCAACGCCCGTCGCTGGGTGTACTACGAGATGGCGGGCGCCCGATGACCTCGGTGGCGGCACCGGAGAAGCCGCGCACGGGACGGGCGGCCCCTCCGGCCACCCGGCGCGGTCCCAGAAGGTACGGAAAGGCACTGGTCTACCTGGCGCTGGTGGCCGGCGCCGTGCCGACCCTGCTGCCGTTCGTGTGGCTGGTGCGCAGCGCGTTCATGCAGGACGCCCAGATGTTCGTCGCGCCGCCGCAGTGGATCCCCTCGCCGTTCCAGTGGTCCAACTTCACCGAGGCGCTGACCGCCCAGCCGTTCGGGCTCTACTTCCTCAACACGGTGATCATCGCCGTCATCAGCGTGCTCGGCACCGTGCTGACCTGCTCGGTCGCCGCGTTCAGCTTCTCCCGGCTGCGGTGGCGGGGACGCGACGCCGTCTTCGCGGTCCTGCTGAGCGGGGTGATGCTGCCCTACGCCGTGACGCTCATCCCGACCTTCGCCATGTGGCAGGAACTCGGCGCGCTCGACACCTACATCCCGCTCACCGTGCCGAGCTGGTTCGCCGGGGCCGGCGGCGGGGTGTTCAACGTGTTCCTGCTGCGGCAGTTCTTCCTGACGATCCCCTTCGAACTGGACGAGGCCGCCTACATCGACGGCGCCTCGCCGTGGCGGGTCCTGTGGACCATCGTCATGCCGCTGTCCAAGCCGGCGATCGTCGTGGTGACCATCTTCACGTTCATCGGCACCTGGAACGACTTCCTCGGGCCGCTCCTCTACCTCAACGACGAGCGCAAGTACACGCTGTCGCTCGGCCTGGCGTCCTTCCAGAGCATCTACATCACGCAGTGGGGCTACCTGATGGCCGCCTCGGCCGCCGTGATCGCGCCGGTCATCGCGCTCTTCTTCTTCCTGCAGCGCTACTTCATCGAAGGGGTGACCCTCACCGGCATCAAGAACTGACCTCCCGCCGTGCCCTTCGGACCGGCCCGGAGGGCGCGGGCGCAGCCGCGTGGAAATCCAGGTGATCGGCGGGTGGCCGGGCGCGAGAATGCCTGCCATGACTCAGGCGACACTGCGAACCGCCCGCATCCGGCTCGTGCCCCTGTCCGACGGGCACCTCGAGGACGAGGTCGAACTCGATTCCGACCCCGAGGTGATGCGGTACCTCGGCAACGGACGCCCCCGGACCCGGGAGGAGGTGGAGGTCTTCCACGGCCGGCGGCTCGCGGCCGCCGAGCGCGTCCCGGGGCTCGGCTTCTGGGCCGGACTCGTCGACGGGCGGTTCGTCGGCTGGTGGATCCTGGAGCCGCCGGAACGCCCCGACCAGGGCCCGGCCGAGGGGCAGGCGGAACTCGGGTACCGGCTCCTGCGCCGCCACTGGCGGCAGGGACTGGCCAGCGAGGGGGCCCGTGAGCTCGTCCGGCACGGGTTCGAGGATCTCGGGCTGACCCGCGTCTTCGCCGAGACGATGGCGGTCAACACCGCCTCCCGCGCGACGATGGTCGCGGTCGGCATGCAGCACATCCGTACGTTCCACATGGAATGGGACGAACCACTGCCGGGCACGCATCTCGGCGAGGTCGAGTACGCGATCACCCGCGAACAGTGGCTGACCGCCCGGGCCACCCCCTGACCCTCGCCGTCTCACGCGGCGGGTCAGGGGGCCGCGACCCTCTGACCCGCCGCGCGACCGGCAGGGATCCCGGCCGAGGCCGGGCTCCCTGCCGCCTACGTCACGGCCGGTCGATGCGGAGCGGGAGCGTGCGCGGGCCGCGGACCTGGCCGGTGGCCCACCGCACCGCCGCCGGGTCGGCGAGGCTGAAGTTCGGGAACCGCTCCAGCCAGACCTCCAGCGCGACCCGCAGCTCCATGCGGGCCAGGTGGGAGCCCACGCACCGGTGGATGCCCAGGCCGAACGCCGCGTGCCGGTTGACCTCACGGTCGATGACGACCTCGCCGGCCTGGTCGAACTGGGCCGGGTCGCGATTGGCCGCCGGGAACGACAGCAGGACCCAGTCGTCGGCCTTCATGTCGACGCCGTTCCACCGCATGTCCTCCTTGACCAGCCGCGCCATCGTGACCGGCGCGTACGCCCGGAGGAACTCCTCCATCGCGGCCGGCAGCAGGGAAGGGTCGGCGACCAGCCGCTCACGGTCCGCCGGTGTCCTGGCGAGATGCCACAGCGAGGCGCCGATGGCGCTCCAGGTGGTGTCGATGCCGGCGATGAGCAGCAGGGACATCGTGCCCGCCACGTGGCCGGGCTCCAGCTTGCTGCCGTAGAGCTCCGCGTTGATGAGGTAGGTCGTCAGGTCGTCACGCGGGTTGTCGACGTGGTCGCGGATCTGGGCCAGCAGGTAGCCGAACAGCTTCTCCATCCGGGGGATCCGCTCCTCGGGCGGCAGGTTGACCCCCTCCAGCGCGCTCTCGACGAACTCGCGGAAGTGCGGCCCGTCCTCGGGCGGGAAGCCGAGCATGCGGGCGATGACCCGCGTCGGGATGTGCTGGGCGTAGTCGTGGGCGGCGTCGACGACGTCCTGCCCGGCCAGGCCGTCGATGAGGGAGTGGCAGAACTCCCGCGTCTCCGGCTCCAGATGGGCGACCGCGGACTTGGTGAACGCCGGCAGCAGCAGCTTGCGCGCGTCGTGGTGGAACGGCGGGTCGGAGGAGATCGGCGGCACGCCGCCCACCGGCGCCAGTTCGAGCGGCGGCCGGACGTTGCTCACGACGATCGCGCGCGAGGAGAAGCGGTCGGTGTCGTAGGCGATGGCCGCGATGTCCTCGTAGCGGGTCGGCAGCCAGGCGCCGCCGAACCGTTCGGTGTGCGCGATCGGGCAGCGCTGCCGCAGGTCGTCCTGGATCGGATAGGGATCGGCCGCCCACTCCGGCTCGGCGTGGGAGAAGTCGGTCGTCCAGTCCGAGACCGGGCCGGCGATCACCTCGTTCCGGACGCCGACCGTCCGCGTCCGGAGCCTGTCGTTGAACTCCTGCTGGTCGAAACGGCTGTCGCTCGTCATGCCAGGCCTCCTAGAGGATGTCGATCGCCCGTTCGGGACAGTTGGACACGGCCAGCCGGGCGGTGTGCTCCTCGCCCGGCGGCACGACGCCGTCGCCGGTCACCTGCCCGTAACCCTCCTCGTCGTCGTGGAACAGGCCGGGGGCGAGGTCGTAACATCGGCCGTGGCCCTGGCACCGCTCGGGGTCGATCTTCACTTTCATTCGGGCACTCCCCTCCGTGCTGTGGTGTCGTCGGGAGCCAGCGCGCTCACCACGCGGGTGAGCAGCGCGGTCCATTCCTCGTCGTCCACCTCGTGCGTCCCCGGCGGGAGCAGCGCGCTGCCCATCGTCAGCAGGAGGCAGAAGTGGGCGAGCGCGTCCGGCGACAGCCCGGGGTCGAGCTCGCCACCGGCCTGGGCGGCGCGGAAGAGGCCGGCGAGCCAGCCGCCGCGCTCACCGGAGTAGGCGCTCATCGCCCGGGCGACGTCCTGGTCGCGGCGTGCCGCCACCAGGGCCTCGACGATGAGGTGGCCGCCGAACGCGCGGTGGTGGGACAACCGGCGGCCGGCCATGACGAGCAGATCGGCGATCGGCCGGTCCGGGTCGGCGGCCAGCAGGTCGGCCAGCAGCCGTGGCCCGTGCGCGCGGAGCGCGGCCACCAGCAGCTCGCCCTTCGACGCGAAGTGCGCGTAGAGCGCCCCGTTGCTCACCCCGGCGGCCGCCGCGATGTCGGCCACCCGCGTGCCGTCGTACCCGCGCTCGGCGAACACCCCCGCCGCCGCGTCCAGCAGCCGCTCACGGGTCTCGGCGGCGGTGACGCCCGCGATTCGCCCCACTCAGGAATCAAATAATCGTTCATTTCATTTGTCAACACTTGTCCTGCGGCCTCCGGAGAGCCTTGGCCGCCGGGGCGATCTGGGACCATGGACGTGGTTCCGGGCGGGGTACGGGGGTGCGGTGAAGGTAGTGGTCCTGTCGGACACCCATGCTCCGCGACGGTGGAAGGCATGCCCGCCGAGGGTGGCGGATCACCTGCGCGGTGCCGACGTCATCCTGCACGCCGGCGACGTCTGCACGGGGTGGGTGCTCGACGAGCTTGCCGCGTACGCGCCGGTCCACGCGGTCAAGGGCAACAACGACGGTCCCGACGTCGAGGCCCCGGAGACGCTCGAACTGGACCTCGCGGGACTACGCGTCGCGATGATCCACGACAGCGGCCCCGCCACCGCCCGATGGTCCCGCCTGCGCCACCGCTTCCCCTCCGCGGACCTGGTGATCTTCGGCCACTCCCACATCCCGCTCGACCACACCCAGGACGGCCTGCGCATCTTCAACCCCGGCTCCCCGACCGACCGCCGCCGCCAGCCCCACGGCACCCTGGGCCTCCTCCACATCCACCACGGCCACCTGCTGTCGGCCGAAATCGTTCCCGTCACCTGACCGCCCTGGCGCTCGCGGACGCCCTTCGAAACGTTGTGGCGCGCTCACATTGCGTGATCTTGTGATGCGGGTCGATGATGACCTTTATGCGCGGATGTGTGCTGATACCGGGCGAAGGTGGAGCGCGCCATGCGCGCCGGGCCGCGGCGTCCAGATCCAGCGGGGCATGTCAGGCCGGGCGCGACCAGGGCAGTGACGAGCGGTGAGCACCCCACCGGAGGACCCGGGCGCGGGGGACCGGCGGCCCGGCGGGTCCGTCCACATGGACGGCGCGGCCTTCGGGCAGAGCCGGGTGTACCAGGCGGGCCGTGACCAGATCGTCAACCAGTCGGTGCTGCCCGACCAGGCCTCGCGGCCGGTCGACCAGGTCACCGCGCGGCCGGGGTCGCGGAACGTGCCCTGGCACTCGCAGGTGTTCGTCGGCAGGGACGGTGAGCTGGCCGGCCTGGAACGGGCGCTGGAAGGCCCGCGGCCGGTGGTGGTGGCGGCCGTGCACGGGCTGGGCGGGATCGGCAAGTCCACTCTGGCCGCCCGCTACGCCGCCACCCGTGCCCGGATGTTCAACCCGGTGTGGTGGATCGCGGCCGACTCGGCGTCCTCCATCGAGGCGGGGCTGGCCGCCCTGGCGGCCGAGCTGCAGCCGGAGCTGGCGGCGGCGGTGCCGCTGGAGGCCCTGGCACAGCGGGCGCTGGCCTGGCTGGGCTGCCACGAGGGGTGGCTGCTGGTGCTCGACAACGTCACCGACCCCGCCGACGCGGCACCGGTGCTGGATCGGACCCTGGCCGGGCGGGTGCTGGTCACCAGCCGGCTCGGTGAAGGGTGGCACCGCGCGGGCGCCTCGGTGCTGCGCCTGGAGGTCCTGCCAGAAGGGCAGGCGATCGACCTGCTCACCGCGGTCGCCACCCACCACCGGCCCGAGGCCGACCTGGACGGGGCGGCCGAGCTGGTCGGGGAGCTGGGGTGCCTGCCGCTGGCGATCGAGCAGGCGGGCGCCTACCTGCACCAGAACCGGTTGTCCCCGCGCGCTTATCTCAGGCTGCTGGCCGAGCATCCGGCCGTCATGTACGACCAGGCCGCGCGCGGGTCGGCCGCCGAGCGGACCATCGCCCGGATCTGGCGGCTCACCCTCGACCGGCTCGCCGGCGACCCGCTGGCGGGGCACCTGCTGCGGGTCCTGGCCTGGTACGCCCCCGAGAAGATCCCTCGCTCGCTGCTGGACCCGATCGCCGAGCCCCCGCGGTTGCTCCAGGCGCTGGGCGGCCTGGCCGCCTACAACATGATCACGCTGGACGGCCGCACGGTCACCGTGCACCGCCTGGTCCAGGCCGTCGCCCGTACCCCTGACCCCGGCGACCCCCATCGCGGGGAGGCCGATGTCCGCACCGCCCTCCACCAGGCCACCCGGCTGCTCAGTGACGGCCTCGCGGCAACCTCCTTCGAGGATCCGGCCGGCTGGCCCACCTGGAGGACGCTGCTGGCGCACATCACCGCCCTGGCCGACCATGCGCCCGCCGCGACCGACACCCCCGCGACCGCCGGCCTGCTCGATCGGACCGGGCTGTTCCTGTACGACCAGGGCGCCCCCGCCCGCGCGATCGGCTTCCACGACCGTGCCCACGACGCGAACCGGCAGACCCTCGGCGGCGACCACCCCGCCACCCTGACCTCGCGCAACAACCTGGCCGGCGCCTATCAGGCGGCGGGCGACCTGGGCCGGGCCATCCCCCTGTACGAGCGCACTCTGACCGGCAGCGAGCGGGTGCTGGGCGGCGACCACCCCTCCACGTTGGCCGCGCGCAACAACCTGGCGAGCGCGTACCGTGCGGCCGGGGACCTCGGCCGGGCCGTCCCGCTGCTGAAGCGCACCCTGGCCGACAGTGAACGGGTGCTGGGCGGCGAGCACCCCATCACCCTGAGCTCGCGCAACAACCTGGCCTACGCCCACCGTGCGGCCGGGAACCTCGCCCTGGCCATCCCGCTGCACGAGCGCACTCTGGCCGACAGTGAACGGGTGCTGGGCGGCGACCACCCCTCCACCCTGACCGCGCGCAACAACCTGGCCAGCGCCTACCGTGCGGCCGGGGACCTCGGCCGCGCCGTCCCGCTGTCGAAGCGCGCCCTGGCCGACAGTGAGCGCGTGCTGGGTGGCGACCATCCCATCACCCTCGGCTCCCGCAACAACCTGGCCGGCGCCTACGAGACGGCGGGCGACCTCGGCCGGGCGATCACTCTGTACGAGCGCACCCTGGCCGATCGGGAACGGGTGCTGGGCGGCGACCATCCCGACACCCTGACCTCACGGAACAACCTGGCCCACGCCTACCAGGCGGCGGGGGACCTGGGCCGGGCCGTCCCGCTGCTGCGGCGGACCCTGGCCGACAGCGAGCGGGTGCTGGGCGGGGACCACCCCGACACCCTGACCGCGCGCAACAACCTCGCCAGCGCCTACCAGGCGGCCGGTGAACTGGGGCGGGCCGTCAGCCTGCTGCGGCGGACCCTGGCCGACAGTGAGCGGGTGCTGGGCGGGGACCACCCGATCACCAAGGTGATGCGGGCCAACCTGGAGGCGATCATCCGATAGGACGGGCCACGGGCTCAGGGGGTGAGGGTGGTTTCGGCCAGTTCGCTGAGGGCGGTGCGGTTGGGGAGGCCGGATTTGGTGAGGAGGGAGGCGACGTGTTTCTCGACGGTGCGGGGCGACAGGTGCAGGCGCATGGCGATCTCCCGGTTTCCCAGGCGCCGGGCGAGCAGTTGCAGGACCTCGTACTCGCGCGCGGTGACGCCGGCGGCGCGCAGCGGGGAGGGGATGTTGTCGACCCCGGGGCGGCGCTGGGTGACGCGGACGCCGGCCCGGCGCATCAGCGCGCGGCAGGCGCCGGCGACGGCGGGCACGCCGCCGGAGTGGAAGTACTCCTCGGAGTGGCGCAGCCATTCGGCCGGGGTGCCCCAGCCGTCGGTGATCGCGGCCTCGGCGACCAGGCGCAGCCCGATGTTGCGGCCGGTGGCGAACAGCTTGCCGTGCTGGACCGCCTCCTCGACGGCGTTGGCGGCGTCGGGGCCGCGTCCCGCCCGGCCGTGCAGCACGGCGCCGGCGAACAGGGCGAACTGCCGGTCCCAGCGCAGGCGGGTGGCCGGCGCCGCGACGACCGTCTGGTATTCGGCCCAGTCCAGCTCCCCGGCCAGTGACCGCAGCAGCAGATCCAGGCCGTAGCGGCCGGTGAGCGGGTAGACCGTCGGGTTCTCGTCCTCGGCGGCCAGCGCGCGGGCCTGCTCGGCCATGGCCAGGGCCCGGTCCTCCTCCAGCAGCGCGCACCACGCGCGGGCCAGGCCGTGCGCGCGCGGGGTGAGCTGGGCGTGCTCGGGCACCTGGCGGCGGAGTTCGGTGAAGGCGGTCTCCATCTCCTGCCGCCGGCCCTGGTGGGCGGCGAGGATGGCCCGTTGCAGCAGCGCGTACCGGGCGGCCTCCAGCAGCCGCAGCCGGGAGGCCGACTCCAGGACCTGGTCGAGGAGCTCCCCGGCGGCGGCGAAGTCGGCGCGCAGGATCGCCTGGAAGGACAGGCAGGTCTCGGCCTGGAAGCGGGCCGTGATGGCGCCGACGCGGGACGCCTCCCGCCGGACGTGTTCGAGCCGGCCGATGGCGCCGTCGCGCAGCGCCTCGTCGTTGCCGAGGCGGATCAGGGTGTGGATCTCCTCGATCGGCAGGTCGTACCGCACGGCGAGACCGCGCGCGTGTTCCAGGCACGCGGTCGCCTCCTGCGGGTCGCGCGGGCGCTTCAGCGCTCCCAGTAACTGCCACGCCTGGCAGGCGACCATGGGCAGCCGCGCCTTCTCGGCGACCTCGGCCGCGCGCCGCGCGAGCTGTTCTGCCAGCCGCACCTGGTCCGGGCCCGGCAGGTCGAGGACGAGGTGCGCGGCGACGACGTCGATCGGCGCGGTGTCCCGGTCGGCGGCGTCCGGGCCGAGGAGCCGGCGGGCGATCTCCACCTGGGCCAGGCCGTCGGCGGACCGGCCCCCCACCGCGGCGGCCCAGGCCAGGCGGGTGTGCAGCTCGGCGCGGGAGCTGCGGCTGAGCAGGCCGGCGAACTCGTCGAGCTGGCCGGCCGCGGTGACGGCCCGCTCCACCTGCCCGGCCTCGGCGAGCGCGAGGAGCAGCGCGGAGAGCGCGTCGGCCCGGGCCTGCACGTCGGTGCCGTGCCCGAGCAGGTCCATGGCCTTCTCCAGCAGGCTGACCGCCGTGTTCGCCGCGCCCTGGGCCAGCGCCCTGCGGCCGGCCTCCGCGAACAGCCGGCCGGCGGCGGCGGGTTCGCCCGCCTGCAGCCGCAGGGTGGCCGAGGTCTGGCACCACTCGTCGGGCAGGTCGGGGAACACGGTCAGCACCGCGTCGGCGGCGCGCCGGGCGAGCACCTCGCGTTCGTCGGGGGTCAGCAGGCTGAGCAGCGCCTCGACGACGAGCGGGTGCTGGAAGGCGTACCAGTCGGGGGTCTCCTCGTCGGGGGCGACGAACTCGGCGGTCAGCTCGGTGTGCAGCTGCCGCAGCAGCTCGCGGTACCCGAGGCCGGTGGCCGCCTGCAGGACCGACACCGGGAAGCGCGGGCCGAGGACGGCGGCCACCGTGAGCAGGTCACGTCCCTGCGGGCCGAGCTTGTCGAGCCGTGCCGCCATGGTGCGGGTGAGCGAGCCGGTCACCTTGGTGTGCGGCCTGCCGGTGACCCGCCAGCGCCCGCCGTCGCGTTCCCGTGCCACGAGCCCGCCGCGCAGCATTTCGCCGAGCATCTCCTCGACCATCAGCGGGATGCCGCCGCTGTCGGCCCATAACTGCTCGGCCAGCTCGTCGGGGACCTGCGGTGGGTCGCAGTCCAGGTAGCCCGCGGTCAGGCGGCGGACCTCGTCGCGGTCGAGCCTGCGCAGTTCGAGCAGCCCGGCGGAGCCGCGCTGGGCGGCCGAGCGGGCCAGTTCGAGGGCGGGGCACGGCTCGGTGGAGGCCGCGCCGAGCAGCACCGCGGGCTGCCCGGCGAGGTTCTCGACGAGGTAGTCGACCACGGCCAGGCTCTCGGCGTCGGAGTTCTGCAGGTCGTCAAGGATCATCAGGCAGCCGCGTTCCCGCCCGGCGAGCGCGGTCAGCCGCAGCACCGCCTCGGCGAGGATGACCAGGGAGCCGCCGTCGTGCGCGGGCGCCGGGGTGCCCCAGTCGGGCACCAGCCTGGCGAGGACCGGGCGGTAGGGGCCCAGTTGCGCGACGTCGATGGGGGTGCCGGACCGTTGCAGGGACATCAGCGCCTCGGTCAGCAACCGGAACGGCGCCATCGGCCCGATCGGGCTGGCCCTGCCGCGGAGCATGCGCATGTCGGCCGCGAGCCCGAGGTCGGCCGCCGCGGTGGACAGGCGTGACTTACCGATCCCGCCCTCGCCGATCACGAACAGCGCGCCGCCCCGCCCGGACCGTGCGCCGGCCAGCGCGTGGTCGATCATGCGGAGCTCTTCGTCCCGGCACACCACGGCCGATACGGGGAACAGGGTCATTTGACGTTAATAGCCAAATTATATGGATTTACGCGGTCTGTCAGGAATCAAAACGGCACCCGGCGGTGACCCGTGCCCAAGGGGGTTCACGGAGAAACCGGGTGCCGCGCCGCGACGCTCATTCCGGCGGACCGAGGGCCGGCCAAAGTGCCAGCCCGTGCCGCTTCGCCGCTGGTGTCACACGATCCTGCTGATGGACGTCTCGCCGCCGCAGCAGGTGGTGTCCGCCGGGCCGGCCAGGCTGTTGATCGCGCTGCCGAGCCCCGTCGTGGTTCCGCCCGTCGTGGCGATGACGCCGGCGAGCACGGCCACCCGAAGGCCGAACTGCACGCCCTGCCGGCTCGTCTTTCCGCTCGCCGAGGAGGCGGGACGCCGGGTCTCGTCGCGGTCGTCGGTGCGGTTGGTAAGCGTCCTTGCCAGTTCGAAGCCCATTTTCTTCGCCCTTCTGTCGTATTCGCCGTTACGCAGGTCGGTGGTGGTCTCCTGGCCGGTGCCGGTCCTCAGGGTGAGGGCGCCGCACCGGCCGGGCCGGTCAAGGTGTGGGTTCAAGAAGCAGGACCGAAGGGACCTTCTTCGGGAACCCGAGTCGAAGCAGCCCGTATCCGATGCCCGCGAGCCCGTGCAGCAATCCGGGTGTGGCGATCCCGCCGGGCGTGGCGCACGTCGGTCCATGCCGGTGCACCGCGTCGAGGACCAGGTCCGCGCGGCGGTGCAGGGTCGGCGCGGCGCCCTGGCCCGGCTCGATGGCCGCGA
Organism: Sphaerisporangium corydalis; assembly: GCF_025506355.1. GTDB lineage: Bacteria > Actinomycetota > Actinomycetes > Streptosporangiales > Streptosporangiaceae > Sphaerisporangium > Sphaerisporangium corydalis. The sequence continues at coordinate 19,055 of NZ_JANZYP010000027.1, forward strand.
GGACGAGGAGCGCGTCGGCGATGCCGAGCTCGCCGTGGCACAGGCTCAGATCGCCGAGCATCGGGCGCTCGGCCAGCGAGAGCAGCGCCGCGCCGGTGTCGCCCGCGGTGTCGTTCGCCAGGCAGGCGCGCGCCATGAGCAGGCCCGCGGTCCCGCGGCACCAGCCGTGTCCCTGGGGCCCGCCCGGGACGATCTGCTCGCCCGCCCGCCGCAGCGCGCGCCGGCCCGCGAGGGAGTGGCGCGAGTCGGGCGCGTGCATGGCGAACCGGGTGAGCGCCCAGCCGATCCCGGCGGCCCCGGCGGCGAAGCCCGCCGGGATCTCCTCCTCGTCGGGGACGGAGTGCCCGGTGGTCCGCTCGACCAGGTCGGCGAGCCGGTCGGCGCACGTGACGGCCAGCCTCGCGGCCGTCCCGGAACCGATCTCACGGTGCACCGCGCCCATCGCGGCCAGGCACCCGGCGGTGCCGTCCGCCCATCCGGGCGGCTCGGGCGGCCCGTCCAGGCCGGTCGTGCGGTTCGCCAGCTCCACGCTCGTCTCGGCCCAGTCACGCAGTTCGCCGTCGTCGAGCAGGGTGGCCAGCCGGGCCAGGGCGTAGCTCATGCCGCCGAGCCCGGCGCTGCTGCCGCAGGCGACCGCGCTGAGCAGGTCGGGCCGGTCGGCGAGCGTGGCGAGCAACTGGGGGATCGGGGTCACGGCGCGGCGCGCCGCCTGGCCGTAGCGCGCGATGCCGGTCAGCCGGGTGAGCTGGGCCAGGAACAGTGCCACGCCGAGGTAGCCGTCCGCCAGGCTGGCGCCCATCGGGAGCACCATCCAGCGCTGGTCGTCGACCAGTTGCAGCCCGAGCCAGTTGATCCGGCCCCGGTCGTCCTCGCCCCGCATGACCTTGCTGCGCGCGAGGATCTCGTCGGCCAGCCCGGCGGCGGCGGCGAGCAGCCGGCCGGGCTCGGCGCCGGCGGGGGTGCGCGCCACGGCCGGGCGGGTGCTGTGGTGACCGCCGGCCGGCCGGCGGGCGGCCAGGCTCGCGCGGATCACCCATTCCTGCTCGCCCCGGTCGATCTCGCCCATCGCCGCGATCTTCTCCAGGGCGCACTCCAGGCCCGAGCGCTCCAGCGCGTCCGGCAGGTGCGCGCCCCCGCAGGTCCACAGGTCCCTGGACGCCGGCCGGCCGGTGATCAGCGGGATGTCGCCGGCCCACATCTCGGCGCGCTCGTAGGGGGCCAGCCGCCGCCACAGGGGGTGGCCGGCCGAGGCCTCGTCCAGCACGTCCAGGGCCGCGTCCCGGTCGAGCGCGTCCCGCTGCAGGTCAGGGTGGGTGGACTCGGCCAGCAGGTTCGCGTACCCGCAGCTCGGCCGGACCACGACGCGGGTCTCCACCTCGGAGAAGGACTCCACCAGGCGGGCGAACTCGGCCCGGCGCCGCACGACCGCGTCGTACCCGAGCCGGAAACCCTCCAGCACGTCGGCCTGGTGGTCGGCCGGTTCGAGTACCCGCCCGTCGAAGCGGGGGCGGTTGGCGGCGCCGGCGTAGGGGACCGGCCGCCGGACCAGGCGCGCCGCGGCACTGGCCGGCGGCTCCCAGTCCAGGGCGCCTTCCGGGCAGGTCGCGCCCGGGTCGCCGCCCAGGCCCGACTGGTCGAGCAGGCCGTTCTCGCCGACGGTGACGTACGGCAGCAGCCCGGTGCGCTGCACCGACGTGGCCAGCGCGTGGGCGGCGGGGTCGGCGATCGTGATGGTGTCCGGCAGGGGCAGGTCGGGGTGGAAGACGGTCTCCACGTCGATCAGGACCGGCTGGTCGGCGCACGCGATGACGTTCTCGCAGTGCATGTCGGTCGCGTGCACCGCGTGCAGGGCGGCGAGCAGCACGCCCGCGCGCCGGTAGAACCGCCGCGCGTCCTCGGGCCGGTCAAGTGGCCCGGCCTGGACGAACTCCATCCACCCGTACCCCTGCCGGGTGACCACCCGGGCGGTGCGCAGGTCGCAGCCGGGGAGCCGCCGGTTGAGCCAGGCGACGACCTCGTTGAAGCGCGCGTGCGCGGCGAGGGGGCGCGGCTTGTAGACGATGGTGCGCCCGTCGGCGAAGCGGACCAGGCCGACCGAGCGGCCCCGCTCGTGCGGGTCGCCGAGACCGGGCTCGATCGCCATGACCGGTCCGGGGTCGGCGCCGCCGAGCAGGGACGCCACCAGCTCGGCGCGGTCGGCGCCGAGGCGGGCCAGCAGCTCGGCGCCCGCGTCGGCGGCCGACATGGCGGCCATGCCCAGTTGCCTGGCCAGCACCGGGTACCGCGTGAAGAGCGCGGCGAGCCCGCCGGGCGTGCACTGGCGGCGCAGGAAGTCGGCGAAGCGCTCCCGGTCGTCGGCGCCGGCCAGCAGGCCGCCGGCGCGCGCCGTGCCCAGCTCGGCCATCAGGGTGTACAGGGCGATGCGCGCCAGCCGCCCGGCCAGGACGCCGGTGAACGTCTCGGCGACGGCGCGGGCGCTGTCGGCGTCGGCGGACAGATGTCGCCGTGCGGCCTCGGCCAGCCGGTCGCGCACCAGGGCCAGCAGGGGGCGGAAGGGGACCGCGAACGCCTCGTGCCAGGCGTCGGTGCCGGTCGGCCCGGCGGGCGGCATGGTCATGGTGACGGCCCGCTCCACGAAGTCGCACCAGGCCGGGCGGGCGGCGGTGTCGCCGTGCGCGGCGGTCTCCGGTCGCTCCTCCCGCGCCAGGGCCCGGGTCCACCAGTCGGTGCCCGGCAGCCCGGCGGCGGTGCTCTCGCCTCGTGCGGCTGGTTGCGTCATACCTGGAACGCTGTCACAGCGCCGTCTCCCGGAGATGGGTAGAAGGCACCCATGTTTGTGTCCCGGCTACCCGCTCCGGGGGCGCCGGGTACGTAGGCGGCCGGTGGCCGGGCCGTATATGGGTGCGGCGAGGCGACGCGCGCCGGGCAGGGAGGGTGACGCGGCAGGCAGGGGGGTGCGCGGCGAATCTGGGGGACGGCACCCCATGCGACCGGGGCCGGTCCTGGCGGATGTTAGGGGTGGAAGAAGCCTCATGTCCCACCGAGGAGGTCCGATGGGCGACCCGGTCCGGGTCAACGTCGTCGCGTTAGACCCGATGTTGGAAGCGGGCGCCACGAGCGCGTTGCTCGGCTGTCCCGACGTCGCCGTGGTGCCGCCGCCCGAGGCGGCGGACGTCACCGTGGTTGTCGTCGACCGAATCGAGGACCAGGTGTTCGACCTGGTGCGCGCCCGGCGCGAACTGCCCGGCCGGCCGGGGGTGGTGCTCGTCGCCGGCGACTTCGACCCCTCACAGGCGTTGCACGCGATCGCGGCGGGCGCACGCGGCCTGGTGCGCCGGTGCGAGGCCGACGCGGGCCACCTGGCGCGCGCGGTGCTCGCCGCGGCCTGCGGCGACTGCACCGTCCCACCCGACATGCTCGCCTGCCTGGTGGACGACGAGGCCGGCGCGGGCTCCCCGCGCGGGTCGTGGCCGGGCGCGGGCCTGGACGAGCGGGAACTGGCCGTGCTGACGCTGATCGCCGACGGCCGCGAGACCGAGGAGATCGCGCGGGAACTGTCCTACTCCTCCCGCACCGTCGTCGGCGTGGTGCACGACATCACCCACCGCTTCCGGCTGCGCAACCGCGCGCACGCGGTGGCGTACGCGCTCCGGACGGGGCTGCTGTGACCGCCGGCCCGGAGCGTCCGGACGGGGCCGTCGTGACCGGCCCGGAGCCTGCGGACGTGGTCGTCGTGACCGGCCGGGAGCCTGCGGACGGGGCTGTCGTGACCGGCGGGCCGGAGCGTCCCCGCGTGCACGTCAGCGCGTGCGGCGCGGTGCGGAGCAGGGTGCTGACGCTGCTCGGGCCCTGCGGGTTCCCCCGGGCGGAGAGGCCCGACGGGTCCCCTGACACGGTCGTGATCGGCGCGGCGGCCACGGTGGACGAGGCGCTGGAGGCGTGCTCGGAGGCCGCCGGGCCCGGGCACGCGCTGCTGCTGTTCGCCGACACCTTCTCTCCTCCCGGCGTGCTGCGGGCCGTGCGGGCCGGGGTGCGCACCATGCTGCTGTCCGCCGACGCGACCCCGGCACGGCTGGGCGCGGCGGTGCGCTCGGCGCACCGAGGCGACGGCCGCCTGCCGCACGAGGTTCTGGTCCGGCTGCTCGGCGGCCCTGCCCCGACGCCGCCGCCGCGAACGGCCCCGTCGCTGACGGTCCGGCAGAAGGCGGTGCTCGCCCTGATGGCGGACGGGCTCGGGAACGCGGCCATCGCCCAGGTGCTGTGCTGCTCGGAGCACACCGTCAAGAACGTCATCTACGACCTCACGGCCCGGTTGCAGGTGCGCAACCGGGCGCATGCGGTGGCGTGCGCGGTGCGGAGGGGACTGGTCTAACCGGTGTGCCCGGCCGGCGCGCGTACGGGCAGGAAGTCCGGCAGGTCGACGCCGAGCCCGTCCCGGCGGGCGGCGCGCAGCACCATGTCCGCGACCGCGAGGTCCAGCACGCCGAGCCCGAACGGGGAGAACAGCGTCACCCGCCGGGGATCGCGGCCGTGGTCGCCGCCGTCGAGCAGCAGTTCGCCGATGGTGGCCTGGATGAACCCGCGGTGACCGACGTGCTGCTCGGCCAGGTGCGCGGAGGTCGCGGCGCGCAGGACGTGGTCGCGGTCGTCCACGATGTTCACCGCGTCCAGCACCCCGCCGATCGTCACGTCCCGCAACGAGACGTGCAGGACGAGCGTCCCGGGGCGGCAGGCGCGAAGGTCGGCGTGCGGGACCGTGGCCGTGGTCGCGAGGCTGACCAGCGGGTGCGCGGCGAGCGCGTCGTCGGGGTGGCCGGCGACCGACGCCGTCACCCCCAGCTCGGCCGAGCAGCGCCGCGCGAACGCCTCGGCCCGGCCAGGATCGAGGTCGAACACGGTGACCTGGCGAAGCTCCGGGTGCACCACCGTGAGGAACCGCAGGATCTCGGCGTTGATGACGCCGCACCCGATCAGCGACACCCCGTCGGCGGGCTCGGCGCCCTGCAGGGTCGCCGACGCGAGGGCCGCGCTCGCGGCGGTGCGCCGCGCGGAGATCACCGAGCCCTCCATCACGCACAGCGGGTGGCCGGTGTCCGTCGAGTTCAGGATGATCGCCGCCGACGCGCGGTCCATCCCCGCCGCCAGGTTCCCCGGGAACGACGCGATCCACTTCACTCCGGCGACCGGCTCCCCGCCGCCCAGGTACGCGGGCAGGGCGATGATGCGGTCGCGGGCGCTGTGGGGGAAGCGCAGGAACACCGACTCGGGTACGGCCGTCTCGCCGCGGGCGTGCTCCAGGTACGCGTGCCGGACCGCGTTGAGCACCTCGAAGTCCTTGCCGTCCAGTACGTGCCGGACGTCCGCGTTGCCGAGGATCAGCATCGTTCGTCGCAGATGGTGCGGTCCATGTATCGGCGCATGCTGGCCGGCCGCATGTCATTCCAGATCACCCCGATGTAGTCGAGGCACTCGGGCTGGGATCCCTGGGTGCCCTCGGCCTGCCAGCCGGGCGGGAGTTCCCGCTCGGCCGGCCAGACCGAGTACTGCTCCTCGTCGTTGCGCACGACGCGGTAGGCGCCCTCATCCACGTAGTCGTCCATCGGCTGTTCCCTTCTGTGTCGGCCGCCCGGTGTGCGGCGGTCAGCCAACTGTGCGCGCCGCACGGGGTGCGGCGGCAGAGAAGAACGCGCGACAGGAGCGGCGGCCGTGCGGTGCCGGTCCTTCCCTGGCGGGCGCCCGTCCCGGCGGGCGATGGTCGGATCGCGACACCCCGACTATCTGAGGAGACATCCCATGGACGATGGCGACGGCAGGAAGATCGGCCTGGCCGGTAGACGCTCGTTGCGCGGCCTCATCGGTGTGCTGGGCGCGGACTTCGCCGCCCTTTCGGCGAACCGCCTGCTGTCCATCGCGGTCCCGTGGCTGGTGCTCACCACCACCGGGAGCCCCGCCATGACCGGTCTGGTGGCCTTCTGCCAGATCACCCCCTTCGTGATAGCGCAGGCGCTGGCCGGCCCGCTCATCGACCGCATCGGGCCCCGGCGCGTCGCCATCACCGGCGACCTGGTGTCGATGGCCGCGATGGTGGTCGCGCCCCTGCTGTTCGTGGCCGGCGGGTTGCACCTGTGGGCGCTGATGGTGCTCATGGCCGTGGTGGGCGCCGCGGACGGCCCCGCCATCGCCGCCAAATCCGTCTTCGTCCCCTCGGTCACCCGGGCGGCCCGCGCGCCCATCGAACGCGGCACCGGGCTCATCGCCGCGGTGGAACGCACCGCCACGGTGGCCGGGCCCGGGATCGCCGGCGTGCTGGTGGCCGCGTTCGGCGGCGCCCAGGCACTCTGGCTGGCGGCGGCCCTGTTCGGCCTGGCGGCCGTCGTCACCACCGCCACACTCGCCGACCCCGCGCCCGACCCCGCCGCGGCCACCACGACGGAGACGGGCGGCTACGTCGCCCAGCTCCGGCAGGGCGCCGCGTTCCTCCGCCAGGACGGCCTGCTGCGCGCCATCGTCGGCATGCTGGTCGCCACCAACCTGCTCGACCAGGCCTTCATGGCGGTCCTGCTGCCGGTGTGGGCGCTGGAGTCCGGGCACGGGGCCGAGACGGTCGGCCTGGTGGTCAGCGTCTTCGCGGGCACCTCCATCCTGGCCGCGCTCCTGGCCGCCACGCTCGCCGACCGGCTGCCCCGCCACATCGTGTACATGGTCGGCTTCGTGGTCGGCGGGATCCCGCGCTTCATCGTCATGGCCCTGGGCTTCCCGCTGTGGGTCGTGCTCGCGGTCTTCGCCGTCGGCGGCCTCGGCTCCGGATTCGTCAACCCGATCATCGGCGCCGTGAGCTACGAGCGGATCCCCGCGCGGCTGCTCGGGCGGGTCAGGACGCTCACCAGCGCGCTGGCCTGGGCCGGCATCCCCTTCGGCGGCCCGTTCGCGGCGCTCGTCCTCGCGCTGGCGGGGCTGAACGGCGCCCTGCTGGTCGTCGGCGGCCTCTACCTGGTCGCCATCGTCGTGCCCGGGCTGCGGCCCGAGTGGTCCCAGATGGGCCGGGTGGCGCCGACGATCGATATCTCCACCGAAAGTGCTCTTACGACCGCAGAGCAAGAGAAAGGCACCAAGAATGGTCGCGCTGCCTGAAATGTCGGTACGTCGCACGAGACACGAGCCGTTCACCACGAGGACCGAGCCCTTCACCCCCGAGCAGTTCGGCGCGATGCCCGAGCCGTACACCACGCGGTCGCACGACTGGCGGCACGGCCTCGAACTCGACACGACCGCCGAGACGGCCTACCAGACCATCGTGGAGAACCCCGGCACGAGCACCGAGAAGCTCGCCGAGCTCATGGCGATCAGCGAGGTGACCGTCCGGTTCGCCCTGGAGCACCTCGCCCGCCTGGAACTGATCACGCGCGAGGACGGGTGCGAGGGGTGGACGGCGATCGAGCCGGAGGTCGGCCTGGCCGCCCTGCTGGCGCGGCAGCAGGCCGAGCTGGCCCGGCACCAGCAGCAGGTGGAGGACAGCCGGCTGACCGTCGCCCGCCTGCTGACCTCCTGCGGCCAGCGCAACGCCCAGGACGGCGCCGGTGTGGAATGGGTCATCGGCGGCCACGCGGTGCGGGACCGCACGGCCCGGCTGGCCGCCGACTGCCGGGAGGAGTACCTGTCGCTCCGCCTCGCCGGCCAGCCGCTGACCAGGACCCTCGACAGCGCCCGCACGATCGACGAGGACATCCTGGAGCGCGGCGTCCCGTCGCGGTCGATCGTCCTGGACAGCGCGCGCAACGACAAGCCGACCCTGGCCTACCTGCGGTGGGAGATCGGGGCGGGCGCCGACGTGCGCACCCTGCCGACGCTGCCCGCCCGGGTGCGGATCTTCGACCGGCGCCACGCGGTGGTCTCGGTCGGCAACCTCACCGGGATCGCCGGTGCGCTCACCGTGAGCTGTGACGCCGTCGTCGACTCGTTCGTCACGCTGTTCTCCAAGCTGTGGGCCGAGGCCGAGCCGCTGGGCGACTGCCGGCCGCGCCGCGGCGACGCGCTGTCGTCGCAGGAGGTGCACATCCTGAAGCTGTGGGCCCAGGGGCACACCGACGCCTCGGCCGCCCGCCGGATGGAGGTGTCCCTGCGCACCGTGCGGCGGCTGTCGGACCGGCTGGCCGAACGCCTCGGGACGCGCAGCCGCTTTCAGCTCGGCGTCGTGGCCATCGCCAAGAGGCTCATCGACCCGGCCGAGCTCTGACACCCGGCCGAGCCCTGAGCCCTGGCGGAGCCCTGAGCCCTGGCGGAGCCCTGAGCCCTGGCGGAGCTCTGAGACCGGCGGAGCCCTGAGCCGGCGTCATCCCGGAGCCGTGCGTCCCCGTCCGGCGCGGACCCGGGAACGATCACCAATGGTGACCGTTCCCGGGCGTCGCGCCGGGCAGGGGCGCACGGCTCCGCGCCGTGCGCCTCACCCGCCCGCCGGGGCGCCCACCAGTCCGATCTCCTCGGCGGTGGCCACGCCGCCGAACCGGGCGGTCACCCAGTCGTCGTCGTACACGGTCTTCAGGTAGCGGTCGCCGAGGTCGGGCGCGATGGCCGCGACGCGCGGCCGGTCGCGGAAGTCCTCCTCTCGTGCCGCGATGGCCGCGAGCACCGACCCGGTCGAGCCGCCGACCAGCAGCCCGGTGTTGCGGGCCACGCGGCGGCACTCGCGGATCGCGTCCTCCTCCGCCACGTGGACGATCTCGTGCGCCAGCTCCGGCCGGCACAGCTCGGGGCGGCGGCTGGCACCGAGCCCGGGGATCCAGCGCCGGCCCGGCTCGGCGCCGAACGTCACCGATCCCTGCGAGTCCACCGCGATGACGCGGGTGTGCGGCGAGTGCTCGCGCAGGTAGCGCGCGCAGCCGACGAAGGTCCCCGTCGAGCCGGTGCCCACGAACAGGTAGTCGATGTGGCGCAGCCCGGCGAGCAGGCTCCTGGCCGTGCGCTCGTAGTGCGCCCGGGGGTTGGCGGGGTTGGCGTACTGGTTGAGCCACACCATCTCGGGCTGCGCCCGGATCCGCTCACGGACGTAGGCGATGCGCGAGCTCAGGTAGCCGCCGTTGGCGTCGGTCTCCCGCACGGTCACCACCTCGGCGCCCAGCGCCCGCATGTGCGCGACGGCCGAGCCGGAGGTGTTCGGGTCGACCACGCAGGTGAACGGGTACCCCTTGGCCGCGCAGATGGAGCTCAGCGCGATGCCGAGGTTCCCCGACGACGACTCGATCACCGGGACGCCCACCGACACGCTTCCGCCGCGTTCGGCGTCCTCGATCAGCCCGATGGCGGTCTTCAGCTTGATCGAGCCGGCCGGGTTGAACCCCTCGATCTTCAGGTAGACGTCGGCGCGCCGTGACAGGTAGGGCAGGGTCACGAACACGTCGTCCATGACGGCGTCATATGCGTTGGCGTAGATCACGCGAAGACCTCTCGCTTGTCATGGCGGATCGGCGGCTCGCCGGTGACCCCGTCACGGGCCACCGCGCCGGGGGACTCCCGAGGGCTCCACAGATCCTCAGGGCCCGGTTCGCCGGCGGCGTACTTGCCGAGGGCGCTGATCAGCAGCCGCATCTCCAGGGCGAGGGACTCCACGAACCGGACCAGCCCGTTCTCGGGGTCCTCGTCGACGGCGACCAGCGCCGCCCGGCCGAAGCCGACGGCCCGGGCGCCCAGTGCCAGCACCTTGACCGCGCGCGCGCCGTCGTACACGCGCCCGCTGGCGAGCAGCGTGCCCTCGGGCACACCGATCCGCCGCAGGCACTCACCGAGCGGCAACCCCACGTGGTCCAGGAAGACGCCCGGCGCCCACCCCGTGCCCCCTTCGGCGCCGTCGACGGTGACCGCGTCGGCGCCCGCCCGCCACGCCACGGCCGCGGCCGCGGCCACGTCGCGCGCCGGCGGCAGCTTGACCCAGCAGCGGGCCCGGGGATAGTTGTTGCGCATCAGGTGGACCTGCTGGCGCAGGATCTCGTCGGTGAACGTCCCGGGGCTGCCGCAGCGCAGCACCTGCCCGCCGGCCTGGAGGCGTTCCATGGCGTACTGGCCGCCGAGCCGCCGCGAGGTCTCCTCGTCGACCATGGTCAGGCCGCCGAGACCCGGCTTGGCGCCCTGGCCGACCTTCAGCTCGAAGGCCAGCCGCCCCGAGTCCATCAGCCCGCGCACCGAGGGGTCGGTGTAGACGTGGTTCCAGACCTCGGCGTTGGCGTCCTCGGTGCTCTGCTGGACGACGACCCCTCCGGTGGCCCCCTGCGCCGCCTCGGTGTAGGCGCCGATCCGCTCCAGCAGGGCCAGGTGCTTCCCGCTGGACCGGAACCCGCCCACCGGGGCCACGTTCTCGCCGATCACCATCGGCAGGCCGATCCGGCCGGCCTGCCGGGCCAGGGCGCACCCGGCGGCGGCCACCCGCGTCGACCCCAGCGCGCTGAGATAGAGCGGGAACGGCGCGTCGAACCCGCCGAACGACGACTCCAGCGACACGTCCGAGTACAGCGGCTCCCGTGCCAGCTCGATCAGCTTCTCCAGCCGCCGGGGCATGGACACCGGCGGCACCAGGCGGCAGGCGTCGATCTCGTCCCGGGGAGCCGTGGCGTCCGCGCCGAAGACCGACTCGCCGTACTGTCCGGCGGCCGGGAACACCGCGGCGCCGCCCTCACGGGCCCGCCGCCGTACGTCCTGCTCGGGGAACCCCGGAGCCCGCAGCGCGCTCACGGCGACACCACCCCGGGCACCTTCGGGTAGGCGCTGGCCTGCCAGACCGAGTCCAGCCCGGCCACCCAGCGGGTCAGCCGCTCCAGGCCGATGCCGAAGCCGGCGCTGCCCGGGATGCCCTCCCGCACGACGTCCAGGTACCAGCCGTACTTCGCGGGGTTCTCGCCGGTCTCCCGCATCCGGGTGACGATCTTGACGTAGTCCGACTCGCGCTCGCCGCCGCTGCAGATCTCCCCGCAGGACTCCGGCGCGATCAGGTCGAAGCTCATCAGCGTGGACGGGCGCTCGGGGTCCTCCTTGTCGTAGAACCCGCGCGAGCCCTTCGGGTAGTCGACGATGAAGAACGGCGCCTCGGCGCGGCCGGAGATGAACTCCTCGGCCTGCCAGCCGATCTCGGTGCCCGGGTCGTGCGGGTGGCCGAGCCGGTCGAGCACCTCGGCGTGGGTCAGCACCTCGAAGGGCTGCTCGACGAACGCCGACAGCTTGGCGGTGTCGCGGCCGATCAGGCGCAGCGCGTCCTCCTGGGTGGCCAGCGCCTTGCGCACCGCCTGGCGGACCACCCGCTCGGCCAGGGCGATCGCGTCGTCGCGCGACGCGCAGGCGAACTCGACGTCGATCTGGTGGAACTCGGCCAGGTGCCGGTGGGTGGAGCTGGTCTCCAGGGGCTCCAGGCGCACGTTCGGCGCGATGAAGAACACCTTGTCGAACGCCACCAGTGAGGTCTGCTTGTACAGGATGGCGCTGGCCATCAGCTTGTACTGGTGGCCGTAGTAGTCGACGTCCACCTGCTTGGCGCCGCGTGCCCCCGGGTCGGTGACCGGGCCGATGAGCGGCTGGAACAGCTCGACGGCGCCCTCCGCCGCCATCAGCTCGCGCGCCCCTGCCACCAGCGCCTGCTGGATCTTGAGCACCGCCTGGGTCCTCGGCGACGTCAGATGTTCCCGGGGACCGGGCACGTCGGCCACCGCGCGCTCCGCCGGAGTGGGCATGGCGCGGAAGTCCTGCTGTGTGGTCATGGTGAACCTCCCTTACTGGTGGGCGAAAGCACCGGTGTCGTAGCGATCTCTGACGTAGGACAGGGCGTGCAGCAGTTCGGCGGAGGTGAGCCCGCCCGCCTTCGGCCGGCCGCCCGTGCCGGTGATCGGCAGCGCGCCGGTCGCCGCCCACTGCAGGCGGCCGTCGTCGGCGATGTAGCTGCGGGTACGTCCGGCGTTGTCCGGGTGCAGGCAGTACGGGACGTCCAGGTAGCCCAGGGCGAAGGCGGACGTGAGCGCCCTGCCGAGGTCGGCGTGCAGGTCGAGCACCCGCCCGATGATCGAACGCGCCTCCGCCTCGATGCCGGTCGACGGGGGCGCGCCGAGGCTCGGCCCGCTCGCCCGGCCGGCCCGCGCGGCGACCCGCAGGGCCGTCACGTTCTCGGCGATGGACGGGATCTGGCTGGCCTCGGAGGCGGTCTTCACGATCAGGCGGGCCGCGCCGCTGCGCCTGGCCAGCCGTGCGGAGGCCGAGAGCAGGCTCAGCGCCCCGGTTCGCGTGGCCGGGTACCGGCCCATGTAGGCGTAGATGACCACGTGCCAGGACACCGACGGCAGCAGGTCGGCCGCGATGTCGTGCAGCGCCCGCACGGCCTCCTCGTCCTGGCCGGCGTGCGTCTGCTGGGCGTAGCTCAGCGAGACGCTCGTGATGCCCTGCTGGGCGAAGAACATGCCCTCCAGGACGCTGATCGCGATCAGCAGCGAGGGCGGGCACAACTGGCCGAGCATGCACCCGCCGAAGCTCTCCAGGTGCGGCACGGTGCCGGTCTCCGCCAGGGAGGCGAACCGCTGGGCGACCTCCCGCCAGGCGTGGACCGAGCGGTTGACGGGCGTCCTGCTGTAGGGCAGGCAGTAGGAGATCGGACCGCCCTCGGTGGCGTCCAGCCCGGCGGCCATGAGGGCCGCGAAGATCGGGCCGGGCGAGGCGGAGCCGTGACGCACCTGCACGGGGAAATCGGCGTCGCGGACGCCGTCGAGCATGTCGCGGGTGACCTGGGGGCCCAGTGTCACGATCGGGTAGCCGTTGAGCTCGTCCCCGGCGCGCAGCGCGCGCCCGGCGGAGGCGAAGTCGCCGACGCGGGTGAAGCTGTCGAGCGTCACCGTCCCCACGGTGCCGGGGCCGGCGTCCTTGGTGGCGATCAGCCCGGCGCGCATTTGCGCGGCGGTGCCGAACCCCATGCGCGGCTGGACCACCAGCGTCCCCGTCCGCCGGGCGCGCTCCATGAACGCGTGGAACGTCCCTTCGGGCGCCGCCGGTGTCATGCCCGCCGCCCCGCGTGCCGTCCCGGCATGGCCGCGGCCCTGGTCAGCAGGGAACGGAACACCGGGACGGCGGTGTCGCCGACCAGCACCGCGTCGAAGCCGGCGGCGACCAGCTCGTCCACGACGGCGCGTTCCCGGTCCTCGCTGACGCAGAGCTTGCCGCCGAGGGCGACCGGCACCCGGGCCAGCGACGGCTGGGCGCGCAGCGCCGCGATCACCTGCCGGGCCTCCTGTGCGCCGTGCCCGTTCACCGTGCTGAGCACGATCATGTCGGGGACGCGGCGCAGCGACTCGTCCATGAGCATCGCGACGGGCACGCAGGCGCCGAGATTGGTGACCGACCAGCCGTTCTCCTCCATCAGCATTTGAACGAACAAAAGATTCCAGGTATGCGAATCCGACGGGGTGCTGCTGAGCACCGCATACGGCTTCGGCCGTTTCTCGGCGATACAGTGCGGGGACATTCCGGTCACTGACCTTTCTGGAGACTTATCAGTGCTGTCCGGATCGGACTTCTGATGTTTTGATTATGTCGCGATCCGGACCCGGCCATTACTGGTTAGTTATGTCCCCTGATTCGCGGGCGTTTCCGGCCCCGCGCCGAGCGCCGCGGCTATCGCCGACACCGATTCCCTGGTCTTCACCATGTCGTAGTGGTCACCGGCTAGGTCGACGATCCGCAGGCCGGCGGGGTAGCGCCGCCTCCAGTGCGCCACATAGCCCTCGCGGTCGCCGTCCGGCATCAGTTCCTGCCCGGCCCGCTCGATCTCCTCGCTCACCACGAGGGTGGCCCGGGCCCGCGAGACGACGGCCTGATAATCGGCCAGCGCGCGCGATTCCGCGCGCAGGACGTTGTACGGCAGCCATTCATCGAGATCCACCGAGTCCGCGTCGATGTTCATCGGACCGGCCAGGAGTTTCAGCGCTTTTCGCGTCCTTTCCCGCGCCTCGCCGTTCTCGGCCTGCCCGCGCCGCCACAGCGACTCGGCCCGCCCGAATATCCCGGCCAATTCGTTGAACCTTTCCCTGCGGTACGGCCCGGTGACGGCGGGCTCCAGCAGGAGCGCCGAGGCGACGTCGCCGGGACGCGTCGCGGCCATCTCGTGCAGGATCACCGCGCCGGCCGACCAGCCGAGGAGCCGGTAGGGGCCCTCGGGCTGCAGGTTCGCGATCTCCTTCCAGTAGCGCTCGGCCATGGCGCCGATGTCCTCCAGCGGCGCTTCGCCGCCTGCCTCGCCGTCGGTGAGACCGGCCGCCCGCACGCCGAGGACGCGGAACCGTCCCTCCAGTTCGTCGGCCAGCGCCTGGTAGGAGTGGATCTGGCCGCCGCCGGGATGGACGCAGAACAGGTTGGGCCGCTCGGTGGCCGCCGTGCGCCCCGGCCGTACCTCGGTGATCAGCCCGCCGCGCTCGCGCGCGGTCTCGCTGAGCGCGCGCGCCAGTTCGTGGATGGTGGGATGGGCCATGACCTGCTGCAGCGTCGCCGGGCGGCCGGCGCGGCGCAGGCGGGAGATGACCTTGAACGCGAGGAGCGAGTGCCCGCCGAGGTCGAAGAAGTCGTCGTGCACGCCGGGGTCGGGGGTGCCGAGGACGTCGTGCCAGATGGCGGCGATGAGGTGCTCGGTGGCGGTGGCGGGCGGGGTGCGGACGACGGGCTGGGTAGCGGTGGGCGCGGGCAGGGCGGCACGGTCGATCTTGCCGTTGGGGGTGAGCGGGAGCACGGGCAGGGTCACGAACTGCGCGGGGATCATGTACGGGGGGAGCGTGCGGGCGGCGTGGGTCCTGAGGTCGTCGGGGCCGGGCGGCGCCGCGCCGGGAACGGGCACGAGATAGGCGACGAGCCGCTGCACGCCCGGGGTGTCCTCGCGGACGGTGACGGCCGAGGCCGCGACGGCCGGGTGGTCGATCAGGGTGTTCTCGATCTCGCCGAGTTCGATGCGGTACCCGCGCAGCTTGACCTGGGTGTCGATGCGGCCGATGAACTCCAGCCGCCCGTCGGGGAGCCACCGGCACAGGTCGCCGGTGTGGTAAAGCCGTTGCGGGGTTCCGGTGAGGTCGTGGACGGCGAACTTCCTGCTGGTGAGCTCGGGCCGGTTGAGGTAGCCGCGGGCGACGCACACGCCGCCGAGCAGGCACTCCCCGGCGACACCGGGGGGTACGGGCCGGCCGTCCTGGTCGACCACGTAGGCCTGGGTGTTGGTGATGGGGACGCCGACCGAGACCGGCCCGGTGGCGTCGCCGCCGACCTGGACGGTGGCCGACATGACGTTGGCGACGGAGCATTCGGTGGCGCCGTACTCGTTGTAGATGACGGTGCCGGGTGCGCAGACGCCGAGTATCCGCCGGGCCAGGTCGGTGGTGAGCTCCTCGCCGCCCAGCACCATGGTGCGCACGGCGAGCTCAACGCCGGCCGCCTCGGCCGAGGAGACCAGGAGTTCGGCGTGCGAGGGGGTCATCTTCAGGAAGCTGACCGGGGTGCCGGACAGCAGCTCCTCGACCGCGGCCGCGAACGCGGACTCCCCGGGCCGGGGGACCGGGATCGCGACCGGCAGGCCCTGCATGAGGGGCAGGAACAGCGCGGTAACGGTGAGGTCGAAGGCGACCGGCGAGTAGAGCAGCGTCCCGATGTCGCCGGTCGCGGGGTAGGCCTGGTCGCACCAGTGGAGGTAGTTCACCACCCCCTCGTGTTCGATCATGACGCCCTTGGGCCTGCCGGTGGAGCCGGAGGTGTAGATGACGTAGGCGAGGTTGCCGGGGGTGGCCAGCGGCGGGGGTTCGGTGGTGGGGAGGTCCGCGATCTGTGGCCAGCCGGTGTCGACGAGGAGAGGGGTGATGTGGCCGGGGAGCCGTGCGGCGAGGCTTTCCTGGCTGATGACCAGGGGTGCGGCGGTGTCGTCGAGCATGTAGGTGAGGCGGTCGGCGGGGTAGTCGGGGTCCAGGGGGAGATAGGCGGCGCCGGCTTTGAGTATGGCCAGGAGGGTGACGATGAGGTCGGGGGTGCGGTCGAGCAGGACGGCGACGAGGGTCTCGGGTCCGATGCCGTGGGTGCGCAGGTGGTGGGCGAGCTGGTTGGCGCGCTGGTCGAGCGCGCGGTGGGTGAGGGTCCGGCCGTCATACAGGACGGCGGGCTGGTCGGGCCGGATGGCGGCCTGTGCGGCGATCAGCTGGTGGATGGTCTGGTCGGCGGGGAAGGGTCCCTGGGTGTCGTTCCAGTCGACCAGCATCCGCCGCCGCTCGGCCTCGGTCAGCATGCCGACCTGCGACAGCGGGGCCTGCGGGGCCGCCACGAAGCCGCTCACCAGTGCCTCGAAGTGCCCCGCCAGGCGCTCGATCGTCCCCGCGTCGAACAGGGCACGGTCGTAGGCGAACTTGACCTCCACGACCTCGTCGGCCGACACCACCACCGTGAGCGGGTAACCGGTGCGCTCCACGCAGCCGACCGGCCGGTAGTCGACCCCCTCCGGCAGGCTGTCGGAGCCGCGCAGGTCCGGATAGTTCTCGAACACCAGGATGGACTGGAACAGCGGCTTGCCCCGGGGGACGTCGCTGCACTCCTGCACGTCCACCAGGTGGCAGTGCTCCCACTCCCGCAGCTCGGTCTGCTGGTCCTGCAGGTCCCGCAGCCAGGCGCCGACCGTCGCCCGGCCGTCGACCCGGGCGCGCACCGGCAGGGTGTTGATGAACAGCCCCACCATCGACTCGATGCCGGGCAGGGACACCGACCGGCCCGAGGTCGTGGCGCCGAACAGCACGTCGTCGCGGCCGCTGTACCGGGACAGCAGGGCCGACCACACGCCCTGGACCACGGTGTTGACCGTGATCCGCTGCTCCCTGGCGAACCGGCGCACCGCGCCCGACAGCTCCGCGCCGAGGGAGATCTCCAGTTCGGCCACCCCGGAGTCCGTGCCGGGGCGGGTCGCCACCAGCTCGGTCGCCTCGCTGACGCCTTGGAGGTAGCCGCGCCAGAACTCCCGCGCGCGCGCCGACGGCTGTTCGTGCAGCCACTTCGCGTACCGGACGTAGGGGATGGCCGGCGGCAGGCCGGGCTCCCTGCCCTCGACGGTGGCCCGGTAGATCGCGAACAGCTCCTTCTTCAGGAGCTGGATGCTCCACCCGTCCAGCAGGATGTGGTGGAACGACCACATGATCAGGCGGCTGTCGTCGGCGGTCCTGATGATCCGCACTCGTAGCAGCGGCGGCCGGGACAGGTCGAAGCCCTGGTCCCAGTCGTCGGCGGCCAGCCGCTTCAGGCACGCGTCCTGCTCCGCCGGGTCGCGGTCGCGCCAGTCGAGCGTCTCGCGCGGCAGCTTCGCCGTACGCTGCACGACCTGCACGGGCGTCGACACGTCCTGCCACACGAACGCGCTGCGCAGGATGGAGTGCCGGTCGACGAGGTGCTGCCAGGCGTCCAGGAACCGCTCGTCGTCGAGCGGCCCGGCGATCTTCTCGATCATCTGGACCTGGTACGGGCTGACGCCCTGGCTGTCGCGCACCGAATGGAACAGCATGCCGAACTGCATGGGCGACAGGCCGTAGATGTCTTCGACGTTGGGGGTGCTCATGCGCTGAACCTCTTCATGATCGCGGCCATCTCGTCCTCGTTGAGTTCCGCCAGCGGGAGATACGCGGGCGCGGCGCCGATTCCCTCGCTCTGGTCGGCGGCGACGCCGAGCAACGCGCGGAGGTTGCGGGCGATGTCCCCGGCGAGGCGCTCGACGGTGGTGACGTCGTGGATCGCCGTGGAGTAGGAGATCTCGACGCTCAGCCGGCCGTGTTCCACGGCCGCCAGGATGTCCAGGAGGTGACGGCGCGTCCCGGCCGCGCCGATGGAACCGCCCCTGGGCTCATGCGGTCCCGCGTGCCGGCCGAGGCCGGTGACGCCGGCGGCGAACTGCCCCAGATAGTTGAAGTTGATCTCTGGGGCGCGGTGTGCCAGGGACCGCCGCGCGTTCGCGTCGCCCAGGTACCGCAGGATGCCGTAGCCGACGCCCCGGCGGGGGATCTCCCCGAGCTGCTCGCTGACGTTCTTGAGCAGGATGACCGGGTCGGTCTCCGACATGCCGTGCAGGTTGATGGGGAACACGCTGGTGAACCAGCCCACCGTTCGCGAGGTGTCCACGTCGGGGAACAGGTCCTCCCGCCCGTGGCCCTCCAGGCTGATCCCAGCGGTGTCGTCCCCGGTCCAGGCGTGCACCGCGGCGCCCACCGCGCTCAGCAGCGCGTCGTTGATCTGGGTGTGGAACGCCCGGGGCACGTCCTGCAGCAGGGAGGACGTCTCGCTCTCGCTCAGCGCGACCGTGACGGCGGCCGAGGAACGCGTGGTGTTCTCGCCGTCGTGGTCGCGCGGCAGCGCCCGCTGCTCGCCCTGCGAGGCCCAGTAGCCGAGCTCGCCGAGCGCGCCGGCCGACCTCGCGTGGGCCGCGAGCTTCTCCGCCCAGGTCCGCACGGACGTCGTCTTGGCCGGCAGCAGCGGGTCGCGTCCCTCGGCCGCCTGGCGGTAGGCGGTGCCGAGATCCTCCAGCAGGATCCGCCAGGAGACGCCGTCGACCGCCAGGTGGTGGATCGCGATGAGCAGCCGCTGGCCGCGACCGGGGCCGAGCTCCATCAGGGCGGCGCGGATCACCGGCCCGCCGTCCAGGTCCATCCCGCGCTGCGCCTCGTCGGCGATGCCCGCCATCCTCGGCCACAGTTCGTCGTCGTCCAGCGGCGACAGGTCGTGGCAGGCCAGGACGCCGGGGCCGGGGTCGCCGTCGAGGTACTGGCGCCACGCCCCGCCGTCCCGCCTGATCCGCAGGCGCAGCGCGTCGTGGTGCTCGATGAGGGTCAGCAGCGCGCGCCGCAGGACCGCGCCGTCCAGGCCGTCGGTCTCCAGCAGCTCGGCCTGGTTGAAGTGGGAGGGGTCGGGCAGCTCCAGCTCGAAGAACCAGTGCTGGATCGGCGTGAGCGGCACCTCTCCCACGAGCTTGGCCTGGTCGGCCAGGATGGGACTGGTGGACCGGGCGTTCGCGGCGATGGCCGCGACCGTCTGGTGCTGGAAGAACATCCTCGGCGTGAGCTGGATGCCGAACTTCTTCGCCCGCGCGATCACCTGCAGGCTGATGATCGAGTCGCCGCCGAGCGCGAAGAAGTTGTCGGTCACGCCGACGTCGGTGACGCCCAGGACCTCCCGCCAGATGCCGGCGATGACCTTCTCCGCCGCGCTGTGCGGCGCCGACGCGGACGCCGGTCGGGCCTCGGGCGCCGGCAGGGCGCCCCGGTCGGGGTCGCCCGCCGCCGTGCGCGGCAGCCGGGGCAGCGTGACGTAGGCCGACGGCAGCATGGAGGCGGGCAGCCGCCCGCTCAGGAACGCCCGCAGTTCCGGCTCCTCGGGCGCCGCCGGTCCGGCGGGCACCACGTAGGCGACCAGTTCGCCGTCGTGGACGGCGGTCGCGGCCTCCGCGACGGCGTCGTGGGCGGTCAGCGCCGTGTCGACGTCGCCCAGCGCGACGCGGTCCCCGCGCACGACCACCTGGTCCTCGCCGCGCCCCGCGAACCGCAGCTCGCCGGACGGTGACCAGCTCACCAGGTCGCCGGTGCGGTACGGGTTCTCGCCGCCGACCAGCAGCTCCCCGGGTACGCCGACCGGCACCGGCAGGTCGCGGTGGTCGACCACACGGACCTGGGCGGCCCCGGACGGGACGCCGCGGACCTCGGCGGGGATGGTGGCCGTGGCCCCCCACGCCGCGATGGCGCGCTGCTCGGCGTCACTGAGCATGCTGACCTGGGACAGGGGGGTCTTGGGCTGGTCGGCGAGGTGGGACAGCAGGGTCGTGTAGTGGCCGGCCATGCGTTCGACGGTGGCCCGGTCGAACAGGTCGGTGGGGTAGTCGATGTTCCCGGTGAGGCCGTCACCGGTCTCGTGGAGGGTCAGGTTGAGGTCGAATTTGGCGAGGCCGCCGGTGATGGGGGCGGGGGTGATGGTGAGGCCGGGGAGGGTCCAGGTGGGGGTTTCGGTGGTGGTCTGCAGGACGAGCATGGCTTGGTAGAGGGGGTTGCGGGTGAGGTCGCGTTGGGGGGCGAGTTCTTCGACGATGCGTTCGTA
Organism: Sphaerisporangium corydalis; assembly: GCF_025506355.1. GTDB lineage: Bacteria > Actinomycetota > Actinomycetes > Streptosporangiales > Streptosporangiaceae > Sphaerisporangium > Sphaerisporangium corydalis. Next base: position 39,152 of record NZ_JANZYP010000027.1, read on the forward strand.
GGGGAGGTCCTGGTGGTCGTAGGCGGTGAGGGCGGTGTCTTTGACGCGGTGCAGGAGGTCGGTGAAGGTGGGGTCGCCGGTGAGGTCGGTGCGCAGGACGAGGCTGTTGACGAACAGGCCGATGAGGTTCTCTGTTTCGGTGTGGGTGCGTCCGGCGGTGGGGGTGCCGACGGCGATGTCGTCTTGTCCGGTGTAGCGGGACAGCATGACCTGGAAACCGGCGAGCAGGGTCATGAACAGGCTGGCGTTGGCGCCGGTGGCGAGGTCGCGCAGGGCGGTGACGGTGGCGGACGGGACGGCGAAGGCGACGGCGTCCCCGTGGCCGGCGCGGGCGGGGCGGCGGGGCCGGTCGGTGGGCAGGTGCAGGGGTCGCAGCCCGTCGAGCTGGGTGCGCCAGTAGGCGAGCTGGGTCTGGAGGTGGTCGGTGGCGAGCTGCCGGTCCTGCCAGGTGGCGTGGTCGGCGTATTGGACGGGGAGGGCGGGGAGGGGTGCCTGGTCGTGGCCGGTGGCGGTGGTGTAGAGGTGGCCGAGTTCGCGGGTGAGGATGGCTTCCGACCAGCCGTCGAAGACGATGTGGTGCAGGCAGATGACCAGGACGGCCTGGTCGGGTGCGGTGTGCAGGACGGTGGCGCGGAGTAGCGGGCCGGTGGCCAGGTCGAAGGGGGTGGCGGCGAGGCTGTTGACGTGGGCGGTGATGGTGGCCTGGTCGTGGCCGGTGAGGTCGGTGACCGTCACGGTGACGAGGGTGGGGGGGTCGATGATCTGGTGGGGCCGGCCGGTGTCGTCGGCGACGAACCGGGTGCGCAGCACCTCGTGCCGTGCCACCAGGTGTGACAGTGCCTCCTCCAGTGCGGCCAGGTCCAGGGTGCCGTCCAGGCGCAGGGCGATCGGGACCACGTAGTCGTCGCGGCCGGGCTGCAACTGGTCCAGGAACCACAGTCCCCGCTGGGCCGAGGACAACGGCACCGGCCTCGAATGGTCACGCGGCACCGGCCGCGACTCCTCCTGGGCGGCGGCGCCCATGCCGGGCAGCAGAGCGGCCAGCGCGGCGATGGTGGGGGCCTGGAACAACGCCCGCAGGGGCACCTCCACGGCCAGCTCGCGGCGGAGGCGGGAGACGACCTTGAAGGCGAGCAGCGAGTGTCCGCCGAGGTCGAAGAAGTTGTCGTGCGCCCCGGGATCGGTGACCCCGAGGACGTCCTGCCAGATGCCGGCGAGAAGGCGCTCGGCGGGCGTACGCGGCGGGGTGCGCGCGGTGTCGTGCGCCGTGCCCGTGGCCGGCAGGGCCTTGTGGTCGGTCTTCCCGTTGGGGGTCAGCGGCAGGGCGGACAGGGGCACGAACGCGGCAGGGATCATGTACGAGGGCAGGGTGCGGGCGGCGTGGGCCTTGAGCTCCGCCGCGCCGGGCGGCGCGGCGCCGGGAACGGGCACCAGGTAGGCGACCAGCCGCTGCACGCCCGGGGTGTCCTCGCGGACGGTGACCGCGGCGGCGCCGACGGCGGGGTGGCCGGCCAGGGTGGCCTCGATCTCGCCGAGCTCGATCCGGTACCCGCGCAGCTTGACCTGGGTGTCGATGCGCCCGATGAACTCCAGCTCCCCGCTGGGCAGCCAGTGGCACAGGTCGCCGGTCCGGTACAGGCGCCGCCGGTGCCCGCCGAGCTCCAGCTCGACGAACCTCTCCGTGGTCAGCTCGGGACGGTTGAGGTAGCCCCGCGCCACGCAGATGCCGCCCAGCAGGCACTCCCCGGCCACGCCGACGGGGACCGGCAGGCCGTGGGCGTCCACCACGTAGGCCGTGGTGTTGGTGATGGGCGTGCCGACCGTGATCGCGCCGGTGACGTCGTCGCCGACCTGGACGGTGGCCGACATGACGTTGGCGACGGAGCATTCGGTGGCGCCGTACTCGTTGTAGATGACGGCGCCGGGCTCGCACACCGCCAGCAGCCGCCGGGCCAGGTCGGCGGTGAGCTCCTCGCCGCCCAGCACCAGCGTGCGGACGGAGAGCTTCACCCCGTCCGCCTGGGCCGAGGAGACCAGCAGCTCGGCGTGCGAGGGGGTCATCTTCAGGAAGCTGACCGACGCCCCCGACAGCAGCCGCTCCACCGCGGCGGCGAACGCCGACTCTCCCGGCCGGGGCACCGGCACCGCGATCGGCAGCCCCTGCATCAGGGGCAGGAACAACGCGGTGACGGTGAGGTCGAAGGCGACCGGCGAGTACAGCAGCGTGCCCAGCTCACCGGCGGGCGGATAGGCCTGGTCGCACCAGTGCAGGTAGTTCACCACCCCCTCGTGCTCGATCATGACGCCCTTGGGCCTGCCGGTGGACCCGGAGGTGTAGATGACGTAGGCGAGGTTGCGCGGGGTGGCCAGCGGCGGGGGGTCGGTCGCCGGGCAGGTGGCCACCTCGGGCCACTGGGTGTCGACGAGCAGGCGGGCGACATGGCCGGGGAGCCGCCCGGCGAGGCTTTCCTGGGTGACGACCAGGGGCACGGCGGCGTCGTCCAGCATGAAGGTCAGCCGCTCGGCCGGGTACTCGGGGTCCAGGGGGAGGTAGGCGCCGCCGGCCTTCAGGATCGCCAGCAGCGTGACGACCAGGTCGGGGCCGCGCTCCAGGAACACCCCCACCAGGACCTCCGGGCCGACCCCGCGGGACCGCAGGTGGTGCGCCAGCCGGTTGGCCCGGGCGTTGAGCCGCCCGTGGGTGAGCACCTGGTCCCCGAAGACGACGGCGGGCTCGTCCGGGTGGGCCTCGGCCCGCGCCGCCACCAGCCCGTGGATGGTCTGGCCGGCGGGGAACGGCCCCTCGGTGTCGTTCCACTCCACCAGGATCCGGTCCCGCTCGGCGTCGCCGAGCATACTGACCTGGGACAGGGGGGTCGTGGGCCGGTCGGCGAGGTGGGACAGCAGGGTCGTGTAGTGGCCGGCCATGCGTTCGACGGTGGCCCGGTCGAACAGGTCGGTCGGGTAGTCGAAGTGCCCGGCCAGTTCGCCGTCCACCTCGCGCAGCGACAGGTTGAGGTCGAACTTGGCGAGGCCGCCGGTGACGGGGGCGGGGGTGATGGTGAGGCCGGGAAGCGTCCAGCCCGGGGTTTCCGTGGCGGCCTGCAGCACGAGCATGGCCTGGAACAGGGGGTTGCGCGTCAGGTCGCGCTGCGGGGCGAGTTCTTCGACGATGCGTTCGTAGGGGAGGTCCTGGTGGTCGTAGGCGGTCAGGGCGGTGTCTTTGACGCGATGGAGCAGGTCGGTGAAGGTGGGGTCGCCGGTGAGGTCGGTGCGCAGGACGAGGCTGTTGACGAACAGGCCGATGAGGTTCTCTGTTTCGGTGTGGGTGCGTCCGGCGGTGGGGGTGCCGACGGCGATGTCGTCCTGTCCGGTGTAGCGGGACAGCATGACCTGGAAGCCGGCGAGCAGGGTCATGAACAGGCTCGCCCCCGCCCCCGCCGTGATGTCGCGCAGGGCCGTCACGGTGTCGGCGGGGACGGTGAAGCGGACCGCGTCACCGCGACCGCCGCGGGTGGCCCGCCGGGGCCGGTCGGTGGGCAGCTCCAGAGGCTGCAGGCCGTCGAGCCGGGTGCGCCAGTAGGCGAGCTGGGCCTGGAGGCGGTCGGTGGCGAGCTGCCCGTTCTGCCAGGTGGCGTGGTCGGCGTACTGCACCGGCAGGGCGGGGAGAGGTGCCTGGTCGTGGCCGATGGCAGCGGTGTAGAGGTGGCCGAGTTCGCGGGTGAGGATGGCTTCCGACCAGCCGTCGAAGACGATGTGGTGCAGGCAGATGACCAGGACGGCCTGGTCGGGTGCGGTGTGCAGGACGGTGGCGCGGAGTAGCGGGCCGGTGGCGAGGTCGAAGGGGGTGGCGGCGAGGCCGTTGACGTGGGCGGTGACGGTGGCCTGGTCGTGGCCGGTCAGGTCGGTGACCGCCAGGGCGACCGGTGCCGGGGGGTCGATGATCTGGTGCGGCTGACCGGTGTCGTCGGCGACGAACCGGGTGCGCAGCACCTCATGGCGTGCCACCAGCCGCGACAGTGCCTCTTCCAGTGCCGCCACGTCCAGCGTCCCGGCGAGACGCAGGGCGATCGGGACCACGTAGTCGTCGCGGCCGGGCTGCAGTTGGTCCAGGAACCACAGTCCCCGCTGGGCCGAGGACAACGGCACCGGCTTCGAATGATCCCGCACGGGCAGGTGACGGGCCTGCTGGTGCCGGATACGGGAGAGCAGACGCGCCTGCGTCGAGCCGTTTTCCATGACTATTCCTCACCTTGGGCGTCGATCAGTTCGAGCAACTGGGCCTTGATGCCGGCGATCGACGGCGACAGGAACAGGCCCCTGAGGCTGATGCGGATGCCGGTCAGCCGGTCCACCTGGTTGACCAGCTGGACCGCGCGGAGCGAGTGGCCGCCGACCTCGAAGAAGTTGTCGTGCACGCCGACGCGGTCCACGCCGAGCAGATCGGCCCACACCTCGGCGAGCGCCCCCTCGATCTCGTCGCGCGGCGCCACGTGCGCCGCGCTGGGCGCGAGGTCCGCGGCATCGGGCGCGGGCAGCCTGTTGCGGTCCACCTTGCTGTTGGCGGACAGGGGGAGCGCCGCGAGCGTCATGAACACGGCCGGGACCATCGCCGGCGGCAGCGACTCCCGGCACAGGGCGCGCAGCCCGGCGACCTCCAGGTCACCGGTCGCCGGCACGCAGTACGCCACCAGGTGCTTGTCACCGGCGCCGTCCTGCCACGCCACGACGGCGCAGGCCGCCACGCCGGGGTGCGACAGCAGGACCGCCTCGATCTCACCCGGCTCGACGCGCACGCCGCGCAGCTTGAGCTGGCCGTCGATGCGGCCCAGCAGGTCGAGTTCACCGCCGGCGGTGAACCGGCCGAGGTCGCCCGTCTTGTACATGCGGGCGCCGCGGTCACCCGTGAACGGGTCGGCGGGGAAGCGTTCCGCGGTCAGCCGGGGCCGGCGCAGGTAGCCCCGGCCGACGGACCGCCCCCCGAGGTAGACCTCGCCCACCGCGCCGACGGGCACCGGCCGCAGCGAACGGTCCAGCACGTACACCGTCTGGTTCATCATCGGGCGACCGGCCAGGACGGGGGAGTCCGGCGAGGCGTGCCAGTACGTCGTGTCCACCGACACCTCGGTGGCGCCGTAGAGGTTGATCAGGCCGTCGCCGAACCGGTCGGCGAACCGCCGCACCAGCACTTCCGGCAGGCCCTCGCCGCTGCAGAACGCGTACCGCAGGGTGGTGCAGTCCGCCGGGTCGGCCTGGGCGACGAACATGTCCATCAGGCTGGGGACGAAATGCAGCCCGACGACGCGGTGACGGCGCATGAGCGACCCCACGTGCGCCATGTCCAGGCGGGACGCCCCCGGCACCAGGACGACCGTGCCCCCCTGCCAGAGCGGCCACAGGATCTCGTACGCGGAGACGTCGAAGGTCACCGGCGTGGCCTGCAGGAAACTCTCGCCCGCGTGGATCGGGAACGCCGCCTGCATCCCCGCCATGTAGCTGACGACGCCCTGGTGCTCGATCATGACGCCCTTGGGCCTGCCGGTGGACCCGGAGGTGTAGATGACGTAGGCGAGGTCGCGCGGTGTCGCCAGCGGCGGGGGTTCGGTGGTGGGGAAGGCCGCCACCTCGGGCCACTGGGTGTCGACGAGAACGCGGGCGACGTGCTCAGGGAGCCGCCCGGCGAGGCTTTCCTGGGTGATGACCAGGGGTGCGGCGGTGTCGTCGAGCATGTAGGTGAGGCGGTCGGCGGGGTAGTCGGGGTCGAGCGGAACGTAGGCGGCGCCGGCTTTGAGGATGGCCAGGAGGGTGACGATGAGGTCGGGGGTGCGGTCGAGCAGGACGGCGACGAGGGTTTCCGGTCCGATGCCGTGGGTGCGCAGGTGGTGGGCGAGCTGGTTGGCACGCTGGTCGAGCGCGCGGTGGGTGAGGGTCCGGCCGTCGTGGACGACGGCGGGTTCGTCGGGCCGGATGGCGGCCTGGGCGGCGATCAGTTGGTGGATGGTCTGGTCGGCGGGGAAGGGTCCCTGGGTGTCGTTCCAGTCGACCAGCATCCGCCGCCGCTCGGCCTCGCTCAGCATGCCGGCCCGCGACAACCGGGCCGCCGGGTCGTCGGCGAGGGACCGGAGCAGGGTGAGGTAGTGGCCGGCCATGCGCTCGGCGGTGGCCCGGTCGAACAGGTCGGTGGGGTAGTAGAGGAAACCCTTGGCGCTGTGGTCCTCCTGCAGGGTGAGGTCGAAGGTGAGGTCCACCTGCGAGCCGGTCGCCCGCAGCGGGACCTGGTGGACGTCCAGGCCGGGCAGCGTCCAGATCTGGCGCGCGGAGGTGGTCTGCAGGACGATCATGGCCTGGAACAGCGGGTTGCGCGTCAGGTCGCGCTGCGGGGCGAGCTCCTCGACGATCCGCTCGAAGGGGAGGTCCTGGTGCTCGTAGGCCGCCAGGGCGGTGTTCCTGACGCGGTGCAGGAGGTCGGTGAAGGTGGGGTCGCCGGACAGGTCGGTGCGCAGGACGAGGCTGTTGACGAACAGGCCGATGAGGTTCTCGGTCTCGGTGTGGGTGCGTCCGGCGGTGGGGGTGCCGACGGCGACGTCCTCCTGGCCGGTGTAACGCGACAGCATCACCTGGAAACCGGCCAGCAACGCCATGAACAGGCTCGCCCGTGCCTTGGCGGCGATGCGGCGCAGGGCGGTGAGCGTGTCGGCGGGAATGGTGAACGCGACCGCGTCGCCCTCGCGGTCCCGGGCGGGGCGGCGGGGCCGGTCGGTGGGCAGCTCAAGAGGCCGCAGGCCGTCGAGCTGGGCGCGCCAGTAGGCCAGCTGTGCCCGCGGGCGGTCACCGGTGAGCCGCTGGTGCTGCCAGGCGGCGTAGTCGGCGTACTGGACGGGCGGGTCGGGCAGGGCGGCGGGGGCGCCGGTGGTGGCCGCGGTGTAGAGGCGGGCCAGCTCGCGGGCGAAGATGGCCTCCGACCAGCCGTCGAACACGATGTGGTGCAGGCAGACGACCAGGACGGCCTCGCGGGGTCCGGTGCGCAGGACCGCGGTGCGCAGCAGCGGGCCGGTGGCCAGGTCGAAGGGGGCCGAGGCGGCGGCGTTCACCTGTGCGGTGACCGTGGCCTGGTCCTGACCGGTCAGGTCGGTGACCGTCACCGCGACCGGCGCCGGCGGGTCGACGATCTGGTACGGCCGGCCGTCCTCGTCGGCCGCGAACCGGGTGCGCAGCACCTCGTGCCGTGCCACCAGGTGCGACAGCGCCCCTCGCAGCGCGGCCACGTCCAGGTCCCCGGTCAGGCGCAGGGCCACCCGGATCAGATACTCGTCACCGCCGGGCTCCAGCTGGTCCAGGAACCACAGACGCTGCTGCGCCGACGACAACGGCACCCGCCCGCCCCTCGCCCCCGGCCGGGGCCCCTGCGAGACCCCGCCCCGCCTGACCCGCCGCACCGGTTCCCGGATACCACCGGCCGCCGGAGGCGGCGTCGCCTTCGTGATCCGCCCGGCGGTGTCGTCCGCGCCGCCGAGTGTGCCGAATTCGCTGTCGCCCTCGATTCGATCCGTGGCGAAGACGTCTCGCCAGATGCGAAGAATTCGCGCTTCATCCGCTGACCTGACATTCGTCATCGGGCCCTACCCATCATCTCCACAGGTGCGGTTTCTCTCATATCGAGCATTCACCAGCCTGTCAGCCCGCACCTGTCCTGCCAGCTGGGTGGTTCCGTCCACGGGCCCCTGGGCACTTCTGCCCAGCGAATTCCCGCACCGCCGATGGCCTGGATGAACACGCCTTATCGGAATGCGAAAGCCGCCATTTCCCGGGCCGGATGATTGCGTTAATCGCCATTGCCGCCTTACGTTCGGCGGCATGAAAAGGCTCCTTTCGGCGGACCAGGCCACTCAGGGGACCATCGTCGATGACATCCGCGGCCACGCCGTCCGCGCACCCCACGCACCCGCGATCGTGACGCAGCGGGCCGTCATCTCCTACCGGGAGCTCACCGACCGGATCGAGCGCCTGGCCCGGACGCTGGCCGCCGCAGGAGTCGGCGCCGAGAGCCGCTGCGCCGTCGCCGTCGAGGACGACGTCCACGCCGTGATCGCGATGGCCGCCGTCATGCGCGCCGGCGGGGCGTTCCTCACCCTCGACCCCGGGCAGCCGGTCCAGCGCCTGCACGCGATGGCCGCCGGCGTGGACACCCGGTTCCAGATCACCACCGCCGCGCTCGCCGGACGGCTCGCCCTGCCCATAGGCGGCCCCGCCATCCTGATCGACGACCTGGGCGGCACGGCCGGGGCCACGCTCCCGGCGCACGTCCCGCCGCGTTCGCTCGCCTACATCAGCCACACCTCGGGGTCGACCGGCACCCCCAACCCCGTCATGATCGAGCACGGCGGGCTGGGCGCGTACCTGCGGTTCATCGTCGCCGACGGCGGGCTCGGCCCGCACACCGCCGCGCTGCAGCTCGCGCCGTTCGGCTACGACGCCTCGATCCGTGGCGTCTTCGCGCCGCTGGCCGCGGGAGGCCGCCTGATCCTGCTGCCCCGCTCCACCCTGCTGCGTCCCGCCGCCCTGGCCGCCGCCGTGGAGGACCACGGCGTCAACGCCATCCTGAGCAGCACCCCGACGTTGCTGACCGCTCTGGCCCAGGACGAGGACGTCGCCGCACGGCTCGGCGGCGTCGGCCTGATCCTGTGCGCCGGGGAGTCGCTGCGCCCCTTCCTCTCGGCCGGGGGCAGGCGGCTGACCGCCGGCCGGCTGGTCAACCACTACGGGCCGACCGAATGCACGATCACCTCGACCCGCCACGACGTCCCCCCTCGGCCGGACACCGAGGCCGACCTGATCGGCACCCCCATCGACGGGGTGACGGTCCGTCTGCTCGACCCGGGCATGCGCGCGGTCCCCGACGGCGCGACCGGCGAGATCTACATCGGCGGCGCGGGCGTGGCACGCGGCTACGGCGGCCGGCCCGCCCTGACCGCCCAGCGGTTCGTCCCCGACCCCTGCGGCCCGCCGGGCGCCCGCCTGTACCGGACCGGTGACCTGGCCCGGCGCGGCCCCGGCGGCGTCCTTGAGTTCCTCGGCCGCGACGACAGGCAGGTCAAGATCCGGGGCTACCGCGTGGAGCCGGCCGAGGTCGAAGGCGCCCTGCTCGGCCATCCGGCCGTGACCGGGGCGGTGGTCACCTCCGCCGCCGACGAACGCGGCCGCGTCCACCTCGTCGCCCACGTCATGGGCGCGCTCGCCGGCGTCACCGACGCGGCGCTGCGCGCGCACCTCGCGCTCACCCTGCCGCCCCACCTGATGCCCCGGCGGTTCCACCGCCTCGAGACCATGCCCACCACCCACAGCGGCAAGACCGACCGGACCGCCCTCCTTGCGCACGCTCCGGCCCACGCCGGCCCGGGCGCCTGACCCGCGGCCGTCACCCCGAACAGGACGTCCACCACCACCAGCTCACCTCCCCGGCCTTGGAAGGGCGGAACCCATGACGACGACGAACGACGACCTCGCCTACACCGACGACATGACCCACACCGGCGACATGACCTCCATCGAGGACCTGACCGAGCTGATCGTGGGCGTGTACCAGGAGACGCTTCGCCACGACGGGCTCGGACCCGACAGCGACTTCTACGAGGAGGGCGGGGACTCCATGACCGCCTTCCAGATCATCGCCCGGCTGCGCGCCGCACTCGACACCGACATCCCCGTCGCGCTGGTGTTCGCCTGCCCCACGCCCATCGACCTCGCCACCGCCGTCGCCGGCCTCGCCGGCGGACTGCCGGGCGACGGCACCAGCCTCAACTGAACGGAGAGACCGGACATGAACGACGCATCGGCGCCGTACGTCGGCCAATGGCGGCTGTGGACCCAGATCTCGGTACGGGGACCCGGCTTTCCCGCCTCGGGGGTGCTGCGCCTGGCACCCGAAGGCCTCGCCGCCGCGGCCGGCGGGTTCGGCACGGGGGAGCTTTCCGGGCCCAGGTGGGACGAGTTCGAGAAGCGGTTCGGGGACGCGGCGCTGTCGGTGTCGGGGGTGCTGCAGGAGATCGCCGGCCTGCCGTTGTTCCAGACGGCGGTGGCCTGGCAGAACCGCACGGTCCTGAAGTCCGGGATCGGCCCGTTCCTGCGGTGGACGCCCGAGGGGGGCAAGCGGCCGAGCATGGCGCGGCAGCGCGAGGAACTGGTGGCGCACTACTGGCAGCGGTTCTGCGTGAAGAACGACACCATCGGGTTCTTCGGCCCGGTGGGCTGGGGGGAGTGGGACCGGTCGATACGCGGCGTGCAGGTCGAGCCGGGGACCGGGCTGATCGCCAGATCCGGCGTGTACTTCGCGAGCTGGGCGGTCGACGCGCTGGCACGCAGCGTCAGCGAGGACCCGGCGGTGCGGGAGTGGCTCGCACCGCACCGGATGCCGTTCGTACGGACCGACGGCGCCGAGGTGAGCCTTCCGGGCCTGCCCCCCGTACGGGTCGGCCCTGTCGAGCAGGAGGTGCTCGGGCTCTGCGACGGCACCCGGACGGCGCACGCCATCCAGCGGGAACTCGGCGACGACGTCGACGTGCGCGGCGTGCTCGAGACGCTGGTCAGGCGCCGCTACATCGTGTGGCGGCTCGACGTGCCCGCCGACACCTACCCCGAACGCCGGCTGGCCGGGCTCCTCGCCCAGATCGGCGACCCCGTCGTCCGCGAGCGGGCCCTGGCCAAGCTGGCGGTCCTCGAACGCGGCCGGGACCGGGTCCGCGACGCGGCGGGCGACCCCGAGGCGCTCGTGGCCGCCATGGAGACGCTCGAAGGCGAGTTCACCGAGCTGACCCAGGTCGCCGCGCAACGCCAGAAGGGCGGGGGCAACGCTCCCTGCCGGGCGCTGATCTACTCCGACAGCACGCGCGCCGCCCGGGTCCGGGTCGGCACCGAGCTGCTCGACGCCCTCGGCCCGCTGGACCTGCTGCTGTCCGGAGGGGCCTGGCTGACGGCCGGCCTGGCGCGGCGGGTCATGGCCCGCGCCCGCCAGGTGTACGCCGAGGAGACCCGGAACCTCGGCGACACCCCCCTGGACCTGGCCACCTTCTGGTTCGCGTGCATCCCCATGCTGCACAGCGGCGTCGTCGCCGACGCCGAGGACCTCAAGCGGGAGTTCGCGAAGTGCTGGGAGGACATCCTGCGCCTGACGCCCGGCGAGCGGCACGTGCGCCTGACCCGGGCGGACATCGCCGGCCGGGTACGCGAGGCCTTCGGCGAGCCCGCCGACGAGGGGTGGGCCACGGCCCGGTACGCCTGCCCGGACGTGCTGGTCGTCGCCGACGACGCCGAGGCGGTGAACCGGGGGGAGTTCGAGCTCGCCCTCGGGGAGCTGCACCTGGCCATCAACACGCTCGGCGCGTCGCTCTTCGTCAACCAGCACCCCGACCGCGACGAGCTGATCGGGCTCACTGACCTCGACCACCCCGGGCCGCGCCTGATGCCGTTGCAGCCCAAGGAGCACCGCGCGCGGCTGTCGGCCCGCACCCGGTACTCGCTCGTCCGCGACCAGGACTACTGCGTCGCGCTGGCGGACTCCAGCGCCGACCCGCACCGCCCGCGCACGATCCCGAGCGCCGACGTCGTCGTGCGGGACGACGACGGCCGCCTCGTCGCCGTGCTGCCCGACGGGAACGTGTTCGACCTTGTGAACATCTTCTCGCAGGGCCTGACCATGCTGGTGCTCGACATGTTCCGCATCGTGCCTGAGGACGTCGACCACTTCCCCCGGGTGACGATCGACCGGATGATGGTGGCGCGGGAGACCTGGCGGTTCGACCCTTCGACGATGGACTTCGCCGACGAGAAGAACGAGGCGAAGCGGTTCGTCCGGGCCGGGCGGTGGCGCGAGGCGCAGGACCTGCCGCGCTACGTGTTCGTGGTGTCGCCCACCGAGCCTCGGCCGTTCTACGTGGACTTCCACAGCCCGGTGTACGTGAACATCTTCGCCAAGGCCGTGCGCCGGCTCCAGCGCGACGACCCCGGCGGGCGGCTCACCATCAGCGAGATGCAGCCCACGCCCGAGCAGACCTGGCTGACCGACGACAAGGGCGACCGCTACACCTCGGAGCTGCGCTTCGTGGCCGTCGACGACGCCCCGGTCCAGGCCGCCGGCCCGCCCGCCCCCCTCGCCAAGCAGCTTCCCCGGCCGGTGCCCGCCGGCGTGGACGGGCTGGTGCCGGCCACCTAGACCGCAGGGCCCGCCACCGGGATCCACCGGTGGCGGGCCTTCGCGTTCACGGCGTCGCCTCCAGGGCCAGCAGGGTGTGCTTGGCGTCGGCCCCGCCCGCGTACCCCCCGGCGGAGCCGTCGGAGCGCACGACCCGGTGACACGGCACTACCAGCGGCAGCGGGTTGGTGGCGCAGGCCGTGCCCACCGCGCGGACCGCACGCGGGCTGCCGGCGGCGGACGCCACCTGGGCGTAGCTCTCGGTGCGGCCGTAGCCGATGTCGCACAGGTGCCGGAGCACCTCGCGCCGGAACCCCGTGGACAGCCGCCAGTCCAGCGGCAGCTCGAACCGGGTGCGCCGCCCGGCGAAATACTCATCGATCTGCCGGCTGGTGTCGTCCAGGCGGGCCGGGGCGGAAAGGATGCGGGGGCTCACGCTGCCGGCGAGTTGCCGCAGGACGGCGTCGTGGTCCTGGACGGCGTAGGCGACCTTCACCAGGCCCTGGGCGGTGGCGGCCAGCAACAGGGTGCCGACGGGGGTGTCCAGCGTGCGGTAGGCGACGTCGAGGACGCCCTCCTGCCGTGCCCGCTCCACGAGACGCTCGTGCAGCCGGGCCATCGCGGGGTCGTCCTGGACGGGCAGCGCCGTGAATAGGCGCCCGGTCCTGGGGTCGGATGCGGTCATGATCGGGTCACTCCCCTCTGGTCGGTCGGGCTCGGGTAGGTGGTGCGCAGGGTCCTGACGCCGTCGGCCGCCGCTCTGCGCGCGGCGTCGGCGCTCCCGCCGCACAGGGCGGCGATCTCCTTGTACGGCAGCCCGGCCAGGTAGTGGTAGGCCACCGCCCGGCGCTGCCGGTCGGGCAGCGCCTTGAGCACCCGCCACAGGTCGCCGTCCCAGTCCTCCGGCCGGCCGGCGCGTGCCGGGCGTTCCGGCAGCGCGTCCACCGGAGTGGGCCTGCGGGCGGCCGCGCGGACGACGTCGATGGCCTTGCGGTGGGCGATCGTCACCAGCCACGCCTCGACGTTCGCGTCGGCGGGCAGGTCCGGGTACGCCTTGAGCGCGGACAGGAAGGTCTCCGACCAGGCGTCCTCGGCGTCCTGCGGCCCGACGACGGCCCGGCACACGCGCAGCACCATCGGACCGTGCTCGGTCACGATCTGTTCGAAGGGTCGCATGGTCACATCCTGTGGTCAGAACAGCCGGGCCGCCTTGCGTTCGGCGGGCTCCTCCAGGTCGAGCAGGAACCGCTTGCGCTGAAGGCCTCCGGCGTACCCGGTCAGGCCGCCGTCCGCGCCCACCACGCGGTGGCACGGCACGATCACCGACAGCGGGTTGCGGGCGTTCGCGGCGCCGACCGCCTGCGCGAGCGACACGTTCCCGAGCCGCCGTGCCAGGTCCCCGTACGAGCGGGTCTCGCCGAAGGGGATCTCCATCAGCAGCTTCCACACCCGCTGCTGGAACTCGTCCCCGGCGGGGGCCAGCGGCAGGTCGAACCGGGTACGCTCGCCGGCGAAGTACTCGCCGAGCTGGCGGCGGACCTCCTCGAAGCCCGTCTCCTGGTAGGTGCCCCGGTCCTCGGGCTTCGGGCCGCGAAGGTGCCGTTCGAAGTACAGCCCGCTCAGCACGCCGTCCTCGGCGACGGCGAGCAGGTCGCCCAGCGGCGACGCGATGATGGTGTGGGTCCTGGTCATGCCGGCTCGTCCTTCCCAGCCCGGGGGCCGCCGGTGCGGCCCTCTTCTACCAGGAAGACGTCCGCCGGACGGGAAACGTGAGATCCGCCCGGCACTTTTTCTCCGCGCGGTCACCTGGTGGCGACGCAGTCCACTTCGATGTCGAAGGGTCCTGGCCACGCGGGAACGCACACGAAGATCCGGGCCGGCGGGTCCTCGGGAAAGTATCGCGCGTAGATCGCGTTGACCGCCGCGAACTTCTCGACCGACGTGCAGTACACGTTGCACTTCAGGACGTTCCCCAGGGACGAGCCCGCCGTCTCCAGGCAGAGTTTGAGCTGGTCCAGCACGAGTTCGGCCTGACGTTCCACCGGCGCGGACTCCGCCACCTCGCCGGTCTCGGGGTCGAACGGCGGCAGGCCGGAGACGTAGATCGTGTCGCCGCTCCGGGTGACGGCCGAGGTCGGCGCCTTCCACCTTTCGAGGTACGTCGACAGGGGTTCGACCCTGATGATCTCCCTGCTCATCGTTTCCCTCCGATCGTCCGGGGCGCGCGGCCCGGCCGGGCCGGTCCGCCGGTGGGTCACCAGTTGGCGGCGTCGACGTAGGGGCGGGTCCACACGGTGACGTGCAGCATGACGGACTTGGTGAAGGCCGAATGCATGCGGTCGACCTGCTCGGCCGGTGCGCCCTTGGCGGCGAGGTACTCGCGGGCCGTGGCGATGACGACGGCGGTGAAGGCGAGCAGGTAGCGCATGGGGATGTGGTCGATCGAGTCGGCGTGGTCGGTGGCGTTCTTCTTGGCGCGGGTGTGCCGCAGCCCGATCTCGTGCTGGTAGTCCAGCCAGTCCTGGTCCAGCGGGCGCGTGCAGGCGTCGATGATGAAACGGTCGAAACGCGGCTTGCTCGCGGCGCCGTACTCGGGGTTGGGGGTGCCGTCGGGATGCCCGGAGTAGGGCCGCATCCACGGCAGTCCGCCCAGGCGCGTCCGGTAGGCGGTCACCATGTCGTCGGCCTGGTCGGCGAGGATCTCGGCGGCCTCGCGCAGGGCCCGCTCGTCGTCGGCGGTGAGCCACACCGCCTCCTTCAGCCGCGCCAGGTCCTCCAGGGTCAGCGGGGAGGAGGTGGCCTCGTCGGTGCCGTAGGTGTAACCGGGGATCCGCTCGGGATGATCGGTCACCACGCGCGGTGTCGGCTGGTGCTCGCTCATGGGCAGCGCTCCTTGGTCGGTGCGGCGACGCCGGCGGCGACGGTCCGGGCGGGAACGATGGAGAAAGGCCTCTCCAAAGATCACGCCATGACCGTCCCGGCGCGTGACGCCGCACCTTCGATCTGCGGAAACTTGGACGTTCATCGACACAACCAAGATCCATCCGCCGGGGACGACGACCTGGTTGTGATCCGGGCCCCCTGGGGAGGCCCCGTGATTCGACGCTACGCCCGGAACGTTTCGACACCGAACGAAACGATCGCGCCGCCGCGATCGAAGAAGGACCGCCGCGCGCCGGCAGGGGCGCGCGGCGGTCGCCACGCGGTGCTGTCACGCCGGGACGGTCAGCAGGAGGAGAACCACCTGACGGAGAAGATGCCGCCCGGGATCCCCGAGGTCACCCGCACGAAGCGGTCCCACACGTAGATGTCGCTGGCGCCTGAGGAACGGCCGTCGGAGGGCACCATCCGGGGCGAGTCGAAGGCCGAGCTCGTCACCGACAGCACCGTCCGCTGGTTGGCGTCGTTGAAGACGAACCGGCTGTGCCAGATGTCGGCGCCTTTGGTGAAATCGGTGTCGCTCGTGGCGTGCAGGTGCACGACGTTGCCCTCGATGGCGACCCAGCTGTCGGGTTCGAGGTGGCAGTCGCCGACCTTCCATGGGCTGCCGAAGGCTCCGAAGGAGAAGAACTGGCTCGACCCCATGGTGAGAAGCTTCGAGTCGGACACCGAGTCCGCGGACGCGGTGCCCTGGATGCCGAGCAGTGCGACGATCGCGAGACCCGCCGTGATGGCGAGGGTTCGCAGTTTCCGGGTGTGCATGGATCCTCCTGACGAGGTTGACGTCCTACCTCTCAGGCGTGCCATGCCGGGCCAACACGTTCCAGGGCGTCCTGGTGGGGACGCCCTGGCGGGCCGCGCGTGATCGTCGGGTCTCGTGCCGCCAGGACGGCTCGGGGGCGCTAGGAGCCGAGGGTGACGTGGAGGAGTTTCTCGTCGCTGTTGTTCGGTGTGCTGTCCTTGTCACCGAGGTTGGTGGTGGTCAGCCACAGGCCGCCGTCGGGGGCGGGCTCCACGGTGCGCAGCCGGCCGTAGGTGCCGTTGAAGTACGCCTGCACGTTGGTCAGGTCGCTGCCGCTGATCACCTCGCGGTACATCCGGGTGCCGCGCTCGCAGGCCACGTAGAGGACGTCGCGCACGATGGCGATGCCGGAGCAGGAGCCGTCCGCGGTGGGGTAGGTGTGCTTGGGCGCGATGAACCCGGCGGTGCCGCAGCTGCCGGTCGTGCCCTCGCAGGCCGGCCACCCGTAGTTGCCGCCCCGGGTGATGAGGTTCGTCTCGTCCATGACGGAGTTGCCGAACTCCTGCTCCCACAGCCGTCCCTGCGAGTCGAACGCCAGCCCCTGCGGGTTGCGGTGGCCGTAGCTCCACACGTAGTTGCCGAACGGGTTGTCGGAGGGGACGGTGCCGTCGGGGTTGAGCCGCAGGATCTTGCCGTTGAGGCTGGAGGTGTTCTGAGCGTTGTCGCCGTTCTGCGCGTCACCGGTGCTGGCGTACAGCTTGCCGTCCGGGCCGAACCGCAGGCGCCCGCCGTCGTGGAACTTGTTGCGCAGGATCCCGCTGACCAGGACCTGCTCGGTGCCGGTGTTCAGCCGGTCGTTCTCCAGCTTGATCCGGACGATCCGGTTGTCGGCCGGCGTCGTGTGCATGATGTACAGCCAGTGGTCGCTCGCGAAACCGGACGAGACGGCCAGGCCGAGGAGCCCGCCCTCGCCGTCGGTGTTGGCCACGTTCGGGACGGTGCCCACGGTGGTCTTCGCCCCGCTCGCCGGGTTGAGGTGGACGATGTCGTGGGCGTCGCGGCGAGTGTAGAGGATCGTGCCGTCCGGCAGCGTCGCGAGGCCCCACGGGATGTCGGTGTCGGTCGCGATCTGCGTCACCGCGCACACGGGGTTGGCGCACGCCGCGCCGGTGGTCACCGTCACGGTGCCGCTGCGCGCCGACACGTTCGCCTGCGCGTCGCGGGCCACCACGTAGTACTGGTAGCCGGTGTTCGCGGCCAGCCCGCTGTCGATGAACGTGGTGGCCGGGGCCGTCGTGGCGGTGCCGGTGACCGTGCCGGCCTTGGCGCCGCCCCGGTAGATGTCGTACGCCCTGACCCCGATGTCGTCGGTCGAGGCCGTCCAGTTCAGCGTCACCGTGGTACCGGACGCCGAGCCCCTGAGCTGGCCGGGCGCGGACGGCGGCTGGGTGTCGGCCTGGCACTGCGGCGGCGTGATCGGCACGGTGGTGCTCGCCTGCGAGACGTTGCCCGCGGCGTCGCGGGCGTTGACGTACAGGCCCCACGTCACCCCGCCGACCACGGTGAGGCCGGTGGACAGCGTGGTGCCGCTCACCGACTTCATGAGCTGGCCGTCGTGGTAGACGTCGTAGAACGCCACGCCGACGTTGTCCGTCGAGGCGTTCCACGCGAACGTCACCGCGTCGCACACCAGGCCGCTCACCCTGGGGTTGCCGGGGACGCTCGGCGGCTGGGTGTCGGCGCTTCCCGCCGACGTCGTCCACTTCTGGTTGGCCTGGCCGTTGCAGGTCCACAGCCCCACCAGGGTGCTGTTGGCGGTGCCCGCGCCGCTCACGTCCAGGCACAGGCCGGACTGCACGCCGGCGATGGTGCCGTCGGAGTTGATCCGCCACTTCTGGTTGGCCCCGCCGTTGCAGGTGTAGATCTGCAACGCGGCCGGGGCCGTGGTGTCCTGGCCCACCACGTCCAGGCACATCGTGGCGTCGTACACCCGGAACTCGCCGGACGAGGTGAACGTCCAGCCCTGGTTGGCCTGCCCGTTGCAGTCGTAGATGTTGACGCCGGTGCCGGAGGTCTTGACGTTGCCGACCACGTCCAGGCAGCGGCCGGAGGCCACGCCGACCACGGCGGAACCGGCAGCCGCGGCGGGCACCGCGCCTGCCACCAGCATCGCGATCACGGCGGCCACCACGGCCAGGAGCACGCGGGGGCGGGGACGCGGGCGGCCGGTTCGCCTGGGTTCTGAGGGGGCGGGAACGGGGGTGCGGTGCGAGCGCATGGGTACCTTCCGCGGATCTGACAACGCGTGTCAGGCAGGGATGTGGCAACGTTGTCGCGGGCCGACGTGACAACGTTGTCGATCCAAGATCTCACAGGGTGGGCTCTCCGAAGTTAGTCAATCGTCACGGATCGAGTCAATGGCCGGAACGCGCCCCCCGGCCACCACCCGGTAGGCCTTCGCACCCCGCACCTGCTCAGACCCGCCTGCCCCCGGATCAGGGGCGCCGGATCAGATGCGGCGCGCCTCGTTCCGGCCTGTCCGAAACCTGGCGCCGAAGGAGGTCCGCCACCGAGGGCGCGCCGGGGGAGGGCATTGACAAGCGGCGATCCCTCATCTTTGCTGTGCCGAGGTTCCACGCCACGCCGATCCGGCGATGGTCACCCCCCACTCATGGAGCCGCCACGATGGAACGATGGGCTCTTCCGCTGGCGTTGTGCCTGGTGCTCGCCGGTCCCGCCGCCCCGGCCGCCGCGTCCTCCGCCCCCGCCGCGTCCTCCCCCCAGGCCGCCGCGGTGATCTGCAACCGCTACTGCGACGGGCGCGACCCGGCGCTGTCCCCGGCCGACCGGCAGCCGGTCGCCGCGACCCTGTACGGGCGGCGCTTCGCCGTGCACGTCGACGACACCGACGCGATGGCGTGGGCGTCGGCGGAGACCGGGAACCCCGGTGACCAGGTGTGGCTCGACCGCTCGTTCGACGGCGGGCGCACCTGGCCCGACAGCCGCCTGGGTCTCACCGCCACCCCGGCCGGGGCCCGGGGCACCCGCACGGCCATGTTCAACGTCGACGACTGGGCCGGCCTGGGCGTCGGCGCGCTGCGGGCCTGCGGCAAGGCCGGCGACCGCCCCGAGATCGCCTGCACGGCGTGGACGCGCACCACCTGGAACGCCTGGGACCGGCGGACCGCCGCCGCGACCGCGCTCATGATGCGCTACGACCGCGCCACCGGCCTGTTCGACACCAACGCCTGGTGGACGAGCGCGAACGCGCTCACCGCGATCATCGACAACATCCGGCGCAGCGGCATGAGCAGCTACCGCTACGCGATCGCCACCACCTACGACAAGAACGCCGGCTCGCGGCTGGGCCGGTTCCGCAACGAGTTCCTCGACGACACCGGCTGGTGGGGCCTGGCCTGGGTGGCCGCCTACGACCTGACCGGCGAGAGCCGGTACCTCGACACCGCCCGCGCCGACGCCGACCACATGTACGCCTACTGGGACACCCGCTGCGGCGGCGGCGTGTGGTGGAAGACCGACCGGGCGAGCAAGAACGCCATCGAGAACAGCCTCTACATCCAGCTCAACGCCGCGCTGTCGCAGCGCGTCCCCGGTGACACCGTCTACCGGGGCCGGGCCCAGGCCGCCTGGACCTGGTTCCAGGGCACCGGCATGCTCAACGGCTCGAACCTCGTCAACGACGGCATCGACCTGACCACCTGCCGCAACAACGGCGCCCCCACCTGGACCTACAACCAGGGGGTGCTGATCAACGCCCTGGTGCAGCTCAACCGGCTCACCGGCGACGCCGGCGCGCTCGCCACCGCACGGCGCGTCGGCGACGCGCTCACCACCAGCACCTACCTCAGCCCCAACGGGATCCTGCGCGAACCCAACGAGAGCAACACCTGCGGCGGAGACGGGGTCTCGTTCAAGGGCGCGGCGATCCGCGGCCTCGGCGCGCTGAACGCGGCGACCGGCGGCGCGTACGACACCTACCTGCGGCGCAACGCCGACACCGCCTACGCCGCCGATCGCGACACGCTCGACGCCTACGGCAGCCACTGGGCCGGGCCCTACGTGCCCACCAACCACAGCTGCCAGCACAGCGCGCTCGATCTGCTCAACGCCGCACCCTGACCCGCGCGAGGAGTTCCCATGGAGATCAAGCGACGCGACTTCCTGGCGATGGGCGCCGCCGGCGCGACCGCGGCCGGGCTGTCCGCCCTCGGCGTCGCGCTGGCCGCCCCCGCCGGCGCCGCCCCGACCGAGGTCCTCTACCTGACCGGCACGGACGCCGACCACACCGTCGACTGGGACTTCCTGTGCTCAAGCGGGCGCCGCGCCGGCGCGTGGAGCACGATCCCCACCCCGTCCAACTGGGAGTGCCAGGGCTTCGGCACCTACAACTACGGCGGGACCCTCGTGCCGAACGAGAACGGCCGCTACCGCCGCACGTTCACACCGCCGGCCGCGTGGGCCGGCCGGCGGATCTTCGTGGTCTTCGAGGGGTCGATGACCGACACCGAGGTGTGGGTCAACGGGACCTCGGCCGGGCCGAAGCACCAGGGCGGCTTCTACCGCTTCCGGTACGACGTGACCTCACGGGTGAACCTGGGGCAGTCCAACCTGCTGGAGGTGACGGTCGGCAAGGAGTCCTCCGACGCGTCGGTCAACGACGCCGAACGCCGGGGCGACTACTGGAACTTCGGCGGCATCTACCGCCCGGTGACGCTGCAGGCGTTCCCCGCCGCGCGCGTCGACCGCGTGGCCGTCGACGCCAAGGCGAACGGCGCGTTCGCGGCCGACGTCCAGCTCGCCGGGGTCACCGCCGCCGGGCGGGTGTCCGCGCAGCTCCGGCGGCTGGACGGCACGGCCGTGGGCGGGGCCTTCTCCGTGCCGGTCGCCGCGGGGGCGGCCACCGCGCGGCTCACCACCACCGTCGCGGCGCCGCAGCTCTGGACGGCGGAGACGCCGGCCCTGTACCAGGCGGAGATCACGCTGTACGACGCCGCAGGCACCCCGCTGCACGGCGTCACCGAGCGGTTCGGGTTCAGGACCGTCGAGGTGCGCACTGGGGACGGCGTCTACGTGAACGGCAAGAAGATCATCCTGAAGGGGGCCAACCGGCACACCTTCTGGCCCACGCTCGGCCGCGCGTCGAGCCCGCGCATCGCCCGGCAGGACATCCTTCTGATGAAGGACATGAACATGAACGCGGTCCGCATGTCGCACTACCCGCCGGACGCCTACTTCCTCGACCTGTGCGACGAGCTGGGCCTCTACGTCCTCGACGAGCTCGGCGGCTGGCAGAAACGCTACGACGAGGGCGTCGGCGCGCCCCTGGTGGCCGCGATGGTGACCCGCGACGTCAACCACCCCAGCATCCTGTTCTGGGACAACGGGAACGAGGGCGGCTGGAACACCGCGCTGGACGACGACTTCGCGCTGTACGACCCGCAGAAGCGCAAGGTCCTGCACCCGTGGACCACGTTCAGCGGCATCGACACCAGCCACTACCAGACGTACGCCTCCACGGTCGCCAAGCTGGCCGGGAGCACGATCTTCATGCCGACCGAGTTCCTGCACGGGCTCTACGACGGCGGCGCCGGCGCCGGGCTGAACGACTACTGGAAGGTCATGGGCGCCGGGCCGAGGGCCGCCGGCGGGTTCATCTGGGCGCTGCTGGACGAGGGCGTCGCGCGCGGCGACCAAGGCGGCGCCATCGACACCACGGGCAACCGCGCACCCGACGGCATCGTCGGCCCGTACCGGGAGAAGGAAGCCAGTTTCTCCACGATCAGGGACATCTGGTCACCGGTCCAGCTCGCCAGCCCCGCGTACTACGCGTCGGCGTTCCCCTCCGGCTTCGACAAGACCGTGAAACTCGTCAACCGCTACGACTTCACCGGCACCAGGACGTGCACGTTCACCTGGCGGCTGGTGACCTTCGCCGCCCCCGGCTCGACGGGTCACACCACGGTCGCCCAGGGCACGGCGGCGAGCCCCGACATCGCGCCGGGCGCCACCGGAGCCGTCACGCTCGGCCTGCCCGCGACCTGGGCGGACGCCGACGCGCTCGGGCTGACGGTGACCGATCCGACCGGCCGTGTCCTCAGCGACTGGATGTGGCGGATCAAGAAGGCCGCCGACCACGCCGGCCGGCTGGTGGTACCGGTGGCGGGCGCGCCCGCCGTCACCGCCGTACAGGACGCGGCCGGCGTGACGATGATCGCCGGCACCACCAGGGTCACCATCAGCAAATCCACCGGGCGGCTGACCGGCGTCACCCGGAACGGGGTCGCGGTGTCGCTGGCCAACGGCCCGGCGCTCGCCGCCGGCGCGGCCACGTTCACCGGCCTCACCCACGGCGCCGACGGCACGGGCTGGGTCGCGCAGGCCGCGTACACCGGCGACCTGACGTCCGTGCGCTGGCGCCTGGACCCCGCCGGCTGGCTGCGGATGGAGTACGCCTACCACCGCACCGGGAACCACGACTACCTGGGCGTGACCATGGACTACCCCGAGTCGAAGGTGCGCGGCCTGACCTGGCTCGGCGACGGGCCCTACCGGGTCTACAAGAACCGGACGCGCGGCGTGCGGCCCGACGTGTGGACCAAGGCCTACAACGACACCGCCACCGGCGCGACCGGGTGGGCCTACCCCGAGTTCAAGGGCTACCACGCCGGCACCTGCTGGGCGAGCCTGGCCACGACCGAGGGCACCATCACGATGGTCGCGGCGGAGGAGAACCTGTTCCTGCGGCTGTTCACCCCGGCGACCGGCGCGAACCCGCAGTCGGCCACCGTCCCCTACCCGGCGGGCGGCATCTCGTTCCTCGACGGCATCCCCGCCATCGGCGACAAGTTCCTGCCCGCCGCCGAACACGGCCCGGAAAGCCAGCCGAATGTCGCCACGGGCGACTACCACCGCACCGTGTTCTTCCGCTTCGGACCCTGACCGCGCCACCCGCGGCCGGGGCTCACAGGTAGGAGCGGGCGGCGGCGGCCAGTTCCGGCAGGCCCTGGCGGGTGGCCGCGGGGACGGCCGTGTCGGGGGTGCGCACGCGCACGTCCTCGCTGGTGATGGCCAGCACCGCGGGCGGGCTGCCCAGGTCGCCGTACCGGCCGCTGACCGCCGAGGTGATGGCCGCCCGGGCGTCGGCCAGGATCGTCCTGGGCGGGCGGGGCTCACGGGTGGACAGATGGCCCAGGATCGCCGCGAAGCGGAGGTGGTCGGCCAGGGTCACCCCGCCCGGGGGGCGCGCGGGACCGGGCTGGTCCAGCCAGAACGCGGCCCCCGACAGGTATCCGGGGTAGGGGACCCCGCGATCACCGGGCAAGGCGGCCGCCGCGTCGGCGACCAGCCGGCCGAACTCGGCCAGGTCGGTGCCGGGCGGCAGATCGGTGGTGACGAGCACCGGGATGATCAGCGTGTCGACCATGCGCGACTCCTTTACGCAGATCGCCGATGATAACCACCGCCACCGACATTACGGCCGCAGCGCGCGGACGGGGGTCTCAGTCGTCGTCGTTGTCCTTGTCGTCCTTGTGGCGCGACTCGTCGGCGAGTTCCTCCACGGCGACGGCGACGGCCAGGACCAGGGGGACGTCCGGGTGGGTGACCTCGATGCCGTAGGTCTCCCTGATGCGGAACCACTTGCGTGAGGTCTCGGCGATGACGCCCTGGTCGCCCTCGATGGTGTAGTTCTTCTCGATGATGTCGCCGGTCGCCGTCCACTCCTGCCCGTCGGCGAGCTCGACCACCATCTTGTGGCGCAGCGGGCTGAACAGCTTCTTGTGGACCTTCGCCACCGTGTCGCCGTCGCGCTCGACGATCATCGTGTCCCTGATGCTGATCATCTTCTTCTTGATGACGGCGAGGACCTCGCCCTCCGGCCCCTTGAGCTCGAACGTCTGGCGGATCCGCAACGCCTTGCCGTCCACCAGGAAGGCGCGGTGCCCCGACTCGTCCTCGATCCAGTAGTCGTCGCCGATACTGAACATGCGTTCGCGCATCTGGAACTTCACGTCGCCTCCACGAGCCGCTCATTCTGGCTGCGATCCGGGGCGGCGCCGCTCCGGCGGGCCCCGGTCCCTTGTCAGTCACCCTAATGCGGACGCCCGGGCGGCGGTGTCCCGTTCGGCGTTGTGACGGCGGGAGTTTCGATCCTTTCCAGCGAAGTTTCGAGCGACGGTCGCTCCGGGGATGCGATGATGAGGGCCGAGCGGGAGGGGGCGCGGTTGTGGTGGTGAGGGGTGCGGGGGAGCGGGGCGAGGTGCGTCCGGGCGGGCTCCGCGCGGGGGTGACGACGGCTCCCGCGACGGTGACCGTGACGACGAAGCGGGGTTCCGGCGGGGTGGGGGCCAGGTGACCGACCCGATCGAACGGCGGGTCACCGTCGCCGACATCGCCGCTGAGGCCGGGGTCTCGCGCGCGACCGTGTCCAAGGTGCTCAACGGCCGTTCCGACGTGGCGCCCACCACCCGGTCCCAGATCGAGACCATGCTGGTCAGCCGAGGGTACATCCCCACCGCGCGCACCAAGAGGGCCGTGACCGCCGTCCGGCGCGGCGGCCTGATCGAGTTGCTGTTCGACGACGCGGGCACCCCCTGGGCCGGCGAGATGATCCGCGGCGCCGAGGAGGCGGCGCGGGCCGCCCGCATCGGCATCGTGGTGTCCGTGCTCGGCGGCGGCCCCGGGCGTGGCCGGGAGTGGCTGGAGGACGCCGCCGGGCGTGACCCGCGCGGGGTGGTCCTCGCGCTCTCCGGGCTGCCGGCGGCCGACCACAAGCGCGTCGCCAAGCTCGGCGTGCCGGCGATCCTGGTCGACCCCGTCGGCGACGGCGACTCCGACCTCCCCTCGATCGGCGCGGGCGACTGGGGCGGCGGCATGGCCGCCACCCGCCACCTCATCGGCCTCGGCCACCGCCGCATCGGCGTGATCACCGGGCCGATGCGGTTCCTGTGCGCCCAGGCGCGCCTGGCGGGGTACCGCGCGGCGCTGGAGCGGGCCGGCATCCCGGCCGACGACCGGCTCGTCGAGCACGGCGACCTCTGCTTCTCCTCCGGCCTGGAGCTGGCGCTCGCCCTGCTCGCCCGGCCGGAACCGCCCACGGCGATCTTCGCTGGCGACGACGAGCAGGCGCTCGGCGTGTACGCCGCGGCTCGGCGGCGCGGCCTGCGCGTGCCCGACGACCTGAGCGTCGTGGGCTTCGGCGACGTGCCGGTGTCCCAGTGGGTGACGCCGCCGCTGACGACCGTACGGCAGCCCACCGCCGAGCTGGCCGCCCTGGCCGTCCGCACTCTGCTCGCCCACCAGGACGGTGCCGTGCCGGAGGGCCGGGTCGAACTGTCCACGAAACTCGTGGTCCGCGGCAGCACCGCGTTTTACGAAACTCCGCCGGAAGGAGTCGGGTGAACATCATCAGGTACCGGACACGAGAGTCCGCGGTGCCCCGGGTCGGGCTGCACGACGGCGGCGGGGTCGCCGAGCTGGCGGGCGTCGCCTCGCTCGCGGAACTGTGGGCGCTGCCGCTCGCGGGGCTGCGCGCCCGGCTGGCCGAGGGCCCGTCCGGCGACCAGGTGCCGCTCGCGGACGTCGAGCTGCTGGCGCCGGTCGACGGCCGCACCGAAGTGTGGGCGGCCGGCGTCACCTACGAGACGTCCCGGGAGGCCAGGGTTGAGGAGAGCGAGCGGGCCGCGACCGTCTACGAGCTCGTGTACGACGCCGAGCGGCCGGAACTGTTCTTCAAGTCGGCCGCCTGGCGTGCCGTGGGTCCCGGGGGGAGCCTGTCCATCCGGTCCGACTCGACCGTGGACGTGCCCGAGCCCGAGCTCGCCCTGATGGTGAACCACCTCGGCGAGATCGTCGGCTACACCGTGTGCGACGACGTGTCCTCGCGCAGCATCGAGGGGGAGAACCCGCTCTACCTGCCGCAGGCCAAGACCTACTTCGGCGCCTGCGGCCTCGGCCCGTGGATCACACCGGCCTGGGAGGTCCAGGACCCCTACGACCTGGCGATCGAGATGACGATCCACCGGGACGGCAGGAGCGAGTGGAGCGGCCAGGCGAGCACCTCGCGGCTGCGCCGGCGGCTGGACGGCCTGGTGTCGTACCTCATGCGCGGCGACGTGCACCCCGACGGCGTCGTCCTGTCGACCGGCACCTGCCTGGTGCCGCCGGCGCCGTTCACGCTCGCGCACGGTGACGTGGTCGAGATCGGCATCGGGGAGGTGGGTACGCTGCGCAACACCATCATTCGCGGCAAACCCGACGAACCGGACAAGCCGACCGTTCCAAAGGAGACATCACTGCGATGACGACGCGAGCTCAGAACCCCCCGCCGCTCCGCTGGGCGATCGTCGGCACGGGAGGCATCGCGACCGCGTTCGCCGACGACCTGCGGCTGTCGGATGCCGGCGAGCTGGTGGCGGTCGGGTCCCGCTCGGCCGCCAGGGCCGAGGCGTTCGCCGCGCGCACGTCCGCGCCCCGGGCCCACTCCGACCAGGCCGAGCTGCTGGCCGCCGATGACGTCGACGCCGTGTACGTCGCGGTGCCGCACTCCGCGCACCACGCCGTGGCCCTGGCCGCCATCGAGGCCGGCAAGGCCGTCCTGGTCGAGAAACCGTTCACGATCAACCGCGGGCAGGCCGAGGAGCTGGTGAAGGCGGCCAGGTCGCGCGGGGTCTTTCTGATGGAGGCGATGTGGACGCGGTTCCTGCCGCACATGGTCCGCGTCCGCGAACTGCTCGCCCAGGGGCGCCTCGGTGACGTCCGGCTGGTCACCGCCGAGCATGGCGCCTGGTTCCGGCACGATCCCGAGCACCGCATGTTCGACCCGCACCTGGGCGGCGGCGCCCTGCTCGACCTGGGCGTCTACCCGCTGTCGTTCATGTCCATGGTGCTCGGCGCCCCCGCGTCGGTGCTCGCGGCCACGCAGTTCGGCGACACCGGGGTGGACGGGCAGACCGCGGTGGTGCTCGGGTACGAGCAGGGCCGCCAGGCGGTGGCGACGAGCAGCATGCAGGCGTTCCTGCCCAACCGGGCCTCGATCGCCGGCACGGACGGGCGCATCGACATCGACGCCACCTGGTACCGGCCGACGTCGTTCACCCTGACCGAGCGCACCGGCGCGGTGGAACGGTACGAGTTCCCCGTGCCGGGCAACGGTCTGCGCTACCAGACCGAAGAGGTGGCGCGGTGCCTACGCGAGGGCCTGCTGGAGAGCCCCGTACTACCGCTGGCCGAGTCCTGCGAGATCATGGGCACCATGGACGCCGCCCGAACCCAGGTCGGCCTACGCTACCCCGAAGAGTGACCCCCACCCCCCGAAACCACCCCCGGTCTCCCTCACCGGGGACTCCCTTCTGAGGGAGGGAACGTGGACAGGACGTCCCAAGAAACTTTCGAATAATATCCGAAACTTCACGGGTGTGAGGGTCGACGTAGATTGAAAGGTTGGCGAACGTCACGAGCGGCGGTGGGCCAGAAAAGGGCTATTTTGTCTTAGTTTTCTACCCTCTCCAATCATCGAGCCGGAGTCGGGCGACGTCCCGATAGTTTCGACGGACTTTCGGGATCTGTGAACATCGCGGTGGACAAGGCCGGGTGTGGCGTGTCATCGTCGGGGCTCCGCCGACCACACCGGCACCGGGGTGCCGCAGGTTCGTGCGCTCCGCTCGTACAGGCCGGGAAGGTCGCCGGGACCGGTGCCGGCCTCGGGGCCTGGCCGCTCGTTCTGGCCGGTGGTCGGCTCGGAGAGCGGGCCGAGTGCGTTCAGGGCGAGCACGACGACCTCTGCCGTCCTGATCGGCTCGCAGGTGGTGAGGTGGGTACTCGCGAGCAGCGTCGCCATGGCCGCCGGGACGACCCCCCCCCGCGCCTTGACGGGCGCCGGGGCGACTCCGCGCCGGTACGCCGCCGAATGAACCGTTTCATGGGACCTCCCAGGTCGTGCCGCCGGCCAAGGACCGGTCCTGCTGGACGGTTGGCGCGGCGGGCCGTGAGACCGACAATGAGGGAGCGGGGCCCCTGAGGCATGAGTGCCTCGGTACTCAGATGGGCGGGCAAGTGCGGGCGTGGCCACTCACCGGGCGAGAGGCGGAACTGGGCCGCCTCGTCCGCGCCGTGGCCGATCCCGGCTGCCACGCGGTCGTGCTCGCCGGTCCGGCCGGGGCCGGGAGACTGCACCGGCTCGGCCAGGGCAACCCGCTGTTCCTCAGGGAGCTGGTGGACGTGGCCGTGCGGCGCGACGAGGGCGGCGTCTGGCGGTTGCGCGAGGAGCTCCTGCGCGACGCCTCCCGGCTGACCGACCTGGTCGCGCAGCGCATGGGGACGGCCAACCCGGAGGAGCGCGTCGTACTGGAACTGGTGGCGCTGGGCGAGCCGGTGGACCTGGCCGCGCTGGACCGGCTGGTCGAACGCTCCGCGGTGGAGAGCGCCGAGGCGCTCGGCCTGGTGCGGCTGGACCCCTCCGGGGGGCACGAACGGGTGCGCCTCGAGCACCCGCTCTACGGCGAGCTGATCCGGCCCCGGCTGCCCGCGCTGCGGGTACGCCGCCACTACCGCGTCCTCGCCGAGGCGCACGAGCGCGCGGGCCGCCGGCCGTCGGCGCTGAGCCTGACCCCCGGGGGGGCGGGGCCCCCCCCCCCCGCCCCCCCCCCCCCCCGCGCCGCCCCCCCCCCCCCCCCCCCACGCCACCCTCGGCGACGCCGCGACCGCGCGGGCCTCGGCGGAACGTGCCGCCCGCTCCTGCGCCCTGCTCCGGCCGGAGGTCGCGTCCCTGAGCCGGTCGTTCCTCGGCGCCGTGCTCCCGTGGGTCCCGGCCGCCGAGGGGGAACTGGCCCGCGCGGTGGAGCTCACGCTGGAAGGGGCCGCCCTGTGCCGGCGGGAGGGATACCCGAGCTTCGAGACCATCGCCCTGCACTCGGCGGTACGGCTGGGCGCCGCGCGCGAGGTCGTGGAGCGGCTGGCGGCGGTGGCCGCGTCGCAGGACGGGCCGCTGGCCACGCTGTGCGCCGACCACGCGCTGGCCTTCGTGGACCGCGACGGGCCCGCGCTCGCCGAGGTGTCGCGGCGGTTCGAGACGCTCGGGATGCTCCTGGACGCGGCCGAGGCCGCCGCGCAGTCGTCCCAGGCCCACGCCTCGGCCGCCCGCCAGGCCTCCGCCCGTGCCGAGGGGGCTCGCGCGTGGGTGCTCGCGGGCCGCTGTCAGGGCGCCCGCACCCCCGCTCTCCAGCGGCTCAGCGCCCCCGGCCTCACCGCCAGGGAGTACGAGATCGCCCGCCTGGCGGCCGGCGGCCTGGCCAACAGGGAGATCGCCACCCGCCTGGTGGTGTCGGTGCGCACGGTGGAGAACCACCTGCGCGCCGTGTACGCCAAGCTCGGGGTGACCGGCCGGACGGACCTCGGGCCGTTCACCGGCGACTCCGGGGAATGACGGCGGGCCCGGCTCGCGGGTGCGGGGCCTCGTCCGGGCGGAGGGCGCGTCGCGGCCCTCTCAGGCGGTGGGGATGGTGCCGCCGTCGATGACGTACTCGGCGCCGGTGATCCACGCCGCCCTGTCGGAGACCAGGAAGGCGATCAGCTCGGCGACCTCCGCCGGGCGACCTGTACGGCCCATCGGGATGCCGCCGAGCGCGTCCATGATCAGCTTGCGGGCCCCGTCCCTGTCGATGCCGAGGGCCGCCGCGGTGTCGTCCATCAGATGCCGCGCGCCCGAGGTCTCGATGAATCCCGGCAGCACCCGGTTGACCCGGACGCCGGACGCGGCCGTCTGGGCGGCCAGCCCCTTGCTGTAGTTGTTCAGCGCCGCCTTGGCCGCGGAGTACGGCATCGGCGCGCTCCCCGGCAGGGTCCGCGCGATCGACGTGACGTGCACCACCGCCCCCGACCCCTGCTCGCTCATGACGGGCACCAGCAGGCGGTCCAGCCGTACCGGCGCGAGCAGGTTCAGCGCCAGCGCCCCCTGCCAGTCCCGCTCGCCGAACGAGGTCGAGGGGCCCGCCGTCGCGTCCGTCCCGCCGGCGTTGTGCACGAGGATGTCGAGCCCGCCCAGCGCGTCCAGCGTCGCCCGCGCGAGCGCGCCGGCCCCCTCCTCAGTGCCCAGGTCGGCCGCGACGAACCGTTCCACGTGATCGGGCACGCCCTGGGCGGGCGCCGAGCGGGCCGTGGTGACGACCCGCGCCCCCGCGGCGGCCAGCCGCTCGACGACCGCCTCGCCGATGCCCTTGGTACCACCGGTGACGAGGGCCCTCTTGCCGGTCAGCTCCATGGTCACAGCCTCTTCCCTTCCGCCGCGGGGCGCCCTGGTGACGCGCCCGTCACCGGAAGGCTTGACCTTGCCGCTAAGGGAAGGTCAAACCTCGTCCTTGAGCGGCGCACCACCGCGCCGCCCGGACGAGGAGATCACCATGACCACCACCCCTGACGTCGTCACCCGCTACCTGGACGCGGCCGAGGCGCGGGACGCCAAGCGGCTCGCCGCCTGCTTCACCGCCGACGGCACCGTCCAGGACGAGGGCAGGACCTACACCGGCCACGAGGAGATCGTCCGGTGGCGGGAGGGCGGGCCGTCCGAGTGGACCTACACGACCACGGTCACCGGCGACCGGCCCATCTCCCCCGAGCGCCACCAGGTGATGGTGCGCGTCGAGGGGGACTTCCCCGGCGGCCTCGCGGACCTCACCTTCGACTTCACCCTGCGCGAGGGGCTCGTCTCCGCGCTGCGTATCATGTGATCGCCCCCATGACACCACGATCACCGTCAGCGTCCTCGGCGGCCGAGGGAGGGGAGATGGCGGCGCTGCTGACCATCGGCGAGTTCGCGGTGATGGCGCAGCTCAGCAAGAAGGCGCTGCGGCACTACCACGAACTGGGGCTCCTGGAGCCCGCCCACATCGACGCCTTCAACGGCTACCGGCACTACGACACCAGCCAGCTCAGGACCGCCCAGGTCATCCGGCGGTTCCGCACCCTCGGCATGCCGGTGCCCGACATCAGGGCCGTGCTGGCCACCGGCGACGTCGACCTGCGCAACCGGATCATCGGCGCCCACCTGCGGCGCATGGAGACGCACCTGCGCGAGACCAGCGAAGCCGTCGGGGCGCTACGCGAATTGCTCGAACCCACCGTCCGCCCCATCGAGGTCGAGTTCCGCACCGTCCCGGCGACCCCCGTGTGGGCGATCACCGCCACGGTGGACATCCCCGGCTTCGGGGACTGGTTCAGCGGGGCGATGCGCGAGATCCGCTCCGCCCTGAACACCGCCGGCGGCACGGCGGAGGGACCGCCCGGCGGCCTGTACGCGCCCGAACTGTTCGGCGACGAGATCGGCGAGGCGACCGTGTTCGTGCCGAGCGCGGCCACGTCCGGCGCGACTGGCCGCGTGGAGATCGTGGAGCTCCCGGCGGCCGAGCTGGCCGTCACCGTCCACCGGGGCTCGCACGACGACGTCGACCGCACCTACGGGGCGCTCGGCGGCTTCGTGGCCGAGCGGCTGCTCAGCGTCGAGGGGCCGGTCCGGGAGAACTACCTGGTGTCCGGCGAGGACCCCGGCGCCGAGCAGCTCACCGAGATCTGCTGGCCGATCTTCCGCACCGCCGCCCGCTGACCGCCGCGCGTCACCCTGGTCCGCGAGCCGTATTCACGGCCGCCCCGCCCGCCCCCGGCTCCTGACCCGGACGGGAAGCCAGGGGACGGTGGCGAGGGCGAGCAGGAGGGCCAGAAGGGGGAGGCGCCAGAGGGGGGAGAGGCGGTCCGGGGGCGCGGGCGGGGCGCGGGTCACCCAGGGGCGCGCGGTCTTGGACCAGGCCAGGAAGGCGTCGCCGATCGGCAGCAGCCCGAAGGCGTACCGCTTGGTCCACGGGGTGCCGATCGGCAGACCGGCCAGCTCGCCGTAGGCGGCCAGCCCCGCGGCGAGCGTGGCGTCGCCGTTGACCTGGGCAGCGCCGATGGTGACCACGGTCGCCGGCAGGCTCACGCCGAGGGGGAGCGGGCCGGAGTCGACGTCGGCGGGGCCGTCGGCGCCGCCGGGGTACTCCCGCACGGCCGGGCCGAGGCCGAGGGGGGAGGCGAGGTAGCGGTCGCGGAAACGGGGGTACTGCCCGGCGGCGAAGGCCGGGTCGATGTCGGGGAGGAACCGCTGGATGAGGCTCTGCGAGCTGCCCCTGGCCACCTCCGCCGGGTCGCCGGTGGCGGGGTCGGCCCGGTGCGGGAGCAGCCCGGTGCCCGGGTCGAGCCGCCGCCGCACCTCCTGGACCCACCGCCCGGCGGTGCCGGCGAACCGGGGCGGCAGCAGGGTGTCGTGCAGCCGCAGCGACGCCATGGCCACGGTCGAGTCGACCGGCCACGCCTGGCCCGGGTAGGCGGCCAGGTACGGCGTGGGCGAGGCGTCGAACGCCCCGCCGAGCGCGGCGGAGTCGCTAGCGAACCGCCGCAGCTCGGCCGGGTCGCGGTGCCCTTCCGGTTGCAGGCTCAGCACGCCGCCGCGCAGCCAGTTGCTCCAGCCTTGGTAGAACACGCCGTAGGGCGGGGTCAGGCCGGGGCTGAAGGGCGCGCGGCCGGACGGCGAGTCCAGGCGTCCCAGCGCCCACCGTGCCTCCCGCAGCGCCGCCGGCCGTTCGCCGGCCGGTAAGCGCATGCCGAGCTCGACCCAGGTCAGGCCGTACAGCGCGTGCAGGAAGAAGTACCCCTCGGGGAACAGTGCCTGGGCCTGGTCGCCGGCGCCGCCGTCCAGCGCCGAGCGCAGGAACGCGAGCTGCCGCCGGACACCGGCCGGCTCGCCGGTCGTCCCCGCCGTCCCGGGCGCGCACAGTCGCACCGCCCCTGCCAGCGCGAAGACGCTGAGGGAGACGGCCACCAGCCGGTGCGCCCACCGCGACACCTGGCGCGCCCCGGTCATCGGCCGCTGCCGGGGCGTGGTGGAGATCATGTGGGTCATCTGCCACCCGGGGGTGTCGAAGGTCCGGTACGGCCACCCGCTCATGCCCTTCTCGCATGTCGCGACCTGGAGGACAGGCTAGCGCCTCGGCGCCGCTCCGGACCGGTACCGTTCGGACAGCCGGCGGCCTACGACGAGGCCCGCGAGCGCCAGGGCGGCCACGGTGGCGAGCACCCCCGCGGCGACGTACATCCACGGGGACAGGGAGTCCAGGCGCGCGGCCCGGCCCCAGGTCGCGTCCTTCTGGGGAAAGGTCAGCGTGCCGGTGACCGTGCGGCGGACCCGGCCGCTCTCCATCAGGAGTTTGACCCGCCAGGGCCCGTCGGGCAGCCAGTCGTCCAGCGTGACCACGATCGGCGCGCCGGTGCCCGGCATGAGCGTCGTTCCCACCTGCGCGGTGAACGGGCCGACCCGCATGCCTCTCGGGCCGTCGGAGAGCCACATCCGGCCCACCAGGTCGATCGCACGCTGCCCGGTGTTGGTGACCATCGCCTTCACCACGGGCGTGCCGCCCTTGGCACGGCCGGGCGTCAGCCGGTCGATGCGGAAGTCCGACGGCGAGTCGCCGCCGGGGCCGATGTCGAGATAGACCCGTATGCCGACAGTGTTGATCATCGCGATGGCGTTCCTGTGCCCCGGCTCCCGCGAGGAGGCGAGTTTGGCCCAGATGGCGCCGTACCGTTCCCCCCTGGACGCGTTCTCCGGAATGGCGATCGTGGCCGTCACCTGAACATTGCCGTTCGGCGGCACGACCGGTTCCGAGGGGTCGATGGAAATCCATGAACTCAGCTCGTTGGCATCGCGATGCGGTGCCGGAACGAATTTGTTGTGGTCGATGGTCGCCGCGCCGGGGAACATCGTCACGCGTTGCGCTTTTGCAGAGGTGTTACTTATTTCCAGTCGCCGCGAGATCGTGGTGCCGGGGTTGATGTGGTCGACGACATAAAGGAGCGCCCGGGGGTCGTCGCGACGATTCGACGAGGCCTCCAGCAATCTGATCCCGATTTTGCCGTCGGACCCCTGGCGGCCCGGCCGGGAACCGGCCGGGCCGCCATCCGCGAGAGCCGCGGCGCAGGCCGCTCCCTGCAGCAGGAAGACCACCGCGATGGACGTGAACAGCGAGGGACGCCGTCTCACGTGGCTAGGCCACCGTGTGAGAGATCGTGCCCGTGTACTGGCCGGTGATGTTGCTGAGCGCCAGCACGGCCGTGATCTGCGGGTTCCAGGTCGCGGAGTTGTTGCCGGTGCCGGTGGTGTGCGAGTACGCGTTGCGCTGGGCGGCCAGCGTCGCCCCGGTCGCCGGCCCTGGTGCGGCGCAGCCCGTCTGACCTGCCGTGAAGGTACCGTTGCCGGTCGTCGCCGTCGCGGAGCCCGAACAGTAGTACACGCTGCTGTTGGCGATGGTCTCGCCCGGGTCGTCGCCGCCGCCGGTGATGAAGGAGGTGCCGGTGACGGTCGCCGTCCAGGCCGGAGTGGCCGACGCCCGCGCGTCGTTGACGGTGACCGCCCCGAGCAGACCGTAAGCGAATCCGCCCGGCGCTCCGTCGTTGGTGAGATCGGCCGTGTCGGGCACGGTGATCTCCAGTGCGCCCGCGCTGATGTCGAACGTCGTCGTGGTGTCGCAGGCGGCACTCGCCGCGCAGGTGGCGGCTTGGGCGACCGGGACTCCGGTCACCATGCCCACCGACATCGTAATCGCTGCGACTGCTAGCGCAGTCGTCCTGGAAATCTTGTTCATGGCCACCGAACTTCCTTGCATCACGGCGGATGTCGATATCTCGGCTATGCATCGATATAGCGAGACAGCAGCACGCTAACACGACAGGAAACGCATCTCCTTTCATGCCCTGCCAAGTCCTGATCAAAAACTATGACCGCCGCCATGATGCTGCATGACAAGTATTCCGATAGAACCTTTTAAGCCCATTTCGGGGATAACACGGATTTGTCCATCGGCGGTCATCGGCCGGCCGCGTGAAGGTGACTTCCGGAGGAGGGGTGTCCTCAGGCGACGGAGTGGACCACGACGCCGCTGTAGTTTCCGCCGACAACCTGAGCGGGCAGGGTCACGGTGATCGTCGGGTTCCAGGTGGCGGAGTTGTCGCCCGTGCCGTCGGAGGCGGAGAACGCCGTGCGCGCGGAGCCGAGGCTCCCGGCGGTCCCGGGGGCGAACGTCGCGTCACCGGTCGTACTGGTGGCCGAGCCCGGAGAGTAGCCGACCGACCCCTTGGAGATGGTCTCCGGCGCGGTGGCGCCACCGGTGGTGAAGTCCGTCGAGCTGACGGTCGCGACCCAGTCGGCGGAGGCGGCGTCACGGGTGTCGGTCACGGTGACGCCGCCGAGGTGGGCCGACACCTGGGCCGAGCCCGCCGCCGCCGACCCGAGGTCCGCCGACGCGGGCACGCTGATGAAGAGCGCGCCGGTGGATCTGCTGATGGTGTCGGTGTCCAGGGTGACGGCGCCGTTGCGGGCCAGCGCGCGCCCGCTCACGCTCGTGCCGGTGGTGACGGTGATCGAGGTCAGGGCGAGGATGTTCCCGGCGAAGCTGGAGCCGGTGCCCAGGGTGGCCGAGCTGCCGACCTGCCAGTAGACGTTGTGCGCCTGGGCGCCGCCGACCAGGGTGACGGTGCTGGCGGAGGCGGTGATGAGGGTGGAGGCCGCCTGGAAGACGAAGACGGCGGTGGCGTCGCCCTGGGCGTCCAGGGTCAGGTCCCCGGTGATGCCGAAGGTGCCGGCCGCTGAGTTGTAGACGCCGGGCGTCAGCGTGGTGCCGCCGAGCTCCGTCGGCACGGTCGCCGTCGGTGTCCGGCCGGCGGCGTCGTTGTAGGCGGCGGTCAGGTCGATCTGGGCCTGGGCGGCGGCGGCGTCGGCGGCGTGGATGGTGCCGGTCACGGTGCCCGGCGGGAAGCCGGTCACCGCCGTGCCCGGGCTCAGCCCGAGGTCACCGGTCACGGTGGTGGTCCCGGTGTTGGTGATCGTGCTCCCGGCCATGACCGCGAAGCCGCGGGCGGTCCCGAGGTCCACCTGCGGTTGCGCGGCGCTCATGCCGGGCGGCGCGGCGACGAGCAGGGCGGCGACGGGCAGCAGCGCGAGCACCGCCAGCCGGGCGATTCCCGGCCGGTGGGCCCTGGACGGGACCCGCCTCATCGCCGGCCCTCCGGCCGGCGTCGAGACCCCGGCGCCCCGCGGCACCGCCGGCACGAGATTCCTCATGCGCCCCACATCCGTAGCAGACTCAAGGCGGGAGGAGAGGCCGGTGACCATGGGATTCACGGCCGCCAGTGATCTGTTATAGCACTCGACCAGACCAGGGCGCCGCTATGCGGCGCCACGCGTCGCCGTCGGTTCCCGCGTCAGGAGGGCAGCACCGCCGCCAGACCGGACAACCGCCCGCCTTCTAGTCCAAATCCGTTTCCGCCGGTGCGACCTCTCGGTTCGTCTTCCGGGTGACCGACTGGTCCGTATCCGTTTGCGCCGGTACGACCTTTCAGTTCGTCTTCCGGGTGACCGACTGGTCCATATCCGTTTGCGCCGGTACGACCTCTCAGTTCGTCTTCCGGGTGACCGAGGCTGGTATGGCAAGCTTCCGCACGCCGCCCGGCTCGAAGTCATAGAGCGTGTTGTTCACCTGCAGCCCGTCGAGGGCGCCGATGAAGGCGCTGTCCTCGGTGAAGCCGAGACTGAGGGTGATCACCGCGTCCGGCAGCCTGGCCTTCAGGTCGCCGAACGAGCAGGGGGTGGCCAGGGTGCAGTTGACCAGGGTTCCCGTCGCCCCGGTCGCGTACCACTGGCCGCCGGCCGCACCGGCGTCGTACTGCTGCCAGGTGTTCGGAAGCCGGGTGGCCGGAGCGGACGGGCTGGTCGAGGTGTCCGGCAGGTAGACCAGGGTCGCCTGGGCCTCCGTGCCCACATTGGGATCGACCTCGATGCTCAGCCCCGGCACCGTGACGTCCGCGGGGGAGTCGGTGCCCGCGTACGCCCAGTACTTCAGGGTCGTCAGATCGCTGACCCGCAGCTCCGCGAAGTCCGTCTCGTCACCGAAAGCGATCTTGTCGGGACTGCCGCCGACGATGAGCCCCAGGCTGCCGACGCCGTAGGGGGGCGGCACATCGGCCGCGGAGTTGGTGGCAGGATTCCGGCCATACGGACCGACCCGATAAACAGCACTCGGCCCCCCCGCCGAGTTACGACCGATCACCCCCCACCTGTCCCCCAAACAGGTGACCATCCCCGGCGGCCCGGTCGCCCCGGTGGCGCCTGTCGCCCCGGTCGCTCCAGTGGCCCCCGTCGCCCCCGTGGCCCCCACCGGCCCTATCGGCCCGGTGACTCCTGCCGGCCCGGTGACTCCTGCCGGCCCGGTGGCCCCCGCCGGCCCTACGGCTCCCGCCGGGCCTGTAGCGCCGGTCGGCCCCGCCGCACCTGTCTCTCCTGTGGCTCCTTGGGGTCCCGCTATCCCGGCGACACCTTGGGGTCCCGCCGGTCCTGTGGCGCCTTGAGGTCCAACCGGTCCTTCGACTCCGGTGGCTCCTGTCGCCCCTGTGGTCCCTGCCGGTCCCGCCGGTCCGGTATCTCCTGTGGTTCCTTGGGGTCCTGCTATCCCTGCGACGCCTTGGGGTCCTGCTGGTCCTGTGGCGCCTTGGGGTCCGGCTGGTCCTTCGGCTCCGGTGGCTCCTGTCGCCCCGGTGGCTCCCGCCGGTCCGGTATCTCCTGTGGCTCCTTGGGGTCCGGCTGGTCCTTCGGCTCCGGTGGCTCCCGTCGCCCCCGTGGTCCCCGCCGGTCCGGTATCTCCTATGGTTCCTTGGGGTCCCGCAATCCCTGCGACACCTTGGGGCCCGACCGGTCCTGCTATCCCTGCGACACCTTGGGGTCCTGCTGGTCCTGCTGGTCCTGTGGCGCCTTGGGGTCCGGCCGGTCCTTCGGCTCCGGTGGCTCCTGTCGCCCCGGTGGCTCCCGCCGGTCCGGTATCTCCTGTGGCGCCTTGGGGTCCGGCCGCTCCTTCGGCTCCGGTGGCTCCCGTCGCCCCGGTGGCTCCCGCCGGGCCCGCCGGTCCTGTCTCTCCTGTGGCGCCCTGGGGTCCCGCTATCCCCGCGACACCCTGGGGTCCGGCCGGCCCGTCCGGTCCCGCCACTCCTGTAATGCCCTGCGGGCCTGCCGGTCCTGCTACGCCTGCCGACCCCGTTGCTCCTGTCGTGCCTTGCGGGCCTGCCGGTCCTGTGACGCCTTGCGGGCCGGCTGGACCTGCCGCCCCTCCCGGTCCCGTTGCTCCTGTCGTCCCCTGCGGGCCAGCCGGTCCCGCTACGCCCTGCGGACCTGCCGGTCCCGTGATGCCTTGTGGGCCGACCGGGCCTGTCGGTCCTTCGGCTCCCGTCGCACCTGCTACGCCCGCCGATCCTGTCGGTCCTGCCACGCCCGCCGGTCCCGGTACACCCTGCGGTCCTTCCGGCCCTGCCGGGCCAGTGAGTCCGGTGGTGCCTTGCGGACCGGCCGGGCCTGGCGGGCCTTCCGCTCCCGACGGCCCTGTTGGTCCTGCCACGCCTGCCGGGCCCGCTACTCCTGCCGTGCCTTGCGGACCCTCGGGTCCTGTCGGCCCTGGGATGCCTTGCGGTCCCGTCGCGCCTGTTACTCCGGCCGGTCCCGCTACGCCCGCCGACCCTGTCGCTCCTGTCGTGCCCTGCGGGCCCGCTGGTCCCGCTACGCCCTGCGGACCTTCCGGTCCCGGGATGCCTTGTGGACCGGCTGGGCCTGGCGCGCCTTCCGCTCCCGTCGCTCCCGACGGTCCAGTTGGTCCCGCCTCGCCTGTCGGGCCCGCTACTCCAGCCGTGCCTTGCGGACCGACTGGACCTACCGGCCCTGTCGCCCCCGGCACGCCCTGCGGACCTGTGGGTCCCGTCGCACCTTGCGGACCTATGGGTCCTGTCGTGCCCGGTATGCCCTGCGGGCCTGCTGGTCCGGGTACGCCTGTCGGGCCTGCTGGGCCGGCTGGTCCCGTCGTGCCCGGGGGGCCGGTGAGGCCTTGCGGGCCCGTCGGGCCTTGCGTGCCTTCGGGTCCTTCTTGGCCTTCGGGTCCTTGCTCACCTTCGAGACCTTCGGGTCCTTCAGGTCCTTCCGGGCCTTCGGGTCCGTGGATGCCGGCTGGGCCTGTCGGGCCCAGGGGGCCTCGTGGGCCGGGTGGGCCCATCTGGATGTACGTGCCTGGTCGGCTGCCGGGGGCCGCGCCTCCAGGTGCGCCGGTCCCGACCCCCGGGACTTCGGGGCCGTACCGGACGGTCGGGCCGGTCCCGCGCTTCAGGCCTTTCCTGCCCTTCGACCCGCGGTGGCACCCGCAGTGCCCCTTCCGGCACTTGCACGGCCCGCAGCATCTCTTCCAGCAGTGACCCTTCACGTGGACGTGTGGCTTTCGGGAGGCGGTGCGGTGATGGCACTTGGGGTGCTGCTCATCCTCTTTGACCGGTGAAACAGGTTGATTTCCGACCGGTTGATCCTTGAGTGCGTTTGCCCGGGGCTGGCATGACGTCACCAAAAAAGCGCCGACGAGCAGCACGGTAAGGCTCCACGTTTTGGCGGTTCTGCCGGACTGCGAGGCTACGAAATTTCCGCTGTCGCTATAAGTCATTTCATTCCATGTCGTTGCGGTCCCGAAAGGTGTCCTCTTTGACGCATGGGTGATGGCCACGAGATACCCGTTGGATGGCTCAAAATACGTTCGATCGAGTGGTGAACGGTAAAATGAGGACATGGCATCGGGAAAGCCGTGACGTAATCCCCCCAGGCACTTTCATACGCCGCGATTCATGGAGCACCGGCCGGCGTCCAGCAATCCACTATCTGGCAGAACCCCTGGGAATCGACACGCACGATGAACGGCGGCGAGGTGCTGGCGTCCAGGTCGGTCGTACCAGGAAAGACCGCGACGATCTCGTGCGCGCCTTCGGAGAGGTTCGCGACGGTCAGCTCCGCGTGGCCGGTGGCATTGAGCGGGGCCGTGCCCAGGCTGACGCCGTCGCTGAAGAACTCGACCGGGCCGGTGGGCACGGTCGAGCCCGGAGATCTCACCGTCGCGGTGAAGGTGATCGGGCTCAGCTGGTCGATGGCGCAGGACGAGTTCACCGAGGTGGTGGTGGTCCTGTCGAGCGCGCAGTCGGCCTTGGTGATGGTGGCGGTGTCCAGGTCGACGGTGCCGTTGCGGGCCAGGAGGCGGCCGGTGATCTCGGTTCCGACGGTCGCGGTGATCGAGGTCATGGCGAGGACATTCCCGATGAAGGTGGAACCGGTGCCCAGGGTGGCCGAGCTGCCGACCTGCCAGAAGACGTTGCACGCCAGCGCGCCGCCGGCCAGGGTGACGGTGCTGCCGGAGGCCGTGGTGAGGGTGGAGGCCGCCTGGAGGATGAAGACGGCGGTGGGGTCGCCCTGGGCGTCCAGGGTCAGGTTCCCGGTGATGTCGAAGGTGCCGGCGGCCGAGGTGTAGACCCCCGGCGTAACCGTCGTGCCGCCGAGTTCGGTGGGTATGGTGACGGCCGGAGTCCGGCCGGCGGCGTCGTTGTAGGCGGCGATCAGGTCGACCTGGGCCTGGGCGGCGGTGGCGTCGGCCAGGTGGATCGCCCCGTTGACCGTGCCGGGCGGGAAGCCCGTCAACGTGGAACCCGGGCTGATCCCCAGATCTCCGGTGACGGCCGTGGGACCGGTGCTTGCGACCGTGCTCCCGGCCAGTACCGCGAAGTTCGCGGCCGTACCCAGGGCGACCGGCGCCGTCACCGCGTTCGCGCCGGAAGACGTCGCGATGACGCCCCCGGCGGCGAGCAGGACCGCTATGCCGCCCGTCAGCACGAACCGAACGATATTTCGTGACAAGACGCGAGCGCGCCCGGGATCTGTCATGAGGATTGCCTTTTCCTGAGGCGTGGTGCGGTCATGACGCATTGTCGTGACGCGCCCTGTCTTTCCACCTTAATAATCGGTGGCCTGATTCCCCGTCATCCGACATGCGGGAACACAGGCTAGGCGCAATTTCCAGACAAAGGTGAACATGACCGCGTCGCCTGGGCGAGCGACCCGGCACCCGGACCTCAATCGGGACCGGGTGCCCCACCTTTTCCACCCAGGAATTAACAAAACAGGCAGGGGGCTTCGCGACCGCCAAAAACCGAAACCCGCGACACCTTCCCCGCTTCCCCGCAGGGCACCACAAGGCGCCCCGGCCTGCTCCGGACCGGCCGGCTAGCCGAGCAGTGCCGACACCGCGAAGGCGGTTTCGGGGTGGGCGGACAGGAGTGCGCGCACTTCCTGGTCGTCCGGTTCGTCCGTTGCGAGATCCTGCCATTCCCCCTCGCACCCGAGCAGCTCCGCCACCGCGTCGAGCGCCGAGGGGTGCGCCACCAGCAGCCCGGTCACCGGCCCCGCGGGCACCGGGTCCCGGGACGCCTCGGGCGCCGGTCGCGCCGACCAGGGCGGCACCCAGGCGTCCACCTCGGCCAGCGTGCCCGGGAACGTGCGGCCCGCCTCGCGGACGAGCACCGGCACCAGCTCGCCGGCCTGGTCGCGGAGCATCGTGATCAGCTTGGGCAGCCACGGCAGCAGGA
Source organism: Sphaerisporangium corydalis (assembly GCF_025506355.1). Classification (GTDB taxonomy): domain Bacteria; phylum Actinomycetota; class Actinomycetes; order Streptosporangiales; family Streptosporangiaceae; genus Sphaerisporangium; species Sphaerisporangium corydalis. Next base: position 80,536 of record NZ_JANZYP010000027.1, read on the forward strand.
CGCTGTCGGGCAGCCGGCCGAACGCCTTGGAGATCACCTCGACCACGAACCCCGCGAGCCCCGGAGCCGGCTCCAGGGCCTGCACGAACCCGGTGATGTACAGAGGGAACGACGGGACCACCAGCGGGTTGGCCAGCAGCTCGTCGCACCGCGACCGCAACTCGGCCTGCGGCAGCACGCCGAGCTGGGACTGCGCCGCCCACAGCAGCGCCACCTTGGCAGGCGCCTCGGGATGCGACTGCCGTACCGCCAGCTCGAGCTGGGCGCGGTCGCACCCGAGCGCCAGCGCGAGGCTCTCCATGGTGAACAGGAACCCCAGCATGGCGCCCACCTGCCGGACGCCGGTGTCCTCGTCCACGAAGGCGGTCGGCAGCAGCGTGCAGTAGTGGGCGTATCCGGCGCTGACGAACGCCTCGCACCAGGCGGGGAGCACCGGCCCGGTGGCGCGGTAGTAGCCGAGCAGGCGGCGGATCCGGCGCAGCACCTCCGGCGCGTCGTCCACCGTGCGCTCGGCCGCAAGCAGCTCCACGGCCCGCGCGCCGAGCTCGTCGACGAACCGTTTGCCGCCGAGGAACAGCAGGGCGTCCTCGACGGCCGCGAGGGCGACGGCCGCCGTGGCGGCCGGCTCCCATACGGCGCGGCGCAGCCGCTGCTCCAGCACCTGCTCGATGGTGACGCCCTCGTAGCCGAGCTCGATGAGGGAGCGCTGGTGGCGGCCGAGCGCCAGGTCCCAGCTCTCCTGGATCGACCGCTCGCCCAGCCGCCGCCCGCCCATGATGGGCCGCACCGCGTCCGGCGGCAGCAGGTAACGCAGCATCCACAGCAGGTCAGAGCACGGCACCAGCTCGGGGTCCGCGCCGAGGTCAAGCAGCGCCCGCTGGATCGTGCGCTTCTGCGTGTCGAGCCCCAGCGGCGCCAGCCGGTCGTACACGTCGCGCGCCAGCGGCGGCAGGGAGTCGTAGCCGACCGCGCCGACCCGGTCGCCGCCGAGCAGGATCTCGCACAGGCGGCGCACGTCCCGGCGGCCCGGCACCACGTCCTTCTCGATGCACGTGACGGCCGCGTCCTGGAAGTCGTACGGCGTGGGCCGGGCCCGGTCGCGGATGCCCGCGAGCAGCAGGGAGGTCTCGAACACCGCGATGGCGTCCGCCGTGCTGGCCAGGTAGCCGTTGCGGCGGGCCAGCCGCACGATGTCGACGGACCAGCCGAGCAGCTCGGCCTCGTCGAGCTCGTCCACGGCCGGCGGCGTGGACAGGAAACCGGACAGCCGGTCGGTGACCTCGGTCCGGGGGACCGGCGCCGCCTTCCCGGCGCGCGCGGGCCGCTTGCGGGTGTCCGGCCGGCCCGCGAGCCGGAACGGGGTGACGCCGCCGCGCGCCACGGCCTTGGCCCAGGTCGCCGCGGCGATGGACACCGAGCCGGAGGCCAGCCCGAACTGGGCCTCGATCGCCGAGTGGCTGGAGGGGATCAGCCCGTACAGCCAGCGCGTGGCCGTGCGGGGGCTGATCTCGTACGGGGCGTCGGAGGCCAGGCCGAACTGCTCGACCCGGCTGGCGGCGTGGAACGCGCCGCACACGTGCAGGCACTCGGCCGGGTCGGCGCCGGACGCGGCGAGGTGCTCGCGGATGCGGGTCCACATGTAGCGCTCGCGGTCCTCGTCGGTGGCCGGCCGGTCGCCGCCGCCCGGCCTGAGCCGCCGGAACAGGCCGCCGATCAGCACCATGACCTGGCGGTAGGTGTCGTAGTCCGCGCCGGCCAGGGGCTGCTCGACGTACTGGTCCCACCACTCCGACCAGTGCCTGACCTTGCCGTGGTGGATGAGGTGCTCTTCGAGCTCGGCGAAGCGGGGGCGCAGGTCGCCGATCTCGACGCCCACCGAGTCGCCGTGCAGGGCCGCCTCCTCGCCGTGCCCGGTCGCCTCGGTCTCGGTCTCCGGCTTGGGCGCCCACTGGAAGACGTGGTCGGACGAGCGGTCCACCAGGACCAGCTCGACGCCGGGCGTTTCCAGGGCGTAGGAGATGGCCTGGTACTCGGCCGACGCCTCGGTGATGGGGGCCACCATGCTGAGCGGACCCCAGGCGGGCGGGAAGCCGTCGAGGTCGGTCGCGAACGCCTGCAATGCCACCGGCAGGCGGCAGTTGCGCAGCTCGGGCAGCAGCGGCCGCAGGTCCTCGCACAGCTCCAGGTAGATGACCTTCGGCTGTTTCTCCCGCAGGCGCCGCACCATGGCCAGCGCCGAGGCCGGCGAGTGGTGGCAGACCGGGAAGATCTCCAGTGGCTCGGCCAGCGCCCGGTCGACGTCGTCCACCAGGCCCGCCAGGATGCCGGGCAGCGCGGCGGGGGCGCCGGCGAAGGCCGTGGCGGCGTCGAGCAACTGCTCGCGGAGCGCGCCGAAGGGGCTCATGAGAGCGTGGCGATGGCCTGGCGGCCGCCTTCGAGGAAGCCCTCCCACTCACCGCCGTCCTGCTTGCTGCGCGGTTCGACGACGCCGTGCCAGTACTTGTTCAGGATGGCCAGGTCCTCGGGGGTGCGGCGGGCCAGCGAGCCGACCAGCGACCCGGCGAGCGTCCCGGCGCGCAGGGTGCGGTCACCGAAGAAGTTGCTGTGCAGGATGGCGTCCTCCAGCACGCCGATCTGCTCGGCCGTGGACAGCGCGGACTCCAGCTTCTCGTCGTCGCTGGTGGCCGAGGCGGCAGCGGCGCGCAGGTCGGCGAAGCTCTGCAGCAGGATGTCCAGCAGCGTGGGCGGCAGGTCCAGCTCGATGTTGTGCCGTCTCAGCAGTTCCTCGGTGCGGAAGCGGACGATCTCCGCCTCGCTGCGCTTGTTCGTCACCACGGGGATCTTGATGAAGTTGAAGCGCCGTTTCAGCGCCGACGACAGGTCGTTGACGCCCCGGTCACGGCTGTTGGCCGTCGCGATGATCGAGAAGCCGGGCTGGGCGAAGACGATGTTGTCGTCGTCCAGCTCCGGGATGGACACGTACTTCTCGGAGAGGATGGAGATCAGGGCGTCCTGCACGTCGCTGGTCGACCGGGTCAGCTCCTCGAAGCGGCCGATCACCCCCTGCTCCATGGCCGTCATGATGGGCGAGGGGATCATCGACTGGCGGGACTGGCCCTTGGCGATCACCATGGAGACGTTCCACGAGTACTTGATGTGGTCCTCGGTGGTGCCGGCCGTGCCCTGGACGACCAGGGTGGAGTTGCGGCAGATCGCGGCGGCGAGCAGCTCGGCGAGCCAGCTCTTGCCGGTGCCCGGGTCGCCGATCAGCAGCAGCCCTCGGTCGGATGCCAGGGTCACGATGCTGCGCTCGACGAAGCTGCGGTCGCCGAACCACTTCTGCGGGATCTCACGGTCGAGCCCGTCCGAGCGCTCGGAGCCGAGCACGAACAGCCGCACCATGCGAGGGCTGAGCCGCCACGAGAACGGCTTGGGTCCGTCGTCGACGGACTCCAGCCATTCGAGCTCCTCGGCGTACTTCACCTCGGCGGGGGCGCGCAGCATGTCGTCGGTCATTCGCGGGTCTCCTAGGTGAGGAAGTTCTTGAGCTCGAACACGAGCTTGCGGATGTGGCCGGAGATCACCGGGGTGCCCAGGTCCTTGAGCTTCTGGCGGAACCACGGGTCCACGCTCTGGTTGCCGGAGCTGTTCACCGAGCCCACGGGGATGAACCGCACCCCCGAGCGGCGCACCGCCTCGAAGTCGGTGATCAGCGCGCGGTTGTCGTAGAAGTCGGAGATCCACACCATCACGGTGTTGCGCGGATCGGCGATCTTCGGCCGGGCCAGGGCCATCGCGGCCGTGCCGTCGGTGCCGCCGCCGAGCGTCGTGCGCAGCAGCACCTCGAACGGGTCGTGCACCCACGGCGTCAGGTCGAGCGCCCGGGTGTCGTAGGCCACAAGGTGGACGTCCACCTTGGGCAGCCCGGCGAAGATCGACGCGAGGATGGTGCAGTTCACCATCGCGTCCACCATCGACCCCGACTGGTCGACGACCACGATCAGCCGGGCGGGGGTCGTGCGGCGGGCGGTCTGCCGGTAGTACAGCCGGTCCACGTACAGCCGCTGGTCCTCCGGGCTCCAGTTCGTGAGGTTCTTCCAGATCGTCCGTTCCAGGTCGAGGTTGCGGAAGACCCGCTTCGGCGGCACCGACCTGTCGATGACGCCCGCGCTCGCCTTCTCGACCTGGGTGCGCAGCACCTGGGCCACCTCGTCCACGAACCTGCGGATCAGCGCCTTGGCGTTGGCGAGCGCGACCCCCGACAGGTTGGACTTGTCGCGCAGGAGCTGCTCGATGAGCGACATGCTCGGCGTGAGCTTCCTGGCCAGGGCCGGGTCGGCGAGCACCTCGCGCAGGCGCATGCGCTTGACCAGGCCGCCTTCCAGCCCGGCCAGGACGGCGGCCAGCTCCTCGTTCCCAGGGCGGGCGCGGAGCCCGCCCGGCTCGCACCCCATGCCCCGCTCGAACCAGCCCGCGTCCTGCTGCCAGGTCGCGAGGTCGCCGGCGCTGACGTCGCCCGTGCCGGTCGAGAACACGTTGAGCAGCAGCTTCGAGACCAGGGCGGCCCGCCGCACCTCGCCGCCGCCCTCGTGCTCCCGCTCGGTGAGCAGGTCACGCAGCTCCTCGCCCAGCTCGGGGAAGCGCTGCACCAGGTTGTCCACCGACACCCCGGGGTCGAGCAGGGGCGGCGGCAGCCCGAGGTCGCCGACGATCGCCACGCTCGCCGCCTCCAGCGCGGGCTGCTCGTCGCCGTCGAACAGCCGGGACAGCAGGCGCCAGTAGAGCACCTGGCGACGGTTCTCGTCGGCGCCCGCCGGACGGCCGTGCCCGGCGGCCGGAGTGCCGGTGGTGCCTGCCGGGTGGCCCGCCCCGGCGGTCAGAGTGTCGACGGCGCCGGGCGGGTGGCCGCTCGGCTCGGTGGTCGGGGTCTCGCTCATTTTCTCAGTAACCGTCCCGCCCGCTCGCGAAGCACGGCGACCCCGTCGCCGGCCCTGGCCTCGGCCTTGGCGGCCTTGGGGTCGGTGGGCCCGAGCGCCCAGTCGCCGTTGTGCGCGGCGACCGGCTTGCGCTTGACCGTCGTCAGCACCGCCATGGGACGCAGCAGCCACCGCCCGCCGTCCCAGCGCAGCAGGCCGAGGCAGGACGAGGAGGCGGCCACCATCTCGGGCGTGAGCGGGCCGCAGGACGGCAGCCGGTCGACGTCCACGTCGATGGCCGCGCCGCCCAGGTCGAACGCGCCGCCGCCCGTCGTGTACCCCTCGACCAGCACGGGCTCGGAGATGCGCACCGGGTGGCGGTCCAGGGGCGGCACCGCGGCCGGGCTCGCCCGCCCGAGCAGGATCCGCGCCGTCGCGAACGGGTCGGCCGGCTCGCCCGCGACGGCCCGCTCCTCCTGCCAGACCAGGTCGCCGCCGGCCAGCAGGGGCATGTCGGTGATCTCCAGGGTGCGGTGCCCGGCGAGCGCCCCCAGCAGCACGGGGTAGCCGCCCAGCAGCCGCCACACGGCGGGCCCGGTGATCGTGTCGACCTTGGCCGCGGCCACGCTCGCGCGCACCAGCCGGGGCGGGGCGCCGCCCGCGGGTTCGAGGATCGCGTGAACCTGCGCGCGCACGACCGTGCTGTGCTCGTGGACCTCGGTCCCGAGGATGAGCAACCGCCCCGACACCGGCTCCGCGCCGCCGTCCCAGGCGCCGGCCTGCGACAGCAGCAGGCCGCGCGTCCACAGGTCGGCCCACCGCCGCACCGGCAGCCGCTCCATCGTCCCGACCGGGCACGACGCGCGCAGCTCGGCCGCCAGGCCGTCGAGCAGCACCGCCAGCCCCCGCAGCCGTGGCGCGGAAAGCAGGGCCTCCAGCGTCTGGTCCGAGGCGGTGACGAGGTCGTGGTCCACGCCGCGCCAGCCGGTGATGGCCAGCTCGCGCAGCCAGACCCGGCAGCCGCCGAGCAGGTTGCCCGGCACCTCGCCGTCCTCGGCGGCGGGAGGCCGCCAGGCCGGACGCGACCGCCCGAGCGCGGTGTCGAGCCGGTCGAGCAGGGCGTCGTGCGCCGCGCCGAACAGCGCGGCCCGCCCGCCGGCCAGGGCCACCAGGTGCTCGTCGGAGACCGACCCCGCGCGGATCTTCTCCACCGCCTCGCCCACCGGCCCGCCGAGTGGAGTGGCCGCGAGCGCGCCGGCCAGGGCGGCGAGGGCGGCGGACCGGTCCTCGCCGAGCCGGGCGAACCCGTGCGCGAGGGCGTCGTCGAAGCCCGTCACCAGGCCGAGCGCCTCGCCGACCCCCTCAGGGGTGTCTTGGAGCAGCTCGCCGAGCCGCGTGCCGAGCATCAGCCCACGGCTCCCGCGGCCGGGAACCAGTGCAGTTCGGCCATGGGGGCCGTGCTGCCCGGCACCTCCAGGTAGGCGAGGTGGCGCAGGAATCGGCTGAACACCACCGCCGAGGGGGTGCGCTCCGGGTGGCCGTTCAGACAGCTCATCAGGTCGTCGTCACCGGAGGCCTCCACCCGCAGGTAGCGCGCCACCCGGTCGATGCCGTACTGGAGGACGGCCTCGTCGGCGAGCAGCCGCAGATGCTTGCACGGCGAGCCGTGCAGCGCGCCGCACGGCCGGTTGTTGTTGGTGCTGCAGTCGTAGGTGTGGGTGCCTGCGGTGATCGACGAGACGTAGACCCGCGCGATGTCGGACCCGCTCGACACGACGCCCTGCAACCGCCCGTCGGCCAGCTCGACGAAGGGGACCTTCGCCAGCTTGCGCGGCTCGACGGGTGGCAGCACCCGCACCACACTGCACCGCTCCCACGCGGCTCTCTCCGCGTCCACGAACCCTTCGACCTCCAGCCCGGCTGGCCCGCGGACGCCAATCGAGACGTCGGCACCTGCGCGGGCGGCCGATCAATGATCCGGGAACTTACCCGAGCCCACCGACAATCCGCCGTGGATTCGCGGCCGAAAGATCAAAGAGGCGGAGAATTCAGATCATGGCGTACACCAGGGCGGGAGGGCTCCTGTCTCGTACCGGAAGTCTCGTACCGGAAGGGGTCCCCACTCGGGCGGGTCAGTCCATCGGCAGGCGGAACTCGTGCACCGTGCCGTACCGCCGGCCGGTGGCGAGCCGTACCTCGCCGGCCTTCTGCCGGTAGACGATCGACCACTGGGTGTGGTTCTGCCTGACCCGGGAGAGCAGGTCCATGGCCTGCTCCGGAGAGAGCCTGCCTCCGGCCGCGCGCAGCGTGTCGCCCGCCGTACGGTAGCGGGGATCGGCCTGGCGTGCCCGCGCGGTGGACCCGGTGAAGGCGAAGTTCACCATGGCCTGCCAGGACCCGCTCCCGTGGTGGACCACCATCGCGCCGCCGGCGAACTCGACGACCGCCGACCGCCCCCGCGCGTCGGAGATCAGGTAGTGCAGCGGCGGGCTCCCGCTGAAGTCGACGTTGTACCGGCGGAACACCTTGAGGGCCTCGCCGACCGTGGCGGCCCCGTCCAGCACCAGCCGCATGACGCGGACGCTGCCGGCCGTGCGCCGCTTGGGGTCGTGGCCGGGCCGGGCCTCGGGGACGGTGGCCATGCCCACGACCAGGCCCTTGGAGTTCATGCCGTCGAACGGCAGCAGCGGGGCCTTCAGCAGCGCCCTGCGGCCGGCGTCGGTGGTGAAGTCGGCGTCGGACCGCACGCCGAGGTAGGAGACGTCGACCATCGACACCGACGCGTGCCCCTTCGGTGGTGCGGTGAACAGGAGCAGCGCGGGGTGGTGGTCGTAGTCGAAGTTGCGGCCGGTCAGCGGGTCGGCGGGGTCGCCGTGCGCGGAGAACAGGGAGCACCCGAAGGCGGTGGGCGTCAGGGCCGGCTCGATCGTCGCGAAGGGGTCGTACCCGCCCTTGTAGGTCATGGTCCACAGCGGGTGGTCGTCGATTTTGCGCAGGCTCGCCAGAGCGGCGGCGTGCTCGGGCGGCAGCGGCGGCCGGACGGCCGAGGACGCGCGGGGGTCCGGCACGGCGTCCCCCTTCCGCGACGGAGTGGCGGCTCCGGTCGCGCAACCGAAGAGCACCCAGACGGCGAGCAGAAGCGTCGCCGCGACCCTGGCGGGTTCGGTCATCCTGCCATGGTGACGCGCCGGGACGCGGACCGCCAGCCGGTGGCACGGTTTTTCCGGGCGGAATTCGCCCAGCGAAACGTTTTCATTGAATTTTGAAATACAACCTCCATCTTGACAGCCGGACGGCCTTATGGTGGAACGCGGTCTGACGGAATCCAGACCGATTATCTGACGGGAATTGTCGGCTCCTCCGATGCGGGCCGGGGCGCCCGGCGGTCCCCGGTGACCAAGATCATCGAAGGGGCGGGCTCGGGGCGGTTGACCGTTTCGGTCGGCGCGACTATGGTGACCGCCCTTTTTCGGGCATTAGGTACGCGTCACTACTGTCCGTATCGCCGGGTGGGACCGCCTGGGCGCCCCGAAGTCCCCGATGTCGTCGTTATTGCAGGTCATGCCTATTCTGTCAGCGCCCGCGGGGTCCGATCCCGAAGCTGTACGGAGTCGCGGCCGGCCGCCGGGGCCCGTGCGAGGGCGCGCCGTCCCCTATCGGTCCGGTTGTTCGATTTATTTCGGACATCCCCTAAGTGGCCCACCCGCGTGCACGCAAAGGATCTTGACGACGTCCCGTCCGTCTGTATATAAGAGTGATTGCCAAGAACGAGTGTTTATATCGGGGGGTGCGGTATGTGCCCCTACCACATCAAATTCCGGGGCATTCCAGCCGAGCAGGGGGCTCTGCGCTAGGTGACCGAGTACTCGCGACCGCCCACGCTCGACTCCGTACCGACATTGTTCTGCCTGCCATATGCGGGAGGCGCGGCCAGCGCCTACCGGGCCATCCGTAAGACCCTCGCGGGCGTCGCCGAGGTCGTGCCGCTCCAGCTCCCCGGCAGGGAGTCCCGCTTCGCCGAACCGCCCCGGGTGTCGGTCACCGAGATCACCGACGAGATCGCCCCGCGCACGCACCGGCCGTACGCGGTCTACGGCCACAGCATGGGCGCGCGAATCGCGTTCGAGGTGGTCAGGGAGCTGCGCCGCCGCGCGCTGCCCCCGCCGGTCCGCCTGTACGTCGGCGGGGCGCACCCGCCCGACCGCAAGGTGCCGCTGGCCGCCGCGGTGGACCTTCCCGACGACGCGTTCGTCGACCAGCTCATCCGCCGCGCCGGCGCGGGAACCGAACTGCGGGACGTGCCGGAGCTGCGCGAGCTGGCCCTGCCCGTGCTGCGGAGCGACTTCGGGTGGATCAAGGGGTACCGGTTCACGCCCGAGCCGCCGCTGGACGTCCCCGTGGTGGCCTTCGCCGGCCTCGACGACACCGAGGTGCCCCCACCGCTGATGCTCGGATGGGGGCGGCACACCCGGTCCCGCTTCCACCTGGGCACCGTGCGCGGCGGCCACCTGTTCCTCGCCGACCCGCATGCGGACCTCGCCCGGCTCCTCGCCGCGGACCTGGCCGGGGACGGCGGCCCCGAGCCGATCGAGGACGACGAGGCCCACCTCTGGCTGACCACCGACGCCGCCGGACCCGCCCAGCCCACCGGGGCCACTCAGCCTGCCGGGATCGCCCGCCGGTACGGCGCCGGGCGGCCCGAGCTCCGGTGCGCCGCCGCCTGCCACGACGGCCTCACCCTCGCCGCCGTCACCCTGGGGCACGCGGCCGGGGTCGCCATCGGCCCGCCGGGCGCCCCGGACACGACCGACGACCTCCTCCAGGCCGGCGAACGCGAGCAGATCGAGGGCATGGCCGAGGAGGACCGGCCGTGGCTGGCCCTGCGCGCCCGCACGGCGAAGCGGGCGCTGGCCGAGGGAACCGGCGTGGACCCGGCCCTGATCGGCTTCCCCGACCTCGCCGCCCCGGGCCCGTGGCGGCCCCTCACCGGCCGCGACCCCGGCCTCGGCCTTGACCGATGGCGGGTCACCCACCTGTCGCTGCCCACGCCGCGCGGAGAGGTCCTCGCGGCCGTGGCGCTGCCGTACGACCGGCCGAGGCTGCGTCTCACCAGGCTGACGGAGGCGTCATGCTGACCGGGGGCACGCGGGTCGCACTCCTGCACGAACTCGTCGCCGGCCAGGCCGCGCGCACACCCGACGCGACGGCGGTACGCCAGTGGCACCGGCGGCTCACCTACCGGCAGCTCACCGACGCCGCCGCAGCCCTGGCCGCGAAGCTGTCCCTGGCCGGGGTGGGGCCGGAGACACGGGTCGGCGTCTGCGCCCGGCGGACGCCCGAGCTGCTGGTCTCGATCCTCGGCGTGCTGCGGGCCGGGGGCGCGTACGTGCCGCTGGACCCGGCTCACCCGGTCGCGCGGCTGGCCGGCGTCATCGAGGACGCGGGCATCCGGCACGTGGTCGCCGACGCGGAGGGCACCGGCCTGCTGGCGGGCCTCCCTGTCCAAACGTTCCCGCCTCCGTCCGGTCCGGACGCGGGAACGTCCGGCCAGGACGCCGGGGCGGGCGAGGACGGGCAAGCCCGGCGATCAGGCGAAGACGGCCCAGGCGAGGACAGGCCGGCTCGGCGAGCCGAGGAGAGCGGGCCGGGGGACCCGGCGAGGGCGCCGCACCCGTCCAACGCGGCCTACGTGCTGTACACCTCGGGCTCCACCGGCCGCCCGAAGGGCGTGGTGGTGAGCCACGCCGCCGCGTCCGCCTTCGTCACGATGGCCGGCGAGTACTTCGGCCTCGACGCCGGCTGCCGCAGCATCGGGTTCGCCGCGCTGGGCTTCGACGTGTCCGTCCTGGATGTCTTCGCGCCGCTGGCCAGGGGCGGTTCGGTCATGTTCGTCCCGGACGATGACCGCGTGGACCCCGCCCGGCTGCAACGCTTCCTGGAGTCGCACGAGGTGAGCTGGGGGACCATCCCGCCCGCCCTGCTGCCGCTGCTCGACCCGGACCGGCTGCCCGGCCTGCGCGACGTCCTCACCGCGGGCGAACCCGCGGGCCCCGAACAGGTGGCCAGGTGGGCCAGGCCGGGCCTGCGCCGGTTCCACAACTGGTACGGGCCGACCGAGACCACGGTGTGCGTGGCCGGGACCGAGCTGTCCGGCGAATGGGACCGGCCGCTGCCGATCGGCGGCGCCCTCCCGGGGAGCACCGCGTACGTCCTGGACGACCGGCTGCGCCCCTGCCCGCCCGGCACGCCCGGCGAGCTGTGCGTCGGCGGCCCGCAGCTCGCCCGGGGGTACCTCGGACGGCCCGGCCTGTCGGCCGAGCGCTTCGTGCCCGACCCGTTCGGCCCGCCGGGGTCCCGGCTGTATCGGACCGGGGACCGGGTCGTGGTGGAGCCCGGCGGGCGGATCGGATTCCTCGGGCGGCTGGACCGGCAGGTCAAGGTGCAGGGCCAGCGGGTGGAGGTCGGCGAGGTGGAGGCGGTGCTCCGCGCCCACCCGAAGGTCCGCCAGGCGGTGGTGGACGTCGGCACCGGTGCATCGGGGCTGCGGCACCTCGTCGCCTACTTGACGCCGCAGGACGCCGCCGACCCCGCGGCGATCCGTGAGCACTGTCTGGCCCGCCTGCCCGCCTACATGGTGCCCGCCCACGTCGTCGGCCTGCCCGCGCTGCCGCTGACGACGGCGGGAAAGGTCGACCTGGAGCGCCTGCGCGCCCTGGAGGTTCCAGACTCCGGCGCGCCCCGCCGCGCCCCCCGCACCGCGACCGAACGGCTGGTCGCCGAGGTGTGGGCGCGGACGTTCGGAGGCGCGGAGCCCGGCCTCGACGACGGATTCATCGCGGCGGGCGGCCACTCGCTGCTCGCCATGCGCCTGGTGTCGGCCCTCCGTGCCGAGCTGGGCAGGGAGATCCACGTCGAGGACGTGCTGTCCGGCGGGACGGTGGCCGGCATCGCGCGGCGTCTGGAGGCGGCGCCGCCGTCGGGGTCCCCGCCCGCCACGGCCCCCGCCGAGCTGTCGGCGATCCAGCGGCGCATGTGGTTCGTCGAACGGCTCTCACCCGGCACGCCCGCGCACAACATCGCGATGGCGCAGCGGCTCTCCGGCCCGCTCGACACCGGCGCATTACGCGCCGCGCTGTCGGCCCTCGCCCGCCGGCACGAGGTGCTGCGCTGGCGCGTCCCCGAGACCGGCGGCGTTCCCACGGTCGTCGTCACCCCACCGGGCGAGGTACCACTGCCGGTCGAGGACGTGCCCGGAGACGGCGGCGACCTGCGGGGGCGGTTGGAGGGGGAGGCGCGGCGGGTGTTCGACCTGGCCGAGGGGCCGTTGTGGCGGGCGCGGCTGTTCCGCCTGGCCCCCGGCGAGCACGTCCTGGCCGTCACCGCCCACCACATCGTGTTCGACGGGCTGTCGCAGGGGGTCCTGTGGGAGGACCTGGCACGCGCCTACCGGGCGGAGCCGTACGCGCCGCTCGCGACGTCGTTCGCCGGCTACGTCGCCTGGCTCGCCGCCAGGGAGGACCCCGCGGACCTGGAGTGGTGGGCCGGGTCGCTGGAGGGCGCGCCCACCGTGCTCGAACTGCCCGGGGACCACCCGCGCCCGGCCGTGCAGACGTTCGAGGGCGCCGCGTCGTTCGCCGAGGTCGGGGCCGGGGTGAGCCAGGAGGTCCGCAGGCTCGCGTCCAGGCTGGGCGTCACGCCGTACGCCGTGCTGCTCACCGCGTTCGCCCAGGTGCTCAGGCGGCTCACCGGCGCGGACGACGTGATCGTCGGGACGCCGGTCGCCGACCGCAGGGACCCGGCGTTCGCGCCGCTGGCGGGCTGCTTCGTGCACGTCCTGCCGCTGCGGCTGGCGGTGCGGGACGGGGAGGCGTTCGAGGAGCACGTGGCCGGGTGCCAGCGGGCGCTGCTCGGCGCGCTCGCCCACCTGGACGTCCGGCTGGAACGCCTGGTGGACCGGCTCGTCTCCGGCCGCGACCTGTCGCGCAACCCGCTGATCCAGGTCCAGTTCAACATGTACGACCTGTCCGAGCAGCGGCTCGACCTGCCGGGGGTCACCGCCCGCCCGCTGCGGCCCGGCCTGCCCGGGTCGCTGTTCGACCTGACGATGTACGTCGCCGAGCGCGACGGCCGCTACCTCCTGCACGCCGTGCACAACCCCCGGCTGTTCCGAGGCGAGCGTATCGAGGCGCTGCTCGCGGGCTACGTCCACCTCCTCGGCGACCTGGTCGCCGACCCCGCCCGCCCGGCCCACCTCGCCCACCTCCGCCCCCCGCCCCAGCGGGACACCCTCGGGGCGCTTCCCGATGGTTTGGGCGCGTTGCCCGAGTGGCGTGGCGACGGGCTGGTAGAGCGGGTGCTGCGTCAGGCGGCCGGCCGCCCCGGGCAGGTCGCGGTCGCCGGTGCGGACGCCGCGCTCACCTACGCCGAGCTCGTCGAGATCGCCGGCCGTACCGCTCGCGCCGTCACCGCCGCCGGGATCACAACGGGGCAGGCCGTAGCCGTCCTGGCCGCCCGGCACCCTGAGCTCCCCGCGCTGCTGCTCGGCGTGCTGGCGAGCGGCGCGCGGTGGGCCGTCCTGGACCCCGAGCTCCCGCCCGCCCGCCTGGCGGCCCAGGCCGAGGCCGTCGGCGCCCGCGCGCTCCTCCGCTGCCCAGGCACCGTCCCCCCGCCCGAATTAGCCTGGCTCCCCACCCTGACGCCCGAGGAGCCCAGGATCCTCACACTGAGCAACGGCGGGTCGGTGGGCGGTGGCAGGGTGCCGGTCGTGGAGGCGGGGGAGCGGGGGTATCTGTCGTTCACCTCAGGGACCACCGGGGAACCCAAACCAGTGCGCGCCGGCGAGAAGCCGCTCGCCCGTTTTCTCGACTGGTACCCGCGCGCCTTCGGCCTCACCTCGCTCGACAGGTTCGCCCTGCTGGCGGGCCTCGCCCACGACCCGCTCCTGCGTGACGTCTTCACGCCGCTGGTGACCGGCGCGGTGCTGCTGGTCCCCGGGCAGGACGCCATCCGCGACCCGGCCGCCCTCGCGTCCTGGCTGCGCGACGGCGCGGTCACCGTCGCGCACCTCACCCCGCAGCTCGCCACGCTCGTCGCCACCGCCGGCATCCCGCTCCCCGGCCTGCGCCTGGTCCTGTTCGGCGGGGACCGCCTCACCCCGGCGACCGTGGCCCGCTTCGCCGCGATCGCCCCGGCCGCCCGCCTGGTGAACACCTACGGGACGACCGAGACCCCGCAGGTGCAGGCCATGTACGAGATCACCGGCCGGGCGGCGGGCGCCCAGGGCCCGGTCCCGGTCGGTCACGGGATCGACGGCGCCGAACTGCTCGTGGTGACCCCCGGCGGCGCCCCGGCCGCCGTGGGCGAGCTCGGAGAGGTGGTGATCCGCGGTCGCCGGCTGGCCGAGGGCTACCTCGACGAGCGGCTGACCAAGGAGCGGTTCACCGAGGAGGGCGACGGCGGCCCCCGCAGGTACTGGACGCGGGACCTGGGCCGCTACGACACCGAGGGCCGGGTCGTGCCCGCCGGGAGGAGCGACGGGCAGGTCAAGATCCGCGGCTACCGGGTCGAGCTCGGCGAGATCGAGAACGTCCTTGCGGCACACCCGGGCGTGCGGGCCGCGGCCGTCGTCACGGCCGGCCACACCGACGACCAGGTGCTGCGCGCGTACGCCGTCCCGGCCTCGGCGGCGACCATGCCGGGCGAGCTGCGCCGCCACCTGCGCGACCGCCTGCCCGGGTACGCCGTCCCCGCCGACGTGATCATGCTGCAGGCCCTGCCGCTCACCCCGAACGGGAAACTCGACCGGGCCAGGCTGCCCGCCCCCTCGCCGCGCCCCGCCCAGGGCCACGACCAGGAGTCCGCCACCACGACCGAGCGTCTCATCACGGCGGTGTGGCGCGAGGTGCTCGGCGTGCCACGGGTCTCCGCCGAGGAGAACTTCTTCGACATCGGCGGGCACTCGCTCGCCACCGCACAGGTCCAGGTCCGCCTGGCCGCCTCGCTCGGACGCGAGGTGCCGATCGTGGACCTCTTCCGCTTCCCGACGGTCCGTTCCCTCGCCGCGCATCTCGACGGCGACCGGCGGCCCACCGGATCCGAGCGCGCCGCCCGGCGGATCGCCGCGCGCCAGGCACGCACCCCGTCGCGACGGCCCCACCAGGCCAGACAGGAGAACAACGAATGACCGGCCCCATGGGCATTGACGAGGAGTACCCGGTCGAACCCATCGCGATCATCGGCCTGGCGTGCCGGCTTCCCGGCGCGGGCGACGTCCCGGCGTTCTGGCGCAACCTCGTGGACGGCGTGGAGTCGGTCAGGTTCTACACCAAGGAGGAGCAGGCGGCGCTGGGCGTGCCCGCTTACCTGCTCGACGACCCCACGTTCGTGCGCGCGGCCTCCATCGCCGCCGACTACGGCGCCCTGGACGCCCCGTTCTTCGGGATGTCCCCGCGCGAGGCCGAGACCCGCGACCCGCAGCACCGCATGTTCCTCGAACTGTCGCACTCCGCCCTGGAGGACGCCGGGTACGACCCGGCGCGCTACGCGGGGGAGGTGGGCGTGTACGGGGCCGTCGGCTCCGACGAGTACCAGTGGATGTACATCCGCCGCGACAAGAAGGTGCACGCCTCCGTCGGCAACCTCGGCATCTACGTGGGCAACCACCCCGACTACCTGTCCACGCTGGTCTCCTACAAGCTCGACCTGCGCGGCCCGAGCCTGACGATGCACACCGCCTGCTCGTCCTCCCTGGTCGCGGTGCACGTGGCGAGCGAGGCGCTGCGGGCCGGGGAGTGCGACATGGTGCTCACCGGTGGCGTGTCGATCGAGATGCCCCCCGAGTGGGGCTACCAGTACCACCAGGACGGCATCTACGCCGCCGACGGGCACTGCAGGGCCTTCGACGCCGCGGCCAAGGGGACGGTGTGGGGCGGCGGGGGCGGTGTCGCGGTGCTCAAACGGCTGTCCGACGCGATCGCCGACGGCGACCACATCCGCGCGATCGTGATCGGCAACGCCATCAACAACGACGGCGCCACCAAGGTGGGGTTCTCCGCGCCGAGCGCGGAGGGGCAGGCCGTCGCCGTCTCCAACGCGCTCGGCGTGGCCGGCGTCGACCCCCGGACGGTCACCTACGTGGAGGCGCACGGCACCGGGACCTCCCTGGGCGACCCGATCGAGGTGGCGGCGCTGTCCACCGTGTTCAGTGGGAACACCACGGACGCGGGCTGGTGCGGGATCGGCTCGGTCAAGACCAACATCGGGCACCTCGGCCCGGCCGCCGGCATCGCCGGGCTGGTCAAGACGGTCCTGGCCCTGGAGCACGGCCTGATCCCGCCGAGCGTCAACTTCGAGCGGCCGAACCCCGCGATCGACTTCGGCACCAACCCCTTCTACGTCGTCGGTTCCCCGGTCAAATGGGAGCCGGAGGTCTTCCCGCGCCGCGCGGGCGTCAGCTCGTTCGGCATCGGCGGCACCAACGCCCACGTCGTCCTGCAGGAGGCGCCGCCCCGCGAACCTCGGCCCAGGGAGCCGCGCCCCGCCCACCTGCTGCGGCTGTCCGCCCGCACCCCGGCCGCGCTCGCCGCCATGGCCGGCCGCCTGGCCGACCGGCTGTCCGAGCCCGGCCAGGACCTCGACCTGGCGGACGTCGCCTTCACCCTCGGCGTCGGCAGGCGCGAGATGAAGCACCGCGCCGTCGTGGTGGCCGCCGGCACCGCCGACGCGGCCGAGGCCCTGCGCGACCCCCGCCGGCTGGTCAAGGGCATCGCCGGGCGGCCGCGCGTGGCGTGGCTGTTCTCCGGCCAGGGTTCCCAGTACGCGGGAATGGGCGCCGAGCTGTACCGCGCCGAGCGGGTGTTCCGCGAGGCCGTGGACGAGTGCGCCGAGATCCTGCGCGACGAGATCGGCCTGGACGTCCGCACCCTGCTGATGCCCGGGGGCGACGAGCGCGAGGCCGCCGAGGAGCGGCTGCGCCGCACGGAGTTCACCCAGCCAGCGCTGTTCACCGTGGAGTACGCGCTCGCGCGCTTCTGGCAGGCGTCCGGCGTGGAGCCGTCCGGCATGATCGGCCACAGCATCGGGGAGTACGTGGCCGCCACCTGCGCCGGCGTCTTCGCCCTGCCGGACGCGCTGCGCCTGGTCGCGGCCCGTGGCCGGCTCATGCAGAGCATGCCCGCGGGCTCGATGCTCGCCGTCCGCCTCGACGAGGACGAGCTGCGCGGTCGGCTCCCCGAGGGCCTGTCGGTCGCCACCGTCAACGGCCCCGGGGCCTGCGTGGTCGCGGGACCGGCCGACCTGGTCGCGGAGTACGCGGCGCGCCTGGAGGGGGCCGGCACCGGGCGCACTCTGCTGCGCACCTCGCACGCCTTCCACTCGGCCATGATGGATCCCATTCTCGCGGAGTTCCACGCGCTCGTCGCCGGGGTGGCGCGGCACGCCCCCGCCCTCCCCTTCCTGTCCAACCTCACCGGCACGTGGATCACCGCCGAGGAGGCGGCCGACCCCGCGTACTGGACCCGCCACCTTCGGGAGACCGTGCGGTTCGGCGACTGCGTGGCCACCCTGCTCGCCGAGGGGGACTGGCTGGTGGTGGAGTGCGGCCCCGGACGCCAGCTCGCCGGCCTGGCCAGGACGCACGTGCGTGAGGGCGGCGCGGCGCCGCTGGCGAGCCTGCCCGGCCCGGCCGACGCGAAGTCCGACCTCCAGGTCATGTGCGCCACCGCCGGCGCGATGTGGACCGCGGGGGTGGGCGTCGGCGCCGAGGCCCTGTCCGCGCCCGGCCGCCGCGTCCCGCTGCCGGGTTACCCCTACGAGCGCACCCACCACTGGGTGCCCATCCTGCCCGACCCGGAGATGGTCTACCCCGCCCCCGCGCGCACCGGTTCGCTTCCCGTGGGGGAGTGGTTCAGCGTCCCCGCCTGGCGGCAGGCGCCGATCGCCGTCGCCGGCGCGCCCGCCGTGCCGCGCTGCCTGGCCTTCACGGGCCCGGCGGCCGGCCCGCTCGTCGAGGCGCTGCGTGCCGGGGGCGGCGAGGTGGTCACGGTGATCCCGGGGGACGCTTACGGGCGGTCGCCGGACGGCTCGTTCACCGTCCGCCCCGGGTCCCCCGAGGACTACGAGGCGCTGCTCGCCGACACCGGCGTCCCGGAGCGGATCGTCCACGCGTGGGCGCTCGACGACCCGCCGGGCGACCCGGGGCCCGGATGGATGTGGGCCGCGCAGGACCTCGGCTTCTTCAGCCTGCTCGACCTGGTCCAGGCGCTGGCCCAGGCCGGCCGCGACGGCGGCGTCCACCTCGACGTGCTCACCTCCGGCACGCAGGCCGTCACCGGGGACGACCTGACGCGCCCCGAGCACGCGACCGTGGCCGGCATCGCCGGCGTGGTCCCGCTGGAGGCGCCCTGGCTGTCGGTGCGCCACCTCGACCTCGCCGGCGCGTCGTACGACCCCGCCGCTGTCCTGGCGGAACTGGCCCGCGACCCCGCGTTCGACCGTGCCGGGGAGGGCGCGCCGCCGTCCCCGGTCGTGCTGCGGGGCGGGCGCCGCTGGGTCAGGGACTACGAGCCGATCGAGGTGCCCGCCACCGGCGACACCGGCCTCAGGCGGCACGGCGTCTACGTGATCACCGGCGGGCTGGGCGGGATCGGGATCACCCTGGCCGAGGACCTGGCGGCACGCCTCCAGGCCCGGCTGGTCCTGCTCGGCCGCTCAGGGCTGCCCCCGCGCGAGGAGTGGGACGACCTGGCGGGCGGCACCGACCGCACCGCGCGCGCCATCGCCGCGATCCGCCGCATGGAGGCCGCCGGGGCGCAGGTGGTGACGCTGGCCGCCGACGTGACCGACGCCGCGAGCATGCGCGGGGTCCGTGAGGAGACGCTCGCCCGGTTCGGCCGCGTCGACGGGATCGTGCACGCGGCCGGGGTGCCCGGCGGCGGCATGGCCGAGGTCAAGGAGCGCCAGGCCGCCGAACAGGTGATGGCGCCCAAGATCCTCGGCGCGGTCGCGCTCCGCGAGGCCTTCGACGGCCTCGACCTGGACTTCGTCATGCTGTGCTCGTCGGTGACCGCGGTCGCGGGCGGGTTCGGGCAGGTGGACTACTGCGCCGCGAACAACTTCCTCGACGCCTACGCCCACACCTGGCCCGGCCGGGTGGTCTCGGTCAACTGGGGCGCCTGGCTGGAGGTGGGGATGGCGGCGGAGGTCGCCGCCCCTGTGGCGTTCCGCGCGCTCCAGCGCGGCGACCGGGTCACCGCGCTCGGCCATCCGGTGCTCACCCACCGCCACGAGCCGCCCGACGGCCGGCTGCCGTGGTGCGGCGGCCAGATCTCCCCGCGCACGCACTGGCTGCTCGACGAGCACCGGATCGCCGGGGTCGCGGTGCTGCCCGGCACCGGCTACCTGGAGGCCGCGCGTGCCGCGTACGAGTCCACCACGCCGAGCCCCGGCCCCGGCTACGTCGTCGAGCTGCGCGACGTGGCGTTCACCACGCCGCTGTCGCTGGCCGACGACGCGGTGGCCGAGATCCGCGTGGTGTTCACCCCGGGAGGAGACGGCCTGGAGTTCGAGGTGACCAGCGTCGCCGCCGGGCGGCCGGTGTCCCACGCGCGCGGCGTCGCGCTGTGGGTCCCCGCCGTGCCCGGCGCCGCCGACCTCGCCGAGGTACGGGCCCGCTGCTCCGGCGGGATCAGCCACGCCACCGACGACATGTTCTCCGCCTCCTCCTCCGGTCTGCTCACGTTCGGCTCGCACTGGGGCAGCGTGCGCGCCGTCCACCAGGGGCAGGACGAGCACCTGGCCCGGCTGGAGGCGAGCCCCGAGGTGGCGGCCGAACTCGGCGGGACCGACCCCGGCGGGTTCGTCCTGCACCCGGCGCTGCTGGACGAGGCGACCGCGTTCGTGAGCGCCTCGGTCGGCGGCAAGTACCTGCCCCTGGGCTACGGGCGCCTCACGGTCCACGGCCCGCTCCCCGCCCGGCTGTGGAGCCACGCCCAGCAGCGCGACGGCGGCGGCGGGGAGATCGTGGCGCTGGACCTCACCCTGTACGACGACGGCGGGCAGCGCGTGGTGGAGATCACCGACTTCGTCCTGCGGCGGATCGACGCCGGCGACGTCGCCCGCACCGTCGGCCGGAGCGCCGAGGAGACCGCCGGGACGCAGGCCGTCGACGAGCAGTCGGCCGCCGCGGGGGCCGTACTGGACTCCGAGGGCGCCACACACGGCATCGCCCCCGCCGACGGGGCCGACGCCTTCCGCCGCCTGGTCGCGGTGGGCCTCGGCCGCCAGGTCGTGGTCAACGCCACCCCGCTCGGCGAGTTCGTCAAGGGGGTGCGCGAGCTCACGCAGGACACCGTGGCCGAGGAGCTCGGCACCACGACCGGCGAGACCGCCGCCGACGACGAGGCGAGCGGCCACGTCGCCCCGCGCAACGAGCTGGAGAGCACCCTGGCCGGCCTGTGGTGCGAGGTGCTCGGCGCCAAGCGGGTGAGCGTCGAGGACGAGTTCTTCGAGCTCGGCGGCAACTCGCTGGTCGCCGTCCAGCTCATCGCGCTGCTGCGCAAGAAGCTGGGCGTGCGGCTCCCCATGCGCAGCCTCTTCCAGGTGCCGACCGTCACCGGGATGGCCGCGCTGGTCCAGGAGATACGCGCCCAGGCCGCGGGGAACGGCGAGAACGGCGACCGGGCCGCGAACGGCGACGGCGACAAGCAGGCGGCCATCACCCGGCTGCCGCGTATCGAGAGGGCGTGACATGCCGGAGGACCTGTACCGGGTCGTGGCCAACGACGAGGAGCAGTACTCGATCTGGCCGGCCGGCCGGACCATCCCCGACGGGTGGCGCGAGACGGGTTTCTCGGGCGAGAAGCAGGAATGCCTCGACCACATCGACCAGGTATGGATGGACATGCGGCCACGCAGCCTGCGCGAAGCCATGGGCGGATAGGGAGGGGAGCAGGTGACGCGCAGGTACGTGTTCCCCGCCTCGTTCGCCCAGGAACGGCTGTGGTTCCTCAGCCGCCTCGAACCCGGCGTCCCCGTGCAGAACCTCAACATGCGGATCGACCTCCCCGGTGACCTCGACCCCGGGCGGCTGCGGCTCGCCCTGGCCGGGGTGGCCGGGCGGCACGAGACGCTGCGCACCGCCCTGGCGGTCGAGGACGGCGGCCTCGTCCAGGTCGTCGAGGTGGAACCGCGGGTCACGCTGCCCGTCACCGACCTCACCGCCGGTGACCGGGTGCCGGAAGGGCGGCGGGAGGAGGCGTTGACCGACGGGGACGGGACGTCCTCGGCGTGGCGGGAGGAGGCGTTCGCCGAACTGGCCGCCCAGGAGGCGGCGGCGCCGTTCGAGCTGGACGGCGGGCCGCTGTGGCGCGCCCACCTGGTCCGGGTGGCCGGCGACGACTGGCGGCTCGTCCTCGTCGTCCACCACGCGGTGTTCGACGCCCGCTCGGGGGCGATCCTCGCCGGCGAGCTGACGGAGATCTACGACGCCATCGGGCAGGACAGGCCGCCTGACCTGCCCGCCCTGCCGATCCAGTACGCCGACTACGCGGCCTGGCAGCGCGAACGTCTCGCCGGCGGGACCCTCGCCGGCCTGGTCGGCCACTGGGAGCGGCGGCTGGACGGCATCCCCGCCGACCTGGGACTGCCCCGGGACCGGCCACGGCCCGCCCGGCGTACCTACGCCGGCGCCGAGTACCACCAGGACCTGCCCGGCGACCTCGCCGCCGGGCTCGAAGCGATGGCCAGGGGCCGGGGCGCCACGCTGTTCATGGTGCTGCTCGCCGGGTTCACCGCCGTCCTGTCCCGCTTCACCGGCCGGTACGACGTGGTCGTGGGCTCGCCCGTCGCCGGGCGCGACCTGCCCGAGGTCGAGCCGCTGATCGGCATGTTCGTGAACATGCTGGTGCTGCGCACCGACCTGGGCGGCGACCCGGCCTTCACCGAACTGCTGGACCGGGTGCGCGCCACCGTCGTGGACGCGCTGGACCACGCCGAGGTGCCGTTCGACCGGCTCGTCGAGGCGCTGCGGCCCCACCGCGACCCGAGCACGCCGCCGATCTACCAGGTGGGCTTCAACCTGCTCCCCCTGGCCGGGCGCCACCAGTTCTCCAACGGCACCGCCCAGCTCGACCTGACCATGGACGTGATCAGGACCGGGGACGGGATCGGCGTGTGGGTGGAGTACAGCACGGAACTGTTCGACGAGGAGACCGTCGCACGGCTGGTCACCGCCTACCGCGTGCTGCTCACGGCGGCGGTGGCCGACCCTGGGCGGCGCCTGTCGGAGCTGCCCGTGATGACCGACGGGGAACGGCGGCGGCTGCTCGCCGAGACCAACGCCACCGGCGCCCCGTACCCCGGCCTGCCGCTGCACGAACTGGTCACCGGGCAGGCGCGCCGGACCCCCGGCGCCACGGCGGTCCGCGCGGCCGACGGCACCGAACTCACCTACGCCGAGCTCGACGAGCGGTCGGCGGCGCTCGCCCGGACGCTTCGCGCGCGCGGTGTGACCGGCGAGAGCTGCGTCGCGGTGTGCCTGCCGCGCGACGCCGGCCTCATCGTGGCCCTGCTGGCGGTGCTACGGGCCGGGGCATGCTACCTGCCGCTGGACCCGGCCTATCCACGGGAACGGCTGAAGTACATCCTCGACGACTCCGGCGCCCGCCTGATCCTCACCCACCCCT
>NZ_JANZYP010000028.1 GCF_025506355.1 Sphaerisporangium corydalis
GTGAGGGGACGATTCGGTGGGGGCGGGAGGGGGTGGTCGTCGGGCCGGATGACCGTCGGGACAGGGCGGCGTGGCGGGAGGGGGACGTTTGGCGGGGAGTGAGCGGGTAGGCGAAGGGTCCCGACGAAGTCCATCGAAGGGAGAACGAGAAACATGCAGCAGGATCTTTGGAGCTTCAGCCCGACCGTCACCGGTGCCGGCCAGACCTTCGACGTGGTGGGGTACCACGTCGAGGCCACGGACGGCAAGATCGGTTCGGTCGACGAGGCGACATACGACGTCGGCGAGAGCTACCTGATCGTCGACACCGGTCCCTGGATCTTCGGCAAGAAGGTCATGCTTCCCGCGAGCACGGTCACCCAGATCGACCCGCAGGAGAAGAAGGTCTTCCTCAGCCGCACCAAGCAGGAGATCAAGGACTCGCCCGAGTTCGACGAGGGCGCCTTCAAGGAGCCCGCGTACCGCACCCAGGTCGGCGACTACTACGGTCGCTTCCCCTTCGGGCCGGGCACCTTGTAGCAAGGACCACCTTCGGGCCGGGCACCCTCTAGGCCATCACCCGACCCAGGGAAGTAGTACGGAAGGCCGCGCCGGGGAGGCGCGGCCTTCCGCCGTGTCAGGGCCGGGCCGGGAGGCGCGGCCCTCCGCCGTGTCAGGGCCAGGTGGTGTCGGCGTTGGGGGGTGGGGGTTTGGGGCAGGCGACGCCGAGGCGGTCCAGGAGGGTGAGGAAGGTCGCGGCGTACGGGCTGACCGAGGCGGCGACGGCGACCCGGTCCCAGTCGACCTGCTCCCGGAGCGCCCGGACCTGCGGCAGCATCGAGCCGTAGTCGCAACTGTGCTCCGACATGGGCAGGATCCACGAGATGACCAGGTCGGTCGCGTCGAGCACCGGCAGGCTCAGCGCCGCCGTGTTGATCATGTCAGCCCGCTCGATCATCGCCGGCGTGATCGCCCGCTCGTCGATCCTGAAGATGAGGTCGACGAGCCTGTCCCCCTCGTCGAACGCCTTGACCAGCCAGTCCTCTGGCGGTTTGGCGGTGCGGAACCCCACCTCCCGCAGCTTCTCCAGCGCCCGTGGCACGTCCTCCTCCACCAGCACGAAGTCCACGTCGTGCAGTGAAGGGGCCGCTCCCCTGGCGTAGGCCGCGCACCCGCCCGCGAGCGCGAACCGCACCCCTTCGGCTTTGAGCACGGAACCGGCGCGCTTGAGTGTGTCGATGATGGCGTCGGTGACCTCATGCGTGTGGCTGCCCAAGACCCCCCCTACGGTTAGAGATCCCGTGTACCCGCGCCGTTTCCGGTGCAAACGCGGCGCATGGCCGGGCGCCGTACGGGTAGGCGGCGCCGTATGACCAACACAATTGCGAACACACTTCGTAAGGAGGAACGAGCCTACGAGAACGGCGCTGAACGGCCGCTGGGCTCCTACCTGCGCGTTCTCGGAGTCTACGGCGGTGCGGTGGCCGGCCTCCTTGCCCTGGGCAGGCTGACCGGCGCCCGGCCGCCGAAGCGGATCTCCCCGATGGACCTGCTCCTGATGGGCCTGAGCACGCACCGGATGTCGCGGACGCTCACCAAGGACCCGGTCACCAGCCCCCTCCGGGCGCCCTTCACCCGGTACACCGGGGTGAGCGGGCCCGCCGAGCTGAAGGAGGAGGTCCGCGGCCACGGCATCAAGCACGCGATCGGCGAGCTGGTGACGTGCCCGTTCTGCATCGCGCAGTGGGTGGCGACCGCGTACGCGGCCGGGATGGTCTTCGCCCCCGGCGTCACCCGCCTCGCCGGGGTCACGATGTCCGCCGTCGCTGTCTCCGACTGGCTCCAGCTCGTGTACGGGAAGCTGATGACGCCGGCCGAGGAGGAGTGATGTCGGAGATCTCCCTCAGCGGCTCGCTGAAGGTCCTTCAGGAGAACCCGTACGGCAAGTGGTTCGGGATAGCCGCGCTGGGGCTGGTCGCCTGCACCCTGCTCAGCGTGGTGGCGGGGCAGGCGGGGGCCGTCTGGCTGACCGTCCTGCTGGGCCTGCTGGCGTACGCCGCGCTCGCGGCGGTGCTGTTCACCGTACGGCGGATGGTGCGGGCGCACCGGCGCGAAAGGATCAGGAAACAACATGACGTTGAGTGACATGGCCGGGCCCGGTTCCGACGAGAGCCACAAGGAACGGGTCGACCGTGAGCTCGGCGAGCTCCTCCAGGGGTTACGGGTGGCGGCCACGGGCGTGCAGGTCCTGTTCGCCTTCCTGCTCACCCTCCCCTTCTCCGCCGGGTTCGGGAAGGTCGACCAGGCGGGCCGGTGGCTGTTCTACGTGGCGATGCTGAGCGCCGCCGTGGCCTCCATCTGCTTCATCGCCCCGGCGACGCAGCACAGGATCCTGTTCCGCACCCAGCTCAAGGAGCTCATGCTCCACCGCGCCAACCGGCTCGGCATCGTGGGCGGGGTCGCGCTGGCCACCTCCATGACCTGCTCGACCGGGCTGGTCGTGGAGGCGTTCCTCGGGATCCTGCCTGCGGCCCTGCTCGCGGGCGGGGTGGCCGGGCTGAGCGCCTGGCTGTGGTTCGTCGAGCCGCTGGTCTCCCGGTACCGCAGGCGCGACGAGGTCGAGCCGGCCTAGCACCGGACGAAGGACGAGGGCGCTGACGGGCGCCTCTCCGGCACCGCGCCGGGGAGGCGCCCGTTCCCGTCCCGGGGCCCCGGATGCCCCTGCGGCCATGGGGCCGGCGGGCGCGCGTACGCCGCGGTGGCCCGGGGCCGCGTTCGCCAAGAAGGCCCCCTCAGGAGGCCACGGCTCGGCCAAGAATCGAGCCCGCGAAAGAGTTGATCCTCGAAAACGTTAAGGCTGGATTTGTCAGGGCAGAGGGATGCCCATGGGTACACTTCTTTGGCTCATCGCCGTCGTTCTGGTCATCGCCGGGATCTACGTCATCCTGGCCCGTCGCGACCTCCTCTGGGGGATCGTCCTCATCGTCGTCGGGTTGCTCGTCGGCCCGGGCGGCGTCAGCATTTTTCATCCGTAACAGCACCTCGAAGAAGAGGCGAGTTGGGACGCGCAAGCGGCGGACCGGCCGATCCGGTCCGCCGGCCGCGGCCGTCCCACCTCGAGGATCCGGCGGCCCACGGCCGCGCGGGCTCCGCCTGGGCCACGTCGTCTGACGCCGGCCCCGGCACTTCCCAGAGGATTGACGAATACAGCGGCCGGCCGCACCAACGGGCCGGACCGCCTGACATCATGCGGCCATTCCCAGAAGAAGACTTTCTTCATCGGAATTTCACACGTGTTGCCTTATCGCCCATCCATTCGTGAAAACCCCGGCCCCGCCCAGGAATCCTGGACGGGGCCGGCAGCTTTTGGGGGCCTCCAGACCGGTCGGCACCGCCCCGGAAGCGGGTCAGCAGCTTTCGGGGTCCTCGCCGCCCAGACAGTAGACGGCGTACGCCCGCCCGAGCACGGGCAGCGCCACGTTGCGCACCCGCAGGCCGCCCGGGGTGACCCCTTTCTCGACACCGGCGTGCGCGTGCCCGTGGAGGAACAGGTCGGCGCCCTCGGAGTCGACGGCCTCGGCCAGCAGGTAGCTCCCGAGGAACGGATAGATCTCCAGCGGCTCGCCCGCCAGGGTGTCCTTGACCGGCGAATAGTGGCTGAGCACCACCCGGTAGTCGGTGTCCAGGCCCTTGAGCGCCTTGTGCCACAGCTCGGCGATCTCCCTGGTGTGCCGGACGAACGACTTCATCTGCGGCTCGCCGAACTCGCTGGCGCACTTGCCCGCGAACCCGCCGCCGAACCCCTTGCCGCCCACCACGCCCAGCCGTACGCCGCCGAAGTCCAGGACCGTGGAGTCGTCGGTCAGCACGCGGATCCCGGCGTCGCCGAGCAGCTCGGCGATCTCGTCCTCGGCGTCGGACTGGTAGTCGTGGTTGCCGAGCACGGCGACCACCGGAACCGGCAGGTCGCGGAACTCCTCGGCCACGATCCTGCCTTCCTCGGGGGTGCCGTGTCGGGTCAGGTCGCCCGCGAGCAGCAGGACGTCGGCCCGCTCCTCGATGCCCTCGAGCCTGCGGCGGTACCTCCCTCGGATGTCCTCGCCGAGGTGGACGTCACCGACGGCCGCGACTCTGATCTTCACAGGGTCTCCTCCTCTCCAGGGTCCCTGACCTCGACGACGGTGACCTCGTTGCGCACCTTCAGGCCGGGCGCGGTCTCGCCCGCGACGGCGGCCACCAGCAGCCGGCGCTCGTCGCCCTCCACCTGGCCGCGCAGGAACAGCAGGTCGCCCCGGATGTCGACCCGGATGCCCAGCTCGTAGGTCCGCTCGTCCTCCGCGAGCGCCCGCTGCACGCGGGCGGCCACGTAGTGCGGCGCGTCTCCGTGGGGCGCGTCTTCATGGGGCACTGCTTCGTGCGACGCGGCTTCGTGCGACACGGTGTGGTTCCCGGTCTCGTGGGACATGATCCCCCCTCCGATCGAGTGCAGGCTCCTGCCTGTGCCCGGGGGGACGGGCGTTGAAACCAAGGGCTGTGCCCGGCGCGCGGGCGTTGAAACCAGGGAGGTTTCAGCCCTCTTTTTGAGGATAGAACCGTCCGTTGACAAGACGCATGCGCCGCCCCCGACGACGTGGGCGGTGGGTGCGGGTCATCCGATCTCCAGTCCCCAAGGCAGCGAGCGCTCAGGTCACCCGGCCGGACTCCGGACGGTCCCGCCCACGGCGGGACACCGTCGGCGCCGGCGTCGTGCACCTTGTCACCCGTGCACCGCGTGACCGCGTTCCGCCCTTCCTAGTCGTGTCGTGATTCGCCCTTTCGTGATCGGTCACGCCCGGCGGCGGTTCTCCGGCCGGACGGCGCGCGCGGGTCACCGGGCGTCCCCTGCCCCGCGACCGGGCCAGGGACCATGCAGGGTTCGGCAACATGGAGGAGACCCGGTGAAGATAGCGATGGTGTCCGAGCACGCGAGCCCGCTCGCCGCGCTCGGGGGCGAGGATTCCGGCGGCCAGAACGTCCATGTCGCGGCCCTGGCCCGGGGTCTGGCCGCCAGGGGACACGAGGTCGCCGTCTACACCCGCAGGGACGGCGCGGAGCTGCCCGAGGAGGTGGCGTTCGCCCCCGGCGTCCGGGTGGTCCACGTCCCCGCCGGCCCGCCGTCCAGGATCTCCAAGGACGCGATCCTTCCCTGGGTCCCCGATTTCGCGCACTGGCTGCGGCAGCACTGGACGTTCCAGCCGCCGGACGTCGTGCACAGCCACTTCTGGATGAGCGGCCTGGCCGCCCTGGCGGCGGCCAGGGATCCGGGGATCCCGGTCGTGCACACCTTCCACGCCCTCGGCGTGGTCAAGCGGCGCCACCAGGGGGCGGGCGACCCGAGCCCCCGGGAGCGGCTGAAGGCGGAGGCCGTGATCGCCCACGGCGTCGACCGCGTGATCGCCACGTGCGGCGACGAGGCCGGTGAGCTGCTCCGGATGGACGTCCCCCGGCGCTCGGTCCAGGTGGTCCCCTGCGGGGTCGACTGCGCGGACTTCGGCCCCGCCGGTCCTGTCGCGCCCCGGCCGCGCGGCCGGAGACTGCTGTCCATCGGGCGGCTGGTGCCCCGCAAGGGGGTGAGCACGGCCATCGAGGCCATGCGCCTGGTTCCCGGCGCCGAGCTGATCGTCGCGGGCGGGCCGCTCCCGCAGGACCTGGACGACGACCCCGAGGTGGCGCGGCTGCGCCGGGTGGCGTCCGAGGCCGGGGTGCTCGGCCGGGTCCGCTTCGTCGGGCGGGTCGCCCACGAGCAGGTGCCCGCGCTCATGCGCTCGGCCGACGTGGCCGTGTGCGTGCCCTGGTACGAGCCGTTCGGCATGGTCGCCCTGGAGGCCATGGCGTGCGGGCTCCCTGTGGTCGCCTCCGCCGTGGGCGGCCATTGCGAGACCGTCGTCGGCGGCGTGACCGGCCTCCTGGTCCCGCCCCGTGAGCCGAGGGCGCTCGCCACGGCCGTCAACACTCTTCTCGGCGACCCCGGACTGCTCGCGGCCTACGGCCAGGCGGGCGCCGCGCGGGCGCGTGCGCGGTACGACTGGCCCCGCGTCGCGGAGGAGACCTGCGCCGTCTACGAGCAGGTCCTCGCGGCCCGGGGGCGCGTCCCCATCGGAAGGAAGGCATCGTGAACTCCCAGGACCCCCCGCTATCCCCCGTGAGGGGGCAGGAACGATGAGCGTCGCGGTGGTGCTGCGGGCGCACGGCGTCGGTGAGCTGCTCACCGCCGTGCCGGCCCTCCGGGCGCTGCGCCGCGGCGGCCTGGGCGTGGTGCTCGCCGCGCCACCGGAGCTGAGCGACCTGGCCCTGCTGACCGGGGCGGTGGAGGGCCTGCTGCCCACGAGCGGCCTGGACGAGTTCATGTGGAACGGGCGGCGGCCCGACCTGGCCGTCAACATGCACGGCCGGGGGCCGAAGAGCCACCACCTGCTGATGGACGCGCGCCCCCGGCGGCTGTGGGCGTTCGCCAACCCGGCGATGCCCCGGCTGAAGGGGCCGTCCTGGCACGAGCACGAGCACGAGGTGGAGCGGTGGTGCCGCCTGGTCCGGTGGTACGGCTCGCGCGCGGACCCCGACGACCTCATGCTCCCTGTCCCGCTCTGCCCGAACCCGGCGCCGGGCGCGGTCGTGATCCATCCGGGCGGCCGGGACGCGGCGCGGCGGTGGCCGCCCGGGCGTTTCGCGGAGGTCGCCAGGGCCATGGCCGCCGAGGGGCTGCGCCCCGTGGTGACGGGCACCCGCAGGGAACGCCCCATGGCCCTGCTGGTCGCCGCCCAGGCCGGGCTGCTCCCCCGGAGCGTGCTGGCCGGCCGCACGACCCTGAGGGAGCTGTGCGCCCTGGTGTCGGGGGCGGGCCTGGTGGTCAGCGCGGACACCGGGGTGGCCAACCTGGCCACCGCCTACGGGACGCCGTCGGTGGTGGTGTTCGGGCCCGGCTCGCCCGCCCGGTGGGGACCGCCGGCCGACCGGCCGCGGCACCGGGCCCTCTCACGGGGTACCGACCCCCGGTCGGTGACCGTGGAAGAGGTCGTCGCGGCGGGCCGCGCGGTGCTGTCGGTGCCCGTCCCCTGACCGTGTGAGGGGCTCTCGCCGCGGGGGGCGATGTTTGGAAGGCCTCCCGGGCGGTAGCTGTTCCGAAACGGAACTCGCCGGTAGGAAGCACGCGGGCGCGATCCGCCCGTCGGCTCCCGCCGCACACGGAGCGAACATGTCATCGGATTTGTCGGGTAATGGGAGTTTTCAGCGCAGAGGGGGAGCGATGACGGACGAAACTCCGGAACAGCGGTCGACCACTGGCACGCCCATGGTGACCGGAACACCCCGGGATGTCATTCACATACGTCTGGGGTCGTTCGTCCTGTTCCTCGCGCTGGCCCTGGGCGTTCTCGCGCTGGTCGCGAAGGCCCCGGTGCTCGCCATCGTGCTCGCCGTGGTGGCCGTGGCCGCCGTCGTGGACGTCGTCCTGGCCGTACGGCGGCAGCGCCGCATCGGCACCGGGCCCCGCTCCACCGGCTGAGTCCCGCCCCACCGGCTGAGAAGGAGAAGACGTGTTAACCGGCAAAGTCGTAGTGGTGACCGGCGCCAGTGGTGGCGTCGGCCGCGCGGTCGTACGGATGCTCGGAGAGAAGGGCGCCAAGGTCGCCCTCATCGCGCGGGGGGAGACCGGGCTCGCGACCGCCGCGACCGAAGTGGGCGCCGCGGGCGGGACGGCCACGGTGTACGCGGCCGACGTCTCCGACCACCGCGCGGTGGACGCGGCGGCCGACGCCATCGAGAGTGAGCTCGGCCCCATCGACGTGTGGATCAACGTGGCCTTCTCCTCGGTGTTCGCGCCGTTCACGGAGATCGACCCGGCCGAGTACGAGCGGACCACGGCGGTCAGCTACCTCGGGTACGTCTGGGGCACCCGGGCCGCGCTGCTGAGGATGCGGACCAGGAACAGGGGCGTCATCGTGCAGGCCGGGTCGGCGCTCGCCTACCGGGGCATCCCGCTCCAGTCGGCCTACTGCGGTGCCAAGCACGCCATGAAGGGCTTCACCGAGTCGGTGCGCACGGAGCTCATGAACGAGCGCAGCGACGTGAAGATCACGATGGTGCAGCTCCCGGCGGTGAACACCCCGCAGTTCGACTGGGTGCTCTCGCGGCTGCGGCGTCATCCGCAGCCGGTGCCGCCGATCTTCCAGCCGGAGGTGGCCGCCCAGGCCATCGTGTACGCGGCCGAGCACCCGGCGCGGCGCGAGTACTGGGTGGGCGGCAGCACGGCCGCGACGATCATCGGCGAGCGGCTCGCCCCCGGGCTGATCGACCGCTACCTCGGCAGGACGGGCGTGAAGTCGCAGCAGACCGACGAGAAGCGGCCGAGCGGCGTGGCCAACCTGTGGGAGCCAGCCGACCAGGACCGCGACTACGGCGCCCACGGGAGCTTCGACGATCGCTCGAAGGAACGCAGCGCGCAGGTCTGGATGTCCCAGCACCGCAACCTGATCGCGGCCGGCGTGGGCGGCGCCGCGGCGGCGGCCATGGCCGTCCTGTTCGCACGCCGCTGACCGAGCAGACGAAAGCCGCCGTCGCGGGTGAGCGACGGCGGCGGACGCGCGGACCACGATCGGCGATCAGTCTCCGGGCCACTCACCCGTGGCGTGCTCGAAGCCTTCCGCGCTGGCGCGGTCGATCGCGGCCTTGACCACCCCGAAGATCGCGCCCTGGACGGCGGCGGCGATCAGGATCTCGGTCCAGCCGTACTGCCGGGACGTCGCCTCCGGGGCGTCGCCCTTGCCCGCCACCAGCTTCCACACCTGCTTGAAGATCAGGCCGGACAGGAGACCGCCGGCCATGCCGGAAAGGGCGCCCGCCGACCTGTAGACAAGCTTTCTCACGTCACTTCTTCCTTCGCAGCGCGCGCCAGAGGAGCAGAACGCCGGCCACCACGGCCGCCGTCGCCCACGGGCGGTTCTTGGCCTGCGTGACGACCTTGTCGGCGGCGTCCTTCACTTCGTCCGGCATGTTGGCCCGGGCCTTCTCGGCGAGGTCGCCGGCCTTGCCCGCGAGCTCGCCCGCCTTGGTGCCGGCCAGCTCGGCGAGGTCGCCCGCCTTGTCACCGGCCTTGGCGGTGAGCTCCCCGGCCTTGTCGGTGGCCATGGCCGTGAACTCCCCGGCCTTGTCCCCCGCCTTGGCGGCGAGCTCGCCCGCCTTGTCACCGGCCTTGGCGGCCAGTTCCCCGGCCTTGTCGCCCGCCTTGGCCGCGAGGTCGCCGGCCTTGTCACCGGCCTTCACGGCCAGATCTCCGGCCTTGTCCCCGGCCTTGACCGCGAGGTCCCCGGTGCTCTTCTTCGCCTCGGCGAGCGCGTCCTGCGCACGATCCGTGATATCCGCCATGGTGTCCTCCTTCGCCATGAACCCCCGCTACCCCTGCAGGAAAGGCTCTAACGAGTTTTCCCGCCGGGGTGAGAGCCAAGGTCAGGCCATCGGGTCGTCGTAACGCCGCTCCTCGTACACCTGGGTCCTCGTGCCGTCGACCGGGCTCATGGGGGTGACAGGGGTGACGGTGTCCGTCCGGCTGACGGCCGCCGTGCGGCGCATGTTCGCCATCCGCCAGATGCCGAACAGCAGACCGGCGATGCCACCGAGCATGAGAATCACGCCGACGACGTTGATGTCGACGCCGGCGAGGTCGAACTCGACGGCCCACGTCAGGATGGCGCCGAGCATGATCAGGAAGATGCTTCCGGCTATGGTCATGGAAATGCCTCCTTCGCTCCTCGCCACCCCTTCTTTCCCCCCCACGGATCTCAAACGTCAGGAGACCTTTCCCGCAGATCGGACAGGGCGCGCGCCTCGTCCGTCCGGGTGGCGGCCGTTCCGTTTGCCCAGGCAGGCACGTCGGTGATACGCACTCTTGCGTGATGTTCCGCGATAAACCCACCCTCGCCGGCGAGCGCGTCGTGCTGCGCCCGGTACGCCCCGAGGACACCGACGGGCTGTGGGAGCTCGTGCGCGACCCCGAGACCCGGCGGCTCACCGGGTCGCAGGCGGAGATCAGCTACGAGGCGGCCAGGATCTGGTACTCCTCGCGCGGCGCGCAGCAGGACCGGCTCGACCTGGCGATCTGCGACGCGTCCGACGGTTCCTACGTGGGCGAGATCGTGCTCAACGACCTCGACGCCGGCAACGTGTCCTGCAACCTGCGCATCGCGCTGGTCGGCCCGCGCGCGTACGGCAGGGGTTTCGGCACCGAGGCCACCCGCCTGACGCTGGCCCACGCGTTCGAGACCGTGGGGATGCACCGCATCGGGCTCGAGGTGTTCGCGTTCAACGCACGCGCGCACCACGTCTACGAGAAGGTGGGCTTCGTGCGGGAGGGTGTGCTGCGTGACGCCCTGCGCTGGGACGGCGCATGGCACGACGCGATCGTGATGTCCGTCCTGTCCCCGGACTGGTCCGCCCACCGCGGGCACCCGGACCTCGCCCCGGCGGGCCGGCCGTGACCGGTGCGACGGGGTCGTGACGGGGGTCGTGGCGGTGGTCGTGGCGACCACCGCCGACTTGCTACGCCTGCTGGGGTGACGTGTCTCGTACTTCCGGTGACCGGGAGCCCTGGTGCCTCCTGGGCGCCCGGTACCTCACGCGCCGGCCTCGCCGGCCGCTCTAAGCTCCGCCGTTCCGCACCGCGTTCTTCTTGGCGATGCCGCGCACCACCTCGTCGACGTGCGGCTCACATACCGGGTCCCGGGAACGCCTGCCCGAGAACCAGTTGGTCTCGATCACGTAGTCGGCTGGATACCCGCATAGGCAGGTGCCAGGGTTTTCTGGATCTGCCGGTACTACCGCTGTCTGCTGCCTAACCATGAATCGAGCGTAACCGCGATATGACCTTATTTCCGCCAGATCGCTGGCTTCTTTGGAGAATCCAGCCGCCGCTGCGAGCTTGTGACCTGCCAGGCCACCGCGTTTCCGCTGGGCGGAGACCGGCCGTCCTTCCCGGTCCTGGCGGCCGTGCCGGGAACGGTGTGCCGGCCCTGTCATGGGGATAGCCGAATCATTCTGGCGGGCCATCGTGGTCTACCGTATCGCCTCGGTCGGCTACGCGGCGCTGGCGCTGGCGGGCGCCGGTGGTTATCAGCGGCCCGTCGTCGGGTGGCTCGTCATCGGCGTCATGGCCCTGTGGACCGCCGCGACGGCGTTCGGCTACTCGGTCGCCCGAGGCCGGACGCTCCTGGTGATCGACGTCCTGGTCACCATGGGGTGCCTGCTCGCCTCCCCGTACGTCCAGGGGCCCACCGCGGGCCCGGACGGGATCATGCCGGTCACCGCGACCTGGGTCGCCGGGCCCGTGCTCGCCTGGGCGGTGTACGCCGGGCGCCGGGCGGGGATCGTGGCGGCGGTCGTGCTGTCGATGGCCGACCTGTGGCAGCGCGGCCTGCGGGGGTTCGACCTGTTCGTCCCCCTGAACGGGACCGTGCTGCTCATCCTCGCCGGAGCGGTCGTCGGCCACGTCGCCCGGCTCACCACGCAGGCGGAGGAACGGCTCCAGCGGGCCGTCGAGATGGAGGCGGCCACCCGCGAGCGCGACCGGCTCGCCCGGGGCATCCACGACTCGGTCCTGCAAGTGCTCGCGATGGTGCGGCGCCGGGGGCTGGAACTCGGCGGTGAAGCGGCCGAGCTGGGGCGGCTCGCCGGGGAGCAGGAGGAGGCGCTGCGGGAGATGGTCCGCGCCGCACCGGCTTCGTCCTCGTACGAGGACGAAGGGTTCGCCGACCTGGTGCCCCTGCTGCGCCGGTACGGTTCGGCCGCCGTGACCGTGTCCACGCCCGCGACCCCGCTGCTCCTGCGCGCGGGGCAGGCCGGGGAACTGGCGGCGGCGGTCGGCGCGGCCCTGGACAACGTGCGCGTCCACTGCGCCGAGGACACCCGCGCCTGGGTGTTCGCCGAGCAGGACGGCGGCACCATCACCGTGACCGTCCGCGACGACGGGCCCGGCATCCCCGCCGGACGCCTCGCGCGGGCCGAGGCCGAGGGCCGGCTCGGCGTCGCCCAGTCGATCCTCGGCCGGGTCGCCGTCCTCGGCGGCACGGCCCGCTTCACCTCCGTCCCCGGGCAGGGGACCGAGGTGGAGCTGGCCGTGCCGGCCCCCGCGCGGTCCGGATCCCCCGCCGCCTAGGCCGGGGGCGGCGAACCGCCCTACAGTTACGGTCGTGACCGCTTTACGGGTGATGGTGGTGGACGACCACCCGATGTGGCGTGACTCGGTCGCCCGCGACCTCGGCGAGGCGCGGTACGACGTGGTGGCCACCACCGGTGAGGGACGCCAGGCGCTCCGCGTCGCCTCGGCGGTGCGCCCCGACGTGGTGATCCTCGACCTGAGGCTGCCCGACATCCCCGGGGCCGAGGTCGCCCGGGGGCTCGCCGCCCGCGAGCACCCGCCCCGCGTGCTGGTGCTGTCGGCCAGCGGCGAGCAGGAGGACGTCCTCGAGGCCGTCAAGGCGGGCGCCTCGGGGTACCTGCTGAAGTCGGCGAGCCGGGAGGAGTTCCTGGACGCCGTGCGGCGCACCGCCGAGGGCGAGCCGGTGTTCACCCCCGGGCTGGCCGGGCTGGTGCTCGGCGAGTACCGCAGGCTCGCCGCGCGGTCCGCGCCGGACGACGGCCCCCGGCTCACCGACCGCGAGACCGAGGTGCTGCGCCTGGTCGCCAAGGGCCTGTCGTACAAGCAGATCGCCGAACGGCTGGTGCTCTCACACCGCACCGTGCAGAACCACGTGCAGAACACGTTGAACAAGCTCCAGTTGCACAACCGCGTGGAGCTGGTCCGGTACGCCATCGAACGCGGTCTCGGCGAGTCCTAGGCGCGCCCCGTGCTCCCCCGGGACCTCGGAGCGCGCCCAGGACCGATCAGAGGGCGTCGACCTTGTAGGGGTCGTGCTCGGAGAGCAGCTTCTCCAGGCGGGCCTGGTCGACGCGGCTGGACACGTTGCCGAGCTCCTGGCGGTCGCGCACGCACTTGGCCAGGACGAAGGACGAGGTCACCGTGGACAGGACGGCCACCGCCAGGAAGGCGCGGATCCAGGCGTCCACGGGGAGGTAGGCGATGCCGATCGCCACACTGGCGAGGGCGAGCCCGAAGGAGATGACGCACTGCGCGTAGTAGGCACCGGTCATGGTGGGCTGGATGGGCTTCGTCATGCTTCGATGGTCCACCGCCGGCGGCGCGGGCGCCTGAGTACGCGTACCCGGCCGCACCTGAGTACCTCACCGGGTCGCGGCCGGTTCACCCCCGCCGCGTCTCACCTCGCGCTCCGGGTGGCCAGGTCGAACAGCGTGACGAGTTCCTCGCCGTAGGCGTCGAGGTCCCGGCCGGGGTCGGCCTCCAGCAGGAAGGGGAGCCCGTCGATGGCCCGGTGCACGGTCATCGCCATCACCCGGGTGTCGAACATCCGGAACTCGCCCTCGCGCTGGCCCCATCGCAGGATCTCCTCGATCGGCGCGAGCGTGGCCAGGTCGGTGGCCGCGTCGTAGGAGGTCACGCCGCCGTCGGCGTCGCGGTGGTTGAGGAAGATCTCCAGCAGGGCCTTCATTCGGGCCCGGTGCGCCGAGATGAACCCGACGAGCGCCTGGATGTAGGTCCGGAACGCCCCGGCGGGCGTGGACTCGGCCTGGACGCGCTCGGCCATGTGCCCGGACATCTCCCCGTAGAGCTGGGCGACGACCTGTTTGATCAGCTCGTCCTTGCCGGCGAAGTGGTAGGAGATCAGGCGCGTGCTGCTCAGCCCGGCGCGCTCGGCGATGCGCGCGAAGGACGCCTGGCCGTAGCCCAGCTCGGCGATGACGCCGATCGCGGCCTCGACGATCTGCGCCCGCCGCGCCCGCCCGGCGAACGTGCGCCGCCGGGACGGCCCCTCGCTTACTTGCATGAGTAATAATTACCTTAACCAAGTAATTTCCGACCGCGAAGGTGCGCGCCCGCGTCCCGGCGCGCCGTCCACACCCCGCGGCGGCGAACGGGAGCCGGCGCCCATCCGGGGAGGCGCCGGCTCCCAGCCTGATGACGACCCGGCTCAGCCGATCAGCCACCGCTGGTACGAGGCGCGGTCACAGCCCCACTGCTCGACGTTGGCACCGTCCTCGAAACTCCCCTCGGCGACCTGCAGGCACTTGCGGCTGACGGCGGACGCGAAGGCGAAGGAGCCGTCGCCGAAGCGGTGGACCGACCAGAGCTGGTTGGCGCTGGCGACGCAGGTCCACTGCTGGACGTTGGCGCCGTCCTCGGCGCTGCCCCCCTCGACCTCCAGGCACTGGCCGCTGTGCCGGGCGATCACCCGGTAGTAGCCGCCGCCGGCGTCCTCGATGCTCCAGAGCTGGTTGTCGGTGCCGGCGCAGGTCCACTGCAGGACGTCGGCGCCGTCTTCGGTGCCGCCCTGGCTCAGGTCCACGTTCAGGCACTTGCGGCTGTGCACCGCGACGATCTGGACGTCGGCCCTGGCCGAGGACGGCGCGGCGTCCGTACCACGCGCGGCGTCCGCCGTCGCGGGCACCACGATCAGGCCGGCGCCGGCCACGACGGCTCCGAGGCGTGACAGGACCCGGCCGAGCCGTCCGTGCCCGCGACCGTCCACCGGCGATTGCTTGTCCATGCTTGTCGACCTCCGATGCGCATGCGCCGAAGCGCGATCCGATTGTTCACTCTCAGCGATCGATTGACTACTGAGAGTACAAAGGATCAGTACCATGCACCACGGATCGGATGACGGACAGGCAACGAAGCGTAATCATCTCGTTACCCAAAGCAGGCCTTGATACGGCCGGGATGTCCCGGACACCCCGCCGCGTCCCATCCGGCGCGGCCGTTGTTGCGCGGCGCGCGCGGGGTCAGGAGGATGCGGGGGTGAGATCTTTCGTGAGCGTGGAGGAGTTCGGCGCGGCCAAGGGGGAGCACCTCGGGTACAGCGGATGGCATGTCGTGACGCAGGCGCAGGTGGACATGTTCGCCGAGGCGACCGGCGACCGGCAGTGGATCCATGTCGACCCCGAGCGCGCCTCGGCCGGCCCGTTCGGCGCGACCATCGCCCACGGCTACCTGACGCTGGCCCTGCTGCCCGCCTTCATCGCCGAGATCTTCTCGATCGAGGAGGCCGGCATGGTGGTCAACGTGGGCCTGGACAAGCTGCGCTTCCGCGCCCCCGTCCCGGTCGGCGCCAAGGTGCGCGGCGGCGCCACGCTCACCGACCTGAAGAACTCGCCCGCCGGGCGGCTGGCCTCGGTCCGGCTGACCGTCGAGGTCGACGGCATGCGCAGGCCCGCCTGCGTCGCCGACGCGCTGTACCTGTACGTCTCCTGAGGGCCCGGCCGGGCCGGTCAGGGGCGGACGGCGCCCACCAGCCGGCCGCGCCAGTAGGAGTCCAGGGTGACGACCTTCACGACGTCGCCGGTGTGCGGCGCGTGCACCATCTTGCCGGCGCCCGCGTAGATGCCCATGTGGCCGAGCCCGTTGCTGAACAGCAGGTCACCGGGCTGCAGGTCGTTCAGCGAGACGCGGCGGGCCGACCCCCACGCCCACTGCGAGTAGGTGGTGCGCGGCAGCCTGACGCCGGCCTTGGCCCACGACGCCTGGGCGAACCCGGAGCAGTCGTAGGCGCCCGGCCCGGTGGCGCCGTAGCGGTACGGCTTGCCCACCTGCGCGAAGGCGAACTGCAGGGCGACCTTGGCGTTCCCCGACGCCGTGCCGGTGTACTTGATGCCGCGGCTGTTCGGGTCGCCCGCGTTGAACTGGTTGAGCCGCCGCAGGAGGCGTTCCTGCTCGCCGACGAGCTTGTCGACCTGCTTCTTCTCCTTGGCGACGTCGGCCAGGATCTTCGCCATGTCGTCGTAGGCCGACTTGGCCTTGCCGCGGCGCGTGCGGAGGCCCTTGGTGGCGTTGTCGAACTCCTCCAGGGTCTGCGCCTGGCCGGCCGTCACCTGGTTGGCCACCGCCAGCCCGGACAGCAGCCCGGCCGGGTCGTCCTGGGAGACGATGCCCGGCACGCTCATCAGGCCGCCGTACTGGTACATGTTCGAGGCGGCGGACACGACGTCCTCCCGCAGGTCGGCGACCTTGCCGGTCTCGCGGCTCAGCTCCTGGTCCAGCCGCCCGTACTTCCGCTTGGCCGACTTGTACTTCTCGGCGACGGTGTTATAGCGCTCCACCATCTTGTCGGCCTGGTCCTGGAGCTTGTCCAGCCTGGTCTTCGCCTGCGCGACCGTCGGGCGCGGCTCGGCGGACGCGCTCCCCGTCGGGGTCAGCAGCAGGGCGGCGGCCAACCCGGCGACCGCCGGAACGAGTCTCTTCCGGACGCTGCGCACGGGCACGGAGACCCCTTTCCCTGATCACTCTGGACCGTCGTCCGCTCCGCCGCGGTACGTACGCGGGGCCGAGCGGCGATTCGTACCAGGAGGTACGCGCTGCGGCGGGATGCGGTTCAACGGGACGGGAGATCTCCGGGAGGGGCCGGCGGCGGACAGTCGAAGACGCGGATGCCGGGGATATCAGGGAGGACGGGGAGGATTCCGAGCGGTCCGCGGCACACGTCCCCCTCCGCGATTTTCCTTCCCTTGCCGGTCAGGACGAGGTGC
This sequence comes from Sphaerisporangium corydalis, assembly GCF_025506355.1. Lineage (GTDB taxonomy): Bacteria > Actinomycetota > Actinomycetes > Streptosporangiales > Streptosporangiaceae > Sphaerisporangium > Sphaerisporangium corydalis. The sequence continues at coordinate 16,603 of NZ_JANZYP010000028.1, forward strand.
ATGCGCGTGCCGGAGGGGTCCACCTCCGTGCCCAGTTCGGCGCCGTCCTCGGCCCCGCAGACCTCCTCGTCCCGGGACCGGCCGGGCGACCCCATCGACACCGCCTTTCCCGGCGTGACCAGGGAGTCGCTGAGCTCGAAGGCGCAGGAGCCGTTGCGCATCCCGATTTCGAGCCTGCCCGACACCAGGAGCGGGCCGCTGACGGCGTCGATGCTCAGCCAGACCGTGTGCTTACCGGCCCTCCCGTAGTCGAGGACGCCCCCCCACTTGCCCTCCCGTCCCTTGTGGGGCCGGTCCGCGGTGAGGTCGGGGAAGCGCAGGCTGGAGGTCAGGTAGGCGAGCAGCAGCCCGATGAGGCAACTGACCAGAAGGGCGGTCAGCCTGTGGAGCGGCACGGACCTCCACGGGGGCCTCGTCCACAGCATCAGGGCCACGGTGACGACGCCGATGGCGGCCAGCGCGGCCCGCTGGCCGAAGGTGGGTTCCTTGAGGACGACGACGGACGCGATGCTGATCGAGGCGCCGAACAATCCGGCGATGATGAGGCCGAACCCGATCCCGGCCAGGCATACGCGGACACTGTCCACCCAACGCTCCCGTCACTCGGTACTGCTCGAAACCATTCAGTGCGCCGAGACCGGGCCCTTGGCCTGCTCGCGAAGCCACAGGCCCGCGGACTCGGTGAACGCCGGGTTCTTCATCGCGTCCGCGACCGCCTGCAGGTAGACGGCCACGCAGACGTCGTAGTGCTTGCCCCTGGCGGTGATCCAGGCCTCCCACCGCTCCGCGTGGCGCGCGCTGCGCGTGGCGGCGAGGCTGACCAGGTACTCGTCGCGGTGCCTGCGCCCTTCGAGCACGGCCAGCACCTTCTCCAGCTTCTTGCGCTCGCGCTGGATGTCGGCCAGCTTCGTCGCGTACGGGTTCTCGCCGAGGAACCCGTAGGTGAACGTCACCACGCCGCTCAGCGTCAGCAGCGCGCTGAACAGCACGACCACCGGCACCCGGCCGAGCTGGAGCGTGTCGATCGTCGACTTCACCTGCAGGAGGGTCTCGGAGTCGATGATCGACGCGAACAGCACGGCCGTGCGCAGGTAGGCGAGCAGGCACACCCCGGTGAACCAGCCCGCCACGACCAGGACGGTGCCCGGGAGCAGGGGCGAGCGCCACCCCTCGACGCTCATCCGCCTGACCCACCCGCCGGCGAGGTGAGGGGCCACGAGCATCGAGCCCGCCGTGCCGGCGACGAAGGCCAGCGTCATGACCGGGCTCTCGCCGAAGAACAGGAACGTGGCGTACTGGATCGGGATCTCGACCGCGGCGAACAGCACGAGCACGACACCGCGCAGCACGAAAGCGAGCAGGCGGCGCTTGAGTGAGCGCGTCGGCTCCGCCCACCTGCGACCGGGCTGGGCGGCGGTCCCCTCCGCGCCGGTCCCCCCCTCCGGCCCCTCGCCGCCGAGCAGCCGCTGAAGCGCCTTCTCCTGCCGGGTCAGGGCCTCGATCTCGCCCTTGGTGCTCGTGACCTGCTCGGTGCACCTGTTCAGGTCCTGCTTCGTCACCGCGATGCGCTCCTCCAGGCGCTGCAGGTCGCGAAGCGAGCGGACCTTCTCCTCGGCGACGACCTCCTCGCGCTTGGCCTCCAGCGTCATGAGGTACGGCGGCCTGCTCCCGGTCGAGAGGCTCCACTGGTCGTACATCCCCGACCTGCCGTCGCGGTAGCCGTTCTCCCGCGCCTCGGCGCGAAGCCTCTTGAGGTCACGCTCCGGGGGCGGCCCCGAGGGCACCGGGCCCCCGTACGGGTCCCCCTCCATCTCCAGTTCGGCGACGCTCGTCCGGTCGCCGGCGTTGAGGTACGGCTTGACGCGCCACCACCACGCGCGTCGCTGGTTCTGGCCCATCGGCGTCTTCCTTTCGACGTGTCAGACGTAGGTCACCGGAGGGGCACCGGCCCTCTGGAACAGCAGGTTCCAGAAGTCCCTGAACTGCTGCTGTCGTAGGGCGTCGGAGGTCACGTTGACGCCGAACCCGACGATCCTGACCTGCGTGCCCTCCAGCCGGGGGAGCCGGTTGTCCCGCCGGAGGCGCGCGATGATCGCCTCGCGCAGGGCGGCGGTGCCGATCTCGGCCTTGTAGAGGTTCAGTTCCTTGGTGTTCTGCGCCATGTCGCTGATCAGCAGGAGCCTGGCCGGGGTGTCGAGGGGGTTGGCCTGGCGGGCGATGTCGGCCAGGGCGCCGATGACGTCGGACCCGGTCCGCGTCCTGGTCTCCTGCCGGGCGCAGTCCAGCAGCCGGTTCATCACCGTGACGGCCGCCGCCCTGCGGGTGAGGTTGATCTGCTCGATCCTGTGCGGGTTCCCCTGGGCGCCGTCCCGGGGGCCGGCGTTCAGGCCGAGCGGCGCCTGCCGGCAGTCGGAGGAGCCGACCGAACCGCTGACGACGGTGTACGCGACACGGTCGCAGTCGGCGAGGAACGCCGGGACCGCCTCGCGGATCTTCTTGGGGACGTCGGTGTTGACCGAGAAGGAGGTGGCGTCCACGACCAGGCCGCACGAGCGGAAGACGCTCGGGGGCTCGTCGTCGCCGCACCCCGTCAGGCACGCGAGCCCGAGGAGCAGCGCGCAGGCGAGGATCCTGGCCGACGTCATCACGCGGCACCGCCTTCGCTCGCGGGGCCGTTCCCGAGGTTCCGCAGCGCTTCCTCCACGACCTCACGGATCTTCGGGGGGAGCAGGTCGAGGATGTCGCCGGACATGACGATGCGCTCCTCGGAGGCGTCGGGCTCGATCCTCGCGGGCTCCCAGGCCGGGAGCCTGACGTCCCTGCGGCCCTCCTTCCGCTTCCTGGCCAGGTAGGAACGGTCCAGGGCCTGGTGGTAGTGGGACACGACGTGGTTGGCGAAGGACGCCACCTCGTTCATGTCGGTGCGCATCTGGCGGACCGACGACTGGTAGAGCGCCAGCTTCTCGGCCAGCGCCTTGCGCGCGGCGGCGAGCTCGCGGTCGGCGGCGCCGCGCGCGTCGGCGTCGAGCCGCGCACGGCGGGCGGCGATGACCTCGCCCAGGGGGAGCGGGTACTGCGACGACGGGCCCGGGGCGGGCGCGGCGGGCGGCCCGGTCCCCTCCAGCCGCCGCGAGAGCTCGTTGATCGTGCCGGCGGCCACCAGAAGGGCGCCCTCCTCCTCCTTGGTGTCCCGGATGAACGACTTCATGACCCGGGCGCGGCGGCACGCGCTGTCGGCGGCGACCGCCCGGATGTACTTGGTCCACCTGTCGTCGCCGGACCCGCCCGGCACGCCGGACGAGCTCGTCGCGTACGGGAAGTGGTCGTAGGGAACCCCGTGACGCCCGTCCCTGCGTCCCGCGCGGGACGCCTGGAAGAACTGGACTCCTCGCGACCACGGCGTCGGCATGCCCGGGTTATGCGCCTTGTGCACGTGCCCACCGCTTCCCGGCGCGGTACGGAGGGGTCGCGTGGGGCGCGCACGCGGCCGATCGCACCAGTGCCCTTGATGTGAGTAAAGTACCTAGCTAAAGAACGTCTTAGCAGCCAAGGTCGTTCCAAGCAGCGGAAGATCGTAAAATATACATAAGTCACATACATAAACTCGTGTAAATACGGTTTTCGGCCTTTGATCACGAAAAAATTGCACGCCGAACTCCGGCCCGGCGGACGGAACCGAGTGGGCGGTCCTTGAACGGCCGGCGGCGTCAGGGGTGGGCGCGTCTGTCAGGGGTGGGCGAGTTGGTCGACGCGCCCGGCGGTGAGGTGGAGGTGGCGGGTGGTGTCCACGGCCTGGAGCATGCGGCGGTCGTGGGTGACCAGGAGCAGCGTGCCGGTGTAGGACGCGAGCGCCGATTCGAGCTGCTCGATCGCGACCAGGTCGAGGTGGTTGGTCGGCTCGTCCAGCACCAGCAGGTTCACGCCCCGGGCCTGGAGCAGCGCGAGGGCCGCGCGGGTGCGCTCGCCGGGTGACAGCGTGGCGGCCGGCCGCAGGACATGGTCGGCGCGCAGGCCGAACTTGGCGAGCAGGGTGCGCACGTCCGCGGGCTGCAGGTCGGGCACGGCCGCCTCGAACGCGCCGAGCAGCGGCTCGTCCCCGAGGAAGAGGGCGCGGGCCTGGTCGACCTCGCCGACCACCACGCCGGGACCGAGCGCGGTGTGCCCCTCGTCGAGCGGCACCCTGCCGAGAAGCGCCGCGAGCAGCGTCGACTTGCCCGAGCCGTTGGCGCCGGTGATCGCCACCCGCTCGGCCCAGCCGATCTCCAGGTCGACCGGGCCGAGGACGAAGGCGCCCCGCCTGACCACGGCGCCCCGCGCGGTGGCGACGACGGCCCCGGCACGGGGAGCGGCGGCGATCTCCATGCGGAGCTCCCACTCCTTGCGTGGCTCCTCCACCACGTCGAGCCGCTCGATCATCCGCTCGGTCTGGCGCGCCTTGGCCGCCTGCTTCTCGGTGGCCTCTGACCGGAACTTCCGCCCGATCTTGTCGTTGTCGGGGGCCTTGCGCCGGGCGTTCTTCACGCCCTTCTCCATCCAGGCCCGCTGCATCCCGGCCCGCGCCTGGAGCCCGGCCCGCGTGTCGGCGTACTCCTCGAACTCGGCGCGGGCATGGCGCCGGGCGACCTCGCGCTCGGTGAGGTAGGCCTCGTAGCCGCCGCCGTACACGCGCACCTGCTGCTGGGCGAGGTCGAGCTCGACCACCTTGGTGACGGTCCTGGTGAGGAACTCGCGGTCGTGGCTCACCATCACCGTGCCGGCCCGCAGCCCCTGGACGAAGCGCTCCAGCCGTTCGAGCCCGTCCAGGTCCAGGTCGTTGGTGGGCTCGTCGAGCAGGAAGACGTCGTACCGGCTGAGCAGCAGGGACGCCATGCCCGCCCGCGCGGCCTGCCCGCCCGACAGGGCCGTCATCGGCCGGTCGAGCTCGACGTCCAGGCCGAGCTCGGCGGCGACCTCGCCCGCGCGCTCCTCAAGGTCGGCCCCGCCGAGGGCGAGCCAGCGCTCCAGGCCGGTGGAGTACGCGTCGTCGGCGCCCGGCCGGCCCTCCACCAGGCCCTCGGTCGCCGCGTCCAGGGCGACCTGGGCGGCGGCGACGCCCGTGCGCCGGGCCAGGAAGGCCGACACCGTCTCCCCGGGCAGGCGGTCGGGCTCCTGGGGGAGGTATCCGACGATGGCCGACGGCGGGCTGAGCTGGACCGAGCCCGCCTCGGGGGCGGCGAGCCCCGCGAGGATCCGCATCAGCGTGGACTTGCCCGCGCCGTTGACGCCGACCAGGCCGATCACGTCCTCGGGAGCCACGACGAGGTCGAGCCCGGCGAACAGGGCCCGGTCACCGTGCCCGGCGGCGAGGTCCTTGGCGACGATGGTGGCGGTCATGCGCAAACGGTATCCGGCGCCGGGCCACCGCCGCACGCCCGCCCAGGCCACCGCCGCGCGCCGGTGGCGCCGGCCGCCTCGCGCGGCCGTCCGCCCGGCGGGGCCGGGATCGCGCGCGTCTCCGGTCCAGCCCGGGGTGTGTTCCCCGGCCGCCAAGGTCACGGTTACGATCGCCATGTGACGATCGGCGCGACGGGCAGTGGCAGGCTGATGGCGATAAGCGACCTCCATGTCGCGTATCCGGAGAACCGCCAGATCGTCGAGAAACTCCGGCCCGAGTCGGACTCCGACTGGCTGATCGTCGCCGGCGACGTCGGCGAGTTCGTCGCCGACATCGAGTGGGCGCTCACCCTGCTCAAGGAGCGGTTCGCCACCGTCGTGTGGACGCCGGGCAACCACGAGCTGTGGACGCCGAAGGACGACCCGGTGCGGCTCCGTGGCGACGAGCGGTACCGCCACCTGGTCGAGCTGTGCCGGCGCATCGGCGTGCTCACCCCCGAGGACCCGTACGCCGTGTGGACGGGGCACGGGGGGCCGGTCACCATCGCGCCGCTGTTCGTGCTGTACGACTACACCTTCCGGCCGCCGGACACCACCAAGGAGGAGGCGCTCGCCTGGGCGCACGAGACCGGCGTGGTGTGCACCGACGAGTTCCTGCTGCACCCCGACCCCTACCCGAGCCGCGACGCGTGGTGCCGGGCCCGGCTGCGCGAGACCGAGGCCCGCCTCGCCGAGCGCGACCCCGCCATCCCGACCGTGCTGGTGAACCATTTTCCGCTGACCCGCCAGCCCACCGACATCCTGCACTACCCGCAGTTCGCGCAGTGGTGCGGCACCGTCGAGACGGCCGACTGGCACCTGCGCCACAACGCGGCGGCGGTCATCTACGGGCACCTGCACATCCCCCGCACCACCTGGTACGACGGGGTGCGCTTCGAGGAGGTGTCGCTGGGGTACCCGCGCGAGCGGCGCCAGTACAACATTGACGGCATGCGGGCGATCAGGCACGTCTTCCCGGAGGAGGCCCCGTCGTGATCGAGAGCATTCTCCCCTCGTACGTGGTCTCCGAGGACCTGTTCGAGGATCCGCCGGACACGATGCTGTTCCCCGAGGAGGAGAAGGCCGTCGAGGTGGCGGTCGACAAGCGGCGCAGGGAGTTCACCACCGCACGGCTGTGCGCCCGGCGCGCCATGGCCCGCCTCGGCCTGCCGCCCGTGCCGGTGGTGCCGGGGCCGCGCGGGGAGCCGGGGTGGCCGAGCGGGATCGTCGGCAGCATGACCCACTGCACCGGCTACCGCGCCGCCGTGCTCGGCAGGTCGGCGCGGGTCGCCACGATCGGCATCGACGCCGAGCCCAACGAGGTCCTGACCCAGGGCGTGCTCGAGGTGATCTCCCTGCCGGCGGAACGGGAACGCCTGCGCGAGCTGGCACGCCGGAGCGAGGGCGTCTGCTGGGAGCGGCTGCTGTTCAGCGCCAAGGAGTCGGTCTACAAGGCGTGGTTCCCGCTGACCGGGCTGTGGCTCGACTTCGAGGAGGCGGACCTGTCGATCGGCCCCGATGACGGCACCTTCTCCGCGCGGCTCCTCGTGCCGGGTCCCGTGGTGGACGGCTCGGAGGTGACGGCCTTCTCCGGGCGGTGGCTGGTGAGGGACGGCCTCATCCTGACCGCGATCGTCCTGCCGGCCCCGGCGACGACGGCCGGCTCGCCTCCGGGGGCCTCCCCCGGCTCGGAACTGATCGGCTCCTAGCCCGGCTACCCCGGGGACGCCCCGATCAGGCAAAGGCCAGGCCATTTCCTGATTTACGGTAGTTCGTCCGCATTCCAGGTCGGGTAGGGCTCACGGCGATCAGGTTTCCACGCCCTCGAAGAGGGAGGGATCGCGCATGGTGACCGCCGGCCTGCTGGTACGCGTCCACGCCCGGCCGGGTAAGGAGCGGGAGATCGAGAACTTCCTGCGGGACTCGCTCGTCCTGGTCGAGGACGAGGCGGACACGGCAGGATGGTTCGCGTTGCGCATCAACTGCGCCACCTTCGGGATCTTCGGGATCTTCGCCGACGACGCCGGGCGGCTGGCGCACCAGTCGGGCAAGGTCGCAGAGGCCCTGATGGAGCGGGCCGACGAGCTCTTCACCCGCCCGCCGACGATCGAACGCGTCGACGTCATCGCCGCCGACCCGCCGGGCTGACACGCGCCGATCACGGGCCGGCCCGGCCGATCAGCGGCCGCAGGGCCGAGCCCGGCCGATCAAGGGCCGCCCGGTTCGGCCGCGGCGGTGTTCCTGGCCGCCGCCTCACGTAGCTCCTGGGCGACGCGCATGGCCGTGATCGCGTCCAGGCGGAGGTCGAGCAGGCGGGCCACCAGCGCGGCGAGCCGGGTCAGTACGGCGTTCTGCGTGGCGCTGAGCAGCCGGGGCACCCGATCGATGACGTTGACGGTGCCGAGCCGGTGGCCCTGGGCGGTGATGATCGGCGCGGCGGCGTAGAAGCGCAGGCCGAGCTCGCCACGGACCAGCGGGTGGTCCAGGGTGCGCGGGTCGAGCGTCGCGTCCGTCACGGTGTACAGCACGTCGTCCAGGACCGCCGAGGCGCACAAGCCCGGTTCGGTGCCGACCTGCTCCACGCCCTCCAGCCCCTCGGTGGCGGCGAACCACACGCGGTCCTCGTCGACGATGGTCACCGTGGCGATCGGCGTCGCGCAGGCGATGGCGGCGAGCTGGGCGATGTCGTCGAAGGACCCGTCGCGGGGCGCGTCCAGGATCTCGTAGCGGCGGACCTCGGCCAGGCGGTCCATCTCGGCCCTGGCCAGGCGCGGGTACCCGGGCGGGCCGTCGCCGGACGTCGGGGTGGACACGGGACCCTCCCTCGGGGGTGCGGTGACAGGGGGCCGTACGGGCCGGCACGGATCCGGCCACGCGGCCGGGAACGCCATGCGAGGGCCTGCGGGCAGGAAGCCTGTCCGACGGTCACCGCAACGCTACTGGATGGGGGGAGCCGTGTCCCGGACAGGAGCGGGCTGGATGCGCCTGGCGAGCCAGGTCAGCGAGACCGGGTAGCGGTAGTCGATGGCGCCGTGCCCGGCGTCGAACAGCTCGAAGTGCATCAGGTCATCCGATACGCCATTGTCGAGGAGCGCCTGGTGGAATGCCTGGGCCCCCACGTCCAGGTTGTACTCGTCGCGGGTGCCCGCGTCGATCCAGATGGCCCGCATGGACCGCAGCGCGTCGGCGTGACCGGGCACCATGCGGACCGGGTCCCAGGCGAGCCAGCGCTGCCAGAGCTCGTCCCTGAGCACGCCGGTGCGCGGGTCGAACGGCAGCTCGGGGACGCCGTCCGCGCGGGCGGAGAAGGCGGCCGAGCAGCCGAGCACCCCGATCAGCACCTCGTCGGCGGGATGGGTGAAGGCGGTGCGGCCCTGGAACTCCCGCCACCACCGGCCGATGTCGCCGTCGAAGGCGCGGAGGAGGCGCACGGCCTGGGAGAAGTCCGGCAGGTAGCAGTACTCGTAGAGGGTGTCGCCCGCGTGGGTGGCGAACGCGCCGAACAGGTCGGGGCGGAGCATCGGGGTGATCATCGCGCCGAACCCGCCGCTGGACTTGCCGGTGATCGCGCGGTGGTCGCGGCCGGCGTGGGTGCGGTAGCGGGCGTCCACCCACGGCACGATCTCGTCGCACAGGTAGGAGTGGTAGCGGCCGGTGCCGGGCGAGTCGACGAACTGGCTGCCGCCGTACGCGGTCCATGCGTCCACGTACACGACGATGACCGGCGGCGCCTCGCCCCGGGCGAAGACCTCGTCGGCGGTCTCGGGGAACGGCCGGCGGAACGGCGTGCGGTTGTTCCACATGGCGAGGTGGCCGGTGTAGCCCTGGATGACGTAGACGGACGGGTAGCGCCGGTCGGGGTCGTCGTCGTACCCGGGCGGCAGGTAGACCCACAGCGGCCGGTGGTGCGGGTCCCCGAGGGGGTTGCCGCGCAGCAGCTCGCTCTCGAAGACGTGCTCGTCGATCCGTCCGGCCGGTTCGCCCCGCCAAGGCAACATGGTCCCCTCCTTCAGCCCCACATCCGTATCACGGATCACACCCGCCCCGCTCACCCGCCCCGTGTCAGTGCAGCAGGACGCGGGTCCAGCGCCGCCGGGCGACGACGAGCCCGAGCACCCCCATGATGACCAGGTAGGCCGCGCTGACCAGCAGCGCGGGCTCTATCCGGCCCAGCGCGAGGCCGCGCAGGAGCTGGATGGCGTGGTAGAGCGGCAGCAGCTCCACCACGAACTGCACGACCCTCGGGTACACGGTCACGGGGTAGAACGTGGTCGCGAACAGGAACATCGGCAGCAGCACGAGCTGCACGTACTGGAAGTCGTGCCACCCCCTGATGTACGTCGTCACCGCGAGGCCGCAGGCGCCGAAGGCGAAACCGACGAGCAGCGCGGCGGGCAGCGTCGCGAGCGCCCACGCGGAGGGCACCAGGCCGAACGCGGTGATCACCACCAGGAAGCCCACCGCCGTGATGAGGCCGCGCAGCATCGCCCACGCCACCTCCCCCACGACGACGCCGGTCACGGTGACCGGGGTGACCAGCACCGACTGGTAGAACCGGTCGTAGCGGACCTTGGTGAACGCGGCCTCCATCGTCTCGTGCAGCGCGCTGTTCATGACCGCCGTGGCCAGCAGGCCGGGGGCGACGAACGAGGCGTAGCCGACGTCGACCCCGGCCACGTCGCCGACCAGCCGGCCGACGCCGACGCCGATGGCCAGCAGGTACAGGACCGGCTCGAAGATCGAGTACAGGGCCATCGTCCACGGGCTGTGCCCCTTGTGGACCCACAGGTTGCGGAGCAGCAGCAGGTGCGCACCGCCCGCGCGCGGCACGTGGGGCACGTCCCGGATCCCGGGACCTTCGCCGAGCTTCAGCGCCGACATTTCCTCGCTCCCGTCTGAAGTGGGTGACGCCGGTCGCGTCAGTAGTGGAGGTGCCGCCGGTAGGTCACGAGCGCCACGGCGACGCCGCCGGCGGCGAACGCGCCCAGGTAGGCGACGTGCACCAGGGAGCCCGCCAGGGTGGCCGTCCCGAGGCTCAGCGTCCGGCACAGGTCGACGCCGTGCCACAGCGGCAGCGCGTACGCGGCGGTGTGCAGCCAGGCGGGGAGCGAGTCCAGCGTGAAGAAGGTGCCGGACAGCAGGTACATCGGCATCAGCACGAACCGGAAGACCGCGTTGAGCGTGCCGAACTTCTCGACCGTCACCGCCCAGGCCGCGAGCGGGGTCGCGAAGGCGAGGCCGGTGAGCAGCGCGGCGGGGACGGTGAGCACCACCATCGGGGAGCGCGACGCGCCGAAGGCGACCATCACCACGGCGAACGCCAGGGCGCTGCTCGCGATCCTGAACGTGATGAACAGCAGGTGCCCGGCCATGATGTCCCTGGGCTCCAGGGGCGTGGCCGCGGCGACCACGTAGCTCCGGTCGCGCCGCAGCGCGCCGTTCACCCTGAACGCCGACTCGATGTAGGCGTTCTGCATGGCGGCGGCGGCCAGCATGCCGGGGGCGAAGAACTCCAGGTACGTCATGCCGTCCAGCGCCTCGGGGGCGACGAGCCGGCCGAGGCCGGCGCCGATGGCGAGCAGGAAGAGCAGGGGGTTGGCGACGCTGACCACGATGGTGGACCGCCAGGTGCGGCGGTAGCGGAGCATCCACGCGGAGAACTCTCGGAGGAGCATCGGTGCCTCAGTCCGTCAGGGAGCGGCCGGTGAGGCGCAGGAACACGTCCTCCAGGGTGGACCGGCGCACCAGTGCCGTGACCGGGGCCAGCCCGGCGGCGGTGACGGCCGCGAGCGCCGCCTCCCCGTCGGGGGTGTAGACCATCAGGCGGTCCGGCAGGACCTCGACGCGCTCGCCCTCGCGGGCGCCGGTGACGGCCCTGACCTTCCCGGTGGCCTGGTCCTGCTCGTCCAGCCGGAACCGGAGCTCCAGGACCTCGCGGGTCGAGTGGCGCTCGATCAGCTCGCGGGGCGACCCCTCGTCGGCGATCAGGCCCTTGTCCATCACGACGAGCCGGTCGCAGAGCTGCTCGGCCTCGTCCATGTAGTGCGTGGTGAGCAGGAGGGTCACGCCCTGCTGCTTGAGGCGGAACAGCCGGTCCCACAGGACGTGCCGCGCTTGGGGGTCGAGCCCGGTGGTGGGTTCGTCCAGCAGCAGGACGTCGGGCTCGTTGACCAGGGAGCGGGCGATCGTGAGCCGGCGCCGCATGCCGCCGGACAGCGCCTCGACCCGGTCGCCGGCCTTCTCCTCAAGCTGGGCGAACTCCAGCAGCCGCGCGGCCCGCTCCTTGACCACCCGGCGCGGGATGCCGAAGTAGTTGCCGTACATCAGCAGGTTCTCGCGGACGGTGAGCTCGACGTCCAGCGCGTCCTCCTGGGGGACGACCCCGAGGCGTGCCCTGATCAGCCGCCCGTCGCGCGCGGGGTCCATGCCGAGGATGCGCAGGGTGCCGGCGGTCGGCGGGGACACGCAGCCGAGCATCCGCATGGTCGAGGACTTGCCCGCCCCGTTGGGGCCGAGGAACCCGAAGGCCTCGCCCCGGCCGACCTGGAAGTCGAGCCCGGCCACCGCGCGGAAGACCCCTCCTGGCCTGTCGCGGGCGGGGTACTCCTTCACCAGCCCCTTCGCGTCGATCAAAGGCGTCTCGCCGTCGTCCACCCTGGTCACCTCCGCCGGCCGGTGCGGCCGGACGCTTCCCGGCCAGAGATCACTCGTGCGCGAACGACCATAGTTTGTAAGACCAGGCTGAAATCTCGCAACTTATTAACTTATGAGCGAAAATCTCCGGCGCTCTGGACATAAGCGATCACGGGCGGACGGGTTCCGGTCCTCGCCCGCCGGGGTCGCCGGGCGCCCGCCGGAGGCGGAGGTGGAAGCGGGCACCGTCGCCGTCCCTGGCCTCGTACCAGGCGTCCCCGCCGTTGGCCCTGGCCAGCCTGCGGACGATCCACAGCCCGAGGCCCGTGCCCTCGGTGACCCGCTCGACGCCGGGCTCGCGGGCGAAGCGGTCGAACAGCCGGGGCACGAACGCCCCAGGCACCCCGGGCCCGTGGTCGCGCACCCGGAGCAGCACCCAGCCCGCCCGCCGGGACGCCGACACCTCGACCGGCGGCCTGCCGTAGGCGAAGGCGTTCTCCAGGTAGTTGCCGACCATCACCGAGAACTCCTGGCGGTCGGCGAGCGCGACCAGCCCGGGTTCGCAGGACAGGCGCACGTCCCCGGCCCGCCCGTCCTGCTCCCCCACCAGCTCCACGACCAGCGCCAGCACGGGCACCCGTTCCAGGGAGGCGGAGGCGCCGCCCCTGGCGTCGATCCTGGAGGCGACGAGCAGCTTCTTGACCAGCCCCTGGAGGCGGGCCGTGCGGTCGGCGATCCGGTCCACGATCTCGGCCCGCCGGTCCTCGGCGAGCGCGGTCAGGCGGTCGCGCAGCACGCCGACCAGCACGCTGATCGTGGCGAGCGGGCTGTGCAGCTCGTGGGCGGCCATGGCGACCAGGACGCTCTGGCGTTCCAGGGCCGCCTCCATCTCCCGCTCGGCGTGCCGGCTGCGGGTGACGTCGCGCAGCGCCGCCACGTACAGGGGCGCGCCGTCCAGGGTCGTGGCGGAGACCCGCATCTCGACCACCCGCCTGCCCCCGCCGGGCAGCACCAGGTCGATCGTGGTCGACGCGCCGGCCACGATGGGGAAGCCGAACGGGGTGCCGACGAGCTCCCCCGCCGGGCGGGCGAACAGCGACTCGGCCGCCGGGTTGCACAGTTTGATGACCCCGCGCCCGTCGACCGCGACGACGCCGTCCGCCGACGCCGACACGACCACCTCGCTGATGCCGTCCCGGCGCGCGGCCTCCCGCCCGGCGCCGGTCCCCGGCTCCCCCTCGGCCCTCATCCGGGCGGCCTGTCCGTGGCACGGGCGGACGGCGGCCACAGTGCGGTGGGATCGGCGTTCCCCGTGGAGACGTGCGGGACGCCGTTCAGCGGCTCGCCGATGCGCATGCCGCCGCCGTCGATCGTGAACTCGCGGATCCGGTGGTCGTGGGCCGAGCCCCTGGCCCGCAGCACGGTGACCGCGCGCCGGGCCTCGCCCGCGCGTTCGGCGTACCTGAGCATGATCCACACGTCGGCCAGCCCGGCGATCTCCATGGTGACCGCCGAGACGCCGGCCGGCACCGCGTGGCCGGTGGGGGCGGCGGTGAGAAGCGTGGTGATCTCGTCGCGGCGGAGCAGCGCGCCCAGCGCGATGACGAAGTCCAGCAGGGCCCGCTGGCTGACGACGCGTTCGAGGGAGGACAGGGTGTCGACGACCAGGCGGGTGGGCGCGAACTCCTCGATCGACCGCCTGATCCGCAGGAAGTGGTCCTCGGGCGAGGCCACCTCCGGGTAGCCGGACACCACGCGGAGCAGGCCGGAGGCCTCCATGGCCCGCAGGTCCAGCCCCCACCCGCCGGCGTCGCGGAGAAGCTGCTCGCGGGTCTCGTCGAACGTGCAGATCAGGCAGCGCTCGCCGGACTCGGCCGCGGTGGCGGCGAAGCGGAGGGCGGTCAGCGTCTTGCCCATGCCGGTCGGGCCGGACACCAGCACGACCGCGTCGCGGTAGAGGCCGCCGCCGCACATCTCGTCCAGCCCGGCGTTGCCCGACGAGACGCGGACCGTGGAGGCGCGCCCGCCGGTGGAGGCGGCGAGGAACGCCGGGGGGACGAGCACGATGCCCTCGGCCGGGTCGATGGTGAAGATCCACTCACCGGTGCGGTGGGCGGCGCCGCGGAACTTGACGATCTCCAGCGTCCGGCTCCGCCGTCCCCGCCGCAGGGCGTTGCGCAGGACGACGACGTTGTCCATGACGAACGGCTCGACCCCGTGGCGGGTCACGCCGTCGTACTCCCCCGGCCGTTCGGCCGTGACCACCGAGGTCACCCCGAGCGCCTGGAGGCCCAAGGTGATCTTGAGCAGCTCGCGGCGGACGACGGCGGCGTCGGCGAAGCGGGCGAAGAGCGCGCCGAGCGAGTCGAGCACGACACGGCGGGCCCCGGTCCGGCGCACGGCGTAGGTGACGCGCGCCGCCAGGCCGCCGAAGTCGTACGCCCCGACGGCCGGCGCCTCGTCGGTGAGGACGTCCGAGGCGTCCACGAAGGCCCACCGGCCCTCGTCCTCCCAGCGCTCGATGGGGAACCCCAGGGACGCCGAGTTGAGCCGGATGCCGGCCGGCGCCTCCTCGAAGGTGACGAAGACCCCGGGCTCGTCGAAGCACAGGATCCCCCGGGCGAGGAACTCCACGGCGAACACGGTCTTGCCGCTGCCGGTCGTGCCGCTCACGAGCGTGGACCTGCGGGCGGGCAGGCCGCCCAGCGCCACATGGTCGAACCCGTCGATCCCCGTGGGGACCCGCTCGATCGCGGTGCTCCCGTCCATCGTCACAGCCTTTCCTCGGGCGGGCCGGGCGCGGCGGGCAGGCCCAGGGCGGCGGCGGCGCGCCCGTGGTCGGACAGGTCCCCGACCACCCGCAGCACCGGCGGCGGGGCGAGCCTGACGACCGTCGGGGTGGCGAGCACCCGGCCCTCCTCCGCCAGGTCCGGCCGTTCGGCGACGTCGACGACCTCCACCTCGCACGCGCCGGCGAGGCGCTCGTCGCACAGGAACCGCAGGTTCGCCTCCGCGGCCTTGGACCGTTCCGTGGTCCCGGCCACGTACAACCGGAACGAGTAGGTGGTCACAGATGGACCGTCTCCACCCCCTGCGGCGCCCAAACGGCGCGCCGAGGGGCACGGCGGGATTTGCCCGGCACTACGCGCTGTGGTTACCTTCGTGACGAAGGGTGAGGACCGCCTGCGAAGCGAGCAGCCATGTGCCGAGAACCGTCCGCGCTCCCGACGCGCGCCGCCGAGGGCGGGGACGCGTGACCCGGGTCCTGGTGGTCGAGGACCAGCGGGCCCTGGCCGGCGCACTGGAGATCGCGATCGGCGCCCAGCCGGACCTGGACTGCGTGGGCACGGCCGGCACGGTCGAAGAGGCCGTCAGGCTCGTGGAGACGCGGAGCCCCGACGTGGTGCTGATGGACGTCCACCTGCCCGGCGACGACGGGATCGAGGGCACCCGGCGGATCAAGGCGGCCCACCCGGGGATCCGGGTCCTGATCCTGACCGGCGACCCCACCCCCGGCCTCCTCGGCGCGGCCGCCACCGCCGGGGCCACCGGATTCCTCCCCAAGGACAGCGCCTTCCCCGACATCCTCCGGGTGATCCGGGCCTCGGTCGACGACGCGATCGTGATGGTGGAGGGCGGGACGTTCCGGGAACTGTTCAAGGGCGCAGGGCCGGGGGCCGCGCCGCCGGGCGACGACCGCACGGGACTCACCGCGCGCGAGCTGGAGGTCCTCGGGCTCATGGGGGAAGGGCTCGACCCGCAGGCGATCGCCGGCCACCTGGTCCTCAGCCCGCACACCGCCCGCGGGCACGTCAAGAACGTCATGATGAAGCTGGGCGCGCACAGCCAGCTCGAAGCGGTCGTGGTGGCCCACCGCATGGGCCTGCTGCCAGGGCCGCGGGCGACCGGCGCCGGGCACCGATCCGGCCCATCTGGGGGTGGGGGTCGGACCACCTGAGGGTGGCAGGACGTTACACCCCGCTCCTAGTGTGGGTAAAGCAAGCGGCGCGTTCCCCCCGCTCATCCCTGGTCCAGCCCATGTCGCCGCATCACCCCGGTCGCGTGCCGTCCGACCGGACGGAGACCACGCGCGGGACACCTGCGCTCCGGGCACCGTGACCCACGGCCCGGCCGCGGAAGGAAGACCCGATATGGACAGCAGAAACCATGCCCGCGTGCCCGCCACGCCCGACCGCGACGGCGTCCCCGAGATGGCCGGCGAGATCGGGATCGGCCCGAGCGTGCAGAACGCCGCCCTCAGGCTGGAACGGCTCAGCCGGGCGCTGGAATGCCAGCGCCGCTTCGCCTCCGACGCCTCGCACGAGCTGCGCACGCCCGTCGCCGGGCTGCGCGCGGAACTCGAGGAGGCCCGGATGCACCCCGGCGAGGACGACGTGCGCGACGTGATCGACCGGGCCCTCTGCGACGTCGGCCGGCTGGAGGCGATCATCAACGACCTGCTCCTGCTGTCCAGGAGCGGCGTGGACGCGCCCCGGCGGGAGCCGGTGGACCTGGCCGAGCTGGTCGAGGCGGAGGTCGCCCTGCGGTCCGACCCGCTGAGGATCCGCCTGCGGCTCACGCGCGGCGTGGTCGCCGACGCCGTGCGCATCCAGATCTGCCGGGTGCTCACCAACCTGCTGGACAACGCCCAGCGGCACGCGCGGCGGATCGTGTCGGTCGAACTCGGCCGCACCGGCCGCGTGGCGGAACTGGCCGTGTCCGACGACGGCGAGGGAATCGCCGAGGCCGACCGTGAGCGGATCTTCGAGCGGTTCACCCGGCTGGACGCCGCCCGCGCGCTCGACCGGGACGGCAGCGGCCTCGGCCTGGCGATCGCCCGCGAGATCGCCCAGGCCCACCACGGGACCCTGGACGCCGGGCCCTCCCCCCTGGGCGGCGCCCGCGTCACCCTGCGCCTCCCCCTCACGGGCGGGTGAGCGGACGCCCGTGAACCCGTCGCGCCCATCACATTCCCGCGCGCTTTCCTGTGCGGCGGGGAAGTCCGGGCGGGGGCCGCATTATGGGCGTACATTATTCGTACATCCGGCCACGACGGCGGGCGTCTTCGGAGAGTTTCCGGATGAATGCTCCTCGCTCACGGCCATGCGTACGCATCCCGCGCCCGGGGTTTCCGAGGGCGGCGGCCGGTGGACGCGGCGGGTGAGTTCATAGCGGCTCGCGATCAGGCATTGACGAAATCATCTGACATGTTATTCATGGGAAGGTCAGGAATTTCCGTATTTGCCTTATCGGACCGAGGGACCGCCGGAGCCACTCGTAGGAGGACGCGCATGGCGCGCAGCCAGCCCCCCGCCCCGCCCAGGGACCTGCTCGGCCCCGTCCAAGGAGAGGTCTCCTGGTTCTGCTGCGGCACCGCCTGGGGACCGTGCTCGACCACCGGCAGGGGAGCCTGCGGCACCTGCAACTCCGGCAGCATGCAGCACGCGTGGCCCAACACCTCCGACAACTGCCTGGCGATCACCCACCCGGACACCTGCGGCGTCGGCCTGTCCCGCAGGACCTGCGGCTTCAACCACCGGACCACGGCACTGTGCAGCGGCGCCAGTGTCGTCACCTCGATCGCCGACTGCGGCCCGCAGACCGACCTGTTCTGCGGCGAGCGGAGCTGCTGCGGCGCGACGTGCGCGAGCAACCGGCTGATCGACCTGACCCCGGCCGCGTTCAGCCAGATCGCCAGCCTCTCCGCCGGCCTCCGGCCGGCCGAGATCTCCACCCCCTAGCAGGAAGGACGCCCGATGACCAGCAGAAGGCAGCTGCTCAGGTCCGCCGTCCTCGGGGGCGGGGCCGGGGTGCTCGCGGCCACCACCATGGGGTCGCTCGGCCCGGAGGCGGCGTTCGGCGCCGCGGCGCCGGGGATCGAACCCGGGACGCCCGACCCGAACTTCGCCGAGGGCCGGATCCGCGACATCAAGGGCAACACCCTGTTCGTCCTCGGGTCGAACATGGTGTTCCACAGCATCCGGGTCGTCGACGGCACGAGCCTGTGGAAGCTGGGCCCCGTCTCCTTCGAGCAGGCCAGGCCGGGCGACGGGCTGTACGCCCGTGGCGTGCGCATGCCGGACGGAGTGCTCGCGGCCGAGTCGGTGTGGCTCAACATCATCAACATCAAGGGCCACATCAGGAACATCACCAGCGACAAGATCCACCTGGACCACAACGGGAAAGAGGTCCTCTGCCACCTGGTGCCCGGCACCTCGGTCGCCGTCTACTCCGACGCGCCGCCGTCCGCCGACCTGTCGCTGCTGCGCGTGGGCCAGCACGTGCAGGTCCTGGGCGCCTGGCGGCCGGACACCAACGAGGCCGACATCGCCACCGTCTTCTCCCCGCACTAGGAGCGACATGCACGGGATCGCCGCGCTGCAGGCGTACGTCATCGGCCCCCTGCTGCTCTGGGCGGCCATGGCGAAGCTGCTCGGGCGGCGGGCGCGCGCGTCGGCGGAACAGAGCGCCCTGGCCCGGCTGGCCGGACCGGGGCGCGCGGTCCACGCGTACCGGCTGACCGGCGTCCTCGAACTCGCGGTGGCGGCGGCGCTGCTGGCGCCGCCCGCCCTGCCGGTGGACGGCCTGGCCGCCGCCGCGCTGTCGGCGGGGTTCCTCGCCTACCTCACCTACGCGCGCGTGGCCGCGCCGGCCTCCTCGTGCGGCTGCCTCGGCGGGCACGCGCGCCCGGCGGACCCGCGCGCCTTCGCCCGCGCCGGGCTCCTGTTCGTCATGAGCCTGGCGGTGATCGGCGCGGGTCCCCTCACGGTCACCCCGCCGCTCGCGGCCCTCGGCCTGGCCGAGGCCGCCGTCCTGGTGGGGCTCTCGGCGGAGCTGGACCGTTACTGGCTGACGCCCCTGCGCCGGCTCGTCGTGCGGCTGCGCGGGCCGCTCGCCGCACCCCCGCCGGGGGAGGTCCCCCTGGAGGTCACGCTGCGGCTGCTCTACCTCAGCCCCGCCTACTGCTCGGCGTCCGCGCGGCTCAGCTCCGACGTCCAGGACACCTGGGACGAGGACGGCCTGCGGTTCGTGGTGTACGCGGCCCAGGGCCGGATCGCGGTGTTCGCCGTGCCGCTCGCCGGCGGCGACCCCTCGGCCGTCCGCGTCGCCCTCATCGACGAGCCGGTGCCCGCGTGACGGACCTGACGGGCCAGGAGCCGCCGGCCTCACAGGACGGCGTGGTACTCCATGGGGTCGTCGAGGTCGAGGACCGGAGCGGGCCGCGTGCCCGGCTCGGGGACGGCGGGCAGGGTGGTGGTCAGGGCGTTCAGGATCGCGGCCAGCTCGGCGCGGGCGTGGATGCCGAGCTTGCGGTAGATGCGGGCCAGGTGGGTGTCCACGGTGCGCTTGCTGATCGACAGGGTGGTGGCCACCTCCAGGTTGCTCATGCCCTGAAGGACCAGGTCGGTGACGCGGCGCTCCCCCACGGTCAGCGGGTGCGCGCCCTCCCGGCGTACGGGCGGGACGCGGGCGCCGGGGACGCGGGCGCCGGTGTCGGCCAGGTGCTTGTCGGCCAGGGCGGCCAGCCGGACGGCGCCGCAGTCGTCGGCGAGGCGGAGCCCGGCGGTCAGGGTGTCGCGGGCCTTCTGCTCGTCGCCCGACTGGCGCTGGGCGATGCCCAGGCGGATGAGGGCCCGGGTGCGCTCCAGGCGGGCGCCCTTGTTGCGCAGCAGCTCGATGGCCTCGTGCAGCATGTCCAGCCGCGCGGTCCCCTCGTAGGCGACGCTTCCCGCGCTGAGCGCGCGGGCGACGGTGGTGGGCGCGCCCCAGGCGCGGGCCAGCTCCAGCTCGCGCTCGGCGACCGCCCGCGCGGCGGAACGCTCGCCGAACAGCACGTACGCGAGGATCGAGTGGGTGCCCCAGGGGACGCAGGCCGGGTTGGTGATGCCGGCCGAGGCCAGGCGCCGCCCGCATTCCAGCAGGATCCGCAGCCCGTCCTGCGGGCGGCCCCTGGCGACGTGCAGCCGGCCGAGGGCGTCCATGATCTGGCCGGCGACCAGCGGGTGCCAGTCCCCGTACGGGTCCACCGACCGCAGCACCCGCTCGGCGGCGTCCAGGTCCCCGAGCTCGACGAGCGCCCGGCCGGCGTTGGCCAGGGCCGCGACGTGGAACCCCTCGGCGCGCGAGGCCGCCGAGAACCGGATCGCCTCCTCGGCGTCGCGCAGCGAGGCGGAAAGGCTGCCGAGCTGGTAGCCCACCTCGGACCTGACCAGCAGCGACAGGACCAGCCGGGTGTCGGACGCGGCGGAGCGCGCCTCGGTGACCACGCGTTGCGACCAGTACGACGCCTCGTCGATCCGGTCGCACCAGATGAGCGGCAGCACCGCCCCGAGCGGCGCGACGCCCTTGCCGTCGAAGCACCGCCGGGTCAGGGCGAGCGTCCGCGGCAGGTTGCGGCCCCGGACGCCGGTGACCAGGGCCAGGGCGCTCACGAACTGCTGCGCCGACGGGGTGGCGAGCAGGCGCGAGGAGCCGCGGAGCCGGCGAAGCAGGCCGGGCACCGCGGCGGACCTGCCCCACAGCAGCGCCTGGGCGGCGAGGACGAGCAGCAGGTCGGGCCCGAAGGGCGTGGGCGCCTCGGAGGCGATCGCGACGGCCTCGGTGAAGATGTCGCCGGCCTCGGCGGAGTTGGCGGTCACCAGGATGTCGGCGAAGGGCGTGAGGGCCAGCATGTTCTGCGGCGCCGCGCGGACGCGGGCGAACACCGTGCGCAGGTGCCGCAGGCTGGCGGGCAGGTCGCGGTGCATCTCGACGGCGCCCAGCTCGGCGGTGACCTCCAGGTCGGTGGTCGGGTCGCCGGACTCGGCCAGGGCGCGGTGCAGGTAGCGGGTCGCCGGTTCCCAGGAGTGCTCGGCGGCGGCCTCCCGGGCCGCTTCGCGCAGCACGGTCACGCTCCAGGGGTCGCCGGTCGGGCCGGCCGACATGAGGTGCCGGGCGGACCGCTCCACCGGAACGCCGAGGCGGTAGAGCAGGGAGGCGGCCCTGCGGTGCAGGCCGTCGCGCACGGCGGGGTCCATGCCCGCGAGGATCGTCCGCTGGATGTGCTCGTGGGCGAACCGGCCGGCCGGCAGCCCGGCGAGCAGCCCGGCGGCGCGCAGCGTCCCGCCCGCCTTCTCGGCGACGAGCTGGCCGAACCCCGAGAGCATGGCGGCGGTCTCCAGCCCGTCCTCGGGGGCGACGATGGCGAGGCTCTGCAGCAGGTCGACGCTCGCGGGGTCGTGGTCGGCGAGCCAGCGCAGCACCGTCTCGGTCAGCGACACCGCCCCGATCTCCAGCACCCGCGTCAGCTCGGTCTTCTCCGGGCTCACCCCGGCGGCGAGGAGCTGGCCGGCCATCTGGTGCAGCAGCAGCGGGTTCCCCTGGGTGAGCCGGTGGGAGGCCGCCGCGACGTCCGCGTCCACGGCGGTGCCCATCGCCCCCTCCAGCAGGCGCCCGGCGCAGGTGGCGCAGAGCGGTGCCGGCCGGAGCAGCCGCGCGTACGGGAGGGCGGCGATCTCGCGGACGATCTCGCGTCCGCCGCGTCCCTGGGAGTCCACCGTGAGGATCATGATGACCGGGAGGTCGTCGAGCCGCCGGGCGATGTAGGAGCACCACTGGGCCGACTGCGGGTCGGCGTAGTCGGCGTCGTCGATGGCGATGATCAGCGGCTGGGAGCCGGTGGTGATGGAGCGCGTGGAGCGGTAGAGGCTCTGCAGCAGGTCGGGCGCGACGAGCCCGCCGCCGTGGTTCTCGTACACCTGCCCGGGGAGGACCAGCGACCCGGGCGTGGCGGGCGGCACCCCGTTGCCCGACCCGCCCATCAGCGGATCGAACAGCTGGCGGACCACGCCGAAAGGGTAGTCGTGCTCGTCGGAGTGGCCGCGGGCCATGAGGATGGCGCCGATGTCCGGCTTTCGCGCGAGGGCGGCGTGCAGGAGGGTGGTCTTGCCGATTCCCCGGGGACCGAGGATCACCAGAACGGAGGGTTTACCCGCGTAGACGTGGGAAATCGCCTCCTGGATCGCCGCTAGCTCGATGTCGCGGTGCAGCACCGGCTGCCCTGAAGACATCGCTCCCCCAAGGGCCGGGTGGCTACGTCTGATGCCACGATCATGCCGCGAACGACGGGTCGGTTGTCAATACCTAATTCACCACCAAAGGGACTTATCATCCCTTGTGGCCGGTTTACTGGGCTTACGCGTAGAACACCGCCCAACCCGGGGCGACCGTATGGATCTTACCCGAAACGTACGCGAGCGCGGACCGCAATGCGCCGTACGCATTTCCCGGATACGCATCCCGTACGTCGCCCTTTGAATACCGCCCCAATACGTACGGCCGGAATGCGTCTTTACACCGGTCCGGCCCGGGTGCAACTCTGCGATCAAAGGTAATCAAGCGAATACGGGGAGGGCCATGGACCGCCCACGCCTCAAGGCGCATTTCACGGCCCAGGTCGTCGATGGGTCGAAGGTGTTCCTGCTCGCCGAGGGCCAGCATTATCTCATCCAGGGGACGGGGACGGCCGAAGTGCTCCCCTACCTGGACGGACGGCACACGGTGGCCGACATCGCGGTGGCGCTGAGCGGCAAACTGCCGCTTATGCAGGTGCTCACCGCCATTCGCAAATTCGACGCCTTCGGGCACCTGGCGGACGGCCGGCCTGATTGGCCGGAGCACACACTCGCGTACTGGGACGCACAAGGTCTCGACCCGGAAAAGGTCAGGGTTTCGCTCGCGGACACCGAATTCACGGTGACCGGCGCGGGCGCCGATCCCGGCACGGTCATCGCACAACTACGCGAACACGGACTACGCGTACGGCAGGTGGACCTCGCCGAGGCCGCCGACCCGAGCGGCGCCCTCACCCTGGTCGTCGTCAACGACTACCTCGACCCGGCGCTGGAGCGCCTCAACACCGCCTACCTGGCGGCCGAGCACCCGTGGGCGCTGGTGAAGCCCGCCGGGATGACGCTGTGGGCCGGACCGGTGCTCCAGCCCGGCCGCACCGGCTGCTGGTCCTGCCTGTCCCAGCGCATCAGCGGGAACCGGCAGGTCGAGCGCTACCTCGCCGGAAAGCTCGGCACCGGCGGCACACCGGTGCACCCCTCCCGGGAGTCGGTCCCCGCCGGACCGGCGATCGCCGGCGGCCTGCTCGCGGTCGAACTGGCGCGGATCGCCGCCACCGGCGCCCCGTCCCGGCTCGAAGGCAAGATGACCACGATCGACCTGCGCACCCTGGCCGCCACCGAGCACACCATGGTCCGGCTGCCGCAGTGCGCCGCCTGCGGCGAGGAGTCGCTGATCACCGAGCGCAGCCCGAAGGTGGTGCTCACCTCGCGCGACGCCCGCCACGTCACCGACGGCGGCTACCGCATCGAGCCGCCCTCGCAGACCTACGACCGGCTGCAGAAGCACATCAGCCCGCTCATCGGGGCGGTCACCCGCCTGCACACCTTCGCCGAGTACGACAACGGCGTCACCTACAGCTTCACCGCCGGCCACAACTTCGCCATGGTCGGCGACAACATGGACCTGCTCCGCCGCAACCTGCGCGGGCAGAGCGGCGGCAAGGGACGCACCGAGGTCCAGGCCAAGGTCAGCGCCCTGTGCGAGGCCATCGAGCGCTACTCGGGCGTGTGGCGCGGCGACGAGCCGGTCCGCGAGGCGGCCTACGCCGACCTCGACCCGGCCGTGGCGGTACACCCCGAATCCCTGCTGCACTTCTCCCCCGGCCAGTACGCGGGGCGCGACGCGTGGAACAAGGACCCCGGCCACCGGCTGCACCTGGTGCCCGAGAAGTTCCGCACCGACCTGCCCATCGACTGGTCGCCCGCCTGGTCGCTCACCGACGAGCGCGAACGGCTGGTGCCCTCCGGGTACGCCTGGTACGGCCACCCGGACCTGGAACGCCACTTCTACTGCGTCGGCGACTCCAACGGGAACGCGTCGGGCAACTCGATCGAGGAGGCCATCCTCCAGGGCTTCTGCGAACTCGTCGAACGCGACGCGGTCGCCCTGTGGTGGTACAACCGGGCGCGGCGCCCCGCGTTCGACCTGGACTCGCTGCGCGACCCCTACGTCGACACCCTGCGCGAGTTCTACCGGCGCATGGGCCGCGACATCTGGCTGCTCGACCTCACCACCGACCTCGGCATCCCCGCCTTCGTCGGCGTCTCCCACCGCGTCGGCCACCCGGTCGAGGACGTCATCGTCGGCTTCGGCGCCCACCTGGACCCGAGGATCGCGGCCATCAGGACGCTGACCGAGGTCAACCAGTTCCTGCCGTCGGTGGAACGCCGCGACGACGCCGGGGAGACCATCTACCTGGACGACGACGTCGCCACCCTGGCCTGGTGGAAGGAGACCAAGCTGGCGAACGAGCCCTGGCTGGTCCCCGACCCCTCGCTCGGGACGCGCTCGCTCGCCGACCACCCCCTGTCCGGCGGCGACGACCTGGCGGCGGACGTCGAGACGTGCGTGGCCAAGGCAAGGGCCTGCGACATCGAGGTCGTCGTGCTCGACCAGACCCGCCCCGACCTGGAGCTCAGCGTCGTCCGGGTCATCGCGCCCGGCATGCGGCACTTCTGGCGGCGGCTCGGCGCCGGGCGCCTGTACGACGTCCCCGTCGCGCTGGGCTGGGTGCCGCAGGCCCGCACGGAGGACCAGCTCAACCCGACCAGCGTCTTCTTCTGAGCGGGAGGAGCAGACCGTGACCGACACGAAGTTACGGCTTCGCCGCGACGCGGAGCTATCGGAGGCCGACGGCGTCCTGCGGGTGACCACCCCGGGGGGCTCCTCGGCGCTGCGCGGCCTGCCGCCCGGCACGGCCGGCGCCCTGCGGGCGCTGGCCGCCGGGGACGTGACCGAGGCCGACCTCACCGCGACGGTCGTCGCCGGCGACGGGGAGGCCGGGCTGCTCCGCTGGCACATGCTGGTGCGCCGCCTGGGCAAGGGCGGCCTGCTGGAGTACAGCGTGGACGCCGCCCGGCTCAGGCCGGTCGGCGCCGGGCCGGTGGAACCCGGGGCCGCGCCCGGCCCCGGTGACCGGGTGCGGCTGTCGCGGTTCGCCGTCACGACGGCCGAGGACGGCGTGCTGGCGGTGCGCTCCCCGCGCCACTCCGGCATCGTCGAGCTGGCGCCGGACGCGGCCGCGATCCTCGGCGCGCTGGCCGGCTGGACCACCCCGGCCGAGCTGGCCGGGGCGCTCCCCGGCCTGCCGGTCGGGCCGATGCTGCGGTTCTTCGCCGCCGCGGGCCTGCTGGCGCCCACCTCCGAGGACGAGACGCAGCCGATCGCGCAGTGGTCCCCGAGGGACCTGTGGCTGCACGCCCACAGCCGGGGGCCGCGCGTCACCGGCCGCTACGGCGGTACCTACCCGCTGGGCGACCGCTTCGGCCCGATGCCCTCGGCCCCGCCCGCGTTCGGCGGCCCGAGGATCGACCTGTCCCCGCCCGACCTGGAGGTGGTGGCCAAGGCCGACCCGAGCCTGACCGAGACGCTCGAACGGCGGCGGTCGCTGCGCGAGCACGACCCCGACGACCCGATCACGGTGGACCAGCTCGGCGAGCTGCTCTACCGGTCGATGCGCCGGCGCGACGGGTACACCGGGTCGGACGGCCAGGAACTCGTCGACCGCCCCTACCCCTCCGGCGGGTCGGTCCACGAACTGGAGGTCTACCCGCTGGTGGTCTCGTGCCAGGGCGCCGAGCCGGGCCTGTGGCACTACGACACGGCCGGGCACGCGCTGGAGCGCGTCGCCGAACCCGGCCCCGCGACCGCCATCCTGGTGGAACGGGCCAGGTCCTCGGCGGTGCTGGCGGCCGACCCGCAGGTGGTGCTCATCGTCACCGCGCGCTTCGGCCGGGTGATGTGGAAGTACGAGACCATCGCCTACTCCCTGGTGCTCAAGCACGTCGGCGTCCTGTACCAGACGCTGTATCTCGTCGGCACCGCCATGGGCCTCGCCGTGTGCGGGCTCGGGGGCGGGGACGCCGAGGACTTCGCCGCCGCGAGCGGGCTCGACTACTACGCCGAGGGCAGCGTGGGCGAGCTGGTCCTCGGCAGCAAACGGTGATGCGAGATGAAATTCCGCTTCAAAGCGCTCCAGCGGATGCGGGAGCCCGACGAGCTCGACTCCCCGACCCTGCTGGCCTCCCCGCGCGGGTGGATCGCCACCTTCGTGGTGCTGATCATCGTCGCGGCGGTGACGGTGTGGGCGTTCGTCGGGCGGCTGCCGGTCACGGTGTCGGCGACCGGCCTGCTGACCCACCCCGGCGGGACCGCCCAGCTGCAGAGCCCGTACGCGGGGCTGGTCCGCACGATGCTGGTCCATCCCGACGACACCGTCCAGCGGGGCCAGGCCGTGGTGGAGATCATCGAGACGGACTCCACGACCCCGCGCCTGGTCCACAGCCCGTTCAGCGGGCACGTGGTGGCCGCGACGACCGACGACGGCCACATGGTCATGCCGGGCGAGGACCTGCTGACCGTCGAGCGCACCGACGCGCCCGGCGACCGGCTGGTGGCGATGCTGTTCGTGCCGGCCGACCGCATGCTGGGCGTCGTCCCCGGCAGGCAGGTCGACCTGTCGGTCTCCACCGCCCCGCCGGGGAGCTTCGGGCTGCTGCGCGGCCGGGTCGCCTCGGTCAGCACCTACCCGCTGATCCTTGAGGAGGTGGCCGACCTGGTCGGCGGCGAGTCCGCCGCGCACGGCTACCTCAACGGCACGCCGCCCCGGCTGGTGATCGTCGACCTGGACCGCGACCCGCACACGACGTCGGGGTACGCGTGGTCCACCAAGGCGGGCCCGCCGCTGCGACTGTCCTCCCAGGTCAACGTGACCGGCTCGATCGACCTCGGCAGCCAGACCCTGTTCGACCTGATGCTCGGCCGCTGAAGCGGCACCCGAACGGCCCGAACTGGAGGGACGCATGAGCCAGGCCACGGCGAGCCCGCCCCGAGCTCCCGAGGCGGGGAGGCCGCCACGCCCGGCCGCCGCCAAGGCCGCCCGGGGGCGGCGGTGGAGATGGCGGAAACGCACCCCGACGGTGATCCAGATGGAGGCGGTGGAGTGCGGCGCCGCCTCCTTGGCCATGATCCTCGGGTACTACGGGAAGTTCGTCCCGCTGGAGGAACTGCGGGCCGCCTGCGGGGTCTCCAGGGACGGCGCCAAGGCCTCCAGCGTCATCAACGCGGCGCGGCGCTACGGCCTGATCGCCCGGGGCTTCCAGATGGAGGCCCAGGACCTGCGGACCGCGGCCAAGCCGGTGATCATCTTCTGGGCGTTCCAGCACTTCCTGGTCGTCGAGGGGGTGCGCACCCGGTTCGGCAAGGAGATGGTCGCGGTCAACGACCCGGCGAGCGGGCCGCGCCTGGTCGACTGGGAGGACTTCGACTCCGGCTTCACCGGCGTGGTGCTGACGTTCGAGCCGTCCCCGGACTTCCGCCCCGGCGGGCGGCCCACCCGGGTCGGGCAGGCCCTGCTGGCGCGGCGGATGCCGTCCG
The DNA here is from genome assembly GCF_025506355.1 of Sphaerisporangium corydalis. Classification (GTDB taxonomy): domain Bacteria; phylum Actinomycetota; class Actinomycetes; order Streptosporangiales; family Streptosporangiaceae; genus Sphaerisporangium; species Sphaerisporangium corydalis. The sequence continues at coordinate 44,134 of NZ_JANZYP010000028.1, forward strand.
GCCGGGCGCTGCCGCTGGTCCTGCTGGCCAGCCTGCTGCTGGTGGTGCCCGGCATCATCGGGCCCGCGTTCAGCCGGGTGTACATCGACAGGATCCTGTCCGGCCGCGACCCCGGGTACCTGGTGCCGCTGCTGTTCGGCATGGGGCTGACGTCGGTCGCGGTGTTCGTCCTGACGTCGGTGCAACGGCACTACCTGCTGCGCCTGGAGATCCGGCTCGGCCTGGTCAGCTCGGCCCGCTTCTTCCGGCACCTGCTGCGGCTGCCCGTCGAGTTCTTTCTGCAACGCCGCCCCGCCGAGGTCGCCAAACGGGTGCAGGCCAACGACACCGTCGCCGAGATCCTGTCGCGCGACCTGGCGGTCACCGCCGTCAACCTGGTGCTGGTGCTGTTCTACGCGGCCATCCTCATCAGGTACGACCTGCTGCTCGGCCTGGTCGGGGTCGCCATGGCGCTGCTGAACATCCTGGTGCTGCGCCGGGTGTCCCGCAGCCGCACCGACGCGGTGGCCGCGCTCCGCGCCGACCTCGGCAACCTGACGTCCACCACCTTCAACACCCTGCAGCTCATCGAGACCGTCAAGGCCTCGGGCGCCGAGCCGAACGCCTTCCAGCGCTGGGCCGGGTTCCTGGCCAAGGCGGTCACCGCCAAGCAGCGCCTCGGCGTCGCCACCGCCACGCTCACGGTGGTGCCGCCGCTGCTGGCCGGGGTCAACAGCGGGCTCATCCTGCTCATCGGCGGCCTGCGCGTGGTCGACGGGGTGATCAGCGTCGGCATGCTGGTGGCCTTCCAGACGCTGCTCAACGCCCTGTCGCGGCCGGTGACCCAGCTCACCAACCTGGGCGGGCAGCTCCAGGACATCTCCGCCGACATCAACCGCCTGTACGACGTCGAGCGCTACCCGGTCGCGCACGTCTTCGAGCCCCGCCCGGCGCCGCCGGTGGACGTCCGCCTGGACGGCAGCCTGGAGTTCGACGACGTGTCCTTCGGCTACAACCCGATCGCGCCCCCGGTGATCAAGAACCTGTCGTTCTCGGTCGTGCCGGGACGCCGGGTGGCGATCGTCGGCAACTCCGGCAGCGGCAAGTCGACGGTCGGCAAGCTCGCCGCCGGCCTGTACGTGCCCGGGTCGGGCCAGGTCCTGCTGGACGGCCTCCCGAGGGAGGCGTACTCCCGCACGGCCGTGGCGGTGTCGGTCGCCTACGTCGACCAGGACATCAGCCTGTTCGAGGGGACCGTGCGCGACAACCTGACGCTGTGGAGCGACGACATCCCCGACGAGGTGGTGATCGCGGCACTGCGCGACGCGGCCATCTTCGACATGATCACCGCCCGGCCCGGCGGCCTGAACAGCAACGTCAGGGAGGGGGGCCGCAACTTCAGCGGCGGGCAGCGGCAGCGGCTGGAGCTGGCCAGGGCGCTGTCGGTCCAGCCCACCCTGCTGGTCCTCGACGAGGCGACCAGCGCCCTGGACTCGGAGACCGAACGGATCATCGCCGACAACCTGCGCCGCAGAGGATGCGGCTGCCTCATCATCGCGCACCGCCTGTCCACCATCCGCGACGCGGACGAGATCCTCGTCCTGGACCAGGGTGAGGTGGTCGAACAGGGCCGCCACGAAGAGCTGGTCGCCAAGGGCGGGCACTACGCCCGGCTCATCGAGAACGCCCACAGAAACGGCGACGGGAGCTGACCGTGACGGGATTCGTCCCCTTCTTCGCCGAGGCCGCGACCCCGGTGGACTACTCGGCCGACCGCATGCACGTCCTGTCCGACCTGCGGGAGGTGCTCCTGGTCGAGGAGGGGGCGGTCGACCTCTTCGCGGTACGGCTGGAGGACGGCCTGCCCGTGGGGCGGTGGAACTACCTGTGCCGGGTCCGCCAGGGGGCGCTGCTGCTCGGCTCGCCCAAGGGCCCCCGGCACAGCATCGTGGGCCGCCCCATCCCGGGCACCCGCGTGTCCCGGATGCCGCTCGGCCGGTTGCGCGCCCTGTCGGCCACCGGCCGCTCGGGGACCATGGCCACCGGCGAGTACGGCGTGGCCGTCCAGCAGTTCGTCCGCGGGCTTGAGGCCGGCATCGTCTCGCTGGCCCAGGCCATGCGCAACGGCCTGCCCCCGCGCGAGTTCGTCCCGCTGTCCACCGGCAGGTCCACCGAGCTGGCCGACGGCGAGGCGGCGCGGTCGGTGGACGGCATCTGCTGGCTCACCGTCGAGGACGGCGCGATCGAGATGCCCGAAGGCGTCGCCGGGCGGCTCACCGCCGGCGCCGAGGTCTGCGTGACCGAACGCGACTGGGTGGTGGCCACCGGCCAGACCCGGCTCGCCGCCAAGACGACGTGGGAGCTGCTGGCCGACGAGACGATCTGGGCCAGGTGGGTGGAGTACGCGACCCGCTTCCTCTACACCGTGGACCGCCGCGTCGAACGGCACGGCCTGCGCGAGGTGGAGATGCTGACCCGCCGGGGCGAGCGGGAGGCGGGCGCCATGCGGACCGCGCGCCAGGGGTTCGACACCCTCGTGCGCGACACCGAGGCCCGGGTGCGGCTGGCCGACGTCACCACCGACTCGCCCGCGCTGGCCGCCGCCCGGCTGGTGGCCTCGCACGGCGGGTTCCGCGTCACCGCGCCGCCGCCCGGCGGCACGCACGGCAGGCACGTCGATCCCCTGCAGGCGATCGCGCTGGTCTCGGGGGTGCGCACCCGGACGGTGCGGCTGGACGAGGGATGGTGGAAGAAGGACCTCGGGCCCATGGTGGGCTTCCGGGCGGCCGACGACGTCCCCGTGGCGCTGCTGCCGATCGGCACCCACTACGTGGTCGCGCAACCGGGGCAGACCCGGGTCACCCCCGTCACCGCGGCGGTCGCGGCGACGCTGTCCAACCGGGCCGAGGTGCTGTACCAGCCGCTGCCGCGCGAGGTGCGCACGGTGGCCGGGCTGCTGCGGTTCGGGCTGGCGCGCAACCGCCGCGACTTCTGGGTGCTGGCGTCCCTCGGCACCCTGGTCGCGATCATCGGCCTGCTGGTGCCGGCCATGACCGGCATGGTCCTCGGCACGTTCGTCGCGCGCGCCCAGCACGACCTCATCGTGGAGGGGGCGCTGCTGGTCATCGGCGGGGCGCTGGTGGCGGGCGCGCTGTCGATCGTGCAGAACGTCGCCGCGCTGCGCATCGAGGGCCGGTCGTCGTCCCGGTTACAGGCCGGCGCCTGGACCCGGCTGCTGTCGCTGCCCGCCACGTTCTTCGCCCGGTACTCCACCGGCGAGCTGGGCACCACCGTGCTCGGGGTCAGCGCGGCCCAGGAGATGCTGTCCGGCGTCATGACGACCGCGACGCTCGGGCTGTTCGCCGGGCTGGCCAACCTGGTGCTCGTCTACTTCTACGACAGCAGGCTCGCCCTGATCGCCACCCTGCTGGTGCTGGTCAGCGTGTTCGTGTGCGGGCTCGCCGGGTACTTCGAGGTCCGCCTGCAACGCCGGCTGTACGAGCAGGAGCAGAAGCTGTCCTCGCGGGTGTTCCAGCTCCTGACGGCCGTGCCGAAGCTGCGGGTGGCCGCCGCCGAGGACCAGGCGTTCAGCGTGTGGACGCGGGACTTCCTGCAGACGCGCAGCACCTCCGCCTCGGCGCGGCGGCTGCAGAACCTGGTCACGACGTTCAACGCCGGCTACCCGCTGGTGTGCTCGGTCCTCATCTTCGCGATCGCGGGCGGGCCGTTGCGCGGCCAGCTTCCCATCGCCGCGTTCCTGGCGTTCTTCGCCGCGTTCAACCTGCTCATCGCCTCGGTGCTGCAGTTCACCGGCTCGGCGATCACCGCGATGAGCATCGTGCCGATGCTGGAGAAGCTGGCCCCGATCCTGTCGGCCGAGCCGGAGGAGCAGACGGGCAAGGCCGACCCCGGCGACCTGTCGGGCCGCATCGCCATCTCCCGGGTGTCGTTCAGGTACGGCGACGACGGCCCGCTCGTGCTGAGCGACATCGACCTGTCGGTGGACCCCGGCGAGTTCGTCGCGATCGTGGGCCCCACCGGCAGCGGCAAGTCCACGATCCTGCGCCTGCTGCTCGGCTTCGAGGAACCGGTCGCGGGCACCGTCCTGTACGACGGCCAGGACCTGACCGAGCTGGACATCGGCGCGGTCAGGCGGCAGTGCGGCGTCGTCCTGCAGAACGGCGCGCTGCTCGCCGGGGACATCCGGCAGAACATCATCGGCAGCACCAACCATTCGGTCGACGACGCCTGGGAGGCCGCCTCGATGGCCGGCATGGCCGAGGACATCTCGGCCATGCCGATGGGCATGAACACGGTCCTGTCGGAGGGCGTCAACACCCTGTCGGGCGGCCAGCGGCAACGGATCATGATCGCGCGGGCCCTGGTCTCCCGGCCCCGCATCGTCTTCTTCGACGAGGCCACCAGCGCCCTGGACAACCCCACGCAGAACGCCGTCGCGGAGAGCACCCGCCAGCTCAACGCCACCCGCATCGTGATCGCCCACCGGCTGTCCACGATCAGGGCGGCCGACAAGATCGTGGTGATGGACGGCGGGCGGATCGTCCAGCAGGGCCAGTACGACGAGCTGGTCTCCGACACCGGCGGGCTGTTCGCCCGCCTGGCCAGCCGGCAGATGTGACCGCGTGACCGAGCCGAGGACGTGACCATGGAATTCGCACTGCTGATCCACGGAGCCGAGAGCGCGTGGGCCGAGATGGCCGGCGACGAACGGCAGGACTACTTCGCCGCCCACCGCGCGTTCGGCGCGGGCCTGCGCGAGTCGGGCGTGCGGGTGGTCTACGGCTGCCGCCTGGCCCGCCCCGAGTCGGTCGCGGACGCCAAGCCGCGCGACGACGGCGAGCCCGAACTGGGCGGGATGTGGATCCTGGACGTGCCCTCCGAGGACGAGGCCGTCGCATGGGCGGAACGCCTCCCCTTGAAACCGGGGGACGTGGTTGAGTTGCGTCTCTGCGAGCATGGAGGATGACAGGGCTCATGCCAAGCCTCGGCGGCCCCCGCCCGCGCCTTGAGGTCATTCCTCACGGCGTCACGCTCACGGGCAGGACCCATGAGGGAGGATCAACACGTGGATTTCGTGCTACTCATACATGGCGACGAGACGCTTTGGGACGCCTTCACTGAGGCCGAGCGGGACAAGATGGCCGAGGCGCACCGCCAGTTCGGCCGCTCGATGGTGGAGTCGGGTGTCATCGTCAAGTACGGCTGCGGGCTGACCAGGTCCCACGCGGCCAAGCTGGTGCGCCCCGACGGGCCCGCGGTCGCGGGCCCGTACGCGGTCGGGCGCGAGCAGATCGGCGGCATCTGGGTCATCGAGGTGCAGTCCGCCGACGAGGCCGAGTCCTGGGCGCGCAAGATGCCGTACGCGCCGGGCGACATCGTGGAGGTACGCCCCTGCGATCCCGCGTGACCGCCGCCCGGCCGGGCACGCCCGGGCGATGTCCGCTGAGGCATGCGTCGGGGAGATGTCCGGTGAGGCACGCATGGGCCGGTTCGCCGCCGTGGGGGGCGGGAACCGGCCACTCGCCGCCGGCTAGTAGCGCGGCCTCCTGCTGAGCACGACACCCACCCCCAGGAAGATGATCCCGGCGGCGCCGTAGATGACGGCCAGCGACGTCGTGGGCGGCTTCTGGCTCGCGTTCATGACCGCCAGCGCCAGGCCGACGATCCCACTGATGTAAGCGAAGATCGCAACGAAGATCTTCCAGAACGGGCTCATCTCTTCCTCCATGTGGTTCCGGCCGGACCGCCCGGTGCGGTGCCGGCCACGACGAAGCCGAGCAGCATGACCCACGCGTCCGGGTCGGACCTGAACCGCTTCCAGCGGTCGGCCGCCAAGGCGAGCTGGGCCATCGACAGAGCGCCCGACGCCACCAGCGGGACCAGCCGTTCCGGCCCCATGTGCGGCGCGAAGGCCTCCGTCGGGTGGTCGTCGTTGGTGGTGGCGAACGGGCGCAGCGCCACGTCGGCGAAGCCGGCCCCGCGCAGCAGCCGGGTCAGCTTCCGCCCGATCTGGCGGTCGCCCCCGGCGCCGCGCTGGGCGCCCGCCATCGTGGCGTGCACCGACGCCAGCTCGGGGTACATGGGGTCGGCGAGCCCCCACAGCATGCTGTCGACCTCGACCACGATCAGCAGCCCGCCCGGCCGCAGCACGCGCAGCGCCTCGGCCAGCACCGGCGCCGGGTCGGCCACGTGCTGCAGTACGTATCGCAGCAGCACCCCGCCGACGCTTCCCGTGCGCAGGGGCAGCCCCCGGCCGTCGGCCGCCAGGCGGGGCACCCCGGGGCAGGCGGCGTGCGCGAGCACGGTCTCGTCGATGTCGGCCGCCACGATGGGCAGGTCGGGCTCGGCGGCGCGCAGCCGGCGGGTGACCGCCCCTGACCCGGCGCCCAGCTCCAGCAGCGGGCCCGCGCCGCGCAGGCCGAGCTCGCGCATGATGCGCAGTTCCTCGTCGAAGGACAGCTCGGCCTGGGCCTCCAGGCGGGCCAGCTCGCCGCGCAGCCCGCCTGAGGTGGTGTTGGCCGCGTCGTAGGAACCGGCCCGGTGGACCGTGGGGGCGCTCATCGGGACCTCGGGATCATCATCATGCCGTGCTTGGGCCGCAGGGTGACCAGGGCCTCGGTCTCGACGGGGAAGCCCTCGACCAGCTCAAGGCGCAGCCGCCGCAGGATCACGGCGAGCACGAGGGTGGCCTCGGCCATCGCGAAGTGCTGCCCGACGCAGACGCGCGGCCCGCCGCCGAAGGGGAGGTACTGGTGGCTGAGGTGCAGCGCCACCCGTTCGGGCGCGAACCGGTCAGGCCGGTACGCGTCGGCGTCCTGCCAGTACCTCGGGTCGCGGTGCAGCACCCACGGGCTGACGCAGACCAGGGTGCCGGCCGGCACGTCGTAGCCGCCGATGACGTCGTCCTCGACCGAGCGCCGCGAGATGAGCCAGACGGGCGGGTAGAGCCGCATCGCCTCCTGGATCGCCTGGCGGCAGGCCACCAGCCTCGGCAGGTCGGCGGCGACCGGCGTACGGTCGCCGAGCACGTCGTCCACCTCCGCGTACGCGTCCCGCGCCATCTCCGGGTGCCGGTCGAGCAGGTACAGCGTCCAGGTGAGCGCCTTGGCCGTGGTCTCGTGCCCGGCCATGATGATCGTCAGTACCTGGTCGCGCAGGTCGGTGTCGGACATGTGGTGCCCGGAGGCGAGCATCGAGGTGAGCAGGTCGTGCCCGTCGCCGCCGCCCGCGCGGCGGGCCGCGATGATCAGGCGGGTCACCTGGTCGAGGAACCCGCGCGCCCGGTGGAAACCCGCGAAGCGTACGGAGGTGTCGGCGGGGTCGGGGTCGTCGTTCGGTACGTAGTGGCCGATGAAGCGGTTGACCGCGTCCACCGCGCGCCCGAACCCATCGCCGATGCCGCCGATGTCGGTGCCGAGCATGGCGCGCACGATGACGGTCAGCGTGAGCGCGGTCAGGTCGTGATCGACGCGTACGGGCTGCCCGTACGGGGTCTCGGCCCAGCGGCGCGCCAGGTTCCCGGCCGCGCCGGTGATGACCTCGTCGAACTTCTCCACCTCGCTGGGCCGGAAGGCCGGCGCGCACATCTTGCGCTGCGCGGCCCATTCCTTCCCGCTGCTGGTCAGCAGCCCGTTGCCGAGCAGCGGCCGGAGCATGTCGTCGTCGGGGGTGCCGTCCTTGGTGTAGTTGGCCCCGTTCTCCTTGAGTACGTACCTGGCGAGGTCGGGCCGGTTGAGCATGTACACCGGCCCGCCGTCGGCGTCGTGCCGTGTGACGTCGCCGTAGGCCGCCATCGCGGTGACGAAGTCGAGGGGAGCGTCGCGCATCGTGCGCAGGCTCTGGGTGCCGCCGGGTCCCGGAGGAAGGCGGGGAGATACGTACGTCCCGGACATCGGCTCTCCCAATCACTTACGTCGGCATTCATTTTGAATACGTATATGCGAATGCTTTGATACGTACTCGTGAAGCGTATTCTTCACGGGGGTGCATTTACAGCGTACCCCCTCGCACAAGGCCCCTCAATACTTATATTCTGGCCCCGGAAATTTAAGTCTGGGCACCCTGAATTTCGCATGCGAGACTTCATTCCAGACGGCGAGTCGCGCCGCAGCGAAAAGCTCCAGGAGGACACAATGGCCCTGAACCCCCAAGAGCGGACCGAATTCGTCAACGCCTACACCCGCGTGCTCATCACCGCCTGGTCGAGCGAGGAGTTCTCCACCAAGCTCGACACAAACCCGCGTGAGGCGCTCGCCGAGGCCGGTCTCGAACTGCCCGCAGGCGCGCAGGTCACCCTCGTCCGCAACGTGCCCGAAGGCCACCACGACAGCAACCTCGACGTCCAGGTCGCCCTGTGGGAGCGGGGTCTGGAGAGCGGCGTCTTCGAGTTCCACGTCCCGGAGACCCCGCAGATCGACCTGGCCGAGCTGAGCGAGGGCGACCTCGACTCGATCGCCGCGGGCGTCGACATCAACTGCTGCTGCTGCCCCTGCTGCTGCTGCACCTGAGGACGCTCGACATACCGGCCGCGCTCACCGGCGTGGCCTCGGCAAGGGACCGCCGGCCCGGCGGTCCCCCGAGCGAGAGGAAGAGGTCATGGCCGCGGTCGTCGACACGGCGAACCCGATTCACGTGCGTGGGCTACGTAAGCGGTACGGAAACGCGAGCGTCGTCCAGGACGTGGATCTGGAGGTCCATCCCGGCGAGGTCTTCGCCCTGCTCGGGCCGAACGGCGCGGGCAAGACGACCACCGTGGAGATCCTCGAAGGGGTTCGCCGTCGCACCGGTGGCGACGTGAGCGTACTCGGCCGGGACCCGGCCGAGGACGCCCCCGAGTGGCGCGCGCGGCTCGGCATCGTGCCGCAGACCACCGGCGCCTACTCCGACCTCACGGTCCGTGAGGTCATCGAGCACTTCGCGGCGTTCTACCCGGCGCCGCTCCCGGTCGAGCAGGCCATGGAGATGGTCGGGCTCCGCAAGCAGGAGCGCAAGCAGGCGCACCAGCTCTCGGGCGGCCAGCTCCGCCGCCTGGACGTCGCGGTCGGGATCGTGGGGGACCCGGACCTGATCTTCCTGGACGAGCCGACCACGGGCCTGGACCCGGCGGCCCGGCTCGAAGCGTGGGAGCTGGTGCGGTACTTCGCCGACCGGGGCAAGACGACCCTGCTGACCACGCACTACCTCGACGAGGTGGAGGCGCTGGCCCAGCGGGCGGCCGTCATCGTCGCGGGCAAGGTCGTGGAGGTCGGCACCGTCGCCGAGCTCGGCGGCCGTCGCGACACCCCGGCCGTGGTGAGCTTCACCCGCGTCGGCCGGATGGCGGGCCTCACCCTGCCGCTGCTGCCACCGGACGCTTTGGTCGACCCGTCCGACGACGAGGTCGTCACCCTGCACACCCACAGCCCGACCCAGGCGCTCGCGGCGATCCTCCCGTGGGCCGCCGAGGCGGGCGTCCACGAGCTGCCGGACCTGCGGGTCCAGCGCCCCACGCTCGAAGACGTGTACCTCAAGCTCATCAGCGAGAACCAGGGGGCCGACTCATGACAACTCCCGACGCGGCGGTGGCCCGCAAGGGCCCGGCGGCGCGGACCGCGACCGGACGTGGCTCGGGCCTGTGGCGGGCGTCGATGGCCCGGTCGTCGGTGGAGCTGAAGTCGTTCTTCCGCAACAAGCAGTCGCTGTTCTTCACGCTGCTGCTGCCGGTCGTCCTGCTGCTGGTGCTGGGCTCGATCTTCTCCGGCACCGTTCCGGGCACGCACACCGACTTCAAGCAGACGTTCGTGGCCGGGATCATCGCCTGCGGCATCATGAGCGTCAGCTTCAACGGCCTGGCGATCAACATCGCGATCGAGCGGGACACCGGCATGATCCGCAGGCTGGCGTCCTCGCCGATGCCGAAGACCGCGTACTTCGTCGGCAAGATCGTCCGCGTGGTGGTGACCGGCATCCTGGAGGCGGTGATCCTGCTGGCGGTGGGGGTCTCGCTGTTCCACCTGCCGCTACCGGCGACCACCGAACACTGGGTCACCTTCCTGTGGGTGCTGCTGCTCGGCGCCATGGCCTGCTCGCTGCTGGCCGTCGCGTTCAGCTCGGTCATCCCGAACGCGAGGTCGGCCGCGGCGATCGTCACGCTGCCGTTCCTGGTGCTCCAGTTCATCTCGGGGGTGTTCTTCCCCTACAGCCAGCTCCCCGCGTGGATGCAGACGATCGCGGCGTTCTTCCCGCTGAAGTGGATGACGCAGGGTCTGCGGTCGGTGTTCCTGCCGGCCGACTTCGCCGTGGTGGAACCGGCCGGCACCTGGGAGCTGGGCCGCACCGCGGCCGTGCTCGGCGCCTGGTGCGTGGCCTCGCTGCTGCTGACGCTGCTGAGCTTCAGGTGGCGCGGCGCCAACGTCAAGTGATACGGCCCGCGTGGCAGGCCGGGGGGCCTGTCACAGGGCGAGGGTGAAGCCGTCGAGCCGCCGGGGCACGAGCGACGGAGCCCAGACGGGCGGGGACCCCGTGGCGCGCAGCCCGGGGTACCGGCTCAGCAGGTCGTGCAGCAGGAGTGCCCCGGCATGCCTGACCAGAGGAGCACCCAGGCAGAAATGGGTGCCGCCGCCGAAGGCGAGGTGCGGATTGGGCGAGCGGGTCACCACCAGGTCGTCCGGCCGGTCGAAGACCGCCGGATCCCGGTTCGCCGCGGCGATCAGCGCGAGCACCCGGGCCCCGGACGGGATCGTCCCGCCGTCCAGCGGCACGGCCTCGGTGGTCACGCGGGCGATGAACGGGATCGGTGCCTCCACGCGCAGCAGCTCGTCGACGGCCGTCCCCGCCGCCTCCTCGCCGCCCTCGCGCAGCCGCGCCGCCTCCTCGGGGCGCGGCAGCAGCCAGTACAGCGCGTTGCCGACCATCTCGGCCAGCGGCTTCCAGCCGCCGACGATGGCCAGGGACGCGACGCCGAGCATCTCGGGCCGGGTGAGCCGGTCGTCGGCCGCGAGCCTGCCGAACGGCGAGGTCCGCCCGTCCTCGTCCCGCCCGCCCAGGGCCCGGTCGGCGTGCGCGCCGAGGAAACGGGTGAGCTCCCCCATCGCGGCCCGGCCCGCCGCGGCCTCCTTGGGGCCCGCCAGCGGGTCCAGGTTGACCGAGGTGCGCGCGGCCAGCCCGGCGAACTCCGTACGTGCGGCGGCCGGCAGCCCGAAGAGCCTGGCCAGCACGCCGGTCGCGACCGGTTCGCCGATGTCGGCCGTGACCTCGACCTCCGTGCGTCCGGCCAGCCCTGCCATGACCTCGTCGACCTCGCGGGCGATGCCGGCGGCGATGCCGCGGATGGCGGCCGGGCCGAGCAGCAGCGCGCCCGGCGAGCGGAGCCGCTGGTGCTCGGGCGGGTCGGTGGTGAGCATCGACGGCGGCAGGGCGTCCTCCCTGACCCGCTCACGCTGGCCGAGTGCCGCGGAGAAGCGCGGGTCACGCAGCGCCAGCGCGCAGTCGGCGTGTCCGGTCAGCAGCCACATGCGGGAGGTCACGTCGAAGTGCACCGGGTCGTTGGCCCGCAGCCAGCGGTACGCCGGGTACGGATCGGCCCGGCCGCGTGGCGAGAACGGGTGGGCCAGATCGGCGGGAAGCCCGCGGGATGCCTTCATCACGTGTCCTCCTGATCAAGCATCACGCGTCCTCATGATCAAGCCGAGCAACAAGCTACTACAAGGGGGTGGAAAGCGGTGCAGTTCGATGTGGTCGTGATCGGAGCCGGAGTCAGCGGCCTCACCGCGGCCGGGCGCCTGCGCGACGCGGGCCTCGCGGTGACCGTCCTTGAGGCCAGGGACCGGATCGGCGGCCGGATCCTCACCCATCGGCCCTCTCTGCTCGAACTCGGCGCGCAGGTCGTCCACGGGGACCGCAACCCCATCTGGACGCTCCCCGGGCAGGAACGCCTGGTGCCGATGCCCCGGCGGCCCGCCCACGTCTTGCTCGGCGGGGAGCTGCGCCCGATGGCCGCCCTGTCCGAGGGCGGACCGCCGCCCCCGGTGCTGGAGGAACGGCTGCTGGCCCGCGCGGCCGAGGACGTACCGGTCGCGCAGTGGCTCAAGCTCCAGGCCCCGGTGAGCCCGACGGTCGCCGAGGCGACCGCGGAGTGGTTCCGGCAGAACTGGGCCGCCGATCCTGACGTGCTCAGCGCCCTCGGCCTGGCCGCCGGGCGGCGGGCCGACCGCGCGGGCCGGGGCGAGTTCACCGTGCCCGGCGGGTTCGACCGCCTGCCCGCCCGGCTCGCCACGGGCCTGGACGTGCGCACCGGCAGCGCGGCCCTGCGGATCGCGTGGACGCCCGGCCGGGTGGACGTCACCACCCCCGGCGGCGTCACGACCGCGGGCGCCGCCGTCGTCACCGTCCCTCCCCCGCTGGTCACCGGTGGCGGGCTCGTCATCGACGCCCTGCCCGTGCGCAAGCAGGCCGCCGCGTACGAACTGCGGCTCGGCGACGGGTGGTGCGGCGTGGTCACCTACCCGGGCCCGGCCCCGGAGTCGAGTGTGGTCTTCGACGCCGGCGGGCGGCTCGGGTTCGTCAGCGCCACGGCGGGCCGCCCCGAGGTGCTCATCGTGGCCAAGGACCGCGCGGCCCACGCGGCCCGCGTGGCGGCGCGCTCGCCGGGCGGCGTGGCGGCCTCGCTGCGCGAGGCGATGCCGTGGACCCGCTCGGTGGAACCCATCTCGGTCGAGGTGGCCGACTGGGGCGCCGACGAGTGGGCCGGCGGCGCGTACACGTACCCGGCCGTGGGCGCCCTGTGGGCGTCGGCGGCCTGGGCCGAACCGATGGGCGGCACGCTCTTCTTCGCCGGGGAGGCCACCGTCGGCCGCTCCGGCCCGCCCATGGTGCACATGGCGATGGCCAGCGGCGAGCGCGCGGCCAGAGAAGTGATGGGGGCGCTGAAGAGATGACATCTCATGGCGGATGGTTCCTGCTCGCGCTGGAGGAGGAGCTCACCGAGGAGCTCACACCGCTCAGCGCCTGCGGCCGCAGCCTGATCGCGGTCAGGGACGGCGACCGGATCCGGGTCTTCGACGGCGCCTGCCCGCACCGGGGCGCCCACCTCGGGTACGGCGGCAAGCTGGACGGCGGCTGCGTGACCTGCCCCTTCCACGGCAAGCGGATCTCCCTGGGCGACACCGGCCGCCGCTGGTCGGTGGCCGAACTGCCCACGGAACGGGCGGGCGCCGCCCTGTTCGCCCGGCTGTCGGACGGTCCGGGCGACGACCGTGGCTTCCAGCAGGTGATCAAACAGGTGGCCGCCGACCTGGTGGTCGTCGGCGCGGTGATCCAGCCGGTCGCGGTGCCCGCCGAGTACGTCGTGGAGAACGCCTTCGACGCCGAGCACTTCCGCACGGTCCACCTGGTGCCCTCGGTCCGCGGCATGCGGGCGACCCTCGGGGAGCACGGCGAGCTCGTCATCGCCGGCGAGTTCCGCACCAAGGCGCCCCCCTGGGAGAAGGAGCGCCGGCTGGACTTCGCGTCCCGGTTCGTGGCCCGCGCCTTCAGCCCGCACCTGGTGGTCACCGAGCTGGGTGACGGCGAGGCGCCGTACACGATCATCACCGGGGCGGTCCCCGACGGGAAGGGCTGCGTGGGACGGGTCGCGATCGGGGTCCGCCCCGGCCAGACCGGCTCGCTGCCCGCCCTCATCCACGGCGCCAAGTACGCGTTCGACCAGGACCGGGTCGTCTGGGACCACCTGGACGTGAACGCGCCCCAGCGGTTCGACGCCGGTGACGCGCCCGTCATCGCCTTCCGCCAGTTCTGCGCGAGTTTCGGAGCGCCGTCATGAACCTGTTCACGCGCACGCACGGCGACGGCCCCGCCGTCCTGTGGATCCACGGCTACACGATGGACTCGTCGGTGTGGAAGGAGCTGTGGACGCTGCTGCCCGGCTGGCGGCACGTCGGCGTCGACCTGCCCGGTCACGGCCGGTCCGGCCCGCTGCCGCCCGGCACGTCCCTGAGCGCGGTCGGCGCCGAGCTGGCCGCGCTGGCCAGGGCCGAGTCCGCGCGGCTGGTCGTGGCCGAGTCCATCGGGTCGATGATCGCCCTGCAGATGGCCATCGGCGACCCCGAGGCGATCCGCGGCCTGATCATCGGCTCGCCCACCATCGCGGGCGCGCCCGCCGAGCCCGGGACCGGCGACCGCTACCGGGCGCTCGCGGCGCTCGCGCGGTTCGGCGCCTCAGGCGAGCAGCTCGCCGACCTGTGGATGAGCTCGCCGCCGGACATCTTCCGCGGCACCGAGCGGCACCCCGCCCTGCGTGCCCGGCTCCGCTCCGTCGTGGCCAGGCACGCGTGGAAGGAGCTGAGCGACGGCGCGATGTACGGCCTCAGCAGGCACGTCCACACCGCGCAGGACCTCGGCGGCATCCGCGCGGCGACGCTGGTCGTGGTCGGCGACGAGGACATGCCGACGTTCCGGACGAGCGCCGAGCTGCTGCGCGCGACCGTCCCCCGGTGCCGGACGCTGACCGTGCCCGCCGCCGGGCACCTGTGCCTGATCGAGCGGCCCGAGACGGTCGCGTCCGCCGTCGGCGACCACCTGCTGCTGGCCGAGAGGGAGGGACTCCGTGCCGATTCACCGGTCCTATGAGCCCGGCGCGCCGTGCTGGGTGGACTACGCGGCGCTCGACCCCGAGGGCGCCAAGGCGTTCTACGGGGAGCTGTTCGGGTGGGAGTTCGAGGAGGCCGGCGGGTACGGGTTCGTCCGCCTGGACGGGCAGGTCGTCGGGGGGTTCGGCCGGGTGGCCCCCGGCATGGGGCTGCCCGCGTCCTGGAACACCTACCTGGCCACCAAGGACGCCGACGCCGGCGCCGTCCGGGTCAAGGAGCTCGGCGGCTCGGTGGTCTTCGGCCCGATCGACGCGGGCCACGACGGGCGGCTGCTGTTCGCGGTGGACCCCGGCGGCGCGGCCGTCGGGCTGTGGCAGGGCCACTGGGCGGACGGGATCGTGGTGGTGGACGAGCCGGGGACGTGGTGCCGCAACGAGCTGTGGGCCCGGGACGGGGCCGGCGCCTTCTACGATGGCGTGTTCGGCGCGACCGGGGTCGCCACGGCCGTACGGGCGCCGATGGCCGGTACGGCGGCGCGATGGGTGACGTACTTCATGACCGGCGACGGCCCGGCCGCACTCGCCACGGCCGAGCGCCTCGGGGCCACGATCGCCGCTCGGCACGGCCGGGCGACGATCCTTTACGACCCGTGGGGCGCCCTCTTCGCGCTGACGCCCCGATGACGCGCGCCCGGCCCTCGGCGCGCGTCCGGTCACTGACGCGCGTCCGGCTACGAGGTGCGCTTGGCCCTGCGGCCGTAGCTCACGAAGAACAGGGCCACCAGGATGGCGCCGACGACGGCGACCACGCCGCCGGCGGTCTTGTCGATCAGCAGGGTGACGATGACGGCTGCCGCGTAGACGAGCGGGACGACCACTCGCAGGTTCAAGCCCATGATGTGCTCCTTTGGACGGGGTGAGGCCCAAATGCATCATCGGCCATCTGACATGACCGGTCCAGAATATCGCCAAGAATAGGTCATAACATACGCATCCACCGTCCGACGCGTACGTAGTTCGTCGCGGCCCATGCGTAATACGTAATTCCCAACGCGACTTGTACCGATAAATGCGGAGGACTGGCTGATGGCGAAGAAAGTCTTGGTTATCGGAGGCGGCCCCGCCGGCTCGATCACGGCGGCGCTTCTCGCGCGGCGGGGGGTGGACGTCCGCCTTTTGGAACGCGAGATATTTCCCCGATACCACATCGGTGAGTCGGTCTCCCCATCGTGCCGGGCGATCATCGACTACGCCGGCGCGCACGACAAGATCGAGGCCCGCGGCTACACGGTGAAGGAGGGCATCCTGCTGCGCTGGGGCACCGAACGCGACTGGACCATCGACTGGGCCAAGACGTTCGGGCCGAAGGTCCGCTCCTGGCAGGTGGACCGCGCCGACTTCGACAAGGTGCTGCTCGACCACGCCGCCGAGCAGGGCGCCGAGGTCATCGAGGGCGCCCAGGTCAAGCGCGTCCACTTCGACGAGGGACGGGCGCACGCCGCCGACTGGACCTACCGGGGCACCACCGCCACCGAGGACTTCGACTTCCTGGTCGACGCCTCCGGCCGCGCGGGCGTGCTGTCGGTCCGGCACCTCCACGACCGCAGGCCGCACGACATCTTCCGCAACGTGGCCATCTGGGGCTACTACCAGGGCGGCGCCCTGCTGCCGGACACCCCCGGCGGCGGGATCAACGTGATCTCCTCGCCCGAGGGCTGGTACTGGGTCATCCCGCTGCGTGACGACGTCTACAGCGTCGGGTTCGTCACCCACCAGACCCGGTTCCTTGAGCGCAGGGGCGCCTTCGGCTCGGCCGAGGAGATGTTCCGCGCCCTGGTCGCCGAGTCGCCCACCGTCGCCGAACTGGTCGCCACCGGCACCCCCGACGGCCCCGTCCGCGTCGAGCAGGACTTCTCCTACGTCGCCGACACCTTCTGCGGCCCGGGGTACTTCACCGCCGGGGACGCCGCCTGCTTCCTCGACCCGCTGCTGTCCACGGGCGTCCACCTGGCCATGTACAGCGGCCTGCTCGCCGCCGCCTCCATCACCGCCACGGTGGACGGCGACGTCGGCGAGCTGGAGGCGCGCGGCTTCTACGAGTCGCTCTACCGCAACTCCTACGCCCGGCTGCTGGCCATGGTCTCCGCCGTCTACCGGCAGTACCGGGGCAGGGCCAGCTACTTCTGGCTCGCGCAGCGCCTGCTCAGGACCGAGCCCGCGCGGCGGCACGGCAACGCGTTCGCCTCCATCACCGCCGGCCTGTCGGACCTGTCGGACGCGAGCACGTCCGGCGGCACCGCGCCCATGCACGAACTGGTCGCCGCCGCGCACACCGCCGAACTGCGCGCGGCCGGGAACGTCCCGTCCGAGGGGAGCACGCAGGCGCCGATGAAGATGGACGCCAACGACCTGTACGACGCCGCCACCGGCCTGTACCTGGTCACCGACCCCGTCCTCGGCATCCGCAGGGCCAGGACCGCCGCCGCGCCCGCCGCCACCGGCCTGACCTTCACCCGGTGACCGCCTATACCTTCACCCGGTGAACCCCCTGGCCCTTCTCCGGTGACACCGCACCCGGCGCCGCCCGTCACCCGCCCCCGCGGCGGACGGCGCCGGACCGGAGTGAGCGGCGCCGCCCGCGCGGGTCAGGCGACGCGCACCAGGTCCATCTGGAAGTTCTGCCGCCAGGTCTGCCCGCCGTCGAGCGTGAACTCGCCGATCTCGTGCCAGGTCCTGCGGGTGAACTGCAGCGTGTACCGAATCGTCGTGCTGGGGGTCTGCAGGCTCCACTGGAAGGTGTCGTCACCGACCACGGGCGCCACCGTTGTCACGAAGCCTTGGGAGAACGCCTCCCAGCGGTACTGCGCGGTGACGTCGTTGTAGTTGATCACCGCGAGCGCGGTGTCCACGACCCGCCGGGGATCGGCCCTGTCCCGCCCCTCGCCCTCGACGGAGATCACCAGGCCGCCCACCTGGCGCCGTACGCGCTCGGTCTGCAGGAACTCCTGCCGGACACCGGAGCTCCCGATGGTCCAGCCGGTCCCCGCCCACCTGCCGACCATGAACCCCAGCTTCTCCATCGCGGAGAGCTGCGTGGGAACGTCGGTGACCTTCGCCGCGCTCGCCGAATCGGCCACCGCGGCGCTGGAGACGGCCCCCGCCGTCAACGTCAGCACGCAGCCGAAAGCAAGCAGTAACCGCCCTAATCGCATCATGCGCCGATCTTCACACAGGCCGGGCCACGTCCCCCACCCCCTCCGGTCCCGGTCCGGTCACGCGAGAGACGCGCCGCCGGAACGCGGCGAGGCGGCCTCCCCGCCCGGCCCGTGCTGGAGCGCGGCCGACCTCAGGACCGCCAGGAACGGGGATCCCGCCGAGGTGCGTACCGGCCCGCCGCCGGTGTGCCCGGCGTCCCCGGTGCGGTGCTGGACGGCGTACAGGTCGCGGGCCCGCCGGTAGGCGTCGCGGGCCTCCTCGGCCCGGGCGAGCGCCTCGTACGCGTCGCCGAGCCGCATCAGGGTGTCGGCCTCCTGGTAGCTGTTGCCGAGCTCGCGGTACCGGGCCAGGGCGTCCTCGTAGTGGCACACGGCGCACTCGTGCCGGCCGGTGCGGTGGGCGATGAAGCCGAGGCTGTCCAGGCTGATGGCCTCGTTCGCCCCGTCACCGTGCTCGCGCTGCAGGTCCAGCGCCCGCTCGCAGTGCGACCTGCCGCGCTCGTAGTCGCCGAGGCGCGCGTGGTACCAGCCGACGGCGTTGAGCGCCTGCGCCTGCCAGACGGGGGCGGGCAGCGTCTGGAACTGGCGCAGGGCGCGCTCGGCGTGGACCAGGGCGTGATGGTCGGCCCCCTGCCTGCCCCACGCCACCGCGATGGCCATGTTGGTGTGGGCCTGCTGCGGGACGTCGCCGCTCCGCTCGGTGAGCGCCAGCGCGCGCGACAGGTGGTGGAAGGCCTCGGCGGACGAGCCCGCTCGGGAGCAGGCCTGCCCGAGGCGGCGATGGGCCAGGCTGAGCGCCGCCGGGTCGCCCAGGTGCCGGGCGGCCACCAGCCCGGACCGCCAGATGCCGAGGTGGTCGGGCAGGTGACCCCGCCGGTGGTGGAAGCCGAACAGGCACAGCGTCAGCCGCCAGACCAGGGGGTACCACCCCTGGTCCAGGGCCAGGTCGTGCACGGCGACCAGGCACGCGTGCTCGGCGTCGAACCACGCCAGCGCCGACGTCACGCCTGTGAGCGGCTCCGGCTCGCATCCGGCCGGGGGCGGCCCGATCTCGAACGGCAGGTGGTGGGGGTCGATGAGCCGGTTGGCCGCGTAGGCGGTGTGCAGGTAGAAGTCGGCCAGGCGGCGCAGCGCGGCGGTGCGGAACCGCGAGGCGAGGACGCGGCCGGCCTGCTCGGCCGCGTAGATCTGGACGAGGTCGTGCATCCGGTACCGGCCGGGCACGTGCTCCTGGAGCAGGTTGGCGCCGTGCAGCCGCTCCATCGTCCGGCGGGCGCCCGCCCGGGGCAGGCCGATGAGGCAGGCGGCGGCGCCGTGGCCGATGTCCGGCCCGGGGCCGGTCGCCAGGAGCTCCAGGGCGAGGGCCTCCTGGTGGCCGATCTCGCGGTGGGAGGTGGCGAACACCGCGCGCAGGCTCGACTCGGTGTCCTCTTCGGTGTCGAGCAGGTCCAGGCGGGTGCGCTCGTCGCCGAGTTCCCCGGCCAGCACCGCCAGTGGCACGTCAGGCCGCCGCGTGGCGTGCTCGGCCGCGATCACCAGGGCCAGCGGAAGGTGCGCGCACAGGTTCGCCAGATCGGCCGCGGCCTCCGGCTGGGCGCTGATCCGGTCGCGCCCGAGCACCGCGCCGAGCAGGCCGACCGACTCGGCGGGGGAGAGCTGGCCGACGGTGACGGGACGGGCGCCGTCCCGCGCGACCAGGCCGCCCAACCGGCTGCGGCTGGTGACCAGCACCAGCGAGCCCGAGCCGGGCAGCAGCGGCCGCACCTGGGCGCTGTCGCGCGCGTCGTCCAGGACCATGAGGACCCGCCGGCCGGCCAGCACGCTGCGGAGCAGCGCCGAACGGGCGTCCACCTGGTCGGGGATGCGTTCGGACGGGACCTCCAGCGCCCGCAACGTCATCTCCAGGGCGGCCCCCGGCTCCAGCGGCGCGCGGGACCGGAACCCGCGGAGGTTGAGGTAGAGCTGCCCGTCGGGGAAGCGGGCCGCCACCCGGTGTGCCCAGTGCACGGCGAGCGTCGTCTTCCCTGCCCCGCCCATCCCGCTGACCACGGAGATCACGGTCGCGTCCGGCGGGGCTTCCCCTGGCGGTACGGAGGCGGGCTCACGCTCCGGGGGCAGCAGGGCGTCCAGACGCGCGAGGTCGGCCTCCCTGCCGGTGAAGTGCGCGATGTCGGGCGGGAGTTGCCGGGGCGGCGTGGCCGGACGGAGCGCCGCGCCCGCGCGCACGTGCTCGGCCGGCACGAGGTCGGGCTCGTCGGCCAGGACGGCGTGGTGGATCCGGCGCAGCTCCTCCCCCGGGTCGACGCCGAGCTCCTGCCGCAGGACCGAGCTGACGCTCACGTACGCGTGCAGCGCCTCCGCGCGCCGGCCGGACCGGTGGAGGGCGAGCATCAGCTTGACCCAGAGGCGCTCACGCAGCGGGTGCTCGGCCGTGGCCGGCCTGAGCTCGGCGATGACCTCGTCGTGGTCACCCAGGGCGAGCCCGATGTCGGACCAGCGCTCCAGCGCGGCCAGCCGCTCCTCGACCAGGCGGGGCACCTCGTCGCGATGCAGCGACTCCGACGGGACGTCGCCCAGCACGGGCCCGCGCCACAGCGCCAGCGCCTGCCGCAGCAGACCGGCCTCGGCCCTGCCGTCGCCCGCCCGCGCGGCCCGCCCGGCCAGGTCGCGGAACCGGATGAGGTCGAAGCTGTCCGGGCCTGCGTGGATGAGGTAGCCGCGGTCGCGGGTGTCGATCAGCCGGACGCCTCCGGTGCCGTCGCCCAGCGTGCGGCGCAGCCGGGCCATGTGGGTCTGCACCGCCGCGCGGGCGTCCTCGGGCGTGGTGCCGTCCTCCCAGATACGCTCGATCAGCCGGTCGAGCGGCACCGGCCGGTTCGCCTCGAGGAGCAGGGTCGCCAGCGCGACCCGCTGCTTGGCCGCCGGAATGGGGACCGGCCGGCCGTCGTACACCACTTCGAGCGGCCCCAGCACGCCGAACCGGCTCACCCCGTATGACCTCACTCCTTCGACCCCCCGTCCCGGCCCGCCGGCCGGGGCACCCCGCGGCCTCGAACCCGTCGCGAACAGCTAACCGTACTGACGACCGGAAAGCCGCCGGATCACCACGGCGACCACCTGATCCGCCGCCACGAATCCGAACACGCGCGAATCGGCGCTGGTCCGCCAGTTGTCGCCGAGCACCACGAGCCGTCCTGGCGGGACGACGTCGGCCGGCACCGTCAGCGCGGGCACGACGACCTCCGGCACCGGGTCGCCGGGCACGGCGGTCACCCTCTTCACGAGGAACCGGACCAGGCGGCCCTCCTGCCGCGACAGCAGGTAGGACATCGCCTGGGGCGGGAGGTCGACTCCGGTGACGGCCCCGTTCAGGACCACGACATCGCCCCGGCCGACGCGGTGCGGCGCCCACCGCCGGGACAGCAGCCGGTCCCCGGCACGGTAGGCCGGCTCCATGCTCGCGCCGACCACGGTGACCACCAGGAACAGCAGCCGGGCGCAGACGGCGAGCACGGCCAGGGCCACCGCCAGGACGCCCAGCACGACGGCCACGATCACGAGCGGCGCGCCACTGGGCCGAACAGGGCGGCCAGCTCGTCCATGATGACGACCAGGAACGCGAGGAAGGCGGCCACGGCGATCGAGACGGCCGCCCCGGCCGGGTGGACGGGCGAAGGACCGCCGGTCGCCGCGCAGACGATCCCGGTCACGGCGACCGAGGTGAGCAGGGCGTTCCTGACGACGTGCCGCCAGGCGAACGGGGCCTCCGACACGCCGAAGCAGCGGCAGGTCGCGGCCGTCCCCCGCCTGAGCGCTGAGACGATGGCCGCCAGGAACGCCACCAGCAGCACGGCGGCGACGGCGAACCCGGCGACCACCGTCGCGGGGAAGGCCAGCAGCGGCGGGACCGCGAGCTCTCCCGCGACCACCGCGACGGCCAGGGGGCGGGTCATCGGCCTGGGCGCCACCTTCAGCGCCCTGACCGAGGCCTCGAACGAGGCGAACGCGGCCGCGTTCCGGGCCTTTCCGGCCACGGCGACCGCGAAGACCAGGATGATCAGGCCGCGGCAGGCGATCAGGACGTCGCTCACGCGCGCCACCCCCGCCGGGCGCGGCGCCCGGAACCGCCCGCCACCGGCCGGACTCCGCGCTCAGGCTCGCCGGTCGTCGGCCGGGCGCGGGGCTCAGGCTTGGCGGTCATCGGTGTACCCGCTCGCCTGGAGCCGGAAGAGGGTGGCGTACTCGCCGCCGCCCGTGACGAGCTCGTCATGGGTCCCCTGTTCGATGACCGTCCCGCCGGAGAGGACGAGAATGGTGTCGGCGCTTCGCACGGCCCCGAGGCGGTGGGAGATCAGCAGGCTGGTGCGCCCTGCGCGGTGCTCGCCCAGCCGCGTGTGGACGTCGTGTTCGGCGGACGGGTCCAGTCCCGAGCTCGGTTCGTCGAGGACGACCAGGTCGCGGCCCCGGCGGATCAGGGCCCGCGCGATGGCCAGCCGTTGCCACTGGCCGCCCGACAGCAGCACGCCGTCGTCGGACGAGCCGTCCTCCTCGGAGCCGCCGTCACCGTCGCCCGTGAACATGCGCGTCAGCGGTGTGTCGTAGCCGCGCGGCAGGGCGGCCAGGGTGTCGTGGACGCCCGCGAGCCGCGCCGCCGACTCCAGCACCGGCCGGTCGCCCATGGCCGTGACGTCGCCGAGCCCGATGTTGTCCGCGGCCGTCATCTCATACCGCATGAAATCCTGGAACACCACCGTCATCCTTTCTCGCAGGTCCTCGGGACGTACGTCGCGCAGATCCGTTCCGTCCCACGAAATGGACCCCCTGGTGGGGTCGTAGAACCGGCACAGCAGCTTCACCAGCGTGCTCTTGCCTGACCCGTTGCGCCCGACGAGCGCGACCGCCTGGCCGTACGGGATGAAGACGCTCACCCCGTGCAGCGCCCACGGGTGGTCGTCCGAATAGCGGAACCACACGTCCCGGAACTCGATCCCCCGGCGCAGCTCCGGCAGCTCCCGGTGGCCGGCGACCGGGACGGGCAGATCGGGTTCCGCCCGGATGATCCCGAGATAGTGGTCGAAGAGCAGCAGTTGCCGGTGCGTGCCGGCGACGGCGGAGGCGATCCGGGTCACCGCCCCCTGGGTCCCGGCGACCGAGGCGACCAGGAGGAGCACGTCACCGACACCGATCGCGCCCTCGGCGGCCAGGTTCACCGCCCAGATCAGCGCCACCCCGCTGACCACCGCCGCCAGCAGCGACAGGCAGCCCTGGGTGAGGAGGTCACGCCGCTCGGCGCCGCGCCGCTGGAGGTTCGACGCCCGTCGTTCGGCCAGCATCCGCAGGCGCAGGACGGGCCCGGTGCCGAACAGCCGGAGCTCCTTGGCGGCGTCCAGGCCGGACAGCAGCATCGTGTAGAAGATCTCCCGGCGTTCGAGCGGGCTGACCTTCCACAGCATGGAGGCGTGATGCCGGGCGAGCCTGAGCTGGGCGACCAGCACGGGGACCGCCGTGGCCGCGACGAGCACGAGCATCGCCGGGCCGAGCGTCGTGACCGACGCGAGGAACCCGGCGACGGTCAGCCCGCCGGCCGCGCATTCGAGCACGCCCTGGACGACCTGTCCCGGGGTCTGCGCCGTGGACTGCTGGGCGAGGCGCAGCCGGTCCTGGAACGCGGGGTCCTCGAAACGGCGCAGGCCGGTGAAGCGCTCGACGGAAGCGAAGAGCAGGTCCTGGGACAGGACCCCCGCTGCCCGGTCGGAGATGCCGCGCGCGTACGAGCCGACCCGCGGCACCACCGCGACGAGCATGCCGGCCACGACCAGCCCCGCGGCCGGGGGGAGCACGTCGGCGAAGGCGAACCCGGGGCGCGCGAGCGTGTCGACCACCGCCTTGGTCCACAACGCCGAGGCCACCGGCAGCGCGGCGGACACCAGGCTGCACAGCACCGTGACCGACAGCGGTACGGGCCCGGCGCGCCAGGAGAGGATGACGGCCTCGCGAATCCGGGCGACCTGCCCACGCCGGGCACCACCGGCCTCCCGTCCGTGCTCGTGCCGTACCTCTCCGGTCTCCGGGCCATGCGCGTGCCGGGCGCCGCTGACCTCCGGGCCGTGCTCGGGTCGGGCCCCGCCGGTCTCGTGCCGGGCGCCGCCGCCCTCCTGGGCCTCGTGGGTCACGAAGGCTGCCACGCGGGGAGCGCGCCCACCCTGAACTCGGCCGCCCGTACCACCCCGTCGTCCAGGAAGAAGAAGGCGGGGAACGCCCGCGCCTGGAAGGCCCGGACGATGGCGTTCTCCGGGTTCTCGGCGCGCACCACGCGCGCCACGCCGGCCAGGTCGCCGATCATCTCCCCCGCGTCCAGCCCGTCCTCCATGACGACGGCGAGCACCTGGTCCCGCCCGCCGCGAATCCCGGCGGCCAGTTCCACGAACCGGGGCAGTTCCTCCGCGCAGGAGTCGCACGACCGGGCGAAGAACCCGACCAGCGTCTCACCGGTCAGGCCGTCCCGCGACAGGTCGAGACCGTCGGTCGTGATCGCCTCGAAGTCCGCCACGGAACCGCCGACCGGCAGCTTCGCCTGCTCGAAGTCGTCGTTCCTCGGCGGCCCGATGGTCAGCAGCGCGCTGTGCTCCCGCAACCGGCGGATGACGCCGTAGGTCAGGACGAGGTTGGCGACGCCGATGATTCCCACCAGGACCGTCGCCGCCACTACATAGGGCATGGGCCCATTCCCCCTAGTCACTCCGAACGGGCGGATCTCCCCGCCCGGGCCTCTGACGGGACGCGGCGGCCCCGGTCCGACTGCCTGGGACCGCCGCGCCCGGCCTATTGGGATCGATCCCCTTCTCAGAGCCTCACGGCCGCGTGGCGGCCGGTGTGCTCGTGGACGCGCTCGCCCCTACGGCGAGCACGCGAGGTAGGAGTCGTAGCACGGGTCGCACTTGTACAGGGTCCCGACGGTGATCCAGTAGCAGTTGCGGTACCAGTAGGTCCAGTTCCAATGCCATTTGCAGCCGCATGCCTGGAGGAAGCTCCCGGCCGCCGCCTCGACCTCCGGCACAAAGATCGAGAGCACTCGATCGCTCAGATTTTTCAGCACACCCTTCTCCCCTGTTCGCGTTCCGACGAGGACACACGACGAACCCCGCCTCCGATGGCGCACGCTCCCGGACGCGTCCAGCCGGAGTCCTCAGATCCGTCGTCCCGGGACGTTAACGGCGGGCCCTGTCGTCCCCCTGTCTCCTGTGCGTCGCCCCCCTGTCGCCCCGGCAGGGGCGGGGGACGTTCAGACCAGCAGCGGGGGCAGGTCGAGGCGGCGGTTGACGCCCAGCTTGGTGTAGACGCTGCACAGGTGGTTGCCGACCGTGCGCGGGGACAGGGCGAGCCAGTCGGCGATCTCGCGATTGGTCAGGTTCCACGACGCGAGCCGGGCGACCTCGAACTCCCTGGCGCTGAGCACGGTGGCCTCCTCCTCACCGGGGCCGCGGACCTCGCGCACCCGGCCGAGCCGGTTCCGGGTGGCGACGGGCGCCGACCCGGCCCTGATGAGCCGGCCGAGTAGCGGATGCGCGAGCCGTACCAGGAGGCCGGAGCGGCGGACCTCGACGGCGATCAGCACCCGCCGTTCCACGCGCTCGACGGCGCCGGGCGAGGTGAGGCGGATCAGCGTGTCCAGCGCGAGGGGCTCGCCGGTCGCCACGTACTCAAGGACCTCCCGCTCGGCGTCGTCGAGGGCGCCGATGTCCGCCAGGACGAGCTGCCGCAGCCTGCCGGTCAGCACCAGCTCCCCCCGCCACCGCCACCGCCCGTCCACCCGCGTGAACGACTGGGAGGCGACGAGCTCGACCAGGAGGCGGACGTTGCCGCCGGCCGCGTGCCGGAGCGACCGGGCCGTGGCGGGCTCGACGTCCCCGGAAAGGGCGGCGGCCAGCAGGCGCGCGGTGTCCTGCGCGGACAGCGGCGCCAGGTCGAGCCGGGACAGCCGGCCGTCCTTCCACAGCGACAGGATCGCCGGGGGGAGCGCGGCCCCGGCGAGGGCGCTGACGGCGAGCCGCGCTCCGCGGTGGACCACCAGGTGCCTGACCGTCGCCGCCGAATGGGCGTCGAGCAGATGACCGTCGTCCACCACCAGAACCATCCGGCCACCCGCCGCCCTACCCGGGCCATGAATCGGGACCGGACCCGGTACGGGGATCGGGGCTGGGACCGGGCTGGGGAAGGGGGTGGGGCTGGGGACCGGGGCCGGTGGCCAGATGGCCTCCGCCGCCCACCTGATCGGGTTGACCGCGTCGGGCGAGCCGGGCAGAAGGTGCGCCAGGGCCCCGAACGGCACGTCCGCACCGGCGCCCGTCACCCGCAGCACGGGCGTGCCGCTGAGTTCCAGGGCCGCCACCGCCTCCGCCAGCAACCGGGTCCTGCCGGAGCCGCCCTCCCCCACGACGAGGACGCCCGCGCCCTCCCGCAGCGCGGCCCGGATCGCGTCGCACTCCGTCGTACGTCCGGTGAACGGCACCATCGAGTGAGACACGGGCGTTTCCTTCATGACAAAGACGCCTTTCGGCGCGACGAGCGGCTTCGGTCGCCGGTACCGCGCCCCCCGCGGCCGGTGCCTGAAGGTAATTTTTGGCATAGCGTCGGCCTTGGCGGTATACGCGGAAGTACGTAGCCGTAGGGGCGGGATGCTTTCCAGGAACAGGTACGACCAGGTGCTCGATCTGGCCGTCGAGCTGACGGCGATGAGCCCTGCCGAGATCGACTACGGCTGGATCGCCGAGTCGCTCCAGCGGGTGCTGGAATGCCCCGTGGCCACCTTCTCCGAGGTCGGCAGGAACGGCGTCAAGGGGCTGGGGTGGCCGGAAACGCGCCTGCCCACGTCCACGATGACCGACGTCACCCGCCGCAACATGGAGCGTCACCCGCTGATCCAGCACTACGTACGGACCGGCGACCGCAGGCCGCTCGCGGTCACCGACCTGACGAGCCTGCGAAGCTGGCGCTCCTCGGCGGTCGGCTCCGACATCCGGTCCGTCACCGGTTTCTACGACCACCTGGCCCTTCCCCTGCTGTCCCCGGCGGGCACCATGCGCGCGTTCGCCCTGGGCAGGGAGGACGGGAGCTTCAAGAAGCAGGAACGCGAATTCGTGGAGCGGCTCCACCCCCTGCTGATCGCCCTGGACCGCAGGGCCCGCCGATCACGCTCCCCCGCGAGCCCGCTGACCCCGCGCGAGCAGCAGGTCCTCGGTCTCATCGCCGACGGCCTCACCCGCCGCCTCGCGGCCCGGCGCCTCCAGATCTCGATCAGAACCGTCGACAAACACCTCGAAGCCATCTACCGCAAACTCGGCGTCACCAGCCACATCCAGGCCATCCTCCACCTGACCGGCTCCCGCTGGCAGACGGACCGGTACGCGCCCCCGGCCGCCGATCCGCGCACCAGCGTCGTGCGCCCCCCTGACGGTTGCGCGTGCGGAAACGAAGGCTCAGCATGTGGCCTCTCCCCCGCCAGAAAAGTGGCCCCGCCCCTGCGACAATCACCGCCATGACCGACGAACCGGCCCCCAGGCGGCGGTGGCGCTGGGTGACCGTCCTGGCGTGGCTGCTCCTCCTGCCGTTCGCGGCGTGGGCCGCGCTGCGCCTCACGGGATGGGACGCCGGCCTGTACTGGATCCAGCTCGTCGCCTTCACCCCGTACGTCGCCGCCGCCTCGGTCGCCGCGCCCCTGACCGCTCTGCTCCTGCGCCGGTGGCGGATCGCGGCGGCGGGTGCGCTGGTGACGGCGGTGCTGGGCGCGTGCGTGCTGCCGAGGGCGCTGGCCGGGGGCGATCCGCCGGCCGCCGGGCGTGAGCTGCGGATCATGACCGCCAACATGGCCGCGGGGGCGGCCTCGGCCGAGGCGGTCGTCGGCCTCGTGCGGCGGCTGAAGCCGGACGTGCTGACGGTTCAAGAACTCACGCCCGACGCGGTGGAGGGCCTGAAGAGGGCCGGGCTGGGCGACCTGCTCCCCACGCTCGCGGGGAGCCCTGCGAAGGGGCCGTGGGGGTCGGGCATCTACGCGCGGTTCCCGCTCCGCGCCGCGCCGGTCATCGAGTACGGGAACTTCCGCCAGGCCGTGGCCGTCGTGCGGGTGCCGGGGGGTCCGGAGGTGTACGTGGCGTCGGTGCACCCGTGCGCGCCGCGCTTCGGCTACAAGGTCGCGTGCTGGGCGCAGGGCCTGCGCGCGCTTCCCGGCGCCGAGCCGCGGGGAGTGGTCCGCGTCCTGGCCGGGGACTTCAACGCGACGCTGGACCATGGGGCGCTGCGGCGCCTGGTCGGGACGGGGTACCGGGACGCCGCCGACGCGACCGGCCAGGGGCTGTCACCGACCTGGCCCGCCAAGGGGTGGCGGCCGATCCCCGGGGTGACGCTCGACCACGTGCTCGCCGACCCGCGCGTCGCGGTGCGCGCGTACAGCACGCACCTGGTCCCCGGGACCGACCACCGCCCCCTTTTCGCCCACCTGGTACTCCCCTGAGGCGGGGGCCGGTCAGGTCGTGGAGGAGATCACCGAGCCCTGGTAGGTGGTCTCGATGAACTTCTTGACCTCGGGGCCGGCCAGGAGTTCGGCCAGCTTCTTCACCCGGGGGTCGTTCTCCTTGCCCTTGCGGACGACCAGCCCGTTGGCGTACGGGTTGCCCTCCGCCTTCTCCAGCACCAGCGCGTCGGTGGCGGGCTTGAGCCCGGTCTCCAGGGCGTAGTTGCCGTTGATCACGGCGGCGTCCACGTCTTCGAGCGAACGCGGAAGCTGGGCCGCCTCCAAGGGCTTGAACTGGAGCTTCTTGGGGTTGTCCGCGACGTCGCGTTCGGTGGCGGCGGTGCCGACGCCCGGCTTGAGGGTGATCACCCCGTTGTCCTCGAGCAGTTTGAGCGCGCGGCCCAGGTTGGTCGCGTCGTTGGGCAGCGCGACCGTGGCGCCGCTCCCCAGCTCGGTCACGGCCTTCACCTTCTTGGAGTACAGGCCGAGCGGCTCAAGGTGCACGGCCTGGACGAACGTCAGCTCCTCGCCGCCCTTGGACTTCAGGAAGTCCGCCAGGTACGGCCGGTGCTGGAAGTAGTTCGCGTCGAGCTGGCCCTCCTGGAGCTGCACGTTCGGCTGCACGTAGTCGGAGAACTCGACGATATCCAGCTTGATCCCTGCCTTGGCGGCAAGGTTGTCGCTGACGTACTTGAGGATCTCCGCGTGCGGCACCGGGCTCACGCCGACCTTCAGCGGAGCGTTCTCGGCCGCGGGTGCCCCCGATGCCGCCGCCGTAGTGCCGCTCGTGCCGGACGAGCCCCCGCAGGCGGTGAGCACCAGTGCCAGCACGGCCGCGGCCGTGACCCCCATGAATCTACGCATCCCCGAAATCTCCTATCTGTGTGCGAGCCTGCGAGCGATGGCGTCGCCCAGGATCTGGATGAGTTGAACGAGCAGGATCAGCAGGACGACGGTGACGACCATGACGCCGGTGTCGAACCGCTGGTAGCCGTACCTGATGGCGAGGTCGCCGAGTCCGCCGCCGCCGATCGCGCCCGCCATCGCGGAATAGGAGATCAGCGCGACGACGGTGACGGTCAGCCCGGCGACCAGCTCCGGCAGGGTCTCGGGCAGCAGGACCTTCGTGACGACGGTGACCCGCCGCGCCCCCATCGCCTGCGCGGCCTCCACGACCTCGCGGCCGACGCCGCGCAGCGCGGTCTCCACCAGCCGGGCGTAGAACGGGACGGCCCCGAGCGTCAGCGGGACGATGGCGGCCACGGTGCCGATCGTGGTGCCGGTGAGCAGCCGGGTGAACGGCAGGATCGCGACCATCAGCACGATGAACGGCAACGACCGCCCCACGTTCACGACCGCCCCGAGCACGGCCTTCACCTTCGGCAGCGGGGCCAGGCCGCCGCGGTCGGTGGTGACCAGCAGGACGCCGATCGGCAGGCCGAGCAGCGCCGTCAGCAGCGTCGACCAGAAGACCATCTGCGCGGTCTCCGCGGTGGCCTGCCCAAGAATCGGGAGCAGTTCCTCGAACGTCATGGGCCCTCCACCAGTACGCCGCGTCCGCGCAGGTAGGCGAGCGCGGCGGCGGTCTCCCCGCCGTGCAGCCCGACCCGCAGCCGGCCGACCGACACGCCGCGCAGCTCCTCCAGCGAGCCGCCGAGAATGTCCACGTCCACGTCGAACTTCCGCACCAGGCCGGACAGCACCGGCTCGCCGGCCTGCCCGGCGGCGAAGGTCAGGGTGACGCTGCCGGGCGGCGCGGGCTCGGGCAGCGGGAAGATCTCCCGGGTCAGCAGGGCGCCGGGCCGGGCGATGAGGTCGTGGACGAGCCCGGACTCCAGCACCTTCCCGTCCCGCATCGTGGCCGCCGAGTCGCACACGCTCTTGATCACCTGCATCTCGTGCGTGATCAGCAGGATCGTCAGCCCCAGCTCGGTGTTGAGCCGCCGCAGCAGGGCGAGGATCGACTGCGTGGTCCCCGGGTCCAGGGCGCTGGTCGCCTCGTCCGACAGCAGCACCTTCGGCCGGGCCGCGAGCGCGCGGGCGATGCCGACCCGCTGCTTCTGCCCGCCGGAGAGTTGCGCCGGGTACGCCCCCGCCTTGTCCGACAGCCCGACCAGATCCAGCAGCTCGGCCACCCGGGTCCGGCGCTCGGCGCGCGGCGTCTTGGCCACCTCCAGCGGGAAGGCCACGTTCGCGGCGACCGTGCGGGAGGCCAGCAGCGCGAAATGCTGGTGGATCATCCCGATCCGCTGCCGCGCCGCGCGGAGCTCGGCGTCCCCGAGGACGGTCAGGTCCTGCCCGCCGACGGTCACGGTGCCGCTGGTCGGCCGTTCCAGCAGGTTGACGCAGCGCAGCAGCGTGCTCTTCCCGGCCCCGCTCTGCCCGAGCACGCCGAAGATCTCGCCCTCGCGCACATCGAGGTCGACCCCATCGAGCGCCACCACGCCGGTGCCGTACACCTTGCGCAGGGCAGAAACATGTATCACAAGTAGGTTATATCGGAAATCTTGACACAGTTCGAACCGGGGGTCTTCTGACGGGCGTAAGGGCCGCGTGCGCGACCGGCCGGGAGACCGGGTGACATGATTTTCAGCTATCTTGTTAACAATAAGGGCGGCGTCTGCGGAGGTACGTGTGGTCACGGTCGCGGTGCTCGGGCTGGGTGAGGCCGGGGGACTGATCTCGCGGGACCTGCTCGCGGCCGGCGCGAAGGTGCGCGGCTACGACCCCGTGGTGCGGCCTGGTCCTGGGGTGATCCCCTGCTCCGGGGAGGCCGACGCCGCCACCGGGGCCGATCTGGTGCTCAGCGTCAACAGCGCCGCCGCGGCCGAGGAGCTGACCGCCGCCCGCGCGGCTGGGCTGGAGGACTGGCTGCGTGAGAACATCGGCGAGGAACTCGCCGCGGCGGACGCGTCCTTCGTGACCCGGCTCGAGGAGGGCACCATACGGCACGCCGAGCGGCGGGCGCACGAGATGACCGCCGCCGCCGAGCTGCTGGCCGAGCTGGAGGTCCCCGTCCGGATCACCGAGGCGAGCCTGGCCTGGCTGGCCGAGCTCGCCGCGGCGGGGTCCACCGTGGAAGAGGCGTAAGGGCGGCGATGTCGTCGCCGATCAGGTACACAGCGAGCGAGGAGCTCATGCCAGCGCAGGAACAGGAAGCGTCCGGCCAGGGGGCCGTCGTCGTGCGGGACGTCACCGCCGCGATCCGGGAGGCGATCGCGCGCGGCGACTTCGCCCCCAACCAGCGCCTGGTGGAGGCCGACCTGTCACGGCAGTTCGACGCCAGCCGGGGCAGCGTGCGCACGGCGCTCTTCGAGCTGACCAACGAGGGGCTCGTCGAGCGCGAGCAGAACCGGGGCGCCCGCGTGCGGGCGGTCACGGTCGCAGAGGCCGTGGAGATCTCCGAGGTCCGGATGGTGGTGGAGGGCCTGTGCGCGGCCAAGGCGGCCGAGCGGATCACCGATGAGGAGATCGCCGAGCTGCAGGAGATCGGCGCGGCCATGCGCGCGGCGGTGGCCGACGGGCACGTCCTGCGGTACTCCGAGCTCAACCAGGCGCTGCACCGGCGGATCAGGGACATCGGCGGCCAGGCGACGGCGGCCGGGGTGCTGGAGCGGCTGCGCGCCCAGAACGTGCGTCACCAGTTCCGGCTGGCCCTGGTGCCCGGCCGGCCGCAGGTCTCGCTCGTCGAGCACCTGGCCATCATCGACGAGATCTGCGCGCACTCGCCGGCGGCCGCCGAGCGGGCCATGCGCCGGCACCTGACCAGCGTCATCCAGGCGCTCAAGAACGCCGAGTGAGCCGCTGACGGTCGCCTGACCGACGCCGCGCCTTCCACGGCCTCGTCCTCTCTTCTCGCCGGTCGTGCCGGGTCCTGTCGCGGATCAAAGTATTGCAGACAATATTGTTGACAATCACGATCTACCTCGGCAAGATGGGCGCGAACCCGACCCTGCGGAGGAGATCTGATGAGCAACCCCTTGCTGGTGGTGAGCGCGCACGCCGGAGACTTCGTCTGGCGGGCCGCGGGCGCGATCGCCCTGGCGGCCGAGCGGGGTGACCGGGTGAGAGTGGTCTGCCTGAGCTACGGCGAGCGCGGCGAGTCCGCCAAGGCCTGGCGCGAGGGGAAGAAGCTGGAAGAGATCAAGGAGCTGCGCCGGGCCGAGGCCGAGGCCGCCGCCACCGCTCTGGGCGCGGAGATCGAGTTCTTCGACGCCGGGGACTACCCCCTGCTGGAGACGCCCGAACTGACCGACCGCCTGGTCCACGTCTACCGCGAGTTCGTCCCGGCCGTCGTGCTCACCCACACCTTGAGCGACCCGTACAACGGCGACCACCCCGCCGCCGCCCGGATGGCGTTGCAGGCGCGGATCCTCGCCCAGGCGATCGGGTACGACGCGCCCGGCGAGCCGCTCGGGGCGCCGCCGGTCTTCTTCTTCGAGCCGCACCAGAGCGAACAGTGCGACTTCAAGCCTGATGTGCTGCTGGACATCACCCCGGTGTTCGAGCGCAAAGAGCGGGCGATGACCTGCCTGCCGGCCCAGCAGCACATGTGGGAGTACTACACCGACCTCGCCAGGCGCCGTGGCGTGCAGCTCAGGCGCAACGCCGGGCCGAACCTCGGCCTGGCCCACACCACGATGGCCGAGGCGTACGTGCGGTTCTACCCGCAGACCACCGGGATCCTGGCATGAGGACCGTGGTCGTCACCGGCCCGCCCCGCGCCGACCTCGCCACCGTGGACGCGCTCGCCGCGCACGGTGCCGCGACGGTCCACGAGGCGATCGGGCGCACAGGCTTCCTCGGCGCGCACCTGCGCCCCACCCACCTCGGCTCCCGGATCGGCGGGACGGCCGTGACCGTGCTGGCCTGGCCGGGCGACAACCTGATGATCCATGTGGCGGTCGAGCAGTGCGGGCCGGGCGACATCCTGGTCGTCACCACCACCTCCCCGTCCACCGACGGGATGTTCGGCGAACTGTTCGCGACCGCGTTGCGGCACCGTGGCGTACGCGGCCTGGTCACCAACGCGGGCGTCCGCGACATCGCCGAGCTGCACGCGATGGGCTTTCCGGTCTGGTCGGCCGCCGTCAGCGCCCAGGGCACCGTCAAGGCCACCGCGGGCGCGGTGAACGTGCCGATCACGATCGGCGGGCAGGTCGTCCGCCCCGGCGACGCGATCGTCGCCGACGACGACGGCGTCGTGTGCGTGGCCCGCGAGAACGTCGCCGAGGCGCTGTCGGCCTCCGACGCCCGCGCGGCGAAGGAGGAGGCGACCCGCGCCGCCTTCCGCGACGGCGAGCTGGGCCTCGACCGGTACGGGCTGCGCGCGATGCTCCCCGGGCTCGGCCTGGTGTACGAGCCATATGAGGCGCCGTGACCGGCGTGCCCTGCATGCTCATGCGCGGCGGCACCTCCAAGGGGGCCTACTTCCTGGCCGGGGACCTGCCCGCCGACCCCTGCGAGCGTGACGAGCTGCTGCTGCGCGTCATGGGCACCCCCGACCCGCGCCAGATCGACGGGATCGGCGGCGCCCACCCGCTGACCAGCAAGGTCGCGATCGTGTCCCCTCCGGCCGCGCCCGGCGCGGACGTCGACTACCTGTTCCTGCAACTGGGCGTGGAGGAGGCGGTCGTCTCCGACCGGCAGAACTGCGGCAACCTTCTGGCGGGCGTCGGCCCGTTCGCGGTCGAGCGCGGCCTGGTGGCGGCCGGGCCCCGGGAGACGAGCCTGCGCATCCGCATGGTCAACTCCCAGAGCCTGGCCACCGCGACGTTCCCGACGCCGGGCGGCGTGGTCGGCTACGAGGGCGGCACCGCGATCTCCGGGGTGCCAGGGACCGCCGCGCCGATCATGCTGGACTTCGCGGACACCGCAGGGTCGGCCTGCGGCGCGCTGCTGCCGACCGGCAGGGTCCGCGACGTGGTCGACGGCGTCCCGGTCACCTGCGTGGACAACGGCATGCCGGTGGTGGTCGCCCCGGCCTCCGCGTTCGGGCTCACCGGGTACGAGGGCGTGGCGGAGCTGGCCGCCGACGACGCGTTGCGCGACCGCGTCCAGTCGCTGCGGCTCAAGGCGGGCGCGCTGATGGGGCTCGGGGACGTGACCGGCGCGTCCGTCCCCAAGACCACCCTGGTCGCTCCCCCGCGCGACGGCGGGGCGATCAGCACCCGGACGTTCATCCCGCTCAAGGTGCACGCGTCGATCGGCGTGTTCGGCGCCGTCACCGTCGCGACCGCGCTGCTCATGGACGGGGCCGTCGGCCACGACCTGGCCGAGCTCCCGGCCGGCGGCGGCCCGCTGGCCATCGAGCATCCCACCGGGCGGCTCGAGGTGCTGGTGGAGCTGGACGGCACGGACGTGCGCCGCGCCAGCCTGGTCCGCACCGCACGCAAACTCTTCGACGGCACCGTCCACCCACGACCCGGAGGTCTCCGATGACGGCGGAACACGAGATCGCGCACGTCGCCAATGTGGAGCTGCTCACGCCCGAATTCGACAGGAGCCTGTGGTTCTTCACCGAGGTGATGGGGCTGACCGAGGTCGGTTCCGAGGGCGATTCGGTGTATCTGCGGACCTGGGACGACTACGAGCGGCACACCCTGAAGCTCACCGCGCACCACACCTCGGGCCTGCGCAGGATGGCGCTGCGCGCCTCCTCTCAGGCCGCCCTGGACCGGCGGGTCGAGGCGGTCGAGGCGGCGGGGCTGGGCGTCGGCTGGCGGGACGGCGATCCGGGGATCGGCCCGACGTACGTCTTCCGCGACCCCGACGGGCACGAGCTGGAGATCTACTGGGAGAGCGAGTGGTACCAGGCCCCCCCGGAGCTGGCGCCGTCGCTGAAGAACCAGGCCCAGGCCTACCCGGCGCGCGGGGTGTGCGTGCGGCGGCTCGACCACGTCAACTACCTGGCGGCCGAGGTGGAGGGCAGCGCCGATTTCGTGCGCGAGGTGCTGGGCGGGCGCCCGACCGAGCAGATCCTGCTCGACAGCGGCACGATCGGGGCTCGCTGGCTCAGCTTCACCAACAAGTCCTACGACCTGGTCTACACGCGGGACTGGACCGGCAGCAACGGCAGGCTGCACCACATCGCCTTCGCCACCGACACCCGCGAGGACATCCTGCGGGCCGCCGACATCTTCCTCGACAAGGGCGTCCACATCGAGACCGGCCCGCACAAGCACGCCATCCAGCAGACCTTCTTCCTCTACGTGTACGAGCCCGGCGGCAACCGCATCGAACTGTGCAACCCGGTCGCCAGGCTCATCCTGGCGCCGGACTGGAAGACCATCACCTGGACCGAGGCGGAGCGGGCCAAGGGCCAGGCCTGGGGCCTGAAGACGATCGAGTCGTTCCACACCCACGGCACCCCTCCCGTCGGCTAGGCGGGACACCGTGGCCGCCCGGAGGGCACGAATCCCCACATCAAGATTGGTGACCAAATCGTTGACAATCTTGTAGGTGATTTCTAGCATCATCGACACCCGCCCTCACCCCCTGGAGAAGCCCGTGATCAAGTTCCGTGCGGCCGTGGCCGCCGCTTCCGCCCTGTGCCTGGCCGCGCTGACCGCGTGCGGAGGCGGCGAGGCCGATCCCGACGCGAGCGGGCCCACCCCGGTCAAGGTCGGCGTGATCGCCATCGTCGACGTCGCGCCGATCTACCTCGGCGTCCAGCAGGGGTTCTTCACCGAGCAGGGGCTGAAGGTCGAACTCGTCCCGGCCCAGGGCGGGGCCGCCATCATCCCGGCGGTGGCCAGTGACCAGAACGACTTCGGCTTCAGCAACTTCACCTCGCTCATGGTCGCCTCGTCCAAGGGCCTCGGCCTGAAGGTCGTCGCGGCCGGCGCCGCCTCGACGGGCGTGCAGGGCATGGACTTCGGCGGGGTCGTGGTCAAGGCCGACAGCCCGCTGAAGACCGCCAGGGACCTCTCGGGGAAGAACGTCGCGGTCAACACGCTCAACAACATCAACGACACCACCGTCCGCGCCTCGGTCCGCACCGCGGGCGGCGACCCCAAGGCGGTGAAGTTCACCGAGCTGGCCTTCCCGAACATGCTCGCCGCGCTCGACCAGGGCAGCGTGGACGCCGTCCAGATCGTCGAGCCGTTCCTGTCGGCGTCGCTGAAGGCCGGCGACCGGATCATCGCCTCCAACTACGTGGACGCCGCCCCCGACCTCTCCGTCGCCGGGTACTTCACCTCCGCGAAGACCGCCGCCGCCAAGCCCGACCTGGTCAAGAGGTTCACCGCCGCGATGCGGAAGTCGCAGGAGTACTCCAACGCCCACCCCGACGCCGTACGCAAGGTGCTGCTCACCTACACCAAGATCGACGCCTCGGCGGCCGGGTCGCTCACCCTCCCCGCCTTCCCCGCCGAGATCAACCGCGCCTCGCTCGACACCCTCGCCAAGCTCGTCCAGGACGACGGGCTGATCACCAAGGCCCCCGACCTCGCCGGGCTGCTTCCGTGAGGCGCACCCCGCCGCCTTGGGCACTGGGCGGGCTCGGCCTGGCCGGGCTCGTCCTGGTGCTCGAGGCGACCCCCCGGGTCGGCCTCGTCGACCGCCGGTACCTGCCGCCCTTCAGCGCCATGGTCGAGGCCCTGGCCGGCCAGGCGGGCACCGCCGAGTTCTGGCGGTCGCTGCTGGAGACCCTGCGCGGCTGGGCGCTCGGGCTGGGCATCGCGATGGTCGCGGGCGTGGTGCTCGGTCTGGTGATCGGCGGGGTGCCGGTCGCCCGGACGGCGACGACCTCGACGATCGAGTTCCTGCGGCCGATCCCGTCGGTCGCGCTGATCCCCCTCGCGGTCCTGCTCTTCGGCACCGACCTGCGCTCCACCCTGCTGATCGTGGTGTACGCGACGTTCTGGCAGGTGCTCGTCCAGGTCCTGTACGGGGTGCGGGACGTGGACCCGGTCGCCAGGGAGACGGCCAGGTCCTACCGGTTCCGGCCGCTCACCCAGGTCCGTACCGTGCTGTGGCCGACCGCGCTCCCGTACGTGCTGACCGGGTTCCGGCTCGGCGCGGCCGTCGCGCTGATCCTGGAGATCACCGGCGAGCTTGTCATCGGCTCGCCCGGCCTCGGCAGGCAGATCGCCGAGGCGCAGAACTCCGGCGCGGTCCCCGCGATGTACGCGCTGGTCATCGTGGTCGGCCTGATCGGTGTGGCGGTCAACGCGGCCGCCCGCGCCACCGAACGCCGCGCGCTGCGCTGGCACCCCTCGATCCGCCGGGAGATCCCCGCGTGAACGTCCCGAGCCTGGAGATGCCCGCGTGAACGCCCTGAGCCTGGAGATGCCCGCGTGAACGCCCTGAGCCTGGAGATGCCCGCGTGAGAGCCCATGAACGGGAGGTTCCCGAATGAACGCCCTGAGGAAGGGCGTCCAGCTCCTCGGGCTGCCCGTGCTGCTGATCGCCCTGTGGTGGGTCGCGACCGTGAACAGCGACAACTTCTTCTGGCCGCCGCTGAGCGAGATCGCCGGGACCTTCCGTGAGACCTGGTTCACGGGCAGGTTCACCGCCGACGTGCTGCCCAGCGTCGGCCGCCTGCTCGCCGGGTACGGCCTAGCCCTGGTGCTGGGCGTCGGGCTCGGCGTGGCGATCGGGTCGCTGCCGGTGCTGCGTGCCGTGCTCGAACCCGTCCTTGAGTTCTTCCGGGCGATTCCGCCGCCGGTGCTCGTGCCGGTCCTCATGCTGTTCGCCGGGATCGGCACCACTATGAAGATCCTCGTGATCGTCTCCGGCTGTGTGTGGCCGATCCTGCTGAACACCGTCGAGGGCGTGCGCGCGGTCGACGAGGTGC
Source organism: Sphaerisporangium corydalis (assembly GCF_025506355.1). Lineage (GTDB taxonomy): Bacteria > Actinomycetota > Actinomycetes > Streptosporangiales > Streptosporangiaceae > Sphaerisporangium > Sphaerisporangium corydalis. The sequence goes on from NZ_JANZYP010000028.1 coordinate 82,218, forward strand.
TGCGCGACACCGCACGCTGCTACCGGCTGGGCCGCCGGGCCCGGCTCCTGCGCCTGGTGCTGCCCGGCGCGAGCCCGCAGATCTGCGCCGGGGCCCGGCAAGGGCTGTCGGTCGGGATCATCCTCATGGTCATCAGCGAGATGTTCGCCGCCGGCAACGGCCTGGGCTTCACCGTCGTGCAGTTCCAGCGCACCTTCGCCGTCCCCCAGATGTGGACCGGGATCATCCTGCTCGGGCTGATCGGCGTCCTTCTGTCCCTGATCTTCCGGGTCGCCGAGGCCCGGCTGCTGAGCTGGAGAAATGAATGACCCTGCTGGACGTCCGCCACCTGCGCAAGGTCTACCAGGGACGAGGACGCGACGTCGAGGCGGTCCGTGACCTGACCCTCGCGGTCGGCGCGGGCGAACTGGTGTGCGTCGTCGGCCCGTCAGGCGCGGGCAAGACCACCCTGCTGCGCTGCGTCGCCGGGCTGCTGGAGGGCACGTCCGGCGAGGTGCGGCTGGACGGGCGGCCGGTCGTCGGCCCGCCGCCCGGCATGGCGGTGGTGTTCCAGGAGTACGGGCGCAGCCTGTTCCCCTGGCTCACCGTGCGCCAGAACGTGGAACTGCCGCTGAAGGAGAAGGGACTCGGCAAGGAGGATCGGCGCCGCCTCGTCGACGAGGCGCTTGCGGCCGTCGGCCTGGCCGGGGACGCGGACGCCCATCCCTGGCAGCTCTCCGGCGGGATGCAGCAGCGGGTGGCCATCGCACGGGCGGTCGCCTACGAGCCGAGCGTCATGCTGATGGACGAGCCGTTCGCGGCGGTCGACGCCCAGACCCGCGCCGACCTGGAGGACCTCGTCCGGTCGCTCTGGAAACGTCTTGGAATGACCGTCCTGTTCGTCACCCACGACATCGACGAGTCGGTATATCTCGCCGAACGGGTGATCGTCCTGTCGAACTCGCCGACCGAGGTCCTCGAAGAGGTCGCCGTCGACCTGCCCGCGACGCGCGACCAGCTCACCACGCGGTCCCTGCCGCGCTTCGCCGAGCTGCGGGCGCACGTCTACAAGCTGATCCAGCAGGCCAAGAACGGGCAGCGCCCCGTCGCGTGATCCCCGAGCGTCACCCCACCCCCCGAGAGAGCGGACGTCCATGCGGAGAACGACCCTCAGATCCAAATTGTGCGGCGCGGCCATGGCGGTGGCCCTGGTGGCGGTACTGAGCCCCGCCACCGCCGCCGGAGCGACGAGCGCCACCCCCGGCGCCACTGCTGGCGCCACCGCCAGCGCTGTGAGCGTCACCGCCGGCGCGCGGCCGGGCGGCGGCCTCGCCGACCTGCCCGCCCTCGAACCGGTCATGGAATGCTCCGCCCTGACCGGCCTCGACCTGGGCGGCGTCACGGACGCGCCCGTCACCATCACCTCGGCCACCGTGTCGACCGCCGGGGCCCCGGCCCCCTACTGCGCGGTCACCGGGACCATCGCCCCGGCCGACACCATCGTCATGCGGCTGCCGGTCGGCGGCTGGACCCAGCGCTACCTGCAGACCGGCTGCGGCGGTGAGTGCGGCTCCTCCACCATCAACTACACCCAGGCCGCGAGCTGCCGGCCGATCGCCGACGGCACCATCGCCAGCGCCACCACCGACATGGGCCACCAGGGCTCGTTCGACGGCTCCTGGGCGGCGGGCGACCCGCAGGCGCAGATCGACTTCGCCTACCGGGGCGTCCACGTCACCGCCCAGGTCGCCAAGGCGGTCATCACCCGGTTCTACGGGCACGCCCCGGCGTACTCCTACTTCGACAGCTGCTCCGACGGCGGGCGCGAGGCCCTCATGGAGGCCCAGCGCTACCCCGGCGACTTCGACGGGATCGCCGCAGGGGCGCCGGCCAACAACATGGTCGTCCAGAACACCTTCCACCACGCGTGGAACGTCCTGGCGAACCTCGGCGCCGACGGGAAGTACATCCTGCTCGCCGGCCGGCTGCCGCTCGTCCACCAGGCCGTGCTGGCCCGGTGCGACGCGCGCGACGGGCTGGCGGACGGGGTGCTCGACGACCCGCGCCGCTGCGACTTCGACCCCGCGAGCCTGGTCTGCCGGACCGGCCAGGACACCGCGACCTGCCTGACGCCCGCCGAGGCCGCGGTGGTCCGCCGCCTGCACGACGGCGCCGTCACCGGCGACGGGAAGCGGCTGGAGCCGGCGATCGCCCATGAGTGGGGCTCGGAGCCGGAGTGGACCCTGTTCGTCCCCTCGGCCCAGGGCACGAAGGTGGGCAGCGAGAACTTCGTGCTCTCCTTCGCCCGCTACCTCGGCTACACCAACCAGGTGGACCCCACCTGGGAGCTGTCGGATCTCAAGCTCACCGTCGAGGGGTTCTGGCGGACCGTCCAGTCGTCCAGCTACCTGTCCGCGATGGACCCCGACCTCACCGCGTTCAGGCGGAGCGGCGGCAAACTGCTGCTCTGGCACGGCTGGAACGACCAGCACATCTCCCCGCAGGGCACCCTCGCCTACTTCGACGCCGTCCAGCGGACCATGGGCCGGGGCGCCGTCGACGGCTTCGCCCGGCTCTACCTCTTCCCCGGCGTCGCGCACTGCGGCGGCGGTGAGGGGCCGAACGTCTTCGACGTGCTCACGCCGGTGATGGCCTGGGTCGAGAGCGGTGCCGAGCCCGGACGGATCGTCGCTTCGACGTCCGCGAACCAGACGCCCGCACGGACCCGGCCGGTCTTCCCCTACCCGGCGGTCGCCCGCTACGACGGCTCCGGCAGCACCGACGACGCGGCGAACTTCGTCTCCTCCACCCCCGCCCACCAGCCGAAGGACGACTACCACTGGCTCGGCGAACGGCTCTTCTCCCACGACTACCAAACGCGGGGCCGAGCCGAGGGAACACGGCTCGTCCTCCATCCCGAACGAACCTGGCTGACCCGCATGATCTGAGTCGTCTCACGACCGGCCGGCACCGGTGCCGAGCGGACGACCGCACCGGGCCGGCCGGGCATCGCAGGGCAGATGCCGCGGTCCCCGGACCGGCCGGGCGTCGCGGGTCAGGTGCCCGCGGTCACCGCCTTGAGGCCCGCGAACGACTCCTCGACGAAACTTGTGAAGTCCTTCTGCCCGCCCTGCTCCACCTGCCCGGTCTGCCCGGTCTGCCCGGCCTTCTCCGCCCGCTCCGCCCGCTCCGCCTGGTCCGCCTGGTCCGCCTGGTCCGCCGCCTGTTCGGTCTGCTCGGCCTGCTCGGTCCAGCTCCGGAAGGCGATCTTGAAGACGGCGATGCCCGCCTCGGCGGCCAGGCTCGCGGAGGCCTCGTCGACACCGCGCCGCCGCAACGCGTCGGCGATCGCCGCCCCCAGCGACGCGAGCTTGATCAGCTCGCGTTCCTGCAGCTCGGTGTTGGCGGCGATGACGGCCTGGCGCCGGCGGGAATGTTCCTGGCGCTCCTGCATCACGGCCGCGGCGGCCAAAACGGCCGCCATCACGGCCTCCATCGGGCTCGCCGGCTCGGGAGCACGGGCGACCGTACGCACGAGAAGCTCCTGCAGCGCGCTCGACCCCCCGAACAGCACTTCACGCTTGTCGGCGTAGTGCCGGAAGAACGTGCGCTCCGTCAGCCCCGCCCGCTCGGCGATCTCCGCCACCGAGGTCCGCTCGAAGCCGCGCTCCAGGTAGAGCTCCAGTGCCGCCCGTTCGAGCCGGCCGCGCGCGTCCGGCTCCCATCGACCCATGCGGGCATCGTACCCCGATGACAGCGGCTGACATCACTGCTACTGTGTGATGTCAGCAACTGACATCGATCGATCGTCAGCCGCGCGTCTCGGCGCGAGGACGATCGGCCCAGGCTGGAGGCTCACTCATGCGCGTTTTCGTCACCGGGGCATCCGGATGGATCGGCTCCGCACTCGTGCCCGAACTCATCGGCGCGGGTCACCAGGTCGTCGGGCTCGCCCGCTCGGACGCCTCGGCCGCCGCCCTCACCACGGCCGGTGCCGAGGTGGTCCACGGCTCCCTCGACGACCTCGACGTCCTGCGCGACGCGGCCGGCGCGTCCGACGGGGTGGTCCACCTCGCCTTCAAGCACGACATCGCCTTCTCAGGGGGCTTCACGAACGCCGCCGACGCCGACCGCCGCGCCGTCGAGACGTTCGGCCAGGCGCTCGCCGGTTCCGGCCGGCCGTTCGTGCTCGCCTCCGGGCTGCTCGGCCTCAAGCCGGGCCAGGTGAGCACCGAAGCGGACGGGCTCGAGCCCAACGATCTGCCCGCCTACGTGACCGGCGGCCCGCGCATCCGCATGGGCACCGCCCACCTGGCCATCGCCCTCGCCGGCCAGGACATCCGCTCGTCGGTCGTACGGCTCCCGCCGACCGTGCACGGCGACGGCGACCACGGCTTCATGGCCGCACTGGTCGGCATCGCCCGCGACAAGGGCGTCTCCGGCTACGTCGGCGACGGCTCCCAACGCTGGCCGGCCGCGCACCGCGTCGACGCCGCACACCTGTTCCGGCTCGCCCTGGAGAGCGCACCCGCCGGATCGACCCTGCACGCGACCGCCGACCAGGGCGTGCCGATCCGCTCGATCGCCGAGGTCCTCGGCCGCCACCTCGACCTGCCGGTCCGCTCGATCTCCCCCGAGGACGCGCCCGGCCACTTCACCTGGCTCGCGGGCTTCATCTCCCTCGACAGCGCCTCCTCCAGCGACCTGACCCGCGACCTCCTGAGCTGGACCCCCACCCAGCCAGGCCTCCTGGACGACCTGGAAAAGGGCCACTACTTCCACACCGACCGTCCCGCACGACCGTAATCGCCCGCCGGAACGCCCGCGGCGAGCCCGGCGTCCTCGCAGGGCCGTCAGCCGTAGGTGTCCGTCCTCGGGCGGCCGGTGCCGGTGGGCAGGGCGGCGGGATGGGAGCCGGTCAGGCCGGCCAGGTAGTCGCGCAGGACGCGCGGGTCGGCGGGGCCCCGGTAGGCGAGGTAGCCGTCGGGCCTGACCAGGGCGCAGCCCGCGGTGCCGTACACCCGCTCCAGGTGGTGGGTCACCACCCCGTCGAGCCGGATGGGCTCGGTGGTCAGCAGGGTGAAGTGCGGCCCACGGAACAGGTCGAACAGGCGCACCCGGGTCCCGGTGCCGGCTTGTACGGCGGTGCCGTCGGGGGCGCGGTCGCCGGCGCGCGGGCGGCCCGCGGGACCGGGGGCGCTGAGCGGGGACTCGCGGTAGTGCAGGCCGATCTGAGAGAGCCTGCGCAGCAGGGCGCGGGTGACCGGGGGCAGCGTGAGCAGCGGCAGCAGCACCCAGCGGCGCAGCAGCGCCATCAGCGGGTTGGTGGAGAACAGCGCGCCGTGCCCGGTCTGGCTGGTGGCCAGCACCTTGCGGGCCACCAGCAGCCGCTCGGCCTCGTAGGTGTCCAGCAGGCGGTCCGGGGCGCCGCCCAGCACCATGGCCAGCTTCCAGCCCAGGTTGTAGGCGTCCTGGACACCGGAGTTGAGGCCCTGGCCGCTGACCGGGGAGTGGACGTGCGCCGCGTCGCCGCCGACCAGCACCCGGCCCACCCGGTAGCGGTCGACCATGCGCTGGTTGACCGTGAAGCGCGACAACCAGGTGGGGCTGTGGAGACGCACTCCGGTCATCCCGGTGTAGGCGTCGAACAGCCGCTGGAAGGTCGCGGGGCCGGGCTCCTCGTCGCCCGCGAGGGTGGCGCTGTACTGCCAGACGTCGGTGCCCTTGAGCGGGCACAGTTGCAGGAAGGTGTGGTCGGCGTTGGACCAGACGTATCGGGCCTCGCGCGAGAGCCCTTCAACTTCGACGTCGCCGATGAGGCCGACCTGGCCGGGGTCGCCGTGACCCTCGAAGCGCAGCCCGGCCGACTTGCGCACCGTGCTCCGTCCGCCGTCGGCGCCGACCAGGTAGGCGGCGCGGATCGTCCGGGTCGCGTCGGTGGCCACGTCCCGCACGGTCGCGGTCACCGCCTCCGCGTCCTGCTCCAGGCCGACGAACTCCTGCCCGCGCTCCACCACGCCGCCCAGGGCGGCCAGCCGCTCGGCCAAGATGGTCTCGATCCGCCACTGCGGAGCGTGCAGGGCGTCAGGGTAGGGCATGGACTCGCCCGCCCGGCCGTACACGAAGGTGAGCTCGGCGATGAGCCTGTCGCGGTCGTAGAACCGGGTGACTGCCATGAGCATCGCGGCGTCCAGCACCTGCTCGATCACACCGAGATCGTCGAAGACCTCCAGCGTGCGCGGCATCACGCCCTTGCCACGGCTGCCGGGGAACGGCTCGGCGGCCCTGTCGAGCACGCGGCAGGCGACGCCGCGACGCGCCAGGTCGATGGCCAGCACCAGCCCGGTCGGGCCGGCTCCGACGATCAGCACGGGCGTGTCGAGCGGGCCCTCGTGGCGCACGGGCGTGTCGTGAAGTTCGGGCAGGTCGTGGGGTACGGGCGTAGCGTGCGGGCCGTCGTGGAGTTCGGGGGCATCGGGCATCTGAGGCTCCTCGGAATGCGTCAGGTGAGCGCCTGGAAGGCGCGGTCGATGAGCTCGGCCAGGCTCGCGGTCTCGTCATCACCGGCCCACTGGACGACCGCGGCGGTCATCGCGGCCATGCCCGCGCCGGCCAGCACCCGGAAGCGCAGGTCGGGGACGCCGCCGGCCAGCGCGGTCGCGACGAGCTCGGCCGTGTCGCGTTCCTGCTGCCACAACTGGGCGCGCAGCGCGGGGGTGTCCAGGATCAGCCGCGCGCGGGCGCGCACGGTCGCCAGTTCCCGCTCCTCCAGGTAGGTGAAGCCCTCGGCCAGGGCGCGCCGCAGCCGCAGCAGCGGCGGCTCTTCGGCCGGCCGGGCGGCCACCAACTCGGCGATCATCGGGTCGTAGGGGTCGGCGGTGACCACCAGATCCTTGGCCGGGAAGTACCGGAAGAAGGTCATGTGCGAGACCCCGGCCGCGGCGGCGATCTCCTCCACCGTGGTGGCCTCGTACCCCTTGACCAGGAACAGCTCGATCGCCGCGTCCTGGATCCGCTGCCGCGTGGCCGCCTTCTTACGCTCTCGCCAGTCGTTCACCAGCACCCCATACGTTATCTACTAACATGTTAGACGTTAACATGTTAGTAGATAACACTACAAGCTCGATCGCCTGGCCAGGACGTCGGCCAGCAGGTTGAGGGCGTCGATCACGTGTTCGCGGTCCGGGCCCAGGCCTTCCAGCAGTTCGGCCTCCCGCGCCAGTTGGCGGGGGAAGATCGCATCGACGGCCGCCTCGCCCGCAGGCGTCAGCCGTACCAGCGCGGCGCGACGATCGGTCGGGCTGGGTGCTCTCGCGACCAGGCCGCGGCCCTCCAGCCGGCTCAGGGTCTTGCTGATCGCCGCACGTGAGTGGCGCATCTGGGCGGCCAGGTGGCGGGCGATGGTCGGGTTCCGGTCATGCCGCAGCCGGAGGCACACATCGAGCTCCGCGCCGGTGAGCGCGGCGTCGACGTACAGCGGGTCCAGCGCCTCGCCGAGCAGGGCGACGACCCGTTTGAGCGGGCCGATCACCTCCATCGGGGAGGTGTCGAGGTCGGGACGGGCCGCGGCCCACAGCTCGCGGACGCGATCGGTACTCCGGCTCATGCCACCCTCACTCCAGAGTAATTGTTAACCAGTTGACTACTAGGTTACCTTTACGACATGGTAGAGACCCCCACGCTCCGGCGTCCCGTCCTGCTGCTGGCCGTCTTGGGGCCGCTCACCGCCGTGGCGCCGCTGGCCATCGACATGTACGTGCCCGGCTTCCCCGGCCTCGGCCGGGAACTGGCCGCGAGCCGACCGGCGGTGCAACTGTCGATGAGCGCCTTCCTGATCGGGCTGGTCGCCGGCCAGCTGGTGATCGGGCCGCTCAGTGACGGGCTGGGCCGGCGCCGGCTGCTGGTGCCGGGCACCGCCGCCTTCGCGCTGCTGTCGGCCTGCTGCGCGCTGGCACCGACGGCGCCGCTGCTGGTGGGCGGCCGTTTCCTGCAAGGGTGCGCGGGAGCGGCCGGGCTGGTGCTGGCCCGCGCCGTACTGACCGACCGCTTCGCCGGGCCCCGGCTGCCGGTCTACTTCTCGATCCTGGCAATGATCTTGGGGGTGGCGCCGGTCCTCGGCCCGCTGCTGGGCGGCGTGATCGTGACCGCCTCCGGCTGGCGCGCGGTGTTCTGGGCGCTGACCGCCCTCGGCCTGGTGCTGCTGGCGGCGACCTGGCTGGGCGTGCCGGAGTCCCTGCCGCCCGCACGGCGATCGCCCGGCGGCCTGCGTCAGGCCTTCGGCTCAATGGTGGTGTTGCTCCGCCAGCGCGCTTTCGCCGGATACATCCTGGCGCTCGGTTCGGCCGCGGGGGCGATGTTCGTCTACATCGGCGCCTCCAGCTACGTCTTCCAGGACGGTTACGGACTGAGCGCCGTCCAGTACGGGATGGTGTTCGCCGTCAACGCCGCGGCCATGCTCGCCGCCGGCGCGGGTTTCGGCCTGGCCGCCCGGCGGGCGGCCGTGCCGCTGCTGCTGACCGGGTACCTCACCGTCGGCGCCCTTGGCACGCTGGCGCTGGCGGTCCAGGCCACGCTGGCTCCCACCCTGGCCGGCACCTGGGTCTGCCTCGCCATCACGCTCTTCGGCGTCGGCGGCGTCTTCCCCGCCGTCACCACCATCACCCAGACCATCGGCCGCGCCCGCGCCGGTGCGGCGTCCGCACTGTCCGGCGGCGCCGCCTACCTGTTCGGCGCCCTGGCCGCCCCCTTGAGCGGCGCCACGCTGCGCACGATGGCGTTCGTCATGCTGGCCGCCCTGGCGCTGGCGGTCGCGGCGCTGCTGGCCGCCCGCCCGTGGCGGCCGCTGCTCGAAAGGAGCTTCGTGTGAACGCCATGCGCCTGATCATGGCACTGGCGGCGCTGAGCGGCCGTCCCATCCGCCTGTCCAGCGTGGCCGCCCCGGACGACGACCCCGACAGCCTCCACCTGCGCGTGGAACCCGCCGGCCAGATCAGGCCCGGCCGAGGCGCTCGCTCCCATCGAGGCATCCCCTACGCCGCTCGGGGCCGCACGCTGCGCATGGACATCCTGACCCCGCGGACGCCCGGCCCGCACCCGCTCGTGCTGTACCTGCCCGGGGGTGGCTTCGTCACCGCCCGGCGCGCGATGGCCGCCCGCCCGCGCCGCCATGTCACCCAGGTGGGTTTCGTGGTGGCCGCCATCGACTATCGCACCGCTTCGCCCACGGCCCGCGTCTGGGCCAGCACGCAGGTCATGGACATCATCGTGGACTTCCTCCGGTCCCGGCTGTCGACAGCTCCCCCGTGATGGCCGGCCCGTCCTTCACGGTGAGGCGGCATCCCTACTCGCGCCAGAGCCACGTGACCCGCTCGTACAGCGGCTCGAAGCCAGCGCGCAGCATGTTGCGCAGGGAGGTGTTGTGCTCGCCGGGCCCTTCCGCGCCGGTCTCGGCGACGAGCCATCGGCAGCCCGCGTCCTGGGCCGCCCGGGCGCGGGCGGTGAGCAGCGCCGACTGGGCGCCTCGGCCCCTGCCTTCAGGGAGCGTCGCCCCGCCGAACATGTCCGCGCACTCCCCGTTGACGAAGATGCTCCCGACCGCGATGATCCGCTCGCCGTCCCAGACGGCGTACTGCCGCCAGTCCGGCCGGCCCACGCAGGACGCGGCCATGTCGATCATGGCAGGCGTGGTGAACCCGAAGGTGGTCATCATGACCGTCGCCCACTCGTGCGCATGGTGGGGTTCGACCGGGCCGAGGCGCAGTCCGGGGTGAAGCGCCGCGAGGCCGTCGGCCGCGGACACCGCGGTCTGGGTGTCGCATCCCAGTTTGGCGTGACGGCCGCCTTCGGTGAGGTTCAGCTCACCGGCGGTCGTGGCCCAGTCCGGCGGCAGCAGTGGCGGCGCGATCATGAACGAGCCCTGGGGCACGCCCTGCTCGCGGTAGAAGTCGCACACCCGCGCCAGCACGTCCGCGGTGACCGGCTCGTCGGCGCCGAACCCGCCGGCCCGGTTGAAGAAACGGCTCGGGTCCTCGCGGATCGTCAGCGCCAGCACCGCGCCGACGCGCAGCGAGCCGATGCCCAGCGTCTCCCGTACCGACGCCGGAGCGCCGGTCACGAAGTCCACGTAAGCCCCGATCTCGGTCCGCTCGGCCGGCCCGAACGGCACGGTGCTCCTCATGCCTGTCCCCCATCTCTCGGTCTCCTGGACGAAGTCCAGCACACCGGCGCACGCGATGAACGCCCCGAGGTGCGGAGCGCCCACGAGGGCGGCTCCAGGGGTGTGACGGAGCGGGCGTACCGACCGACACTTCGGTGGGAATCATGGTGGAGTTACCGGTATGAGGCAGAGGGGGCTGCTGGTCGCCGGGGTGCTCGCGGGGGCGGGCCTTGGCCTGTCGAGTAGGGGCACGCGGTCCGACCGGGCGACGCTGCGGGTGCTGCCGTGGTGGTGGGTCCTGGCCGGGGTCCTCATCGTCGCGGTCTCCATGTGGAGCGCCACGGCGGTCCTGCTGTTCCTAGCGGACGGCACGCCGGACGCCGCCAAGCGCGTCGAGCTGCGGCTGGATGCCGTGAAGACCGGGCTGACCGTCGGCGCCGGCGCCGCGGGGCTCGTGGCGCTCATGCTCGGCATCCGCCGGCAATGGCTCGGGGAGCGCACGCAGGCGTATCAGGAGTACGACGCCGACGAGAGGCCGGATGGCTCCCGTCCTGACCTCGCCCGTACCGGCGCGGCGGGGAAAGGGAGCGGACCCACCGGTGAACCCCGAGGAAGAGATCAGAGCGTTCGTCGACCCGCAGGAGCTTCAGGTCCGCACCACGGCGCAGCGGATCCTTCGGGACCATCTGCAGTGGAGCAGGTCCGAATACCCGCACCCCGCCCTGTTCTGGCCGGACGTCGACGTGGAACTGACGGGCGCCTGGCTGGTGAAGCTTGATTTCACCGACTGCCGGATGCGCTCTGCGGGGTTCGGCGGGGCCCGGTTCGAGGGGTTCGCCCGCTTCGACCGGGCCACGTTCCAGGGGCGGACGGTGTTCAGCGGAGCCGTGTTCGCGGGCAGGGCTTCCTGGGGAGAGGCCAACTACAAGGCGGCCTTCGCCGAGGCGCTGTTCACCGGCGACGCGATATTCCGAGAGACCGTGTTCGCCCTCCGAGCGGATTTCCGGGGCGCCGCCTTCACGGGGACGGCACTCTTCAGCCGGACGACCTTCAAGGACCGGGCCGTCTTCCGCGCGGCCACCTTCACGAAGGAGGCCATCTTCGACGGAGCCGCCTTCATGAACGAGAGCGTCTTCCGGCAGGCGAAATTCTCCGCCGGAACCTCCTTCCTGCAAGCCATCTTCACGAAAGCCCCGGCCTTACACGAGGCCACGGCGCAACCGACCAACGCCCGGCGTTCCTGGCCGGATGGCTGGACCGAGTCAGCCCGACCGGACGGCTCGAACTCTGTCGACCTGGTCCAGAAGGCTCCCCGAACCGAGGAACCCCCAAAGGAGGAGGCGACAGGCCGGCAAGAGCCCGCCTGAACGCCACAGCCGGTCTCTCAGAGACCGAGCAGACCGGGCGGCCGCATGCTCTTATCCACAAGAAACGGTGTTCGGGAGGTTGTGAACACCCGGGGTCGTTGACCGTAAGCAGACGCCCCATCGCCGCCCGAGGTTCCCCACCACAGCACGAGACCGATATCGACCATTGCAGGGCCAACAGTCCCGAACCGCAGGAGGTGAATCATTCGTGGGTGGTGTCGCGGGCGCCGCGCCAGGTGATGGCGAGCGTGCCTGCGGTGAAGGCCAGGGTGGCGCAGAGGGCCGCGGCGTGGTCGTGGGGTGGGCAGGCGGGCCAGATCCATGGCGTGGTCCGGGCGGAGGTGAGGGCGACCTCGGCCAGACCCAGGTAGCCCACCGGTCCGACCCACGACAGATGACCGCCGAGCACGGCGGCGGACAGCAGGCCGACGCCCACCAGACCGGCGACGTTGCGCAGCAGGGCCAGGTCGCCGCCGGGCAGGTGCGCGGGTACGGTACCGGCGGCCAGCATCCCGGCGGCGGCCGCGGTCAGTGCCAGGGTGGTGCCGAGGCGCAGCCAGGGCAGCCACCGGCCGGTGGCGCGTTCGACCTCGCCGAACGGGCTGCGGGTGGTGACCGCGATGATCATGGCCGCAGCGCTCTCGATCAGCAGCGGCAGTTGTTGCGCGGAGGGTCCGCTGCCCTGGATCCAGTGCCAGTGCAACGCGCACCTGAGGAGGACTGCGCACCCGGCCAGTGCCGCGAGAGCCCCAGGGACCTGACGGCCGGCCAGATGCAGGCGTACCAGACGAAGCCCCGCCGGCCACGACCGGCCCGCCACCCCCGGTCGCAGGTCGGCGGCGGTCACGGCAGCGGCTCCAGGCAGAGGCGCCCAACGATCCGTAGCGCGGTCATGGCAGTTGATTCAGGGAAAAGCGGCCGATCCGTAGCGCGATCACGGCAGTTGCTTCAGGGAAAGGCGGCCAGTGCGCAGGGCGGTCATGGCAGTTGATTCAGGGAGAGGCGGCCGGTGCGCAGGGCGGTTATGTGGGTGGTCAGCCAGGTGTGGCGGGTGGCGGTGGGTAGTGCGGCGAAGCGTTGGGCCGCGGTGTGGATTGGTGTGCCGGGCGGGGGCATGGGGACCACGTAGCAGCTTGTCGTGATGCCCGATCGGGCGCACTGGGGGGTGGACGACGTGCCGGCCAGCTTCAGGAGGGCCGCCGCGATCGCCTGCTGGGCGGGGGTGCCTCGTGGTTCGCCCATCGGGCCGGGGCTGTACCCGCCACCGACGACGCTGCTCACGATCGTCATCCCGGCGCGCGATCGCACCATGCCGGCGATGAAGGCGGAGCCGAAGTTCCGCGGGGCGACCCCGTAGCCGGCGAGCGGCAGGCGAAGCGCCGGCGGGCTGCCGCTGACCTCCTCCCCAAGGCTGGGCCACGCCCGGAGGTTCGTCGTGATCTGATCGACACGGACGGGTGCGCCGGGCAGGCCGGTGACCTGGTTCAGCACGGGGGCGAGGGCGGCCACCACGTCCGGCAGGTCGGCGCGGAAGGCCGGGTGCAGGCAGATCGGGACCACGGAGTGGTCGCAGACCGGGGTGTAGCCGATCGGCCGGTCGTCGGCGCTGTCGTGCAGGGCGGGGATGGCCATCATGCCCTGCGGTTGCAGCCGCGCCGTACTTGTCAGCCGGACCGCGATCCCGGCCGCGACCAGCCCGGGCACGACGAGCGCCGCACAGACCCGGCGGACCCGCCAGGGTCCCGAGCCTGCGGGTAGGCCCAGTGCGGCGAGGGCCGCGATGGTGAGGCCGGACAGGAAGATCAGCTGGGTGATGGAGAGGTCGGGCAGGAAGGGGTGGAAGATGCCGAGGTCCGCGTCGGGCTTGTGCCCGATCGTGTCGTTGGCCGGCGCGATCAGCGCGACCACGTCGCCCTGGACCGCGAGCCGGAACGCCACCAGGAGCGGGACGGCCACGGCGATCACCGCCAGCGGCGGGGTGAAACGGTTGGGGAGCAGCGCCCCGGCGGTGAACCCGATGGCGCTGAACGCCACCATGCTCGCGGCGCCGACCGCCACCAGCCACCACGGCGGCCCGCCCCAGACGGCCTCACGAGCCATGATCGCGAACAGGACGCCCGCGAAGACCAGGTACGCCAGCACGGCCCAGCAGGCGGTGGCCGCCCAGGTGACGAGCTGGGCCGACAGCCGCGGTCGCGACGTGACGCCCACCAGGTCGGTGGTGCCGCGACGACCGTCCCGCGAGCCCATCCACGCCGCGACGCCCACGACGAACGGCTCGAAGTCGGTGATGGCGTGCGTCTGCATGATCATGGCCCGCTGGAGCCAGTAGGGCGGGAACGACACGATGGTCTGGTAGGTGTCGAACCAGTACAGCACGGCCAGCAGCGGCAACGTCCACGGCATCGGGTTGCGGCGCAGTTCCAGCCGCAGCAACCGCCCGGGCGGCGTCAGGCGTGCGCGCCCGGCCCGTGGCGGGACCGCCACCGCGGTCATGACCGCACCTGCTGGAGCACGGCGCTGTACCCGCGCTCCAGCGGAGCGTCTCCCGTGCCGTGTCCCACGCCACGGGAGATCAGCTCGGCGGGGGTGCCGTCGAAGGCGATCCGCCCCTTCTCCATCAGCGCGACCCTCCCGCAGGCGGCGCCGACGTCCTCGACCAGGTGGGTGCTGACCACGACGGTGGCCTGCTCGCCCAGGTCGCGGAGCAGGGTACGGAACGTCACCCGCTGCTCGGGGTCCAGCCCCGCCGTCGGTTCGTCCAGCAGCAGGAGCCGAGGCTCGTTCACGATCGCCTGCGCGATGCCGGCCCGGCGCAGCATCCCGCCAGAAAGGTTGCGCAGCTTCGCCTTGGCCCGGTCGCCGAGCCCGACACGCTCGACGGCGGACGCCACGGCGGCGGGCACCCGCGCGGGGGGCACCTCCTTGAGCAGCGCGAAGTACTCGACGAACTCCACCACCGTGAAACCCGGGTAGTACCCGAGGGTCTGCGGCAGGTACCCGAGCCCGCGCCGGATCTCCCTCCGCTGCCCCTGGGAGCCGGGATCTCGCCCGAGCAGCCGCAGGCGGCCCGAGCTCGGCGGGATCACCGTCGCCATCATCCGCAGCAGCGAGGTCTTGCCCGCCCCGTTCGGCCCCAGCAGCCCGAACACCCCTGGCCCGGCCTCCAGGTCCACCCCCGCGACGGCCTGCGCGCGGCCGAATCGCCTGGTCAGCCCGCTTATCTCGATGTTCACGAAGTTCCTCTCGACATACGGGTCGCGTACAGCACGACCGCGGCACAGCCGGCCGTGAACGCCAGATAAGGGAGGACGAGCGCGGGGTCGCCGACCGCGAAGGTGTACCGCCCGGAGACGGTCTCCCCGGCGAGGATCATGATCGTCCAGCCGGCCACGCCGGCGGCCACCCCCACGTTCGCCGACCGCGCCAGCGTCGCGGCGGCCAGCGCGAGCGCCGAGACCGCGGTCATCGGCAGCAGCCAGCCGAACGTGAGCCCCGCCGCCGTCCCGGACGCCGCCGAGGCGGCCAGGCCGAGGACGGCGTTGACGCCGAACACCGCGACGACGCGTACCAGCAGCACCATCCGGTCGCTGACCGCCATGCTGGCCGACAGCTCCCAGGCCGGGTCGATTCCCGGCCCGTACGCGTAGGCGATGCCCGCGGCCGCCAGCGCCGGGGTCATCAGCGCCACCAGCGGCTGGTCCGACCCGGCCGTCGCGAGCGCCCCCGCGCCGAACACCACGACGCTGGCGATCAGCCACGGCACCAGCAGCGACGGCGTGGTCAGCAACGCCCTGGCCAGCCCCGGCGAGCGCAGCAGCCGCCCCGCCAGCCGTTCCGGCCATCCCGGTTCGCGGCGCCACACCTGCGCGGCCACCCCGATCCACACCCGATCCAGGTCGACGTCGCCGGGGGCCCCGGCCCGGTCCGCGGACAGCTCGCTCATGACGATCCTCCCTGCGCCACCGAGCGCCCCGGTAGCGCCTTACGCAGCAGGCGCCTGACCCGGTACGCGCGGCTTTTCACCGTGCCCGCCGGGACGCCCGTCAGCTCGGCGACCTCCGCCACCGGCCGGTCCTCGACATAGAGCAGCCGCCACACCTCACGCTCCGGCCCTCCGGCCGGCCCCAGCGCGGCGACCGCGTCGTCCAGCTCGGACCGGGACAGCACGGCCTCCACCGGATCGGCCAGGGACGGCGGGCCGGCCCGCGCCAGGGCGGCCACCAGGTCGTCGCCCCGGCCTCGGCGGCGCAGCCACGCCGCGGCCTGCCTGCGGGCGATCCCCCACAGCCAGCCGCCACCGGAGCCTTCCGGCCGGTATCCCGCGGCACCGCGCCATACCGCCAGGAACGTCTCCTGGAGCACGTCCTCCACATCGGCGGCGGGCAGCGCGACCCGCAGCCGGGCGGCCAGCCACGGCGCGTGCCGGAAGTACAGTTCCCGCAGCGCGGTGTCGTCGCCACCCGCCAGGCGGGCGATCAGCTCGTCGTCATCCATCACCCCCTCTATTGCGCCACGGCCCCGGCCGGTTCACGAAAGACCGGAAACAGATCTGTGCAGCGCATCGAGTGGAGCGGGACGGCAGAGGTGCGCCCTCGCGGGGACCGAACTCGCGGACTCGACGCCGACGACAGCCGACCCGACATGGACGGCGGGGCGCAGCGGCACAATTCCCCACTTGATCGGTAGGTTCAATTGGGATTCGATGAGGTCATGTCATCGCGCAAGCCACATCGTCACCGATCGAAACTCTTGGTAGCCCTGCTTGTCGCATCCGCGAGCACCACCTACGCGGGTGTGAAACTCGACAGTTCGCCGGCGTCGGCAGCGACGACCCAGCCCAACATCGTCTTCATCCTCACCGATGACCTCAACGAGGACGTCTTCGGCAAGGACGCCGGGCTCCGAACACTCCTGACCAGTCAGGGCACGACATTCAACAAACAGTTCGTCGAACTGTCGCTGTGCTGTCCGTCTCGAACCTCCACGCTGCGCGGGCAGTTCGCCCACAACACGGGCATCTACACCAACGAGGCCGCCTCCGGCGGCGGATTCCAGTCTGTCCACAGCAAAGGACTGGAGGACTCGACCGTCGCCACCTGGCTGCAAAGCGCCGGGTACCGCACCGGGTTCTTCGGCAAATACCTCAACGGGTACCCCAACGGAGCGCCCAGCAGTACCTACATTCCGCCTGGGTGGACGCGCTGGTTCAGCCCCAACGGCGGAAGCCCGTATTCGGAGTACAACTACGACGTCAACGACAATGGCACGACGGTCCACTTCGGCAGCGCGCCGGCGGACTACGGCGTTGACGTGATCTCTCGCAGGCTGACCACGTTCATCAAGAACACCACCACCGACTACCCGAACAAGCCATTCTTCACCTACGTCGCCCCCTACATCCCACACGGACCAGCGACGCCGCCGCCGCGCTACGACGGCATCTACCCCAACGCCAAGGCTCCACGAACTCCGTCTTTCAACGAGGACGACGTCAGCGACAAGCCGGCCTGGATCCGGAACAAACCCAAGCTCACCGCCGCCCAGATCAACAAGATCGACGCCTTCTACGAAAAGCGCAGAGAATCCCTGCGCTCGGTCGCCGACCTCGTCCAGGACACGATCGACGCTCTGCAGGCGCAAGGCGTGCTCGACAACACCTACATCGTCTTCACGTCGGACAACGGCTTCCACCAGGGCCAGCACCGCCTGAACTCCGGCAAGAACACCGCCTTCGAGGAAGATCTCAACGTCCCGCTGGTCATCCGCGGACCCGGCGTCCCCGCCGGGGCGGTCGTCAACGCCTTCACCCTCAACGTCGACCTCGCACCGACCTTCGCCGAACTGGCCGGAGCGACCGCGCCCGCCTTCGTCGACGGCCGCTCACTCGTGCCGTTCCTGCGCGGTACCACACCATCGCCATGGCGCCTGGCGTTCCTCAACGAGCATGCCGGCCCCCGCACCCTGAACACCAACACCCAGAACAACCTACTGGAACCCCAAGATCCCGGCGACGCACAAGCGCTCGCCACCGGAGGCGCCCCCGTCTACGTCGGCCTGCGGGCCAAACCCAACACGCTCGGCGTGAACGCGGCGTTGAACTACGTCGCCTACAACACCGGCGAACATGAGCTGTACGACCTGTCCGCCGACCCCTACCAGCTCGACAACTCCTACGACAGCGCCGGCCTGGCGCTCAAACAGAGGCTCGAAACCTGGGTCACCAGCCTCAAGAGCGCCTCCGGGCAGGCACTACGAGACGCGGAAGAGAACCCGCCCCAGTAGAGGACCCATCGCGGTGCGGCGGGCACACCGGCGGCCGGGGCGGAAATGACTGTGGGCACCCCCCGTCAAGTGGAGAGTGCCCAGGTCATCGGCCTTGGCCGTGGTGCGCCGCCAGGGACTCGAACCCCGGACCCGCTGATTAAGAGTCAGCTGCTCTAACCAACTGAGCTAGCGGCGCGTGACTACGGTGACTTTAGCAGTCTGGGCCAGGGTCCGCACATCGGCGGGTCGGCCGTGGCCACCGCTTCGGGGGTGGGCGGGTCAGTCGCCGATGACGGTGACCGGGACCACCGAGGACGCCGAGACCGGCGGGGTGACCGTCGCGGGAGGCGAGGCGGGGGTCGAGTCGTAGACGCCCCAGGCACCCGCGGAGAAGGGGACGGGCTGGTCCTTCTTGCCGACGCCGGGGCCCCACTTGGTGATGACGTAGTCCACGTCGATGTGGCCGGCGCCGAAGCCGGTGACCACGAGGGACGAGTCGCTGAAGGATCCGCCGGTCAGCTCCGCGAAGGTCCGCCCGTCGATGTCGAGCATGACGCCGCTCTCGGAGGGGATGCCCGGGCCACGGTCACCGATGAAGAAGGGCGCCTTCTTGCCGTTGTAGGTGACGTAGCCCTCGGTTCCGAGGGGCCAGCTCGGGCTGGCGAACAGGCCCTTCTGCATCGGCTTGCCGATGGCCGGAAGGCCCGTGTCACCCATGCGGCCGGAGGAGTCGTCCCAGAAGTACGAGGCCTTGGTGGAGCCGGTGAGGAGGGCGGTCTTGGTGGCCTGGGCGGTCACGGCGACGACGGGGGAGTCGTCGGCGTGGGCCGAGACGGTGGTGCAGACGGCGGTTGCGCAGATCGCGGTGGTGCAGGCCAGCGTGGCGCTGACGATGCCGGAGGTCCATCGGCATTTGGGGGTGCTCGTGAAAAAAGACATGGGGCGACAGATCTTTCGTCAGAAGACAAGGGGACCCGCGCTCCGAGTCGTGCAGGGATCGGTGCGGGGGATGGAAGGCGCTGTCACCGGATGGGTATGCCGAAGGCAGGGGTGCCGTCGCCGGCGATGATCGCGCGTTTCCGTTCGGGTCGGTCAGGGTGGCAGGGCCACCTTGTGTCGCGAAGGGCGAGGGAGTCGCCCGGTGGACGGCTGCTACCAGCCGACTAGTCCGCCGCTTCTGACGGCGTGACCGGGGCTTAGGGTTGCCCGGCAGACGGACTGCGCGAAGTGGAGTTCTCCACTCGGATCTCCTCTCCAATGACGTCTACCGGGTTAGCTGACGGATTCGGGCTTGGAGTCTGCCCTACCGCTTTCGCGGATTCACCCCAGTGAACTTGGGTCCCCGGCTCCCCGAGCCTGTGGCGGCTCGTGGATTCGACGTTGAGGCGGCGGCCTTCCGGCTGAAGACCAGGTCACCACCTCTTTAGGTGGATCAAACCTTACCTATCAAGTCAGGACAAAGCAAACGAAAGCACTACAAAGCATTATTAGATCTACCTTACGACCCTAAACACCAAGATTCAGGACAACAAGGCTGATAACGCCCTAAGTCCTGCCCGGCAACGCCTCGACACGGCCAGAGGGAGTGTCACGGGGCCCAGAAGGTGCGCCCGGCGAGGAAGCGGTAGAGGAAGTGGGGCGACCAGGAGCAGGGGCGAGGGGCCGAGGCCCACAGACCGATGCCGGAGGCGAGAAGCCCGAGAAGGCAGGCCAAGCGAAGGCGAGGAACCGAGAGGCCGAAGGCGGGAGTGGAGGCGAGGGACGGAGGGGGTGGAGGTGGGTGGGGAAAAGAGTCGGGGGGGGGGGGGGCCCCCCCCCCCCCCCCCCCCCC